>CALRWM010000042.1:0-50265 GCA_943371875.1 Prosthecobacter debontii | reverse complement strand
CTGCATTCTTTGGAACAAGCCCAAAGTGGTCCTTAGATCGAGACTTGGCCCGGCCTCTAGATGAAACATGAAACTGTCTTTATGTAATTGAAGACTGTTTCTTTATGAGGCGTGTAAGCGCTTTCATCACCGCTGTATCTCAGGTTAGGATCACTTATAGATACTTGCGCAAGAGACTGACATCAGATTCAAATTTCGACTGATGCATAAGTGGCGGAGCTTTGTTAACGTTCGTCCGGAACCGCCTAAAGGCGGGACTCCAAAACGCACGGTGGGTTTGAGATGTCGTGGAGCGAAGGGAATGAGATTATGGGGCTGCCCAAGGGTGCCCCGCTCAAGCACGGTGCGCCAAAGCTTCCATAAGGGATTGTCAGTCCCGATACTTTTTTTGCCCGCCTCTGCTTCCAGAGGTGCTGCGAGCAGAAACTTAGAGAGATGACCGGCGGCGGCGGGCCATGAGTCCGAGAAGGCCAAGCATGAGGAAGAGCACACGTGAGGGCTCCGGAACGACGACCACGAGTCCGTAGGTGGTGAAAGCGGAGGTGTCCCAAGACATGCCGGATGAAGACAAGTCGGGAAGGCTGAAGTCGGTGCTGGCATTGAAGCTGCCGCTGTAGGCGGCCCAGTCGATGAGGTTGAACACATCTCCCAGTTGAGGACCCTGTGTGGTGTAGCCGTTGTCGAGGAGGGTGATGGTGCCAGCTCCGGCGCCGAGGACCAAAGATCCCGCGCCCAGATTGATGAAATCATGGCTGCCAGGGGTCGCGCTGTTCCAAGCGGCCAGACTCGAGGTGCCAATTCCCTGAAGGTAGGCCAGGGCGGTGGTCGTGGTGCCGCCCAGGCCATCGTGATAAAGTCCATCGTAGAAAACGCCTGGAGCCTGTGTGGTGGGTGCGGTGATGCCAAGCTCAATCCTGGCACCGTCATTCACGGTCAGAGTGTTTGTGACGGCGGTGAAAGTGAGCGTTTGGTTGCTGGTGCCTGTGGTGCCAGTGCCGGGGGCGAGAACGGTGCCGCTATCAAGGGTGGTGCTGCCAGCGATGCTGCCGGAACCAGAGAGTCTGCTGCCAGAGTTGCTGACGGTCACGCTGCCAGTGCCGGTGGCGGAGCCCGATGTGTTGTTCACCTCCAGCGTGCCGCCGGAAACAGTGGTGGGGCCGGTGTAGGTGCTGGCCTGATCCAGCGCCAGAGTGCCGGTGCCCAGCTTGGCAAGACCGACGGAATTGGCGCCCGCATTGGTGTCAGCGATAGCCGTGGAATAGGTGAAGCGGCCGCCGGTGGCGTTGGAGGTGTCCAAGCCAATCTTGGAGCCGTCTGCAAAGCCGCCGGTGGCGGTGCCAAGAGGCTGGATGGTGGCGATGTCTGATGCTGTAAACTCACCCGTTCCACCGACATTGAAGGCGGCAGTGGCACCGCTGCTCACCACCAGATTGGTGGTCGTCCAGCTGGCAGCCACATTATTGTAAAGGGATGACTGCCTGGCGAACTGAAGTGTGCCGGCAGTGACGGTGGTCACGCCGGCGTAGGTGTTGGTGCCGCTGAGAATCTGCGTGCCCACACCCGTCTTGGTCACGGTACCGCTGCCGCTGATGGCACCGCCATAGGCCAAGCTGCCGAAACGATTGTACACCAGGGCTGCATTGTTGACGATGCTCTGACTGTTGTCGTTCGTTCCATCCTTGCCGCTGGTGCCATCCCCCAGCTGCAGTGTGCCGGCGCTGATGGTGGTGGTGCCGGAGTAAGTGTTGCCGCCTGTCAGGGTCATGGTGCCAGTGCCCTGCTTGGTCAAGCCACCTGAAGTGCTGCTGATGGTACCATCAAAGGTGGTGCTGGTGTTATCGCTGCCGGTGTTGAGGGTCTTTGCACCCAGGGTCACACTGGCTCCGGCGCCGCCGGCCAAAGAAGCGATGGTGGCAGACGTCGGAGTGACGCCACTGATGTCGAAGATGCCGCCCGTGCCAGTCACGGTGATCGCAGTCAGAGTCGCGGTGCCGGCGGTGCTGAGCGCCAGGGTGCCGGTGCCGACCGTTGTCGTTCCCGAGTAAGTGCTGACGCCGGTCAGGGTCAGCGCTCCGCCATTGACGACGATGTTGACCTTCCGTGTGCCGCTGCCAAGAGCGTTCTGAATGACACCTGCATACGTGGATGTGCCCGTGAGGATGAGGGTGGAATCCGAAATGGTGGAACTGTTGCCGATGGTTGCCGTGCTGGCGCCCTTGATGATACCGACCAAGGATTGATTGAAACCCGCAAGATCGAAATTCCCGGCCGCACTGCCTGCAATGGTCAATGTGGCGGTGGTGGCAAGACCGTTATTGGCACCGATGGCCGTCGTATCCTGGCTGTTGACGAGGGCGGTGTAACCTGTGCCACCTCCTGAGAAAACCACGTAGCCAAGGCGTGCGGTCACATCCACCGACGAAGTGATGACCCCCGTCACATTCAAAATTGTTCCGGCCGTAGGTGCGGCAAAGTGGCCGCCGCCGACTGCGGCATTGTTGATGGTGATGGGGCCGGAAATGGTGGCGGTTCCAGCCGTGGTTCCAGCTTCCATGAGGCCTCTGCTGGCGGCACCATTGTTGGCACCGATGATGATTGCATTGGAGAAATTGAGGCCGGTGCCAACGACGAGGCGAACACCAGAGGTGTTGAACGTGACGCTGCCGTTGCTCAGAGCGCCAGCGTTGTCGACCTGAATGACGCCGCCGCTGATCATGGTGGCGCCAGAGAAGGAGTTGGCCGTGTTGAGGATGAGCGTTCCCGTGCCAGTTTTGGCGAGCGCGAGCACCGCGCTGCTGCCGGTGTTTTGCAGCACACCGCTGAAGGTGCTGGTGGCGTTGTTGCCGCCGACGGTCAGCGTGCTGGTGGTGCTGGCCGCGAGATTGTCCACGGTGCCGGCGCCGCTGAGCCCGTTCACGGTGTCGCTGAAACCGTTCATGTTGAGGAGGCCGTTGGTGGTCACGAAATTGCCTTTGCCGGAACCATCCGGAAGGACGTTGTTCGACCCAAGCTGGATGGTGCCGCCGCCCACTGCGAAGGTGGTGTCACCCACGTAGGCGTTGGTGCCGTCGAGAATGAGCGTGCCGCTGGTGGATTTGACCAAGGCTGCGCCAGCATTGAAGTCGGCGAGGTTTTTAAGCGTGCCCTGCTGGAGATTGAAGGTGGTGACCAGATTACCCGTGGCGCCAATGGTGCCGCTGGTCATGTCGAGGATGCCGCCATTGAGCGTGAGGGTGGAGGTTTCCGTGCCTGTGCCATTGGTGGCGGCGATGTTGCCATCCACCGTCAGGAGGCCCCCGGTGATGATGATGGAGCTGGAAACGGCATTGAACACATTGGCGGTGGTATTGCCCATGGTGAGATTTCCCGTCACACGCAGGGTTCCGCTGCTGAGATTGATCGTGGCGAAGGCAAGGGTGGCATTGGTGGCGGCTACGGTGGCCGAATTGACGGCCATGTTCAGGGTGCCGATGGTCGTGGTGGAACCATTGATGTTCATGGTGGCAAAGGTGCCGCCAGTGGCAGTGGCGCCGCTGAGGGTGCTGACACCCATGTTCAAGGTGGTGATGTTCACCGCACCGGTGCCGGCGATGTTGAGCGTGGCCTGGGTGCTGCTGGAGGCAGTGGCACCGCTGACGCTGAGGGCTCCCATGTTCAGAGTCGTCACAGCGACGGTGCCCTGGCCGCTGATGTCCAAGGTGGAGATGGCATTTCCGGATGAATTGGCGGTGGAGGTGGAGTTGGTGCTCATGTTCACGGTCGTGAACGTCGCCGTGGTTCCTGCGGAGGTGCCGCCGATGGTCAGATTGCCTGTGACGCTGCCTGTGGTCAGGCTGGATCCACCGCGGCTGGACAGAGCAAGCGTGGTGGCCGTGAGCGTGCCGGTGTCAAAGGTCATTGATCCCGTAGTGGAGGCTGAGTTGGTAGTGGCCGTGGGGGCACGTGATGCGATGGTGAGAGTGCCAGCCAGGATATCCACGCTGTTTCCTGCAAAGGAGGCGGTGCCAGAAAGGCTTTGGTTGGTGCTGCCTGTGGTGTTGACCACGTTGATGGTGGCGGCACTCGTTCCATTCGCTGCACGGACTTTCAAGGTGCCCGAACCCACGGCGAAGTTGACCACGCCATTGGCGCGAACAACGGTCGTGCCGGTGGACACGCCCCCAATGTTGAAGCTGTCCGCATTGATGGTGGTGACACCCGTGCCGAACGTCAATGTGTGGGTGCCGGAATGAGCGGCGGAAGCGCCCACATCAACTGTGGCGGCGGTGATGGTGCTGGTGGGGGCGAGCAATACGGTGACGGCGTCTGCGACACTGACGGAAGTGTCCGAGCTGCCGAGACGGAAGGCTCCGCCGCCGAGGCTGGAGGTGAAAGTGCCAATCCCGGTCATGTCGAGCACGGTGGTGCTGGCGACAGTAGCACCGCCACCGACGCGGAAGGTGGCCCCAGGCAAGGAAGAATTCCAGGTGCCCACACCCGCCGTGGCGCCAGCGACGAGAAGCTTGGTGGTGGGGGTGCCTGTGGTGGCGGAGGAACCGACGACCACATTGTTGCTGGTATTGAGTGTCATGCCCGAACCAATCGTGATGACATTGTTGGATGTGGAGACGGACTGAACAAGCATGCCACCGCCGAAGGTGGCGCTGGCACTGGTCAAATCCAAAGTGCCCGTGGTGGTGATGGTGCTGGAGGAGCCAAAGAGCAGCGCGTTCGTGGTGGAGCTGAGAACCTGGGTGGTGTCAAAGCCCAGAATGCCCTGATTGATGATCGTGGCACCATCGTAAACATTGACTCCTGCCAGGCGGAGGGTGCCTGCGCCAGATTTGATGAGGCTGAAGAGGGAACCTCCATCATCAATCACGCCGGCAATGGTCAGTGTTTTTGCGGTCACGCTGATGGTGGAAGTGCTCAGCAGTGTCACGGCCCCCGTACCGATGTTGAGATCATTGGTTCCCACAAAGATGGAACTGCCATTCAAGGTCAGAGGATTGTTGGTGCTCAAGGTCAGCGCCCCTCCAGAAGTGTTGTCAAATGATCCGCCGTTGATGGTGAAGGCATTGACGCCCAGTGCGTCTGCCTTGCCGATGTTCAACAAGCCCGAGGCGAGGGTGACACCGCCGCTGATGGAATTCGTACCGCCCAAGTTCAGCGTGCCCCCCGTGATGGCCACCGAGCCGGTGATGGTGTTGTTCCCGTTCATGGTTGCGGTGCCGGCGGTGATGCTCACGCCACTGCCAATGGTGCTGACGCCGTTCATGGTGAAGGTGGTTCCTGAAGCGGTCACTGAACCACCGATGGTGTTGGTGGAGCCGCCGAAGGTCGTGACTCCAGCCGTGACCGCGAGATTCCCACCGATGGTGACCCCGCCGCTCACGGCCAGGGTTCCGGCACCCGCCTTGGTGAGAGAGCGACTGCCGCCGGCGTCACCGATGGAGCCGCCGACGGTGAGGGTGCTGGCGGTCGTGGTCAACGTGGTGTTGGCACCGAGTGTGACAGCGCCTGTGCCGAGATTCAGCGCGCTGGCACCTGTGAAGGTGAAGCTGCCGTTCCAGTTCATCGGGTTGTTGGCGGTGGTCAGGCTGACGGTGGAACCTGAAGTGTTATTGATGGTGGTGCCGGAACCAATGGAGAAGGTGCCTGTGCCGAGAGCGTTGTTAGCGTTGATGTTGAGCGTGCCGCCGGTGAGGGTCAGTCCGCCGGCGCCCGTGTTGCTGGTGCCGCTGAGAGTGAGTATGCCAGCGCCGGTCTTGTTGATCAGAGCGTTGATGGTCAAAGGACCGCTGATGAGAAGGGAAGAGGTGCCTGTGCCATCCACATTCCATGTCTGAGAAGACACGTTGGCGCTGGAAGTGACCAAGGGCGCAGTGATGGTGATGGTTCCTGCGTTTGGACCGACGAGAATGCCGCCGGAGGTGCTGCTGGGCGCGAGGGTGAGAGTGCCGCCGGTGCCCTGATTGATCGTGACTGCGGTGACACCCGAGGGGGCGGCGATGAACTGCAGGCCATCCAGCGTGTAGCTGCCGTCCAGTGTGGTGGTGATGGTGGGACCGGTGGCAGTGGAGGCGCTGAAGATCACGGTGTCCGTGGTGGTCGGCAGGGTGGTGTAATTGGGGGTGCCTGCAGCATCCGTGGCCCAGTTGGTCAAGGGGCCGGCGCTGGTGGTGGCCCAGGAATTCGTGGACTGGCTGCCCGTCCAGTAGATGGGCACATAGGAGACCACATCGAGGCTGATGAGTGTGGCGCTGGTGTTGAGGGTGTAGTTGAAGCCCGCAGGAGCATTGCCCAAAGCAAAGGTGGCCAGATCCAGTCCGCTGGCGGCCGAGATGAGATTGTAGGAGCCACTGCCAAATCCTGCGAGGTTGAAGAAATCAAGGGTGATGGTGCCGCTGACCACAGCAGCCACGGAGCTGATGATTTTGTCGCTTGTGCCTGCAGCACCGAGTTCAAAACCGAGGCGGGCCCCGCCAGACACTTGCAGAGCACCGGAGGTGAGGGTGAGCGCCTCAGCGATGTTGTTCTGGAAACTCATCACACCGGAGGAATCGACGGTGAGGGCATTGATGCCGCCCGTGCCAAAGCCGGCCCGGAGGGTGCCGTCGCGCACAATGACGGCATTGGCGCCGCTGTTCCAGCTGTTGGAGCCGGAGATGACGACTGTGCCTGCGCCGGTCTTGGTCAAGTCACCGGTGCTGGAGCTGCTGATGCCACCGGAAATGGTGAGAACGCCGGTGGAACTGACTGCCTCGATGCTGCCGCCGGAAGAACCGATGGTGAGGACACGAGTGGAGGTGAGATCCAGGGCGCTGGAGCCCGAGTAACTGAGAGTGCCGCCATTGATGCCGAGGGTGTTGGTGGCTGAGGCATTGCCCAAGTTGCCACTGGTGGCAAAGGACAGCCTGCCGCCATTGGCATTGACGGCCCCTGAGAAGGTGCTGATGGAATTGAGCGTGACGGTGCCGGACATCGTCTTGGTGATGCCCACGCTGCCGGAGAGGATGGCGTTCACAGTACCACTGCGGAGGTCGAAGTCTGAGGTGGCAGTCAGCACTCCCGTGGTGCCGGTGATGGTGCCGCTTTGCAGACTGAAATTGGCGACGGTGTTGTTGAAGGTTGTCAGGTCAAGCGTGCCGCCGTTCACTGTGACGTTGCCGGTGGCGGCGAGCGCATTGCTCGCGCCCAGAGCGAGCGTGCCGCCGGTGACGGTGGTGCCACCTGTGTAAGTGTTTGCCGCAGACAATGTCAATGTGCCTGCACCAATCTTGGTCAAACCGCCGGAAGTGTTTGCCGTGATGAGCGAACCCAGAGTGACCGATGCGCCGGTGCCGCCACCGCCGGTCAAAGTCAAAGTGGGCGTGGTGCCGCTGACATAGGTGCCGGGCGAGGTGATGACGATGCCGGTGACTTCCCCGCCACTGATGAGCGCATAACCTGCCGCAGGGGTGCCGCCAGCCACCAGGCCAGCACTGCTGAAGACGACCGCCGGGGCGCCGATGTAACCCGTGCCGCCGACGACTGTCATGTCAGACTGAGTGACGCCGACACCGGTGGCAGCGGTGAAGGGCTGATTGAAGGAGCTGTTGAAGCCGCCGCTGTCAAAGACGAGCCCGCCGGTGAAGGAGGGTGCACCGGAGACGGTACTGTTATCAATGGCCCCAAAGAAGGTGGAGGTGTAAGTGATGCCGGTGGTGGAGGCGGGGACCCAGTTGGTGATGGCTGCGGTTGTTTTCAAGGTGCCGCCGGCAAAATTCAGGTAGGCATTGTTGGCACCTGTGGGATTCACGCTTGAGATCATGGCGACGCCAACGCTGAGCGTGCCGGCGGCCAGATTGACGAAGCCCACGTTGCCGTTGTCATTGGTGGTGCTGTTGCCAAAACGAACGGGCTGTGCGCCGGTGATGACGGTGCCGCCTGCGAGATTGAGAACGCCATAGGCCCCACCGACGGTGGTGCTGTCCATAAAGATGGCAAACGATTGAGTTGAGCCGGTGTGATCAATCATGCCGCTGTCTGCGACGGTGATCTGCCCCAGGCTGTAGCCATTGATGAACCACTCCGCGTTGGTGTGATCCAGAAAACCGGTGCCGCCGACATAGACCACACCTGCGGAGAAGGAGCCCGGGGTCTGCATATTCCCGAGATTGGTGAGTGAATTCACATCAAAGCGGTTGCCGACTTTGTAAGTGCCGCCGGTCAGATTGAAGTAACCGTAGGAGCCTGCGGCCCTGGCCACATACTGGGAATTCCCTGTGCCGGGGGTGACGGTGACGGTGCCACCTGTTTGATTGTAAACCGCGACACTGCCGTTGGCGTTGCCTCCGGTGGTGGAGAACAGTGTCATGTCACCGCTCACGTTCACGATCGTATTGGTGGCTGAGCCGCCATAGGCGAGGGTTGAGGTGGTGGAGTTGCCGGTGATGGAGCCGGTGATATTGAGGGTGCCGTTGCTGACGGTGGTATTGCCAAGATAGGTGCTGGCTCCGCTCAGGGTGAGCGCTCCGGTGCCGGTCTTGACGAGCGCGAGATTGGCGGCTCCGCCGTTCTGCAGCACGCCTGCAAAGGTGGTGGAGGTATTGTCTGCGCCCACGGTGAGGGTGGCGCCAGTGGCAGCACTGCCATTCTCAACGATGGCACCGGCGACACCCGCGAGGGATGCGATGGTGTTGTTGAAACCGTTGAGCTGCAGTTTGCCTGCGGCATCGATGACCACGGCGGAGTTTGCGCTGAAGGCTGTGGCAGAACCGGCGCGAAAGATGCCACCCGTGATCGTGGTGGTGCCGTTGTAGGTGGAGGCATTGGCGGTGGTGAGCTGCAGAATGCCGTCCCCCAGTTTGGTGAGATTGAAGCCATTGCCGGTGACACCACCTGAGACGTTCAGGACTGTCGTGGCGTCTGCCACGGTCCAGCTCTGAGCGGCGGCAAGAACGAGCGGGGCGGAGATGGTGACGGAGGCGGGAGCACCGGTCTGGAGATTGATGCCGCTGGTCGTGGCGGTCGGGGTGAGTGTGAGCGAACCACCGGTGCCGGCGGCAATGATGATAGCGCTCAAAGGTCCGGTGCCCACATTGCTGTTGAAGGTGAGGTCCTTGATGTTGAAAGCGGCATCAAGCGTCGTGCTCAGGGAGGTGATCGTCAGGTCATTGGCACTGAAGATCACACTGCTGTTCACCCCGGGGGTGCCGAAGATGTTTGATGTGCCTGCAAGATCGGAGGTGAAGTTTGAGGTGGTGCCACTGAAGCCAGACCAGCTGGTATTGGCCGCGCCTTTCCAATAGAAGTCTCCGGCAGATGCGGCGGCGGTGAGCTGGACGAGGCTGTCTGTGGTGGAAAGGGAGAAGCTGGAACCAGTCAGTAAAGAGGAGACGGAACTGATGCCGTAGGAGGCACCACTCAAGCCGCTGGTGGCCGAAAGGAGAGTGTAAACGCCGGGGCCGAAACCGGTGAGACCCGTGAGCCGGAAACTGACCGCGTTGGCGGCAGTGGCGGCGCCGGTCAGAGCAATGGAGTCATAGTTGCTGGTGGAGCCAAGCTCGATGCCGAGAGTGGTGATTCCTGTTCCTACACCGAGGTTCAGGCTTGTGAGGCTCAGCGTCTGGCCCACGGTGTTGACGGTGTTGAACGTGGCACCGGCGGCCACACTGAGATTCGTGATGGAAGGAGCAGCGGCAGTCGATCCCGTGATGTTCAAGGTGCCAAGGCTTACGGTCGCACGGGTGAAGTTCAGAGCGGCCGAATTCAAGGTCAAGGCCGAGGTGGCGCTGTTCTGGATGACATTGGTCACGTTGGAACCGATGTCGGCGTTGAAGATCGTCGCGCCCGTCGCGGTACCGGAATTGGTGATGGTGCCGATGTTGTTGATGGCGGAAGTGCCGAGGGTGAGGGTGCCGGTGGTTCCCGTGTTGTTGATGACGAGATTGCCTGTGCCAGTGATGCCGCCGTTGAGCTGGGCGTTGCCGGTGGTCGAAGTCTTGCCGATGGTCAAATCGTGACTGTTGAGGGTGACAGCGCCGCCCCAGACAACGCTGCCGGTACCCGTGCCCAGAATCAGGGTGGCAACGCCCGTGTTTCCGGAGGCCACGGTGATGGGCTGCAGATAGGTGAGCGAATTGGTCACCTGCAAGGTGGCATTCAAGGCACCTGATGAATCACCGATGGTGAGGATGTTGGCATTGTCACCGAAGGTGTTGGCATTGTTGCCGCCGATGACGGTGCCCGCCTTGATGGTGAGCCCGGTGTTCCAAAGGTTGGCGACGGCGCCGAGGGTGAGACTGGATGTGGTGCTGTTCTGGATGATGCCGGTCAGATTGGTCCCAATCACGGCGCTGATGGTGGTGGAGCCGGTGGCGAGACCGCTGTTGGTGATGGTGCCGGTGAAGTTTACGGGTGTGGTGGAGAGGGTGATGGTTCCAGTCGTCGCGTTGTTGCTGATGATCACATTGCCCGTGCCGGTGATGCCGCCGGAGATGGATGAGGATCCAGAGGTGCCTTCCTTGGCAAGGATGAGATCTTTGTTGAGTGTGATGCCGCCGCTGAGAACCGGACCGCCCGTGGTGGTGCCGAGGAAAATGGTGGCGGCGCCGGAGCTGCCGGACGCGACCACGATCGGGTTGGCGTAACCCGAGGCAGTGTTGAAGAAGGTGATACTGGCATCTGCGCTGCCGGAGATGTCGCCCAAGGTGATGATGTTGGTGCTGGCACCGAACGTATTGGAATTGTTGCCGCCGATGACCGAGCCAGACTTGATGGTGATGCCGCCGGTGAATGTGCTGGCGGTGGCTCCCAGGGTCAGGGTGCCGAGGCCGGTCTTGACGATGGCGATGTTGTTCTCGTTGGTGCCCGCACCGCCGATCAAGCCTGCATACGTGGTGTTGGTGTTTTGATTGATGGTGAGTGTGGAGACGGAGCTGTTTCCGCCGACGAGGGAGGCCCCGGCAACGGCGCTCAGATCTGTGATGGTTTGATCTGCCGTGGTTGTACCACCGAGCTGCAACACCCCGGTGCTGCCCAATGTCAGGCTGGCGGTGGTGGAGAGACGATTTGCACCGCCATCGAGAATCAAGCGACCAGCGCTGATGATGGTGGCACCGGTGAAAGTGGAAGCGGCATTCAGCGTGAGCGAGCCGGTGCCAATCTTGGTGAGACTTCCTGCGCCGCCGTTGCCGATGGCATTGGCGAAGGAGATGTCGTTGCCATTGGTGTCGAAGGTGGCGCCACCTGTGCCAATGGTGATGGTCTTGGAGGAGGCATCGTAAACTCCGGCGAACTGCAGGCCGCCGCCGAAGAAGTTCAGAGTGCCGGTGCCCAGCTTGGTGAGTGAGTCTGCCTGGACGAGGCCGAGATTGAAATAGAGATCGGTGAAGGTGTTTCCGGTGCTGCCGAGCACGAGGGTGCCGGTGCCTGATTTCACCAAGGTGGTGGCAGTGGTGAGCGCGGAATTCAGGGTCAGCGATCCTGCGGCATTGGTGACATAGGTGTAATAAGGTGTGCCGCCGGTGGTGAGAGCGGTGAAGCCACCGATGACGTTGGCCACAGCATTGGCAGAAAGGATGGCACCGCTGGTGATCTGCAGAGCGCGTGCAGGTCCGGTGAGGGTCTGCCCCGTGGCAGCATCAATGAGCAACGAGTTGATGGTGGTGGCTGAGCCAGCGAGGGTCGCGCCGGTGGTAAAACGGACGTTATTGGTCGTGACGGCGGCGAGCGCATTGAAGCCAGCGGCCTCCTGGATGTATTCCGTGGCGGTGTTCAGAGTGCGCAATCCCAGCGTGCCATCCACGAAGGTGACGAAGGAGTTGCCGACGTTGGTGGCGGCGACGGGAGCGGCGGCGGTGCTTTCACCGATGAAGAAGGGATAGATGCTGTAGTTGGTGGCGCCGGTTCCGGTACCGGCCGCACCTCCGCCGATGGCCCCACCAGGATCAACACTGAACACAATTCTGCCGCCCTGAGTGGCGACGGTGTCAAAGCTGCGGGCGAGGAGGAGTGCGGTGGAGAAGTTGTTGCGCACCAAGGGAGTCGCATTGGTGAATTTCGGGCCGCCGACTCGGGAGGCACCCGTGCCATCTGCCGTGATCGTGTTCTGACCGGCGTTGAGGGTCAGAACACCCACGGTTTCCAAAGCAGCCGTGGAGCCGCCGCTGCGTGTTGCATAAAAGCCAAGCCCACCTGCTGTGTTGTTCAAAGTTACCGGGGTCGTGTCCGGAATACGATTGATGCCGGAGGTCTGGTCATTGTTGAGTTGAAGCGAGCTGCCAGTTCCGTTCAATACGATGGCGTTCAGCGCCGTTGTGAACTGAGTGACGTTGCCGTTCATGAGCCATATGCCCTGATTGATCTGAAGAGTTCCCACAAAGCCACCGCCCCCATTGGCTGCATAAGTCAGGGTGGAGGCACCGGTTTTGATCAAAGTGGACGTCGCATCTCCGGTAAAGAGCCCGGAATAGGTGGTCGCCGCCGTTTCATTGATGATCAGAGTGCTGCCAATGCCAAGCGCCACCGTTGCTGGACCGTTCGTGCCGCTGCTGCCCGTGAGGGCACCAATCGTTTCCGTGGTGGCATCTACCAATCTCAAGGTGGCCGCAGCTCCCACGGGCCCAATTGTCAGGGCCTGGGTGTCACCGACTGCAAAGCCTCCGGAAGCGATCACGGTGCCGGCCATCAAGGTGAAAGCCCCGGTCGAATTGTTAAATCCGTTCAGCGAGAGAGTGCCAGAGCCAGCCTTGGTGACGAGAGTTGCGCCTGTAATGGTTGACGAAACCGCGAGAGTCTGAGTGAGGCTGTCGGTGGTGAAAATCAGTTCGCCACCCACATTGCCGACAAGACGGCCACCGCTGATGGTGGTGACACCGGTGCCGGAAGTCTGGAGTATGCCGCCGCTGTCGATGCGCAAAAGGCCGCCTGCGGAAATCGAGATATTGGATGCGCTGGATGAATTGAAGCGGAGACTGGTGATGCTGGTCTCTTTATCCAAGATGCCAGTGAAACCGGCCGAGTCCGAAATGTTTTGCCCAGCCAGCCAGCTGGTCACCACGTCCTGAAGGGTGGTGGTGGCAGCAATGATATTGCCGCCCGAGATTGTGCCAAACGATGTCACGCCGCCACTCGTCACGGTCAACCAGCCGCCACCGGTGCCGGCCAAGCCCGTAGTGGTATCGTTGCCCGTGGAGGTGACCACGCCATTGGTCGCAGTTTGAACGCCTGAAGCGAGATTGACGCGCAAAACCCCTGCGCCGGCAGCGCGGGTGATGGCCCCTAAATTCAACACCAGTCCCTGGCCTGCACCTGGATTCAAAGTGATGGAAGCTTGTCCGCCCACGGCCAAGGTGGTGCTCGCGACGGCCTGAGAAGTATCAGCAGTGTTATTGCCATTTAAAACCAGACTGCCGCCAAGCAGTGACAACGCTCCGGTGGCGTTTATTTTTGTGGTGTTTGAAGTCGTGTAATCCAGGAGGAGGATACCGCTGTTGAGCGTGGTGGTGCCGGTAACTCCCGAGTTGTTTCCGGTGAGCGCGAGCGTTCCACCGGCTGTGGTGCTTTGAACGATGAGCCCGGAGAACGTGTTGTCAGCCGTGAGCAACAAATTGCCGGCACCTGATTTGGTCAGCGCGAAGGCTCCGTTGATGGGGGCAAACACCGAAAGTTCATATTCGCCGACAGCCGCGACATTGGTGCTGTCGCCGACGGTGAAGGTGCGTGCGGCGTTCAGGGTTATGTTGCCCGCGCCGGTGCCGGTGATGATGGCGCCCAAGGGATTGCCGGTGCTGGTGTAAGTCACATTGCCGCCGAGAGTGAGCGTGCCAGTGCGGAGATCGATCGTGCCCTGGGCGGCGGCGGTGGTGCTGGTGCCACCAAAAGTGAGAGCGGCTGAAGTGAAATTAAAACCGTTCAAATCCAGCAACGCAGCAAAAGCAGTTGAGCCGACCGCCAAGGTCACGGTGCCAGTCGTATTCAGCGCCTGATTGACACCAAAGCGAAGTGTTCCAGCAGTGATGCTCGTGCCACCCGTCCAGTTATTGGTACCAGAGAGAGTCAAAATGCCAGTGCCCTGCTTGGTCAAGCCGTTGCCTGCCACACCTGAGGCCGTACCTCCCCCGACCGAACCTGAAGCGGCAAATGTGCCTGAAAAGGTGGTGGAGGTGTTGTCGCCACCGACCGTGAGGGTCTTGGTATTGGTGTTTGAATTGAAAATGGTGCCTGAACCTGAGATGGAACCCACCGTCTCTGTTTGAGTGGCAGCAGTACCATTGATGTCGAGACTACCCGAGGCTCCGAGGATCACAGGACTGAGATCGGGAATCCCGCCCGTGGAGGAGGTGATGCCTATCTGGAACACACCACCGTTGATGGTGGTGGCACCTGTGTAAGTCGGGAGAGCCGACAAAGCGAGTGTGCCATTGCCAGTTTTGGTCAGGCCCCCTGCCCCAGAAACAACACCCGCGAGTGTGAGGATGGTGGTGGTCTGAGAGACATCGACCGTGGCATTGCCGCCCTGCAGTGCAAAAGTGTGCGCACCCGGTGTCGTGGCGGCACCGCTGATGGTGCCAGTGGAACCCGTGTACTGCAGAGTGGCACCATCACGGAGCGTCACGGCGGTGGTTGAGCCGCTGCCGAGGCTGCCAGCACCGCCAGCTGTCACATTGTTGAAACTCAGGGTGCCACCGTCCACGAAAACGGTCCCCGTAAAGGTGTTGGTGCCAGCGAGAGTGAGCAGGCCCGGCCCGGCCTTGACGAGGTTCAGCGTACCACCACCATTGGCGATGCCCGCATTCACGGTCACTCCATTGGTGGTATTGTACTGCTGAAAAATGAGATCTCCGCCTGCAACGGTCGCTTGGCCAAACACACCCGTGCCGGAGGCGTTGATGTTCCAGCCATCGGTGCCGTCAATGAGAATGGCTCCTGGCGTTGCGGTAGAGGCACCGCCCAAGGTCATGTTCAGAGCGCCCGCGCCAAGGTCCAAAGTCTGCACAGTGCCAACGCTGGAACTGAGCTTCAGCGTGCCGATAGTAGCAGATGCGGTGGTCTGAGTTTGGCTGGCCGTCAAAATATAGGCGGTGCCGGTCGCACCACCTCCTGCCACGGGAAGGGCGGTGACAGGAAGAAAGCCCGACATCGCATTTGCAGCGGCGTTGTTATTGTAGGCCCAGTTGTAGGTATTGGCTGTGCCGTCGTTGAAGACCAGCCGACCATTGAGCGCAGTCGAAGCAATGGCGGAGCCGATTTTAAATGTGGTGGTGGCTGGAGCGACGATCAGGAGCGCCCCGCCGGAAGCGGTGGCGGTCAAGGCAGTCGTGGTAAGACTGGTACCGGTGCCTCCATTTGGGGTCAAGGTGATCGAACCGCCGGTGGCTCCCAAGGTCAAGGTGCCCACGGTTTGTGAGACGGATGCGCCAGAACGGCCGATCATCTGGAAATTACCGCCGGTGATTTGCACGTTTGTCACCCCAAGAAAACCGCTGGTGAGGGCGCTGGCCGAAGTATCCAGTACGATCGCGCCCCCATTGATGATGGTGTTGCCCGTGTACGTGGACCCTGCGACACCGTTTGCAGGCTGAAGGGTCAAGGTGCCTGCACCGATCTTTGTGATCGCAATGTTGGCTGGCGTTGTGGGGGCAATTCTGCCGGTAAAAGTGGTGCTGGTATCATTGCGTCCAATGGTCAAAATACGTGCGTTTGCGGTCGAGTTGGTCAGAAGGCCTCCTCCACTTAGTGAACCCATGGTGAGAGCCAGTTGGACGTCCAAGGTCGCGCCGGTGGCGATGGTCACCGCACTGCGCACCGGCAGCGCGGTGGCCAAATTCAAGATCAAAGTACCTGCATTGATCGTCGTCGCACCTGAATAGGTGTTGGCACCCGAAAGACGGACAGTCCCGGAGTCATTCTTGATCACGCCGCCGCCTGTGCCGATGACGCCTGAGATATCAATCGAACCCGTCGCAACCGCACCCGTTCCGTTGAGCGTGAGATCGGACAGGGTGGAACGCAGCGTGCCGGAGATGGTGAGGGTGCCGGTGGTTTCATTGTTGGTGATGGCCAGCGTGTCATTGAACACGGAATTGGCCGAAATGAAATCCAACCCGGCGCCCGTTTTGGTGATGGATGCAGAACCGGAACTTACATCGAACATCAACGTACCTGTTCCCACAGTGATCGCATTGCCTGAACCGCTGCTGTCACCGATGTTAAGCGTACCCAGGGTGGTTTGCTGATTCAGATTGATCGTCTGCGCGCCAGCGAGGCTGGCAGTCAAATTAGCGATGTCATCCAAGGCATTGGGGAACCCAGTTACAGGCAACCAATTGGTGCCATCATTCCAGTTGTAGGTTCCTGCAGCCGAACGGTTCCACAAAAAAGTAGCTGCCTGCAATGGCTGCGTCACCTGCCACGCAAGCAACAGCACGAACATCAAGGTGCCCAGGGAACGGCGGAAAGCACGTAAGTGACTCATAATGAAATTTAATTGGCGAATTGTGAGAGTAAGAGATTTGGATAGTTGTGAGCAAGCAAATGTTCAGGGTAAGACTAAAGATTTGTGCATTTTTGATTCGCTTACTAAATATTTTCTTTAACCTTATGGATGATAATTAAGCGTTCCTGATCATCTCAACTTCTTTCACTAAGCGCCATCGGAGGCATCCGCAGAGTTTGGCAAGATGTGTCTTTCCCGGGCGTTTCACCCGGCCGCATGAGACTCCCAACCATTCTCGCCACCGCTGTACTTGCCGTCATTTCTCAGATTCAAGCCGCCCAGCGGCCGAATGTGCTGTTTATGATGGCGGACGACCTCAATAACAGCCTGGGGTGCTATGGGCACCCGCTGGTCAAAACGCCGAACTTGGACAAGCTGGCGGCACGAGGGGTGCGGTTTCAGAATGCGAACTGCCAGTTTCCACTTTGTGGACCGAGCCGGAATTCAATACTGACGGGTCTTTACCCGAACAGCACCGGAATCTTGACCAACTCCCAGCTTTTCCGCCAGACGATCCCGAACGCGGTGAGTCTGCCGCAGGCTTTTCGGAGAGAGGGTTACTTTGCAGCACGCATCGGGAAACTTTATCACTATGGAGTGCCTAACTCGATTGGCACGAACGGGCATGACGATCCTGCTTCATGGGAGCTTGAGCTTAACCCAGCGGGCTGTGATCGATTGATTGAGCACCCGGATATTTTCTCGCTCCTGCCCGGGAACTTTGGTGGGACGCTGAGCTGGTATGCCTCGCCACGGCCGGATGAGAAGCATACGGATGGACTTCAGGCGAAGGATGCGGAGTGGGTGCTGGAGCGCTGTGCGAAGGAGAAGGACCGGCCGTTCTTTCTCGCGCTGGGGTTCTTCCGTCCGCATACGCCGTATGTCTCGCCGGAGAAGTGGTTCAAGGGCTACCCGGAAGCGGAGATGCCGGTGGTGCAAGGGGTGAAGGAGGATCAGGCAGACCTGCCTGTGCCTGCGCTGGGGAGTTATAAGAAGGAGCAGGACAAGCTGACCGATGACCTGCGAAGGCAGGCGGTGCAGGCGTATTATTCTGCCGTCAGTTTCATGGATGCGCAGGCGGGCAAGGTGCTGGATGCGCTGGACCGTCTGGGACTGGCGGAAAACACGATTGTCGTGTTCACCAGCGACCATGGCTATCATCTGGGTGAGCATGGGCTGTGGCAGAAGCAGAGCCTCTTTGAGGAGAGTGCCCGGGTGCCGATGATCATCGCTGGTCCTGGGGCCAAGAAGGGTGTGGTGGCCAATTCGCCCGTGGGCTTGATTGATCTCTACCCAACGCTGGCCGAGCTGTGTGATGTCAAAGCTCCAGCGAATCTTCAGGGGCAGAGCCTGGTGCCGATGCTGAAGGACCCGACGGTCAAGGGTCGCGGCTGGGTGCTGAGCCAGGTGGTGCGCGGAGGGGGCTTCAAGCGCATGGGTGCCAGTGCTGCGAAGGGTGATGATGGGAAGCGGATCTTTGGCTATGCGCTGCGCACGGACCGCTGGCGCTACATCGAATGGAACGAAGGCGCTGCGGGCAAGGAGCTCTACGACCATGAGACGGACCCCAAGGAGCTGACGAATCTGGCTGACAAAGCAGAGCAGGCGGAAGTGCAGGCGAAGCTGGCTGAGCAGCTGCATAGCATTGTGAAGACGACGTATCCTGCGAGTGGGAAGACGCCGGAGATTCCCCAAGGGAATGTGATGTATGCGCCTGAGCTGGTGGATCCTCAGGGCGGCAAAGCGGCCAAGAAGTGACCCGCCTTTTGATTCGTCACCCAATCGACTCTCCATTCCTTATGAAGCCTCTTCTCTTTCTCATTTCGTCCCTAGTCGCTCTGCATTCGTCCTTTGCTGCGACGCCAAACATCGTACTCATCAACATTGATGATCTTGGATATGCGGACATCGGTCCGTTTGGTGCCAAGATATCCACGCCCAACATCGCGCGGATGGCGCAGGAAGGGATGAAGCTCATGAGCCACTATGCAGCGCCGGTGTGCACGCCATCGCGTGCGGCGATGATGACCGGCTGCTACCCGAAGCGGGTGCTGCCGGTACCGCATGTGCTGTTTCCAGCGGCAGCGGTGGGACTGAGCCCCAATGCGACGACGGTGGCCGAGGTGCTGAAGGGCGCAGGCTACGCCACTACGTGCATCGGCAAATGGCATCTGGGCGACCAACCGGAATTTCTGCCGACCAATCAGGGATTCGACAGCTACTACGGCATTCCTTATTCCAATGACATGGGGCCGGGAGCGGAGGGATCGAAGAGCAATCCTGACCAGCCGCTGCCGAAAGCTGGCGCCAAGGGCAAAGGGAAAGCAGGAGCTGCCAAGGCCGACGCCGAGCCGGAGACGGGCATCAAGGGACCGGCGCAACCGCCGCTGCCACTGATCGAAAACCACAACGTGGTGGAGCGCGTGAAGGCGGCGCAGCAGCACACCTTCACCCGCCGCTACACGGAGCGTGCGGTGAAGTTCATCCGCGATCATCAGAAGAAGCCGTTCTTTCTCTACCTGCCGCACAATGCGGTGCACTTCCCGCACTACCCGCATCAGGATTGGACCGGCAAATCGGGGATCAGCCTGCAGAAGGACTGGGCGATGGAGGTTGATTGGTCCGTGGGCCAGGTGCTGGACACGTTGCGTGAGCTGAAGCTGGACTCGAATACTCTGGTCATTTTCACGAGCGATAATGGCGGGCCGCTCAACCAGGGCGCGGACAACACGCCGCTGCGGGGCAGCAAGGGAAGCACGCTGGAGGGCGGCATTCGCGTGTGCACGATTGCGTGGTGGCCGGGGAAGATCGCCGCGGGTTCGAAGACGAATGAGATTACGGCGCACATGGACTGGCTGCCGACCTTTGGCGAGCTGGCGCACTGCAAGAGCGTGGGAGAGCTGAAGCTGGACGGCAAGGACATCTCGCCTGTGCTGCTGGGCCAGAAGGGTGCGAGCGGGCACGATGTTTTTTATTACTATATGGGCTTCAACCTGCAGGCGGTGCGCAGCGGGCCGTGGAAGCTGCACTTGGGCAAAAAGGAGCTGTACAATCTCGACCAGGATATTGGCGAGGCGAAGAATGTGGCGGCTGAGCATGCCGACATCGTGGCGCAGCTGGAGAAGCACGCGGAGACGATGAAAGCGGACCTGGGCGACAAGACCAAGGACGCGCCGGGCGTGCGTGAGCTGGGCCAGGTAGAGCATCCGCAGCCGCTCATCAGCGCCGACGGCACGGTGCGCGAAGGGTTTAACAAGATTGCCAAAACACTGCCATGAAAACTGTTCTGTTTCTTTTTCTCGCTGTTGCAGCTTTGGCTGCCGATGCGCCGCTGCTGAAGGATGACTTTCTTCTGACGGATTTCGAAGGTCGCCGTGCTTCACGGGGTGAATGGAAATTCGCCGAAGGCAGCGCTACCTGCACGCAGGATGATGAGCTGTACAAAAAGAACAAGGATCATGGCCCCATTCTTTTTTACGACCTGGCTTACACGGATGCGGTGATCCATTTTGCGGTCAAACCGGATGCGGCGAACAAGATGATTGTCTTCACGGCCAACGGTGCGGAGGGGCATGTGTTTCGGCTGGTGTTCACCCCGACCGCCATGGGTGTGCGGGCTTTTCCACCGGAGGAGAAGGATCATAAGTCGATCTCGCTCGGGAATGAGGCTGCGGTGAAGCTCAAAACGGACGGGTGGACCAAGGTCAGTGTGGAACTGAGGGGAACCCAAGCCACGGTCAAGGTGGGGGAGTTCACGAAGACGTATGAGCATGCGTCGATTGCACGCGCGAAGACGAATCTCAGTGTGGGTTTCAGCTATGGCACGGTGAGTGTGACGGAGCTGGTGGTGAACAAGTAGTGGTGCTCTGGGCCCTCTGGAGCCTTACGCGAGTCGTGAGGCTCACGAAAGCGCCGGAGGACCGGCGCACTCCAGGACGCTGTTGCGTTAAATGCCGCCGAGTTTGCAGATGCGGTCCCAGTGTTTGGTTTCGACCTGGGTGATGGAGAGGCGGTTGCCGCGGCGGAGGATGAGCATGTCGGCGAGCTTGGGATCGGCGCGGAGCATGTCGAGGGTGACGAAGGTTTTGAAGTCGGCCTCCCATTTCACATCGACCATGAGCCAGCGGGGGTCTTCGTGTTTGCTACCCTTGTCGAAGTATTCGGAGGAGGGGTCAAACTGGGTGTGGTCGGGGTAGGCTTCTTTGACGATTTTCACGATGCCGGCGATGCCGGGGACGTCGCAGCTGGAGTGGTAGAAGAAGCCGAGGTCTCCCACGTTCATCTGGTCGCGCATCATGTTGCGCACCTGGTAATTGCGCACGCCGTTCCAGGGCTCGGTCTTTTTAGGACGCTGCTTCAGGTGGTCGAAGGAGAAGACGTCGGGTTCGGATTTGAGGAGCCAATGGTGCATGAGAATTGAACCACGGAATACACGGAATACACGGAAAGGGAAAGGCAAGTTAGAGATGGCCCGATCAATGGGAGCTGATCAGTGGTTCGATGGCGTCGTTTGCTGAAGGCCGCCGACCCGCACATGGAATGCGCGGACCACATCACGCTGGGTTCTCGGTGTGTTGGTGTCTAAAACGCCGATACAATTCATGAGGCGGGACTACTGGAGCGGGCGTGTGTTTACCACGCGCTCAGAGACGGGCGGGCTGTCGCCACACCCATCCCACGAACGAACAAGTGTCTCATGGCTCAAACCGTGATCAGCCGATTGCGGGCGGTGATGGGCCAGCGTTCGGTGGTTTTGAAGCCGTCGATGATGTAGGCTTCGCCGTGCATGGAGACGGTGGGGCAGACGTGGCGGGGGATGCCGTGGAGGGCCTGGCCGATGGTGAATTCGTGGGCGCGCTCGGTTTCGAGGACGAGGTGCTCTTCGCTCTGCATGATGACGGTGGCGTCGGGCAGTTCTTCGAAGCGGACACGGGGATGCGGATTCTCGGGGGCGACGGATTTGTGGCCGAGGTCGAGGGTGATGCGGTTTTTGCCGGGCTTGCTGATGACGCGGGTGAGGAGCACGGCGGCGGGCTGGAAGGGAAGATCGGCGGGGTATTTGTCACCATAACCAAAGTCCCAGAGGACGGTGGTGCCGGGGCTGAGGGTGCGGTCCGGATACGTGGCGTGAATGCCGAAGGTGGGGGAGCCGCCGGCGACGAGTTCTTTGACAATGATGCCTTCCCCTTGGAGTCGGCAGCGGAACTGGAGGACGGACTCAAAGGCGGCGTCACAGCGCTCGCGACGGACGTCGAGGCTGTCGTCGTGAATGTGGCCGTCGTAGGCGTGGATGCCAAAGAACTGGAGGCGGGGGGTGTCCTTGAGGACATGAGCGAGCATGGCGGCCTCATCGCCGGGGACGATGCCGGTGCGGCCCATGCCGCAGTCGATTTCGATGTAGACTCCCAGAGTGACATTGTGCTGCTGGGCGGCGGAGGCGAGGAAGGTGATGGTTTCCTCGGCATCGGCGATGCTGGAGAACTGGGTTTCCGGGAACTTCGCGGCGAGGTCGGCGAGGCGATGGGCATTGATGCCGACGCCGGGCATGGCGAGGAGGACATCCGTGGCACCCACGGCGGCGCACATTTCGGCCTCGGCGATGGTGGAGGTTTTGAACCGCGTGATGCCGAGACGGATCTGCATGGCCATGATCTCCGCCGTCTTGTGGGTCTTCACATGGGGACGCAGGCGTTTGGGATCGCCAGCAATCTGGAGCATGAGGGCCAGATTGTGCTCGATGCGCTTGCGGTAGAAGAGGAGCGCGGGCGATGGGATGTCAGCTTCGTTTTCGACGTGGAACCAGGCGGGTTGCATATGTAGGCACACCGTGGCGAGGACGGCGGGCGCGGTCAAATGCGGGCGTAATGCGAATGGCGCTTAGTGCAAGGCGGCGGAGAGCGTGGCCGGCGCGTGTGGGAATTGCAAACTGGGAACTGAAAACTGAGAATTTTAAATTGGCCGGAGGTGCGGTGACCTATGGGCATTGAGCGGTTTAGGATCCCGCGAGCGGAGAGGTGAGGGAGGGCAAGAGCAGGGAAAGCTTCGCGCAGCCATGCTGATCCTGGATGAGCAGGGAGCATGAAATGCGGGGTTCGGCATGTGGCGGAGTGCTGCGGAATAAATTCCGCGCTCCGAGGCCGGCGCTTCAAAGCGAGAACCCGGGCTCTTGAAGCAGCCCCAAGTTCATCTCGCGGAGCGAGATGGCTGCTTTAGGTGTTCTTGGGAATCCAGTCGCCTTCGCGGTAGTCGAGGGGCTTCTCTTTATCCATATCGTGCTCCAGCTTGACGGGCTGGAAGCCGCTGCAGCCAGGGAGCATCAACAAAAGGGCGGCGAGAAGAAACAGGGACGGTTTCATGGCACGGAAGATGCGCGGTCCTCATGAAGGAGCAAGTTAACAAATTGACGGGATGAAATCCGTTCATGCAGCCGGCGCAGTGAGGGCTTGACCGGGCAGCCACACGCCGTCAGCATCGGGGCACCATGACCCGAGCCTCCATCGCCTTTGCCTTTGCCGCACTCACCACCACCGCCATCGCCGGGGAAAACTTCCTCGTCTACTTTGGTACCAGCACCAATGCGAAGAATGGGAGCAAGGGGGTTTATGTATCCCGGTTTAACACGGCCACGGGTGAACTGACGGAGCCCCAGCTCGCTACGGAGGCAGGGAACCCGGGCTTCCTGGCGATCCATCCTTCGAAGAAGTATCTGTATGCCTGCGGGGATGTCACGAGTGCCGATGGCAAAAAGGCCGGGGGGATCAGTGCGTTTGGGATCGACTCAAAAAGCGGCAAGCTGACGCTGATCAATCAGGCTGCGACAGCGGGAGCGGGGCCGTGCCATGTGAGCGTGGACAAGACGGGAAAGATGGCGACGATCGCGAACTACGGCAGCGGGAGCATCGGTTCATTTGCGATCAAGGAGGACGGCTCGGTCTCTCCGGAAGCGAGCTTCTTTCAGCATGAGGGCTCAGGCGCTGATCCGAAGCGGCAGGCGGGACCGCACGCGCATTCGGTGAACTTCAGCCCGGACAACCGCTTTGCCTTCGCCTGCGACCTGGGGCTGGACAAGGTGCTGATCTACAAGGTGGACACGGCCAGCGGGAAGCTGACGCCGAATGAGCCGCCTTTTGCCAAAACACCGGCTGGCGGCGGGCCACGCCACCTGGCGTTTCACCCGAGCGGGAAGTTTGTCTTTGTGAACAACGAGATGGGGATGTCCGAGACGGTGTTTGCCTATGATGCGGAAAAAGGCGCGCTGACCGAGGTGGAAACCGTCTCCACGCTGCCGGAAGCGGATCGTGGCATGAAGGGTCTGAGCACGGCTGAGTCGGTGGCGCATCCGAACGGGCGTGTGGTGTATGTTTCCAACCGCACGCACGACACCATCGCCGTGTTTGCCTGTGACCCTGCCACCGGGAAGCTGACGCTGCTGCAAAACGTGCCTGTGGAAGGCAAGATCCCCCGGAACATCTGCCTGGACCCGACCGGGAAATGGCTGATCGCCGCGCATCAGGACAGCGCCACGGCGGCGCTTTTCAAGGTGGACCAGGACAGCGGAAAGCTCACTTTCACCGGCATGAAGGTGAACGTCCCGGGGAGCATCTGCGTGCGGTTCCTTGCGCTTGATTAACCCTGTACAGCCTTTACTCTCATACCCCCCAAAACCCCCAGACTATGACCCAGCTCGATCAGCTCAAGCAGCACACCGTGGTAGTGGCCGACACCGGCGACTTCGAAGCCATGAAGGCCTACAAGCCTCAGGACGCCACGACCAATCCTTCCCTCATCCTCCAGGCTTCGCAGAAGGCTGAGTACAAATCGCTGTTCGACAAAGCTGTGGCTGATGGCAAATCCGGCGGCGTGGACGCCGTGATGGACAATCTGGTGGTAGCCTTTGGCCTCGAAATTTTGAAGATCGTCCCGGGTCGTGTTTCGACGGAAGTGGACGCCCGCCTGTCGTTCGACACGCAGGCGAACATCGACAAAGCGCGTCATTTGATCAGCATGTACGAGAAGGCTGGCATCGGCCGTGAGCGCATCCTGATCAAGATCGCCTCCACGTGGGAAGGCATCAAAGCCGCTGAAGTGCTGCAGAAGGAAGGCATTAACTGCAATCTGACGCTGCTTTTCAGCCTGGCGCAGGCCGTGGTTTGCGCCGAGGGCGGCATCAAGCTGATCTCCCCTTTCGTGGGCCGCATCCTTGACTGGCACAAGAAGAGCACGGGCAAGGATTTCTCCCCAACTGAAGATCCAGGCGTGCAGTCCGTGACGCAGATCTACAACTACTACAAGCATTTCGGCTACAAGACCGAAGTGATGGGCGCCAGCTTCCGCAACAAGGGTGAGATCACTGAACTCACCGGCTGCGACCTGCTTACCATCAGCCCGGGCCTGCTGGGTGAACTTGCTGGCAGCGAAGAACCCCTCACGCAGAAGCTTAATGCTGACAATGCGAAGTCCCTGAAGATCGAGAAGATCGGCAGCGACGAGAAGACCTTCCGCTGGTTGTTCAACGAAGACGCCATGGCGACTGAAAAGACCGCTGAAGGCATCCGCAACTTTGCGAAGGACATCGTGAAACTGGAAACGATGGTTTCCTCTGCTTTGGGCTGAGGTTTAGCCGAAAGAAGGTAAAGAGGAGAAAAAATCGGAGAAGAAGTTCTCTGATTTTTTCCCTTTTTGATTTCTTCGGCGTATCCCATTTTCATTATGCTGACCAAGCGCATCATCCCCTGTTTGGACGTGAAGGAAGGACGTGTCGTCAAAGGCACGAAGTTCCTGCAACTGCGCGACGCCGGCGATCCGGTGGAGTGCGCGCAGGTTTACAATGCGCAGGGGGCGGATGAGCTGGTGTTTCTGGACATCACGGCGAGCCATGAGGAGCGCAAGACGATGGTGGATGTCGTGGCACGTACGGCGGCGAGCTGCTTCATGCCACTGACTGTGGGTGGTGGCATTCGTACCGTGGCGGATATGCGCGAGATGCTGCTGGCCGGTGCGGACAAGGTGGGGATCAACACCGCCGCCGTGAATACGCCGCACGTCATTGACGAGGCGGCGAATGCGTTTGGGTGCCAGTGCCTGGTGGTGGCCATTGATGCGAAGAGGAATGCGAATGGTTCCTGGACGGTTTATACGCATGGAGGCCGCAACGCGACGGAGCTGGATGCGGTGGAATGGGCGGCGGAGGTTTGCAGACGCGGAGCGGGTGAGATTTTGCTGACGAGCATGGACTCGGATGGCACGAAGGCGGGTTATGACATCGCGCTGACCAAGGCCGTGAGCGAGGCGGTGACGATTCCGGTGATCGCCAGCGGTGGCGCAGGGAACATTGACCACATGGTGGATGTTTTGAGAGATGGGAAAGCGGATGCGGTGCTGGCGGCGAGCATTTTCCACTTTGGTGAGTACACCGTGGGTGATGTGAAGAAGTATCTGGGTGCGCGTGGGGTGCCGGTGAGGCTGTAGGAGGCGGGGCTTGCCTGATGAGGGGGGATAGCGTAGTTTTTGAGGCATGAGTCTCGAGCATTTTCCCGATCTGGCACGCTTGCCGAAAAGGAAGCGGATGCAGCTTGCTGACGAGTTGTGGCTTTCCTGTGTGGATAACCGCAGCAACACGGCGAAGAGGCATCAGGATACATTGGAGGAGCGGTGGAGCGCTTATCGCGGTGGTATGGTGAAACGCATTTCCCTGGAGGAACTCGAACGTCGTCTCGAGAAACGGTGAAGACAGTTTGTTGAATTTTTGGAGCTGATGGGCCTTTTATCGCGCATCTGCGGCGGGGCGTATTGCAGACGCTGCTGGTACGCACGGGATGTGGCGGAGTGCTGGGTTTGCTTCCCGATTTGAGACTGGCACCCAGGGGAGCACTCGCCAAGGCTCGGCACCCCTGGGCTGAAATACGGAAGGCCGTTGGCCTTCAAGACAGGACTGGAGCCCACGCGACCTGAGTAGAGACTGCTGCGCTGTTCTGGCGCAGCTGGCCGCGGTGATTCTCCGCTTGGAAGCCCCCACGTCATCCGTGTAGGATTTGCGTATGCCACGACTTTCGCAGATCCCTAATCCTAGGGTGCCTATTCCTTCAGTTAAGTCTGATGGTACAGTTACATACAAAACACCGAAGCTGAAGTTGCTTCTGCTGATTGCAGTCAGCGCTCTCTTCATCGCAGCAGGCATTTGGGTTGGGATGGAAAGGTACGATATCGCTCATTACCTGATGGCGGGTTTCTGCTCCCTCTGCGCACTCAGTCTGGTGGCCTTCTGCGTTCAACTGCATCCGCGTGCGAGCTATCTCACCCTAAAGAAGAATGGCTTTGTCTTTTGCAGTCTCTTTCGCTCTCACGAGGTCCGCTGGGATGATGTGGAGTTCTTTGACGTGATGAAAATAGGGGGCACAAAAATGGTCGTTTGGAACTATGTGCCGGAGTTTTCCGAACAAATTCGCAGCAGGCGTACCGCGGCTGCTTTGACTGGCTGCGAAGCTGCTCTGCCCGACACTTATGGTTTCAAAGCTGAGGATCTCGCTGAGTTGATGAACCAGATGAAGCAACTCGAGCGCTTGGAGTCTGGTGCGATGATGTTTTGAGGCATTCTGTGCTTGGAATCCTACGCAGCATCCGTGTAGGATTTGGGTATGACTCCATCCCGCCTTTCTCGTCGTCAGTTCGGAACTCTTGCCAGTGTCGGTGCCATCGCGGCGATGCTGCGGTCGCAGGTGGAGGCAGCGGACAAGGCGGCGGGTGGGGGAAAGGTGCGGCACTCGGTGTGCAAGTGGTGCTATAAGCAGATCCCGCTGGACGATTTTTGTGTGGCGGCGAAGGAGATCGGGCTGGAGTCGGTGGAGCTGCTGAATCCGGAGGATTTTGCGACTGTGAAGAAGCATGGGCTGCACTGCGCGATGGTGAGCTATCCGACGATTGAAGCGCCCGGTGGTGTGAAGCTGGGGCCGATCCCGAAGGGGTGGAACCGTGTGGAGCATCATGATCTGCTGGTGCAGGCGTATGAGCCGCTGCTGCAGACGAGTGCTGAGGCGGGATTCAAGCAGGTGATTTGTTTTAGCGGGAACCGCGATGGCATGAGCGATGAGCAGGGACTGGAGAACTGCGCCAAGGGACTGACACGGCTGATGCCGCTGTGTGAAAAGCTGGGGGTGACGCTGGTGATGGAACTGCTGAACAGCAAGGTGAACCACCCTGACTACATGTGCGATCACAGCGCCTGGGGCGTGGCTTTGTGCAAGAAGATCGGATCGCCGCATTTCAAGCTGCTCTATGACATCTACCACATGCAGATCATGGAGGGCGATGTGATTGCGACGATCCGGCGGGATCATGAGTACTTTGCGCATTATCACACGGGTGGTGTTCCCGGGCGTGCGGAGATCGATGAGACGCAGGAATTGAATTATCCGGCGATCATCAAGGCGATCCAGGAGACGGGGTATACGGGGTACCTGGGGCAGGAGTTCATTCCGAAGCGTGCGGACAAGCTGGCTTCGCTGAAGCAGGGGGTGCAGATCTGCACGGTGGCGTAGTGTGCGCATTCCAGTGGTCAGCGAACTGCATCAGGAAAAAGCCATGCTTCATCATCTCTCCTTCGCCGTCACGGACATCGAACGCTCCGGGGCCTTCTATGATGCCGTACTGGCCCCGCTGGGGTATGGGCGGGTGTGGGAGGATGAGACCTTTGTGGGGTATGGCACGGAGCCGGGTAAGGATGTGTTTGCTCTGAAGCTGAGGCCTGAGAATGAGGGCGTGCCGGGGGATGGATTTCATGTGGCCTTTGCGGCGCCGACGCGGGAGGCGGTGGGGGCGTTTTATGAGGCTGCGCTGGCGCATGGTGGCAGGGATAACGGCGGCACGGGACTGCACCCGGAATATGGGCCGGATTACTTTGCGGCGTTTGTGATGGATCCGGATGGGTACCGGATCGAGGCGGTGATCACGGAGGGGGCCTAGCTCAACCTGAAATGACCATGCCGGTGGGACACTGAACTTCGCAAGAAGGGCAGATGGTGATGATCTCCTGATCGCCTCCCTGGCCCGTGTACCGAACCCTGAGCTCCGTTTTCCTGCCACACAAGGGACATCTTACCCGCCTCACGTGGAATGTGGTGAGACAGGCTACAAAGAACATGCCCAGTCCCAGACCAGCCATTTTTCCTGAAACATTCCCCACAGAGCCCGGCCACAGCCAGTACAGCAAGATGGAGATCCCCATAACTGAGATGGACAGCAGGATGCCACGAACGATGAAACGCTTTTTTGCCGAGACGTAGGAAAGCACGCTTCTGTCGAACTCCTCGGAGCTGCGAAAGGCTTGTTCATGTTCGGCAATGGTTTTCATTCGCCGGGATTAAACCCCGGGCGGAGGGGACGGGCCATTGCAAAATCAGCCGATGTTTTGCATCGATGGATGGCCCATGGGTGATCTTTTTCAATGAGCCTGCCAGCAGATCAAGGCACAATCTTCACGGGTGTGCCCACGGAGGACTGGTGGTAAAAAATCTCCGCCATGCGGTGCGGGAGGCGGATGCAGCCGTGGGAAGCGGGGTAGCCGGGAAGATAGCCTTCGTGCATGCCGGTGGCACCGGTGATGCGCATGAAGTAAGGCATTTTGGCGGCGTCAAACACTGCGCCCGGGGGACGGGCATGCTTGCGGAGGTCTACGTCACGCTTCAAGGGCGTGCCGTCCTTGCTGACGTACTCTCCGAACAATGAAGATTTGTGATCGATGTCCTTCTCGATGACGCTGAAGTTGCCAGGTCTGGTGGCCATGCCTTCACGACCTGACGAAATCGGCGAGGTGCCCGCAAGCTGGTCTCCCTTGTAAAAATACACCTTTTGCTCGCGAAGATTGATCACCATGCGTGGGGGGCCAACCATGGAGTCGCCATTCCATTCGCCCGCATTGGCGAGGGATTGAAGTCGTGCTGACTTTTTCTTGTCCACTACGACCCGCTGAACCCAGTAACCGCCTCCGCCGGGAATCGGACGACGGATGTAGGCTTCACTTTGATCTGAACAGGCGATCAGGCTGACCGAAAGCAGCAGCAGACCAAGCCGAAGACACAGTGCGTGGGATGACAAGTTCACCCAGCCGGGTAAAACACAGCCCCCCTGTGCTGGCAAACGATTTCGCAGGGGCGCGTGCTGTGCGTGGCTACTTTGTGTCTACTGGCACGAGTTTCTCCAACTCCTCCGTGGCTTTTTCCCACTCGGTGGTGAATTTGGGGATCTTGGTTTCGACGGCTTCGAGTTCGGCGCTGAGGACGCGGAACTGGGCGGCGTCTGCATAGGTGGCCTCTTCCTGGAGGAGGTTGACGATCTCGTGCTTGCGCTTGTCGAGGGTGGCGAGTTCCTGCTCGATTTTGAAGATGCGCAGATCGAGCTCCTTTTTGGCTTTGCTGTAGGCATTGCGGGCATCGGCCTCGGCGCGGCGCTGCTGCTTGCTTTTGGCGGGCTCTTTCGCGGCAGGGGCGCTAAAGTTGGAGGGCTGGGCGTTGTGGAGTGTGGCTGTGAGGGCCTCACGAGCGGAGCCGGCCTTGGACTTGTCGAGGTAGTATTGGTAGTCGCCGGCGTAGGGGGTGATGACACCGGCGCTGACGTGCAGGACTTGCTTGGCCATCTGGCGGATGAAGTGCACGTCATGGCTGATGAAGACGAGGGTGCCTTCGTATTGCTCAAGCGCGCCGATGAGGGCATCGATGCTGCCCATGTCGAGATGGGTGGTGGGCTCGTCCATGAGGAGGAAGTTCGGTGGATCGAGCAGGAGGCGCACGAGCACGAGGCGGGACTTTTCACCCCCGCTGAGAACGCCGACGGGTTTGAAGACGTCATCGCCATGAAAGAGGAAGGAGCCGAGGAGGGTGCGGCACATGTTTTCACCAGGGCGGCTGGGGAGGTCCATGGCGGACTGCAGGACGGTGTGCTTCATGTTGAGCACATCGCCGCGATACTGGGCGAAGTAGCCGAGTTTGACGTTGTGGCCGAGTTCGTAGGTGCCTGCTTGCGGTGTGAGTGCTCCGGCGAGGAGTTTGAGGAGGGTGGATTTACCGGCACCGTTCGGGCCGACAAGCACGGTGCGCTGGCCGCGCTCCATTTCGAGATCGAGGCCGGTGTAAATGGGCTGTGTGCCATAGGCAAAATCGACGCCCTTCACGCGGATGACGCGCTGTCCGCTGCGCAGGGGCTGCGGGAAGCGGAACTTGACGGTCTTGGCATCGGCCATGGGGGCATCGACTTTTTCGATGCGGTCGATCATCTTGGCTTTGTCCTGAGCGCGGGAGGCGAAGTTGGCCTTGGCTTTGAATTTATCCACCCAGGCCTGCATCTTGGCGAGCTCGCGCTGCTGATTGTCGTAGGCGCCCTGGAGCTGCTCCATGCGGGCGGATTTTTCGCGGAGGTAGTCGTCGTAGTTGCCGGTGTAACGGGTGATCTTGCTATGGGCGACTTCGAGGATGCTGTCGCAGAGCGCATTGAGGAATTCGCGGTCATGCGAAATCATGAGGATGGCGCCCGGGTAGCTCTGGAGGTAGCTCTGGAACCAGATGAGGGATTCGAGGTCGAGATGGTTGGTGGGTTCGTCGAGCAGGAGGAGATCGGGCTCCTGGACGAGGAGGCGGGCGAGATGGGCGCGCATGACCCAGCCGCCGCTGAGAGTGCGGGCATTGCGCTCGAAGTCAGACTCGCGGAATGCGAGGCCGCTGAGGATACGCTTGGCCTTGGGCTCAATCTCCCAGCGTTGATGCTCGTCCACGTGACCGGTTGCGAGTTCCAGCACGGTTACGTCTTCAATGGGGGCGCTCTCCTGCGGCAGGAAGCCGAAGGTGATGCCACGCTCCATGACCACCTGGCCATCATCCGGGGTGGTGTCACGCAGGAGGAGGGAGAAGAGCGTGGATTTGCCGGCGCCATTGGGGCCGATCAGGCCGATTTTTTCGCCACGGTTGATGTGAAACGACACCTGGCTGAACAAAGTGCGGCCGGCGTAGGTTTTGCTGACATTGGAAACGGAGAGCATGAGGGAAAGGGGGTGCGCACTGTGGCGATGAATTGCGCAGTGTCGAGGGCGCAGGCGGGGCGGCCGCTCCTGAAATCCCAACAGCAGGAGCGTTTCAGGGTAAAGCAACGAACTCTTTGCCATTGGGAACGAAACTCCGGCTTGGCGTGGGGCGTTCTTTGTGAAAGCTTGGCCGTCTGCCTATGAAATTGAGCCTCATCTCTTTGTTTGCCCTCTCCGCTGTGTCTTTGCAGGCGGCGGAGGATTTGTCGAAACCCATCGAAGCTCTGCGTGCGGTGGGGAAAGAAGGTCAGGGGAATGAGGCGGCGGGGAAAGCGTGGCAGGAGATCGTGAAGGCGGATGCCTCAACGCTGCCGGAGGTGCTGAAGGGCATGAACGGGGCGAATCCACTGGCGGAAAACTGGCTGCGGGCGGCGGTGGGGGTGATCGCCGATGAAGCACTGAAGGCGAAGAAGCTACCGGTGCCGGCACTGGTGACTTTTTTGAAGAACACGCAAAACAGCCCGGGAGCACGGGTGGTGGCGTTTGATCTGATCCACCGGGCGGATGAGAAGCTGGCGGAGGAGCTGACGCCGACGTTGCTGGAGGACCCGAGCTCGGACTTGAGAAGACATCCTGTGGCGAAGCTGATCGAGGCTGGTGATGCGGCGCTGGAGAAGAAGGACAACGCAGCGGCGATCGTGGCCTATGGCAAGGGATTGGGCGGAGCGCGGGATGAGGACCAGATCAAGGTGCTGGCGAAGAAGCTGCGCGCTCTGGACCAGAAGGTGGACCTGCCGAAGCATTTTGGATTTTTGATGAGCTGGAAGATGATCGCGCCGTTCAGCAATGCGGATCGCGCTGGATTCGACACGGTTTATCCGCCGGAGAAGGAGCTGAAGTTTGATGCGGTCTATGAAGGCAAGACGAAGGAGGCGAAGTGGGTGGACTTCACCAGCACGGAAGAGTACGGCAAGATCGACTTCAACAAGCCCTTCGGCATGGAGAAGAGCGTGGTGGGCTACGCGGCGACGGATTTTTTCAGCACTGAGGATCGCCCGGCGGAGATCCGCATCGGCTGCAAGGATGGCTGGAAGGTGTGGCTGAACGGAGAGCTGCTGTTTGCACGTGACGAGTACCACCGCGGCGCGAAGCTGGATCAGTACAAGCTGCCGTGCCAGCTCAAGAAGGGGAAGAACACGATCCTGGTGAAGTGCTGCCAGAACGAGCAGACGGAGCAGTGGACGGTGGAGTGGGAGTTTCAGCTCCGCGTGTGCGATGCGACGGGGACGGCGATCCTGGCAGCGAAGTAATTTTTTAACCTGAAGATGACCATGAAGACGATTTCGATGTGTTTGATGTTGTGCCTGACGGTGGGCATGGTGAGGGCGGACTGGATGCAGTTTCGCGGGCCGAATGCGACGGCGGTTTCCACGGAGGCGAAGGCGCCGGGGGATGACCTGAGTGTGGCGTGGTCGGCGGATCTGCCGGGGCGTGGGCTTTCGGCACCGATCGTGGTGGGAGACCGTGTGTTTGTGACGTGCTCTAGCGGACCGGGGCAGGAGACGCTGCACGTGTTTTGCTTCAATGCGGCGGATGGCACGAAGCGCTGGGAGCGTGCAATGCGCACGACGGGACGCACGATGACGCACAACAAGACGTGCGTGGCGGCGAACACGCCGTGCAGCGACGGTGACCGGGTGTTTGCGCTGTTCTCTTCGAACGACCTGTTTGCCTTTGATCTCGATGGGAACCTGCTGTGGCTGCGCGGGCTGACGTTTGATTATGCGAATGCGAGCAACAGCCTGGGGATGTCACAGTCGCCGGTGGTGATGGATGGGACGCTGGTGGTGCAGAGCGAGAATGACAGCGAGTCCTTTGCGGCGGGCCTGGATGTGGCGACAGGGCGCAACAAGTGGAAGCTGGAGCGGCCGAAGGCGGCGAACTGGACGAGCGCGACGGTGTGGAAGAACACGGTGGCCCTGCAGTCGAGCAAGGGCATCCTAGCCGTGGACCCGGCGACGGGAAAGACGGTGTGGGATTACAGCGACGGGGCGAGCACGATCCCTTCGAGTGTGGGCTCAGGTGAAACGATTTATGCGGTGTCTCATGGCATCACGGCACTGGCACCTGAGAAAGGCTCTGTGACGCAGCTGTGGCGCAATGAGAAACTGAATCCCGGTACTGCTAGCCCGCTGGTGCTGGGGGATTCGATTTATGTGGTGAATGGCGCGGGTGTGCTGATCAAAGCGAGCGTCAAGAATGGTGACGAGGCGTGGAAGCTGCGCATGAAGGGCCCTTTCAGCGGATCGCCGGTGGCGGCTGGAAAGCGCATCTACATCGTGAATGAGCGCGGTATTTTTCAGGTGATTGATCCCGAAGCGCCTGAGGGCAAGGTGTTGAAGGAAATTGAGCTGAAGGAAACTGTGCTCACGACGCCAGCGGTTTCCGGTGGGGCGATCTACGTGCGCAGTGACGCGAAACTTTGGAAGCTGCAATAATGGCGACCAAGAACGAGCCTGCATCAGAGCCTGAAGAGCTGGATGTCTCCATCACGAACGAGGTGGAGCAGGAGACCTCGCGTGCGCTGGGGAAGGAGACGCGTCAGGTGCTGTTTGCGGTGCTGCTGGTGGCGGCTTTCATGGCGCTGGCGCATTTCACAGGTCTGAAGTCGTGGATCACGAATGTGCAGACCTGGAAAGAGATGGTGCGCCAATTTGGCTGGGGAGCGCATGCAATCTTCATGATCGCGTGTGCCGGGACCGTGATGCTGGGTGTGCCGCGTCTGCCGCTGTGTGCCGCCGCCGGGCTGGTGTTTGGCTTTGGTGAAGGTTTAGTGCTCTCGCTTGTCTCATCGACCCTGGGATCTTATGGAGCATTTGTCTTATCACGTCATGGGTTCCGCAGAGCGGTTGAATCGCGGGCGGAAAAATGGCCGTGGCTCAAAAAATTGCTGAAAAAGCCTTCTGTGCTGCGGGTGTTCTGGGTGCGACAGCTGATGGTGCCGGGCTTGGTCTTGAACGTGCTGCTGGGCATGACGCCGGTGAAGCACACGCGTTTTCTGCTGGGCACGCTGCTGGGCTATCTGCCGCTGAATGTGGCGTTCAGCCTCGTGGGCAGCGGATTGGGCAAAGGCGACCTCGCGACGACGCTCACACAACTCCTCGCTGCCATGGCGGTGATCAACATCGCCGCATGGCTGGTGTATCGAGTGATGAAGAAGCAGAAGACGAACGGCTGAGGCAGGCTTAATTCATGGCGTGCCAGGTCAGTGTGTGATGTTCCGCATCCTCAGCGTCGGCCTGCAGTGCAGATGCAGCGACAGCACCGCAGCCAACGAGCACAACAACGGGGAAGATGACGATGAGCATAGGCAGCAGCATGATGAAGGCCAGCGGGCCGAGAATGAGGCTCAGCGCGATGGTTTCCCAGCCAAACTGCTTCAGGTGAAGTCCGACGGGAGGGGAGCCATGCTGGCCGCTCTCCACAAAAATGTGCTCCTGGCGCAGCCAGACGAGCAGAGGGCGGAGGGCCTGACGGAAGGGCCGGAGGAAGGTGGCCTTCATGCGTCGGAACTGCCAGACGCGGTGGAGATTGCGGGTGACGAAACGCGCTTCGGCGTTGTGAGCGGTGGCGGCTTGCTGAAACGAGGCCGCCTGTCCTCGTTGAGGTGCAGGGATCGTGTTCATAGGTTTGGTGGTTGTTATTTAAAACGAACCTCCCACCTGCTTTCTGACACAAACTCTCCCGAACTCAACAGCCCCTGCCATGCATTGAGCATGCGCGGCATCCGGCGCAGAGGTCACAGCTGACTGTGTGTGGATTCTCCAGACACTTCGGGCAATGGACGCAGAGCATGCAAAACGGACGCTGCGTGCTGGTCACGCTGGAAGCGCTGGGAATTCTTTTGGCAGCACTGCCAGATGCAGAACACGCTCTCGACGAGCGTGTCTGGATGGGTTCCAAAACATCGGTTTTCATGAGTGCGAGGGTGAACAGGCACATGCATCGAACTGAACCGAAAAACGCGCTATTGGCAGACCTGCCAATACGTAACTTTTTTCACCCGCGTTGCACATCGCATGCTCCTGCGCAAAATCCTGCATGCCAGTGAATGCCGGGATGAAGGAACAACCAGCCTTATTGAAGTGGAGTGGAGGCGTGTACACACTCCTGGGCCCCTGCTTCATTGGCCGTCGTTCGGACAACGATATTCCTATCAGCAATGTGCAGGCTTCACGTCGCCACGCGGTGCTGATGAATTTGAATGACGACTGGTGGATCAATGACCTGGGCAGCCGCAATGGGGTCATCGTCAATGGACTGCGTCTTAGCTGCGCCCGTCGGCTCAAGAACGGAGATGAAATCCGCATCGCCAATCAACGACTCATTTTCTCCAACTCTTCACAGCCTGCGCCGCACCACAGCTCCATCATGGGCAAGACCACGGAGCTTGCGCCTCAGACCATGAGCGATGCGCCGCTCTCCTCGGCTGCATGCGAACTCCTGATCGTCACGGAACAGGGAGAGATTCTCGAAGGGGACAAAGCAGCCCACTGGTTCTTTGGCAAATCTTTGGAGCGTGCTCCCGGCGCCCCGCATTATTTTCTGCCCCCAACCGTCCGCCAATGGCTGCAGCAGCTGGCCGAAGAAAATGAGAACATTTTTCCTCCGCTGGAAATGGAGCAGGAGGGGCACCGCATCGTGCTCTCGCTGGCGCGTTGCAGGGATAACCGTTTCTACCTGCTGGGCCGTGTGGAATCACTGCAGGTTTCCATCGAGCGGCTGCAGAGCCTCGGCCTCACGGAGCGTGAGGCTGAAGTGATGCACTGGGTGTGCGAGGGCAAGAACAACCCTGAAATCGCGCAGATTCTCGATGTGACGCTGCACACGGTGAACCGGCACAACGAGCACATCTTCAAAAAGCTGGCCGTGGACAACCGGCACAAGGCCATCAAGACGGTGAAAGAGCGGCTGGGGGTGTGAAACGAATTTTTTGATGCGTCCCACACCCACGAAAAGCGGGCAACCGAGTTACTTCACCACCGGGGTTAGGACCATGTTGCGGAAGTCCACGTTGGTGTGATCTCCCTGAAGGTAGAGCGGGCCGGGCTTGAATTCATCGCTGGTCATGGCGCCGCCAGTGCAGCCGAGCACAGGTGCGTTGTCGATGATGGTCTTGCCATTGAGGATCACGGTGAGGTGGCGGTCCACGAGGGTGATGTCGAGGGTCTGCCATTCGCCAATGGGCTTTTCAGCGGCCACGCTTGGGGTGATGCGGCTGTAGAGAGCGCCCATGTGGTGTGAATCCAGAGGCTGGCCGAAGCTTTCCATGACCTGCACTTCGTAGATGCCGCGGAGGTAGATGCCGCTGTTGCTGCCTTCCTGGGTGCGCACTTCGGTCTTCAGATTGAAGTCTTCGAATTCAGCGTCGGTGCGCAGATTGCCGAAGTGCTTGTCCTTGGCCTTCACCACGCGGTTTTGCAGGATGCCATCGACGACGCTCCAGCCGTTATCGACGCCTTCCTTGAGCAGACGCCAGCCAGTGAGATCCTTGCCGTTCAGGAGCTGGATGGGTGCGCCATATTTCACCTTGGAGAGATCAGGGGCCGGTGGCACGTCAGCAATGCGCTTGCCAGCGAATTCCTGGGCCTTGCCGATGTCCTTGCCCTCTGCATTTTTCTTGGAGGTGGTGAGTTTCAAAACTTCGCCCTCGGCCTTGGCCGTGATCGTTTCGATGGCGGCCAGCTTGCCTTCCTTGTTCTTTTGCTCGCGCGTCACGATCAGGGTGTCGCCATCGATTTTGGTGTTGGTGGTAGGCACCACGCTGCCGCCACCCCAGAGCACGCTGGAGCTGAGGGAGCCGTCTTTGGTCTCCACGCCGAGCCAGCCTGCACCGCCTCCAGGAATGGTGAGCGCCCAGCGGCCGATGAAAGGATTGTCAGCAGCATTCAGAAGGGAGCCGAGACTGAACACGGCGGCAATGGAGAGGGGGCGGAGCGAGAGCAGCATATGAGAGCGGGTTGGAGGATTGAGTTGGGCGTGAATTAACGGGGTTATTTGCGCTGATCCTTCACACAGTCAGGATCGGCGGGTGTTGGGGAGCCGGTTTTATCGACCGGGTGATTGAACAGATACTGCCAGACGGCTTCGTGGATGAACTTGCCATCCTTGTCTTTCACCGCCGAACCACCGGGCGTCACGGAGCTGTGGGCGCGTTTGTCGTCGCCTTTCACATCGGCGTTGGTGATGAGGCGGCGGGTGTTTTGAAAGGGTGGTGCGCTGATGTCCACATCCACGATGGGGCCGAACTGATTCAAGCCCATCATCTCCCAGGAGCGGCAGTAGTGATCGGCGGACCAGCCGCCATCGAGAACGTGGCTGAAGCCGAAGATGCGGTTGGCGGGCGTCGCGGAAGGCAAAGACTGCCAGGTTTCGTAGTTGTCACGCGGGCCGCAGAAGCAGACGACGCGATCCACCTTCTGATGCTTGGCGAAGCGGGCGGAAGTGGTGGCGCCGTGTGATGCCCCAGAGACGATCACTTTGTCCCAGCGCAGGCCTTTGCCGTCTTCAGTGATGAACTGGCCCCATTTGCCTTCGGGATGTTCCTTGGCGAGCCACTTCACGAATTGAAACGAGCGCTCCATCATGCCGTCCGGCTGCGGAATGCTGACGAGGTCGCTGTGATCCTCACCTGTGGAGGCTTCGAGACGGATGTCGCCGAGGGTCTTGCCGTCATTCAGGCGGGCCGGAGGGATGATGCCGAACCACTTGTTGGCGTAATGCACCTGGATGGCATGCAGGCCGTAGCTGTTGAGGCGCTCGAACAAGGGGGCGCTGTGACCCATGAGCCAGATGACGAGCTTACCCTGGGGCTTGATCTTCACATCGACACTCGCGTTTTGGAGGTCCTGTGGCTTGCCTTTTTTGTCGGTGAAAACGAAATCGATTTCCGGATGCTCCTTGGCGCGCGGGTCGATTTCGCTGGCGCGTTTTGAGATGGTGGGGGCGGCATTGAGGCTGACGGACAAGGCCAGCAGGCAGGTGAGGATGTTTTTCATAGAATGATTGTTGGCTCTGCGTCCGGTCGGGCCAGGAATGGCCCTGTTACGATTCAAAGCGAAGGTCGGCGGAGTAGGAGCCCACGCTGCGGATCGTCGCGCCATCGGCGCGCGTTTGATTGAGGGCCTTCTGCACGCGCGGATCGGCGGTGGAGCCTTCGATCTCGATGTAGAAGCGGTACTTGTTGGGCTGGCCGCGGATGGGGCGTGACTCGAGACGCTTCATGTTGATGCTGTTTTCACTCAACGGCGTGAGGAAACGGCACAGGCTGCCGGGACGGTCTGGGAGCTCGACGATGAGCGCGGTGCGGTTGTGCTCGAGCCCGGGTGTGTTGGCCGCGTGCCCGATGAGATAGAACTGCGTGATGTTAGGCACCTCGCCTGCAATGGGGAAGTGCAGGATCTTCAGGCCATGACGCTCTGCGTTTTGGCGTGGGCCGATGGCGGCGGCTCCCGGCGTGGCGACGGCTTTTTCGGCTGCTTTCGCGGTGCTGGGTTCCACCACGCGCTTCACATCGGGATAGTTGGCCTTGAGCCAGTCATCGCCGTGATAAAAGGGCATCGCGTGGGAATGGATTGAGGTGATGGGCTCCCCTGCCCTGCCGAGGAGCGCGAGTTTCACATCCAGCGTGAGTTCTTCGAGAATGGACAAGGTGCTGCGGGTGTCCACCAGACGGTCCACGGTATCGATGATGAAACCGCCGGAGGAGTTTTCGATGGGCACGATGCCCAGGGCATCTGGATTCGTGGCGAGGAACTCGAACACATCGCCCACGTTGTCCCGCAGGCTGACCGCGAGGCCGGGAAAACGCATCTGCGTGATCAGATGCGAGAAACTCCCCTCGGGACCGAGGCAGGCGATGGTTGGCGGCGGATTCATGCGGGCCGTGCATGCTCCGCCGCAGACGCCCACGGTCAAGAACACCGCGCTGGATTTAATCGCACGCCTCGCGTTCCTTTTCACATGCTGCGCCGCTGGAAAACCATTCTCATCACCCTGCTCGTGCTGGCGGCAGGCGGATGGTGGGGGCTGCCATGGCTGCTGCCGCTGCCGGAGGCACTTTTGCAGCCGCCGCCAGCCTCCACACTTTATCTTGCCCGCGATGGCACGCCGCTGCGGCATTTGCTGAACGAGGACGGAACGCGCTCCGCGCCTCCGGTGACGTATGCGGAGATTCCACCCGCTCTTGTGCATGCGCTGCTTGCGGCGGAGGACAAACGTTTCTTCTCGCATGGCGGCGTGGACCTCCTGGCGGTCATGCGCGCGGCGTGGGACAATGGACGCACCGGACACATTGTGTCAGGTGCTTCGACGATTCATCAGCAGCTGATCAAGAACACCACGCCGCAAACGGGCAAACGGACGCTGGGAGTGAAGCTCGCTGAAGCGCTGCGTGCGCGCCGGCTGGCGATGTGCTGGAGCCGCGAGGAGGTGCTGGCGGCTTATGCGAACCGGGTTTCGTTTGGCAATCTCATGACCGGGGCCGCCACGGCTGCGTCCGGCTATTTTCACAAACCGCTGGGGGATCTCACGCCTGCGGAATGTGCGCTGCTCGCGGCACTGCCGCAGTCCCCGGCGCGGCTGAATCCGTTTCGTAATCTGGAGGGAGTGCTGCCGCGTCAGCGGCGCATTCTGGACAAGATGCACGAACTGCACTGGCTGGATGACGAGCAACATCGTGTGGCATTGGATCAGAAGATCGTGCTGCAACGTTTCAGTGGTGGGTTCGAGGCACCACATGCGGTGGAGATGCTGCGGGGAGGAGGACATGGAGAAACGATCCGCACGACGCTGAATGCCACGCTGCAGCAGCAGGTGGAGACGATCATCGCGCAGAGGCTGGAGTCGCTGAAAGGACGCCATGTGACGCATGCGGCGGTGGTGGTGATTGAGAATGCGACGGGGGCGGTGCTCGCGCTGGCCGGGTCACGCGATTTTTTTGCGCAGGATGGAGGGCAGCTCAATGGGGCGTGGGCTGCGCATTCGCCGGGATCGGCGATGAAGCCGTTTACTTACCTGCTCGCTTTTGAGCGTGGGGCAACGCCTGCTAGCATTGTCGCGGATCTCCCGGTGGAGTTTGGCACTGCGTCGGGAACGTATCGGCCTGAAAACTTCTCCCTGCGGAGCTATGGACCGATGACGTATCGCTACGCGCTCGGCAATTCGCTCAACATCTCTGCGGTGCGTGTGCTGGATTCCATCGGCGGAGGTGAGACGCTGCTGCCGAAGCTGCGTGAACTCGGCATAAGCACGCTCAACGAAGATGCGGCGCACTACGGGCTGGGGCTTACGATTGGGAATGCTTCGGTGCGACTTGTGGAACTCGCGAATGCGTATGCGTGTCTCGGGAGGCTGGGGCGGTTCAAGGCGTGGACGCTGCTGCAGGATGATCGAGTTGCTGAAGAGCGGCGGCTTTTGGGAGAGAACGAAAGCTGGCTGATCGCGGATATTCTCAGTGACAATCAGGCGCGTGAGATGGCGTTCGGGAGCTGGTCGGTGCTGCGGCTGCCGTTCAAGTGTGCTGTCAAAACCGGGACGAGCTCCACCTTTCGTGATAACTGGACACTGGGATACACGCCGGAGTTCACCGTGGGAGTGTGGGTGGGTAATTTTGACAACACGCCGATGCAGGATGTCAGCGGCGTCACGGGCGCAGGGCCGATCTTCCGCGATGTGATGCTGCACCTGCATGAGAAGCACCCTGCCACGTGGTTTGCCACGCCGAAGGGCATTGTGCGTGCGCGGATAGACCCGCGCACTGGGAAACGGCTGACGCCGCAGACGCCGCCGGCGCGGGTGAGTCGCGAGGAGTTTTTCGTTGCGGGCAAGCTTCCACCCGTGGCCCAGGCTGGTGATTATGACGCACGTGGCCGTGCGATTCTGCCGCGTGACTATGCCGGGTGGATTGGCAGCAGCGCGAACTGGCTGGGTGATCTGGTGACGACTGCGGAGACTGAGGACAGGCCGGTGCTGCGGATCACGAATCCGATTCCCGGCACGGTGGTGATTCTTGATCCGGATATTCGCAACAGTGGCAGTCGATTACTGCTACAGGCTGCGGGGGCGAGTCAGGCGCGGTGGGGTTGCAAGACGCTAGAGCTACGGAGTGAAGGCGTTCACACCTTTGCCATACTCAAGCCGGGGAGGCATGAGATTGAGGTGAGTGATGAAGCGAGTGGGTTGAGTGCGAAGACGTTTGTGATTGTGCGGGAGGAGTAGGTGCATCACTGCGCTAGCAGCTACGCTTACACGTATGCCTTTAAGTGACAATTGCATCTCAATAACTCGGGCGCATATATGCACATTAAGTTTTAATAGCACCAAGCACCCCAAATCAGGGTTTAAATTGAAGCTTACACCACTACATAATAATTTTCTCTCACCTTTAATTCCAAAGCCTTTTTCAAACGGACCCTGACTATGGAACCATTCGCACAGCCCTCGCCAGAAGACCTCGTACATTCCGTTGATTTGGACGATGCATCCGGCTCTCAAGAAGACTCAATCAACAGTCTTTGCGAAGACCATCCAGACCTTGCAAAATGCCTCGCCCAATTTGAAAGATCCTCCGCAATTCGCCTGATCGCGTCTTTGGAGACAATTCCCGATTTGCTCGATAACACATTTCTGATCGAGGTTCTCCTACATCTGGCCATCAAGTGCTGCAATGGAACAAAAGAGGCCGCCATTACAGATCTGCCGATTTGGGTTGCTCATATTCGCAACTCACCGATGGCTATTCAAGAAGACCCTCCCGAGGATGTTTTTGTCGGCTATATCTGCACCCGAAACGGTGGTTTCCGTGTTTTTTTTGGGAATTTATTCCCACGTAGACTTTATCCTGGAAAGACTCTTGACCTTTCTCGGCGAAAAAGTTGATTTCCCGAGTTTCGGTGATGCCTATGAGTCCGTACTGGAACTTCTCAAGCTAAGCGAATCAATTGCCAGTGAATTAAATTTGATTCGCTATTCCGTAGGCAATCCCTCCGCCGAGTCTCTATCTTTACCAACAGCAGCTCAACTGGAATGTCACGCCCATGCCGTCTACTTCGACACTTCACGCCTTGATAGTTTGGGAATTGCAGCCGAAAAATTAGCTCCATATGTTTTCGATCTTTCTAAGATAGAAGAGTTTGGCTCAGCTTCGTTATATAGGTCACCACTAGAAAAGCGCCCGCTTATTCGCGACACTTCCGGACTTATTGTTGCCTCCCCAGCTTCGATGTGTCGGGCCGCCATCACTCACGTTCTAGAGATTACTCCAAATCTTGGCGGATGGGCCAACACTTTTTTTGAAAAAGAAAGCGCCGAATTTTTCTGCAACCGCATTCTCAAACGAATCGGTATTACCCTGAAAGGAGGGGGCAAGCTTCCAATGCCCCCACCCAGCCTCCCTCCGCTATATTCTGTGGTTGGTCAATTCGACTACGGAATGCCGGTGCTTGCATTGACAATAAGTTCTCCACTCACCCAAGGAAGTGATCTCGCAGAGGTCGAATCTTTTAGCGACGAACTATCGGACGATCTTTCACAGTATATTTCTGATTGCTGTTCCTCTTACGAAAACATGAACGGGTTTAAAGGAGGTATGGTTTTGCTTGCGCTTTCAACTATTGGAAAGCCGATTGGATTCGGACTCAGGAAGCTCCGACCGGGCTGGCATTTTTATTCTGCCGATCTTTCCGACTGGCAGACACTTGCTTTCGACCAGGATTTCAGCGCCAAACGGTTGTGGTATTTGGGCGAGCAAGAAATTCTCGCAGAAAAGGCTAACCTGCAAATCATGAACTTCAGCGGGCTTCTTAACCTGTACGGCTTGTGGAGGCGACAAAATTTTGCCCTTCAGCCACTGAGCATGGATCCTCGTAATCCCCGCAACATGCTGGTAATCGGAGGAGAGTTTTCGCAGAAAATTAATGTCGATCTAAAAACGATCAGAGATCGCCACTGTCGGCTTTTCGTGGACGGGATTACCTGGGTTGAGTTGCACCGCCAAGAAGCCAGTCTGAATCCCGATTTGAGCACCAATCATGTGTATTACGACTATGAAACGGCAGACGCTGGACTTCTCCGTGGTTGTATAGAATATGGTGATGTCTGTTGGTGGATCGAATCAGTGCATCGACCAAAAATCCCCACTGCTCTTAACCTTGTTTTCCGTTTATGGGAGTGTGTTTGCAATTGGGCTGAGCGTGTACTTTTTTTGCTGGAAAAGGAACGGCCAAACTGGATTTCGAGCAACCTGAGATTCGAGCTTGTTTTCCCAAACGTAGATAAGTGGAACCTATCCAGCATCTCAGCACCCACGAGTGAATTAGGAGAATTGACACTAACGATTGATCGACATTCAAAATCAGCTCGTTTGGTCTTCGAAGAAGGTTTTCTGCAAAATTTTTATCGTCCAGACAACCTAGCGGAAACTAAAATTGTGTCGACTCTCATCAGAGCTTCCGTGGAGACAAATGAGGTCAAAATATCTAATTCAGAAATTGAAGAATATAGTCTCAAAATAACAAAGGGCAAAAATTCACGCTTCTTTCATGTCATTCAAGCTTCAACATTAGAATCCGTGATTGCATCGCCAGAAAATGCAAAGCCCATCATGATTCCAGAGGAGGAAACCGCTCGTATTGGTGTTGGCCTAGCTTATACGGTGGACGACAATCCACCGAAAAAAATCACAGACGCCGATGAAGCAAGAATATTTTTGGATAAGGTCGTGGCTGGAATTCAAGCAAGACTATCCTCTCGATTGAAGCAGTTCTGGATCCTTCCTGTAGTGTCTTATTCATTCTCTCAGTTGGATGAGTTGTCAAAAAGTGGCTCTCGATGGAGCCTTTCGACTCGGTCGCTCCTTTCTTTGGAAGATAGGGCTGACTGGCTTCGTGAGCGACTTCGGAATGAAAGTGGTCGTTTGGCGCTGACTGAGGTCACTAATAGAGCACTTATTGAGACAGCCGTGTATTCATACAGTCCCGAAACGAAAGAGATCATTTCACAAACCCAACATGCGTCCCTACTCGCCGAATTGGCGGTGATGATTGAATTGGCAAACTACCGAGACGCTGTTGCTGCTGGCTTTGTCGAAAGCAACATCACCATCCATCCTAATGGGGTGATTGAATATGCCGATTCATTCCAACACGAAGTTGTGCAACCGTATCTGAAGTCGAGAATCGACGACAAGATTCAATGGGACGCAGATGCCTACGATGAGAATTTTAACGTTTCCGATGATAGGGATGAGGAAGTCGTAGTGGAATGTCCCCGCGAAGAAGTCCCGGAAATTGCTGCCTTTCAGAAAGCATTTTGTGCGGAATTTGGCTTCCCTTATGATGCTCTCTCTAGAATCATCGAAATATTCACTGGATTTGCAATAAAGTGCGGAGATGGAGGGGGCACCTTAGAATCACTGCTTTTCATGTCCCTCCTGAAGAAGGGCGGCGGTCTCTCCGAGCCCCAAGTGGAATCATTTATTAATCGGTTCGTGCTTCCGATCAGGCCAGCATGGAATAAGAATCTTCCGAAGGGATGCGACATAAATGATGTGCTCCCTTGGCGCTATTTCCGAGGGCTTTCGGTTTTGGTTCGCCCCTTTGTAGAGATTTCCCGATCACCGAGACAATTTGCGATCTCGGCACCGCATCTCCATCGTTGGCATCGTTACCTTAGTCAGTCGATCTCTCAGGGGCATCTTCCTGAAAGGCTTTTCAAGTCCGAAGAAATGAAGAGATATCTGGGCAGTGTTGCACACAGGAAGGGCCACGAATTTGCAAAAAATGTCGCCGCAGTGGTCGCCGAAGCGCTCCCAGATTTGAAGGTGGAGATCAAGATGTGTGCGTTGGGTGCTCCCCAGTCTCCGGACTTGGGTGACATCGACATTCTAGCGTGGAGTCCAAAGGGGGGAATTGTGTTTCTGATCGAATGCAAGCGCCTCAAAACAGCCCTTACAGTTCGTCAGGTGATACAGCAGTTAGAGGAGTTTCGAGGGGATCCAACCAACTCTCAGGATTCTCTGGTTAAGCACCAACGCAGGGTTGATTGGCTCAAGAATAATCCATTCGGAGTCGCCAAGCTCACCGGTATCTCACCTGAGCTAATCCGCTGGAAACCACTATTGGTCACGAGTGGCCGAGTCCCTATGTCTTATCTCGATGCGATTGAGTTTTCTAGGGAACAAGTGGTTCCATTTCAGGATCTTGCAACTCAACTTCCAAAACTCATCAAAGACGCCGAAAAAGGCACGTGATTTAAAAGATCTCTCTGCCTTCTGGTTCCCAAACCAGATAATTTGACGTTGGTCACGACGCCCCTTATGTCACGGTAATCAGACACGCGATTCGTTATTCAGCCAACCGCTCGCGATAGACCTGACGCGCGTGGTCATACGCTGCCACGGCGTCTGCGTGTTCCTTGGGATCGATGAGGGATTCTTTTTGGGACCAGCATTGATCGACGCTCTTGAGGCACCATTCGAGGCTGCGCTTTTCGCGGATGGGTTTGTCGGCGACGATGACGAAGATGGGATTGGTGTGGGAGCTTGCGCGGATACGGAGGGCGACCCAGCAGCTCTTGGTGATGGGCACGTCGAAGCTCATTTCGCGAGTGATGCCATCTGCGGTGATGTTTTTCCGGGCGACGGAGATGCCGTTCACGATGACTTCGACGGGCACGTTGTGCGAAGCGCCGCGGCGGGCGCGTTCGAGGTCCCAGAAGGGTTTCTGATCAACGGGGGCGGATTGGATTTCGGGATGGAGATCGTCATTCAGACGTGCGGCGATTTGGGCGGTGAGTTTGATGGTGGCGGGCTTGGCGAGTTTGAGTTCGCTGCCGTTCATGCCGAGCTCCTGATCGTTGGCCTTGAAGTCCATGAGGTGGCTCTTGCCATCGCTGACGTAGGCGCGACCGGCGCGGATGCCTTCGCACCAGGCATCGTAGCTGAGGCGTCCGTCGATTTTCACGTAGGCGCGGCCGAGGCCGACGCGCTCGCCGTAGATGCAGGGGAAGTCGGTTTCGCCGCTGATGCGGGTGCGAAAGCCTGCATTGAGGGTGTGATACCAGATGTTGAGCTCCCAGGTGTGCGGTGTGTCCACCATGGAGAGGAAATCGACGGCAGGCACCGGTTTGCCATCCGGGCCTTCCACCAAGTGGGTGACATCGACGATGTATTCATTGGCACCGATGCCATTGAAAGGAGGGATGATGTCGTTCGGCAGTTCGTCGGTGGCGCTGGGGATGCCGAGTTTGTAGTTCTGCTTTCGTGCCGGATCATTTTCCGCGAGCGGTTGCAACCCCCAGCCGCTGTGCGCGGGACCGCAAAGAGCGCCCTGTTTTTTGGCCCACTTCAAGGTGTTCAGGCAAAGGGTGGGCCAGTGGGCGGTGCTGTCGCCACCGGGATACATCTGCTCCTTGAGCTTGAGCAGGCAAAGGTGGCCGCTCTTGTGCGAGCCAAAGCCGCTGACTTCGACATCGTAACGCAGCAAAAACGGGAAGCGCGACTCCTTGTCCTCGGTGCCGGTGAAGAACTGTTTTTGGTAATCGAAGCAGGGCCCCCAGGTAAGGTTTGCGCCGATTTTCAAATCTTCGCCCATGCAATGCCGCGCCATATCGGGCGCATGCACGCCCATGGTCGGCACGGAGTAGTGGGCACAGCCTGCAGCGTGGATGTGATGATCGCCACTCCACCAACCGAGCTTGCTGGGATCGATCCAGCGCTGGACCTGAAATTTTAGCGAGGAGTTCTTGCCTGCGATCTTCACTTGGCGATGCTCGGGCACGGATTCCGGGCCGCGATGGAAGGTGATGTCGTAGTCGCCATCGGGGAGTTTTAGTACTTCGCCATCGCCGCGATAGATCTGCGGGTGGAAGAAGAAATCTGGGGCGATGCGTTTGATCTGGCTCGGGTAGATGCGTCCGGCGTGGTCTTTGATGAGGAGTTCGGCGATGCAGGGTTTGGCGTTTTCATCAAGGATGTTCAGCGCCACTTCGCGTGCGGGCTGGCAGTCAAAGAGGACGCTCGTTTCAGCGCGGAAACCGAGATCCTGCGTGCCCTGGCCGGTGTCGAAACTGAAGATGGCTTCGCGTTTGCCCGCCTCGCTGGCGTAGAGCTGGATGATGCGGTATTCGACACCGAGCCCGCTGAGCGTGGGCTGCAACGGGGGTGACTCATACATTTGCAGGGCGAGCCAACGTGAGGAGAGCGCCGGTGGTCCGGGATCGCGGGGCTGGGCATGCGGTGCCACGGGCGGGGAGCCTTTCACATAGACTTCTTTGGCCTGCGGACTGGTGGCGGCGAGCTTGGCGGTGACGCCGGCTTCATTTTCCACCCGCACAAGGTACTGCCGCCAGCCGGATTCATCGAGGAGGGCTTTGGCCGCGCCGCGCTCGACCTTCACACGCTGTTCGGGTGTGATGATGACGTGGAAGAGAGCGTGGGCATCGAGCACGGTTTGGGCCTTGGTCACGGCAGCCGAGTCGTGAGCCTTGATGCAGGCGCGCAGCGTGGTGAGTTCGGCCTGATCAAAGGGCGAGCCGAGAAAGGCGGCAGCGTCGATGAGGCGCTGAGTGGCGGTGAAGAAGGGCTGGGGTTCGACTTCGGCGGCGTGGCCTGAAGTCATGATGGCGACACACAGACAGAGCAGGAGCGACGTTTTCATGGGGACTCCAACGTTCGCAGAGAGTGCGGGCTTCCAAATGCGTTTGGGCGCCTGGACTGCCGCAGCGAATTCTTTTAAACCACCACAAGCACGATGGCGCTCATCATGAGCAGGGCGCCGGCCAGACGCCAGCGCATGACTTTGGGGCCGAGGTGCTGTTCGGCGTTCATGAACCAATGGCCGATCATCCAGACGAGGGCCACGCTGAGGAGGCCGCGTGAGGCATAGACGATGTTGGCCGAGGTGGCCTTGCCAAAGACGGCGAGGGTGCTGACGAAAATGATGCTCTGGGTGCCGAGCAGGACCGCCCCACCCACGAGCCATGGCCAGGCCTGGACCCGGATGGCGCTCAGCGGTGCGGAAAAACGAAAGATAAGGCCGAAGGAGAGCAGGGCATTGATCCAGAAAATGCAGGGGAGCAGACGGCCGACGCCCCAGTAGGGGCCCCACTTTTGCACAAGCACATCGAAGATGGCGAAGGCCACCGCACCGATGCCACCCGCGACGAAGGTGATGAGCAGATGACGCGGCGGCTGGCCGGCATCCTTGCGGTTGAGGAAGGTGATGCCCAGGACGCTAAGAAAGGCGGCGATCCAGAGCTTCAAGCCGACGGCTTCACCAATGAGCAGTGGGGTGAAGAAGGCGACGAGGATGACTTTCAGCCCAAAAACGGGCACGGCGACGGACACATCTCCCTTTTCCAGCGCCAGGAACTGCGCGAGCTGGCCGACGAAGAGGCACATGGCGATGACGCCGGGCTGCCACAAATCGACTATTTCCACCGGAGGCCCGCCGAGCAGCCAGAGGAAGGAAAACAGCCCCGCGACAATCAAATTTGCGACAAATGTGGTGCGCCAGAGGCCGACGCCGAGGTCGCTGGAGCGTTTCAGCACGAGCGCCCCAAAGGCATACAGGAGAGCGGCAATGAGCGGGAAAAGCGTGGTGGCGAAGGCTGGGGACACCCCCGCCATTAACACGCGGGCGCAGGGTAGCAAGCGCGGGGAATTTCATCCTCTTAAGCAGCCACTTGCCACGCGCTGAGTGCTCGCTAAGCAGACAATCCCCCATTTTCCATTTTTCCCATGAGCGCCACTTTTCCCGAACAATCCGTCGCCGTCCTTTTCAGTGGTGGTGACGCGCCCGGCATGAACGCCTTCCTGCGCGCCATCGTGCGCCTGGGCCTGAACCGTGAAAAAATCGCGGTGCTCGGCATACGCGACGGCTACCGCGGCCTTGTCCGCACTGCACGTGCCGTGAATGACGATGCGGAGGCCCTGGTGCGATTGAAACAAGATATCGCCACCCACACTGGCCGTGCGGGACTGATCTCCGAGCAGCTGCACATCATCCAGATGGACCACGCGAGCGTGAGCGGCATCATGGGCAAAGGCGGCACCATCCTGGGCTCTGCGCGTTGCCTGGAATTCCACGAGAAAAAGGTGCGTGAGAGCGTCCTCAAGCTCTTGAAGAGTCTCAACGTTCGTGCGCTGGTCGTCGTCGGCGGAGATGGCTCGCTCACGGGTGCGCGGCTGCTGGCGGAAGAAAGCGACCTGCGCGTGATCGGCATTCCTGCGACGATTGATAACGACCTTCAATTTACGGACATGGCGCTGGGAGTCGACACGGCGGTCAACACGCTCGTCTGGGCGGTGGATCACTTCATTGATACCGCGCGCAGTCACCGCCGCGTGATGGTGCTGGAAACGATGGGCCGCGCGAGCGGAGATCTGGCGCGGATGGCCGGCCTGGCTTCTGGTGCAGAAATGATCATCACCCCCGAAGCAGGTGCGCTGAACGATGAGGCCATGAAGAAGCTCGCCGCCAAGATCGAAGGCGCGATGACGCGCGGACGCGGCCACGCCATTGTGCTGGTGGCGGAAGGCGTGGAGTTTGACCCGCCGCAGAAGCGCAACCGAGCCTACGTATTGATGGATGCCTTCCAGCAGTATTTCCATCGCGCCGGGGCCCCCTTCCCTGATCTTGAAGTGCGTCCTTCCGTGCTCGGCCATTTGCAGCGCGGCGGTCACACGACACCGGAGGACTGCATTCTCGCGGCTCGGTTTGCGGACCGTGCGTGGACCAGC
>CALRWM010000041.1:0-53269 GCA_943371875.1 Prosthecobacter debontii | reverse complement strand
ACCGATCTTCCCATTCGCGCCGCCACGGAAACAGCCATCGCCCATGGCATCACCCCGGATCGCTGCGACATTCTTCAAAACGGCAGCACGCTGGTGCTGCGCCTCACGGAAACACTGGTGGCACGCGTGGTGCAGGATGTGGACGGGCCACGGCAGGGCACGGAGTGGTTTGCGCGGGAGAATGCCATCGCACACCATCTGACGGAGAACGGCGCACCGGTGATCCCGCTGCATGCTGATCTCCCGCCGGGACCCCATGAGCATCTGGGATATCCGATGAATTTTTGGCAGTTCGTTACTCGCGTGGATGCCGAGCCTGATCCACGCGAGATCGGCCGTACGCTGCGCCAATGCCACGACATTATGAGCCACTTTGCGGAGCCATTGCCCAAGCTGGCGATTCTCACGGAAAGCCTCGCGATTTTGCAGGATCGTGAACTGTTTCCTGCCGCCACGCAGCAGATGCTGAGGGATCACCTCACACGCTCCATCGAGGTGCTCAATCGCTATCCGCATCAGGCTCTGCATGGAGATGCCCACATGGGCAACCTCATGAAGACTACGCGCGGACTGCTGTGGACGGATTGGGAAGACACCTTCGCGGGGCCCATTGAATGGGATGTGGCCTCTATCATCTGGAATGCGCAGATTTTGGAAGAAGACCACGCCACTGTGCAGGCGATATGCGATGCTTACGGTCCTGTGAATGAGACGGCGCTTCACCAATGTCTCATCGGCCGCGCGGCTGTGATGACCGCCTGGTATCCGATCCTCTATCCGAATCCAAACGAGGAACGTCAATCGAGGCTCCAGCGACGCATCGACTGGCTCCAGACATTCACGGATGGAGCCTGCACTGCCATGGCTTGAACTGCTTCAGCGCTGCTCCCACTTCTGCTTTTCCACTTTAAGATCGATTTCCCAGCGACCTGTTGCAGCGTTTTTCTTCATGTCATGCTGTAGAATATTCGCTCCCGTGCCGGTCAGTTGCATGCCTTTGGGATCGTCAGGAAAAGACCAGCTGTGCGTTTTCTCATTGAACTTGAGCATCTGGTCAAAGCGACCGCTGGAACCTGCTACGTAGGCAGCCTGGCCCATCAATGGGCCAGCTTTAACGAGGTCCAGTTCGATCCAATACAACGCCCGACGTCCCAGCAGTTCCATCTCGATGCCGACCTCGACCAATTGCGATGCCGAACGGAAGAAGGCTGAACCGGTTTGAATCTTCCGCTCCTTGATGGGGGCATCGATCGTGTAGCTCACGCGGCCCTCACCGTCGGTGGTGAGGGTTTTCCCCGCATTCGGAGCGCGTGAGTCTTTCTCGCTACCGATGACCATGCGCACGTTCATGCCAGAAATCGCACGGCCATCCTCATGCACAAATTGTGCACTCACCTGAATCGGTTCAGCCGATGTCTGCTGCATCGTTCCGAAAAGGCAGGTGAGCAGCCCGGTTAAGAAATAAGAACTGGCGAGTTTCATGGGGGATTTTTGGCGCGGCCTGCTGGATAAGATAGCGCAAGTTTCGGGCTTGAGTGGTTGGTGGCTGTGTACTGCTTGACGTTTCGCGGGAAAGCACACATTTTTTGTCACCGCAGGTGCGGCGGCGACCACTGGAGGATGACATGAATACTGCAACACTCATCCCTGGAACTACAGACGACACTCAACTCGTGGAACTCAGCCTGCTGGGCGACACACGGGCCTTCAGCCGCATCGTGGAGCGGCACCAATCGCTTGTCTGCGGACTGGCCTACAGCGCCTGCGGCAATGTGCATGTGAGCGAAGACCTGGCCCAGGAAACCTTCATAACAGCCTGGCAGCAGCTGCGCAATCTGCGAGAGAAGGGCAATCTTCGTGGCTGGCTCTGCGGCATCGCCCGTCATGTCATCCATAATTTCCTGCGACGGCAGCAACGCACCCCCACAGCAATGGCGACTGAGCTGGATGAAGTGATGCATCCGGCATCAGACGAACTGTCGCCCGATGAGTGTGCGATCAATGAACAGGAAACCGCGATGCTTTGGAGCGCGCTGCAGACACTGCCAACGAATTATCGAGAACCCATGGTGCTGTACTATCGCCAGCAGGAATCCGTGGGCGCGGTGGCAGAGTCACTGGGACTTTCTGAAGACGCAGTGAAGCAGCGGCTGGCGCGTGGCCGTGCGATGCTGGCGGAGCACGTGGAGAGCAGGCTGGGAAACTCACTGCGCCAGACCATGCCCACCGCAGCCTTCACCTGTTGCGTGCTCGCGGCGCTGCCGCTGGCCACCACGTCTGCATCCGCCGCCACGGCCGGGGTGGCGCTGGTCAAAGGTGGTGCGGGCGGCAAGACCTTCCTTGTCTTTTTGATGAACGGAGTGCTGAGCCCGCTGCTTGCTTTTGTGGCCGCAGGCATCGGCTACAAGGTGAGCCTGGACAGCGCGAGGTCCGTGGAGGAGCAGCGGATGATCAAGAAGTTATTCTTGGTTCAGCTGGGGGGGATCCTGTTTTTCTGCGCATTCACGGTGGCGCTTATATATAACGGCCCATGGCTGGCTCTGCAGCATCCTGCAGCATACGTCACGCTGCTGACGGGGATGATCGCCGCATGTCTGGTGCTCTGTGCCGGTGGTTTGGTATGGTCTCTGAGGCAGAACCGGAGACTGGCATCTCAGGAAGCAGCGGGCAAAGAAGCACCAAGTCTGGTCGTCGGAAAATGGTGCGTGCCAGAGCTCGAGTATCGAAGTAAATTGACGCTGCTGGGGTTGCCCTTTGTGCACATGCGATTGGGCCGGAAACGCGGTGAGCCTGTCCGCCCCGTGAAGGCATGGTTCGCGGTGGGGGACTTTGCCATCGGTGTGATCGGGGCTTTTGGTGCCTGCACCATTGCGCCCATCAGTCTGGGGGCCTGTTCATTGGGACTGGTCTCTTTGGGCGGACTGGCGACAGGCGTGGCTTGCTGGGGTGGCCTCGCCGTCGGTGTATGGGCCATTGGTGGCTGCGCCCTCGGCTGGAACGCCTACGGCGGCTGTGCCGTGGGCTGGGAGGCGGTGCAGGGCGCCCTGGTCGCCGCTCGTCATTATGCACTGGGCGACGTGGCCGTGGCGCAGCATGTGAATGATGCTGCTGCCAGGGCGGTGATGAACCAGAGTGTGTTTTTCCAGTTCACCCGCCGGGCGCTGAATTACGCGGTCCTGCTCAATATTTTCTGGTTCCTGCCGCTCGTATTGCTCTGGCGCAAGTCGCGGCAAATGCAGCGCCGGGCCGGCATGGCATAGCGCATGGTCAGTTTGGTTTCACTGACCTCAGTCCTGGCACTTTCGAAGGATCATACTTCGCCCCCTTCGAGACCTGGATGAGCGTCATGCGAACTTTGGTGGGAAAGAACTTTTCGGGATCAGGGCGTTTGTGAGCGTGGAGATTGTGATCGTCTTTGATGACGAGATGCATTTCCTTGATTCCCTGGTCCCAGAGGATGTCGTTGTTTTGCCAGAAGGTGGTCATGTCGAGGTCCTTCTCATGCACGCCGGTGGTCTTATAAACGCCGGTGCCGATGCAGCCGTAGCCGTGGTTCTGGCCCTTGTAGGGAATGTAGCAGACGCTCCATGTCGTGGGTTGATCACCCGCGGGCTTTTCAAGAACTTCAAGCCGCACATGCACGGTGCCATTGCGGTAATCCATGGGGGCAGTCCAGTCCTTGGGGCGCGCAGCATTCTGCATGTCTCCTTTGACATAATAGTGCGACTGATTGGGCTTCGAATTCAAAGCGTCTTCCTGAGTGAAAGTGAAGGTGACATCAAACAGCACGAACTGATCGGCACGGGTGATGTGTGCGCCAAGGCAGAAAAGAAAAAGTGAGATGAGGAGGGTGCGGCTTTGCATGGGGGATGATGCTGACTGGCATTGCGTGGTCAATTCGATAAAACCAAGCGGCGCAGGAAGAATGATCCTGCGCCGCTGCGGTATGAATTTCGAAAATGACGGTTACTTCGTCGTCGTGGGCTTGAAGTTTTTCACGAACTCAAGGCATTTGGTCACGTCAGGCAGGCTGGTTTCCCAGTCCTTTTCCCATTCGACATCCAGCGGGCCCATGAAGCCCTGCTCGGCATAGAGGTTGAGCACGGCAGGGATGTCAGATTGGCCGGTGCCCCAGATCATGTCCTTGGCTTCACGCACGCCGAAGGCGTCGAGGTCTTTGACGTGGCTGTCAAAGATTCGGCCTTTGAGAATCTTGATGGCGTCGGTGGGCTTCACGCCGGAACGCACCCAGTGGCCGATGTCAGCACAGGAGCCCATGCGAGCATCGCGGTCCTTCACCAGGCTGAGCACATACTCGGGGTCCCAGTAGCGATAGCTGCGATCAAGCGGCTTCTTGGGGTGGTTGTGGATCCCCATCTTGATGTCGTATTCCTTCACCAGTTTTTCGATGAGGTCGAAGGCGTCATCGGCTGGCTCGCTGACGACCAGGCCCACACCCATGTCCTTGCAGAAGTCGAAAATCTTGCGGCACTCCTCCTCGTTGTTCGGAAGGCGCACCACACCATAGCCCACGGGCGTGAGGCCCAGTTCCTTGAGCTTGGCCTTCACCCGAGCACGCTGCTCCGCCGTGGTGTTGTGATCGAACTTGGACTTCGGATCGGCCTTGGAAAGCAGATGGCCGGGGAAAAACTCCACCGTCTTGCCACCGGCAGCAGCGATTTTTTCGAGTGCTGTCATCAAATCAAACGACTTGAAGGTGTAGGCCTGGCAGCCGGCATAAAACTGGCCGACTTTGGCGCTTTCGGGCAGGGTTTGACCAGCCACAGCCAGGGAGGCCGAGCCGAGAAAAAGGGAGAGGAGCGTCGTTCGAATCATGGGGAAATTTGAACGGCAGGCGTGTGCACTTCTTGCAAGCTCGGATGCAAGCAGCTTGCCAAGCTTCAAAGCGAATCAAGCCCGGTGCCTCTCAAGATTCGGCATTCTATCCAAGGAGTTTGCTTGCGTGGCGGCGCCGTGAGTTCACTTTCCCGCATATGAAAATTCTGAAGTCTGCTTTGCTCATCACTGTTTTTGCCTGTGGTTTGTGCTTGGGGGTTTCACAAGCTGCGGATGTGAAGGGCGGCAAAGACCATCCGCTGCTCAAGCGCTACGAAGGCTCCACGCTGGTAGCGTATGAGCAGAAGAACTACGACTCACTGAAGATGGCGCTGGAGTGCATCGTGTTTGATTACAACGAAGGAAAGATGAAGCCCTTCAAAAAAGTGGAGATCGAAGGGCGCAAGACCACGCTGTTTTACAATCTGCCTGCAGGCATCGGTACGCTGGAAGGCGTGCGCCAGTATGAAAATGAACTGAAGGAAAAAGGCTTCGAGATTCTATTCCGCGCCTCGGGCGAGGAGATCGAGAAAAACAAGGGCAACAATCTGGCCATGGAAGTTTACGGCATGACGCCGGAGAACACGAACCAAGATCATCCGCAGATCATGGCGATGCAGGGTCCGGACAAGACGAAGTCACACTACCTTGCCACCCGCCTCTCACGTCCTGAAGGGGATGTGTTCTGCTCCGCCTGGTCATTTGAAGCCTCCTGGACCGCGGCCTCGCTGAAGGTGCCCGAAAAGAGCACCATCATTCGCGTGGACATCTGCGAAGTGAAACCGATGGAGCAGAAGATGGTGCTGGTGAAGGCGGCGGAAATGGCCAGCCAGATCGCCCTCAACGGTAAGGTGGCCCTCTACGGCATCCAGTTTGACACCGACAAAGCCACCATCCGTCCGGACTCCGAAGCCACTCTGGCGGAGATCGCCCAACTGCTGCAGGAAAAGACGGACCTGCGCGTGCTGGTCGTCGGTCACACGGACACGGAAGGCAGCTTTGAGTACAACCGCAGCCTGTCACAGAAGCGTGCGGACTCCGTGGTGGTGAATCTGGCGGGAAAAGGAATTTCCAAAGAGCGGCTGTTTCCGGTGGGAGTTTCCTTCGCTTCTCCTATGGCAACGAATGCCACCGAGGAAGGCCGTGCGAAGAACCGCCGCGTCGAACTCGTGGACATGGGGGCGGCGAAGGCCAAGTGATCGACTTCCGGCTGCTGTTGCTAACGAAGCGCCACGAAGTCGCCCTCAAACTGCACGCAGATTTGCTCTGCGTGGACGACCTGCACCTGGAGTTTGAGATGTGCTTTGCCGGTGCTTTGAAAGACTGATTTGAACGCTGCCAGTGCGGTATCCTCAGGTCTCATGCAAACAGCACGGAGCATGCCTGCCACCGGGCGCTTGTAGCGGATGTTGCTTTCGCGGATCACGATGTGTGCATTGCGGTCGCCCAGTTGCAGCCAGAGCATGGCGTAGCCGGTCAGCGTGGTCAGTGCGCTGAGGCTGCCACCGAAGGCGGTGCCGAGATGATTGTGATTGGGCTCCAGCGGTGCCGTCACTACGAGCTGTGTGCCGTCGTAGCTTTCAATTTTCACACCCATGGCCTGCGTGAGCGGAATCTGCTCATGCAGGAAGCGTTCGGTGTCACGCAGGAGGTCGTCGTTCATGGATGCGGAACTGTGGGGGCTCCGTGCCAGTTCGCAACGATCTTCGCGATAGGCCGGTGCTTTCAGATCGTTCTCACCGCACTCAATCACCATGAAATCTCTCTCGCGCCTCTTTGCCGTCGCCCTTTGCCTGGGCCTGCCCGCCAGCCTGCTGGCCGAGCTCTCGCTGCCACACTTTTTCAGCGATCACATGGTGCTGCAGCGCGAGCGAGCAGCGGCGATATGGGGCACTGCGACACCGAAATCCGAGGTGACGGTGAGTTTTAAAGGCAAGACCGCCACTGCCACGGCGGATGACCAAGGTCATTGGCATGCAGCAATCCCAACAGGCGCAGCCGATGCTACGGGCGCGGAACTGACGGTCAAAGCAGGCGCCGACAATACAACGATCAAGGATGTGCTCGTCGGCGAGGTATGGCTGGCTTCGGGGCAATCAAACATGTTTTACACCATGAACCGTTCGCCTGCCTACGCGGAGCTGATGACCAAGGCCAGCCACCCGGGCCTGCGCATGTTCAATGCACCTCCGGTGACTGCAGAAAAGCCGCAGGCCGACATCGAGGGCGAGTGGGCGCTTTGCACTCCGGAAACGGTGCCGGGTTTCTCGGCGGTCGCCTTTTTCTTTGCACTGAAACTGCATCAGGAGCTCGGTGTGCCTGTCGGCGTGCTTAAAACGTGCTGGGGTGGCAAGCCGGTGGAAACGTTCACCAGCCGCGAGGCGCTGAACACGCTGCCGGGAACGAAGGAGATGGTGGACAAGCTGATGGCCGAGGCCGCCGCGTATGATCCCGTCAAAGCCAAAGCGAACTACGAAACACAGTTGGAAAAATGGAAGACCACGATGGCTGCGGCGAAGGGCAAATCTGCCGAGGAGCGCAAGCGGCTTCCCAAGAAGCCCTCCGAGCCCAAGCCGCCGCTGCAAACCGAAGGCAGGCCGGGAGTGCTTTTTGATGCGATGATCAATCCGTTTGCTGGTTACACGATGCGCGGGGCCATCTGGTATCAGGGCGAAGGCAATGCAAAGGCCGGAGCCGTGCCGTATGACCAGACGCTGCCGCTCATGATCCGCGACTGGCGCAAGCGCTGGGGTGATGACTTCTCATTCTACTTTGTACAACTGGCCAACTTCCACGCTCCCTCCACCGCGCCCGGAACGCCGGATCCCTGGGCGCTGCTGCAGGACCGCATGCGCCACATCCTTGTTTCCACGCCCAAGACCGGCATGGCCGTCGTCAATGATGTGGGTGAAGTAAGTGACATTCATCCGAAGGATAAAATGACGCCGGGGTACAGGCTCGCACGCTGGGCGCTGGCAAAAGACTACGGGCGCGATCTGGTTTACAGCAGCCCGCTTTTCAAATCGAGTGAAGTCAAAGATGGAGCTGTGCGTTTGACCTTTGATCATGCTGGCAAAGGATTGAAATCACGTGATGGCGGGACTTTAAAGCGTTTTGAAATCGCTGGAGCAGATCGTGTCTGGCATTGGGCGGATGCGAAAATCGACGGCACTGACAGTGTCATCGTAAGCAGTGCCGAAGTGAAGCAGCCGGTGGCCGTGCGCTATGCCTGGGCTGCGAATCCTGAAGGTGCCAATCTCGTGAACAGCGACGACCTGCCAGCCTCCGTCTTCCGCACCGATGACTGGAGTGATGTGGAAGCCGCCCCACCACCCACGCAGGCGAGCAAGGAGCTCGAAGAGCGACGCGCCTTGGCCACGGAAATCAAAACTCTCAATGCCAAGCTCCAGGGCTTGGAGCGCAAAAGTTCCGAGGCCCTGGAGCTGCGCAAAAAAGTGCAGGAACTTCTCACGAAATTCAAAGCCACGGCTTCGAAGAAATAACGGCGCGCTTTATTTCGCCCACCAGCTCGACAGGCAGGCCTTCGGCGTATCCGGCTTGATCAAAGTGTCCTCGGAGTAATGCGAGGTGTCGTTGAAGAGCATCAAGCGCGCACGCACCGGATCTTTGAAGTCCACGACATTCAGGGCCGCCGGGTTTTGATCCAGATTGTCCCGATACCGCCGTGGATCGAACCCCAGCATGGAGCTTAGCAGCAGGCGAATCGTCGCTTTATGCGAAACGACGATGACCGATTCGCCTTCGTGCTGCCTGACAATCTCCATCAGGGCCGGCAGTGCGCGTGCGGTCACCGCGAGACCGCTCTCGCCGCCTTCGGGTGCAAAGGTGAAGGGATCTTCATCCCAGGCGGCCGCCTCGGTGGGGAACTGCTTCTCCACTTCGGCGCGTGTCAGTTGTTCCCAATGTCCGTGCGAGATTTCACGCAGGCCGTCACGTGGATTGACCTCCAGCGAGTGTGCCGCAGCCAGAATGCGTGCGGTTTCCATCGTGCGGTCCAGCGGTGAGGCGTAAACCGCCGCCACAGGCAGTCCTTTCAGACGTTGGGCAAGGCGGCCCGCCTGCGCACGGCCTTCTTCCGAGAGCGGCACATTGGTGGCACCGGCAAAACGGTCTTCGGCAGTCAGAATGGTGGCACCGTGACGGATCAGGTAAATGCGGGTAAGAGGCATGGGGCCTGTCTATAGCACAGACCTTCCACGCATTTCGAGTGGATTTGGTCGTTAGTGATGTTCACCGCCGCCCGTGATTGAAGTCCACCGGCTTCTTGGCGGTCGTCGCCCCCTGGTTGTTTTCGATCACTGCATTCTTGCAGCTGGGGTCCACGACGATGGTCGCCGCCTTGTTTTGGAAAGTGTTGCCAGTGAACTGCAGGTCGTGGCCGTTGGGAGCGAAGGTGACGGCTTCATTGGGTGCGGAATCACCAAGGATGAAAATGTTGTCGCGCACAACAATGGGGCCGTAGCTCGCTCCTGGCTCATAGATCGTGAAGTAGAGTTCCGGAAATTCACCCGGCTTGGCCGTGCGGTAGGAGATGCGACCACGCCGCATGTCGGGCTCGTTCTTTGTCGTGTTGTTCACGAAGACATTGCCCGTCATGACGAAATTGACCGGCTGGTTGACCCACGCGCCGCGCCCGCCATTGCGAAAGGTGTTGCCTGTCATTGTCACGTCCGTGCAGCTCTTCTCCACGCTGACGACGCGTGAGCCATTGGTGCCGTCCACGAGATTGCCGGTGATCGTAGCGTTCTGGCAGTACTCTGCCAGAAAGAACGCGCCCATGCGGCTGCCCAGGATGTGGTTGTTCGCGAAGATGATGTTTCGGCTGCGCTGGATGTGCATCGTGTCGCCTATCGCACTGAGCTGGCAGCCGGTGACGCGCACGTCCTTGGCGCCCACGATGTCAAAGGCGCCTTTGCCCGGGCCGCTGCCGGTGGGAGCATACGCGGAGAGGTAGGTGGCACTGATATTGAAGGCCAAGCTTCCGCTGCCACCAGCTTCAAAGCGAACCGGCGCACCTTTCGGCTGATCGGAAATTTTGATGTGTTCTGGCGTGGATTCGACGACGAAATACTGGCGGCCACGAATGAGATTTTTGGGCAGATCCGCTCCCATGAAGGTGAGCGCTTCTTTGGGCTCATCGGTTTCGCTGATGACAAGCGGACGGTTCGTGTTGTCGAACTTCACGAGATCGCCGCTGAAAGTCACCTCTCGCATGAGATCGGTGCGGAAATACTTCCTCGTCCGCTCAACTTCCCATGGCTCGTAGGACTGCGGCCACGTCATGATCTGCCACAGGTAGCCGTAGTCCCACATGAACTTGCCGCTGCGCAGCAGCGCGCAGCTTTCCACCGCCACGCGTTCGGCGTAGGCCGTTACTTCGCTCTCGCTGCTTTTTCCGGCCAGTCCGTGCACTCCGATCACGGCTCCGGCCATGCCATTGGACTTCACTTCGCGAAACAGAATGTCATGCGTGCCGCCTTCTTTCGTCGTGGTGATCTCGATGCCCTTGGTATTCGCATTGGGCTCCCACTGGTTCTCCCTTTGAGCAGGATCAAACACATGGCCCACAAACTCCCCGCCATGCCATGTGAAGTGTGAGATGTTCTCTCCAGAAAAAACAACCACTCTTGCCTTGTCAGGCAGTGTCTTGGGAAGAATGAATCTGGCCCCATGTGCGAACACAGTCATGTTTGAGGCCAGCGGCAGCGGTTTAATGCCATCAAGATGATAATCTCCCGGCGGAATCGTGACCACACCACCTTTGGCAAGCAGGTCGGTGATTGCCGCCGAATCATCGGCCCAAGCTGCGGCGCTGAGAAGAAGGAGGCAGAAAAAAGGCTTCATGGTCAGGCGTGTGCAAATGGCATGATCTCAGGGCTTCTTCTTCTGCACTGGTGTGCTGGGCAGGGAAGACACATCCAGTGTGAACGCCTTGGCCGGCTGCTTGCCGAGGAGCTGAAGATCAAACCACTCGATCATTCGCTCCGTGTCCTGTGGCATTTCCTGCCAGCCGCCATGGCCCGCACCTTCGCGGATGACCAGTTCGCACACGGCCCCCTCTTCGTGGCAGCGCTTGAGGAAACGTTGTGACTGCGTGATCGACACCTGCGGGTCGGCATCGCCATGCACGATGAAGATGGGCGGCTGTCCTTGGTGAACCCAGTAGATTGATGAGAGCTCTCGACCCATTGCCGCGCGTCCTTCCTCGGTCACCGACTTCGGACCAAACGCCCCGGCATACGCCGCGAGCTTGCCAATGCCCACCGCGTTGTCGCCCGGCTCGAACCAGTTCAGGTAATCGGTCGGCGGATAAAAGCATGCCACGGCATTCACGGCGCTGCTTTCGCGGTCAATCGGATCAGCAGCCTTCGCATCGCCCGGTCCGCCGCGTGTGGCCAGCATCAGGCTCAGGTGTCCACCGGCGCTGCCGCCTGTGACTCCGAGTTTTTGTGGATCCACTCCATAATCGGCCGCATGAGCACGCACAAAGCGCACCGCTCGATTCAGGTCCGCCACGATCTCCTCCACCTGAAAACGCGGCTGCGTACCATGCACGACCACAAACGTCGTGTAACCCGCCTTTGGCCAGCCGCCATCGCTGATGCCATTGTGGTTCGACTTCCAGCCGCCGCTGATGATCTTGATGATGCCCGCGCCATTTGGCTTCACCGGCTTGAACACATCCATGGTCAGCGCCACGCCGTCGTGCTTGGTATAAATGACATCACGGATGCGTTCCGGCTCTTGTGCTTGCAGTGCGGCGGTTATCAGAAGGAGGTAGGGACTCAGATGGAGCAGGAGGCGTTTCATGGTTGATTCGGTTGGGGAATGATTTGAGTCAAAAGTGCCTTATTCCGGCCAGTAGATGGCGATCTTCTTTTTCAGGAACTCCACGCTGCGTGCGAGCTGCTCCATGCCATCCACACCGTCCTCGATGCTGATCCAGCCGTTGAAGCCTTTGCTCTTCAGCTCCGTGAAGATCGCATCGTAGTCATTGAGACCCTTGCCGATCTCGCCATGGCGCAGACGCTTCGCATAGCCCTGCGCACCGCCTTCTTCTTTGCGCAGATCTTCGATGGTGCCTTCCGCCAGATAGCGGTCGCTGGCGTGCATAGTGACGACTCGGTGCGAGACGCGCTTCAGCAGCTCAATTGGATCTTCACCCGCGAGGTAGGTGTTGGAAGGATCATAGTTCACGCCGAAGTTCGGGTGATTCACCGCATCCACGAGTTTGCAGAAGACATCCATCTTCTGCGCGAATTCGGGATACTCCCAGAAGTCATCCTTGTAGTGATTTTCAATGATCAGCGTGATGCCGCTCTCCTGCGCATAAGGCAGACAGGCATAGATCGATTCAGCTGCCAGCTTCACGCCTTCATCCAGCGTCAATTCAGGACGACGTTGCCCGCTCAGCACGCGGCAGTACGATCCACCGAGCGTGTGCGTCATGTCGATCCAGCGTTTCTGCTTCTCGATCTCCTTGTCGCGGAAAGCAGCGTCCGGGTGGGTGAAGTCGGGCGAGCAGCACATCATTGGAATCACCTTGCCGGTGTCCTCGACTTCCTTGCGAAAGCGCGTCCAGTTGCTCTCATCGGCCATCTCTAGGAAGCCAGCGTACCACTCAAGGCCCTGCACATCGAGCTTGGAGGCGAGCTGAATCCATTCGGAGACGGTCATGGTTCCTTCTTTGCACAGGGCATGCATGAAGGCTTTGGGGAAGGCGGCAAGTTTGGGCATGGGGGTTATTTGGAGGGAATGGTGGAGGAATCTTTGGGTGGATTGCGACCGATGAAGGGGTGCTGTTCCAGATCAAACACCTGGCCGCTGATGGGACCGCATTCATCGGCCAGCAGCCAGGCTGCGCAGGCGGCGATCTCATCGGGCCAGAGGATGCGTCCGGCGGGAGCGTAGACCTTGGGCAGGTCGGCATACCAGTCTTCGCGCAGGCCGTGTTCGCGTTTGCGTTTGGCCTCGTTTTCGGTGAGCACCCAGCCGGGATTGATCTGGTTCACCCGCACGCCGTCTTCGCGCATGAGCGTGTCGCCAAGGTTGCGCGTCAGGGTCATGAGCGCACCTTTGCTGACGCTGTACGGCATGAGGTTGGGCTCGCCGCTGTAGGCATTCACGCTGCCGATGTTGATGATGCTGCCGTGCGTTTCGCGCAGATGTGACAGCGCGGTGCGGATGATCAGGTAGGGCACCACGCAGTTGATCTCAAGCATGCGGCGGAACCACGCGCCATCCGTGGTCTGAAGATTCCCGGTGCCCACCTGCGCGGCGTTGTTGACCACCGCATCAATTTTACCAAAAGCCTTGATGGCCTGATCCACCAGCAACTGCGGCGCGGTTTCGTCAGCGAGATCTTTGATCACAAGCGTGGCATTCTCCGCGCCGAGTTCTGCGACGGTTTGATCTCCAAGATCCTGCTCAAGACCATGAATGAGCACGCGGGCTCCTTCTGCGACGCATCGCTTGGCGATGGCTTTGCCGATGCCGGTGACGCTGCCGGTGACGATGATGACTTTGTTTTGAAGACGGGACATGTTTTAAGAATCAGTAAAAGGACCGGAATTTTGTTGGGAGAGAGTTTCACGTACGCGCTGACCATTCAGCGATGCGACCGAAGTTTTCTGCTTCAAACTCATCGCCGCCGCACAACCTGCCGCTTCGCCAAGTGCCATGGCGGTGACGGTCACGCGAGTGGAGGCATGGGCACCGCGCGTGGCGCTGTGGCAGCGGCCTGCGACGAGCAGGTTTTCGATCTGCTGCGGCACGAGTGATCGATACGGAATGTCATAAGGCCCAGGCTGCACCTTCTTCGGATCGAAGTCATTCGCGCTGCCCACAACAGTCTTGTTCGGGTGCAGATCGAGATACCAGCAGCCGGTGGCAATGGCGTCGTCAAACCTGCGCCCCTGCATGATTTCCTTCTCGTTCAGAATGTGCTGGCCAATGAGCCTGCGCGACTCACGTACGCCGATCCACGGATAAGCTTCGAGAAAATAGGAATCCGCAAAGGCGGGGATATCACGCTTCCAGGCACGATGCATGGCCAGCGCATCCGCCCGGCCCTGCATCTCCGCGCGGCTCAGATCAGCGGCATCGGTGGGATTCGCGGGAACACGCACACCATGGACGTAGACCTCGTCGTTGGAATACATGAACATCACGCCCGGCCCATAAAAATGCGGCAGTTCTCCCAACTCCTGCGCTTTCACCAGCGCAGCACGGCAGAGCTTGCTGATGTCCGGCACACGCTGGACCTTGCCGATTCGAAAATGCAGCGTCAGCGGCTGCACTTCGGGGCTTTGTTCGGTGGGCGCACCCGCCCGGGCTGCCACATCAGCATCGCCGGTGCAGTCGATCACCACCTTCGGCTTGATGCGGACCAGTCCGTCCTTGTTCGCGATCACCACCGAGGTCACACGTCCATTGGCGGACTCCGCATCACACACAAAGGAATTGAACAGCACGGTCAGCTTTTCGCCACAGGCCCGCAGTTCGCGATCCAGCAAAACTTTGAACTCAAAGGTGTTTGGTATCGTGGGATTGTGCGGCTTGATCTCCTTCGCATCCGCCTTGCACACACCTGTCTTGGCCAGCAACTCCAGGGCGATGCCGCGAACCACAACGCGATGCGTCTTGATGTCTGCGATGCCATCAAAGTAGGGCAGACCCACGCTGGTGATGATGCCGCCCGCAAACGGGGCCTTTTCCACCAGCAGCGTCTTCGCGCCATTCCTTGCGGCGCTCAGTGCCGCTGCCGTGCCCGCACAGCCACCGCCGCATACCAGTACATCCGTCTCGATCTCGCGCATCGGTGCCTTCACGAACGACTGATCCGCCGCCACCGCAGATGCGATGGGGGCCACAGCCGCGACGGCAGACGCCTTCACGAAGGCACGTCGAGTGCTTGGGTCACTGCTGGTTGGGTTGGGATTCATGACAGTGAGCATAACGGAGACACGCCCTGCAGTTCCACGACAAAGTCTGTGCGAAATGCGTCAATGATTTTAAGCTTGGGCAAATCCACGGTTTCACCTATCATTTTCCCATGAAAATCACCCGTAAAGGCCATGGTTTCACGCTCATAGAGCTGCTCGTTGTCATCGGCATCATAGCCTTGCTTGCCGCCTTGGTGCTTGGCACTGGGGGATCGGGCTCTTCCAAGCGGCATGTGACTCAAAGCACCTTGAAGTCGATCGAATCTGCCCTGGAGCGCTACTGCCAGCAGTATGGCGAATATCCCGAGCCGGTAAATGGAGATGAGACGGCGGAGATCATGCCCGGAAAGGTCTATCGCATCGGTGCCGCCAAGTGCCTGTATCAAGCACTGCGTGGAGACGGCTATGATGCCATCAAGGTGGCCGCCCGAGTTGAAAAAAGCGAACCGCAGTCTGATGGAAAGGTCAGCGCAGACGAAATCAAGAACGTCATCATTGCAGACCTGCCGGATACCATGTGGCGCAAGGTGGGCACGAACTATATCCTCGTCGATGCCTTTGGGCACCCATTCCAATACACCAAGGCCGACAGCGAAAAGAAAAACACCATCAATTCCACCTACGACCTCTGGTCCTGCGCTGAAGACGACAAGAACGTCATGGCCAAATCCAAAGACACCGAGGCCAATGCCAGCCTCGGCGCCAAATGGATCAAAAACTGGTGAGAGAGAAACTCGACTGATTATTTCGCCACGCCCTTGATGCTGAAGTCGTCATACTTCACGTCAATGCGGTTGGTGGTGAGGCTCACGACGGTCTTGTGATCATGCGCGACACCGGAAGACTGGAAACTGCTGACAACCTTGCCGTCGATGCTCGTTTCGACCACATCGTTCTGAGTGCGCACGGTGAGCGTGTGCCACTCTTTGAGAGACACCGTGGTGGGCACCGACTTCGTCCACTTGAGCATGTTGGCCTTGTCTTCGGCGGTCAGCGTTGGGGGCACCGTCTTCTTGCGTGTGTAAATGTCGTTGCTGAAGGTGCCAGCCTTGGCATCGGCAACGACAACTGCCTTCGGATTCACCGAGATGCTGCAAATGTGCCCCGCGTGCGAGCCTTTGTAGTCCTTGTCATCGAGCCAGACATTGAAGCCCTTGGCCTGATCGCTGACGAATTGGAACTTCACAGACACTTCCAGATCCGTCTCAGGGGCGATTCGGATCACATCCACCGCCGCATGATCCGACTCCGGCGCGGTGATGCCCACGAGCACGCCGTCTTTCACCACGCTGGAGCTCTTGTAGTGGCCCCAGGCTTTGCCGAAACCGTCGGCGGCGAAGTCATCCGAGAAAATGACGCGTGGATAATCGAGGGCAAATGCGGAGGTCGCTAGGAGGGCGAGGCAGAGAATGGATTTCATGGTGGTGGTGGGTGAGGAAAGAAGAACGGCAGAGTGCCGTCCATCACACAGGCTATTTGACGAACTTCTTCACGAAGTCCAGCACCGAGCGGGTGAAGGTCCATTGCCCCGTTTCCGGCAGGCACTGCGATGGGGCGCTCGCCCAAGACAGTGCCACAGCCGACAGAAATCGCATGCTCATGCGATTTCAAAGGAATGGAGATGATCCAGCGATCACACCGGACGCAGCACGCTCTTCACGACTTCGCCCTTGTGCATCTTCTCAAAGGCTTCGTGCCATTCGGTCACGGGCCAGACGCCGCCGATGATCGGCTTCACATCAAACTGACCGCTGCTGAGCAGGGCGATGACGCGCTCCCAGATCGGCCAGTTGTGGCTGAAGCTGCCTTGCAGCGTGATGTTCTTCTGCACGAGCGGGTCAAGATTGAAGCCGAGGGGCTGCGGACCCCAGCCCACTTTGCTGATCCATCCGGCCGGACGCACGATGTCGAGAGCGATCTTGAGTGTGACGCTGGCACCTGCGGCGTCAATGACGCCATCGCAGCCTAGGCCGTCGCGGTCAGTGGCCCAGGGCTTGGCATCTCCAATGATAACTTCGCAGCCGTACTGCTTCGCGATTTCCAAACGATGCGCATCCTGTGGCAGGCCGACAATGGCAACTTGTGCACCGCAGAGGCGCGCCATGGCGGCGCAAAGAATACCGATGGTGCCTGGGCCGAGCACGACGACGCGGTCGCCGGGCTCGATTCTTGCATTCTTCACCACGGCACTGTAGGCCACGCAGCAGGGTTCGGTGAGGCAGGCCTGCTCAAAGGGAAGCTGATCTGGCACGTGGTGCAGAATGCGGCTGGGCACGCGCACATACTTGGTCATCGCTCCGTTCACACCGTAGCCGAAGCCCTTGCGGGTTGGGTCCAGGTTGTAGAGGCCGCGCTTGGTCATCGGATTGTTCGGGCTGATGATGGCTGCGGTTTCGGAGACGACGCGGTCGCCTTCCTTCCAGCCTTCCACGTCTTTGCCCACTTCGACGATGCGCCCGCCGAACTCATGGCCGAGCACGACTGGGTAATTCACCGGCCAGGAGTGGTCGGCAGTCCATTGGTGGAGGTCAGAGCCACAAACGCCGACATTGGCCACTTCGAGGAGAACATCCTCGCTGCCGATGGTGGGCGTTTCGATTTCACGGACTTCGACGGAGCCTTTTTCAGGCGCGTAATTGACGACGGCGGCGGATTTCATGGTTTGGAAGGATGTTGAAAATTAAAACGCAGGAACGTCCTGAGCATGCACGGCTTCGCAAATCATGCGCAGCGAAGCTTCGAGATTGCCGTCCGCCGTTTTGAAGGCGTCGGCATCAATGGTGAGGGGGGCGCCGAGAACGACCAGGGGGGCACCGTATTGTGGGCACTTGATGGCCTGCTCCAAACTGAGGCCGCCGACCGCCTGGACGGGGATTTTGACGGCGTTGCACACTTCCCGGAGCTGATCCAGCGGGCTCGGCATGCGTTTGCCTGCAGCGGCGATGCCCCGGCGTTCATCGTAACCGATATGATGGATGACGTAGTCACAGCCGAGGTCTTCGAGAAACTTCGCGCCTTCGATCATGCTTTCGCAGACCATGTTGTCTCCCATGACCTTGCAGCCGAAGTCAGCGCCGGCTTTGACAACGCACTTGATTGTTTCAGCATGCGCACGCGCCATGACGACGACGTGGGTGGCACCGGCCTTCGCCATCATTTCGGCTTCGAGGTAGCCACCATCCATTGTTTTCAGGTCAGCGACAATGGGTGTATTTGGGAAAGCTTTTCTCAGGGCGCGCACACCGTGGAGGCCTTCTGCAAGGATGAGAGGCGTTCCGGCTTCCAGCCAGTCCACACCGGCGCGCATGGCCAGGGCGGCGGTTTCGAGCGCTTCGTCGATGTTGGTGAGGTCGAGGGAAATTTGAACGATGGGTTTCATGGGCGGTTGTGAGTTGCAGATTAACGCAGAACCCGGCGTCGTCGTCACGACAAAGATCATGCGAAATGCGACAAGCGGGCGTCCGGGTGATTTGCCCAATTTGCGGATGGGGCGGCGAATGAGCTGGCACAACACCGACATCCACTCAAACTCTTAATCCTCTTCCATGAAAACTCAGACCACCGATTTTTCCCGACGTCACTTTTTGCGTGCTGCTCTTGCAGGCCCCGGGCTGCTGCCTGCGGCCACTTGGGTGTCTGCTTCGGAAAGTAAGAGCGATGCACTGAACTTTGATGAACCCAACCGCAGTGTGACGCTGGTGCATGATGCGGATGTCATTGTCTGCGGTGCGGGTCCGGCCGGTGTGGCGGCGGCGGTCGCTGCTGCGCGGACGGGCGCGCGGGTGCGTTTGTTTGAAACGAATGGCTGCCTTGGCGGTGTCTGGACGGCGGGCTTGCTCACGTGGATTTTTGATTTCGACAAACCCGGCTTCACCCGGGAGCTCACGCGGCTGCTTGATGAGCGTGGTGCACGCCGTGGCGGCGATCCAGGGCGCTTTGTCTATGAGCCGGACGAAATGAAGCTGCTGCTGGAAGATCTGTGCACTGAGGCAGGTGTGAAGTTTCGCCTGCAAACGCGGGTGGTGGCAGCCTATCGCGAGGGACGGCAGCTCACCACGGTCATCACGGAATCACGCTCGGGCCGTGAGGCCTGGCAGGCTCCTGTATTCATTGACACCACGGGCGATGGCGTGCTGGGAGCACTAGCGGGTTGCGGCTGGGATCTGGGCAGGATGGGGCAGGAGGACAAGTCTGCGGAGTGCGCCTGCCAGCCGCTCACCATGAATGCTCTGGCCGTCGTGCGTGATGTGACGCAGATGGGAAAGTACATCTCCTTTTATCAGGGCGACCTCAAGTGGCACGTCGAGGCAACAACCAACTTCAAAGCGGAAATTCAGCGCGCAGGTGTGGACCCCTCCTACGGGATGCCGACCATTTTTCATGTGCGCGACAATATCGTGCTGCTGATGCTGAACCACGAATACGGCGTACGCCCCGATGACGCCGACGCCATGACCACCGCCACGGTGCGTGCACGCAAGGAGATCTTCACCATCACCCGTGCTCTGCGGAAACTGGGTGGCGTTTGGGACGGCCTTCAGGTCGTGGCCACGGCGGAGCAGATCGGCGTGCGTGATGGCAGGCGCATTCACGGCCGTTATGTGGTGAAAACAGAGGATCTCACCCAGGGTGCGCGCCATCCTGATGCTGTGGCGCGTGTGACCTTTGGCGTGGACATTCATGCCAAGAGCAAGGCGGACAACGACAAGCTGACCATCGAGCGCGGTGGCGTGAAGAAGTTCACTCCCTACGACATCCCTCTGCGTGCTCTCATCGCGAAGGATGTGGACGGCCTCATGATGGCAGGACGCTGCATCAGCGGTGATTTTGTGGCACATGCGAGCTATCGGGTGACGGGCAATGCCGTGGCCATGGGGGAGGCTGCCGGCGTCGCCGCCGCCTTGGCCGCGCTGCACAAGCAGCAGCCCCACGAAGTGGTCTGGGAGGATTGCCGGAAGGTGCTGGAAAAGATCGCACGATGAGGCAAGCAGGGCAGTTGCGCACTTTCAGCGCTACGCCATTCTGTGCCTTGTGACGACCCCCAGGCGATCTGACGTGCCATTGAGACCCCGCGAGCGCCCCAAGCGCTCGGCGGCGGAAATTGCACGCTGGAGGAAGCAACGGGCCGCATGGATGGCCTCTCTGGAGCCGACGCTGCTGTTTCAGCGGCTGTTTGACCATATTCCGGGAGTTTACTTTTTTGCCAAAAACAATGCAGGGCATCTGATGTTTGCCAGTGAAGGGCTGATGCAGCGCTACCAGATGCCGGATGATTCCGAGATCATCGGCCGCACGGACTTTGATCTGAATCCGGACACGATGGCGCAGGCCTATGTGGATGACGACAAGCGCCTCCTGGCCGGCAAGGTGGACGTGATCGAACGCGTGGAGCTGTGGTGGGACTCTCAAGGCATCCCGGACTGGTTTCTGGTGACCAAGCTGCCGCTCTTTGACTCCAAACGCCGGGTGCAGGGAGTGATGGGCACATTGAGGCGTCCTGATGAAGCTGAGCGCAGATTGCCGGTGTTTCAGACCGTGGCGCAGGCGGTGGAGATCATCCGGCATGACTATGCGAAGCCGCTCTTGATTGAAGATGTGGCAAAGTCCTGCGGGCAGTCGCTGCGCCAGTTGCAGCGGCGGTTTCAAAGCGCGTTTGGCATCACGCCGCAGGAGTTCCTGATCAAGACACGGGTGCTGGCGGCGGTGCGCCTTCTGGAACGCACGACGCTGACCGCCAGCGAGGTGGCGGAGCAGTGCGGCTTTGTGGATGCGAGCAGCTTCACCCAGCATTTCCGCAAACGCATGGGTGAGTCACCGGCGGTGTATCGGCGTGCGCGGCGATGAAACTCAGTGCAACTCGTCGCACAAGGCCAGCGCCTTCAGAGCCTGAGCCGTGGCGATGTAGGTGATGTAACTGTAGTTGCCGCGGTAGAGAGACTGCATCCACCAGCGGCCGGAGACGCGCTGCTCCTGCTTCAGCCACTTGAGGCCGCGCTGGATGCGCTCATCGCTTGCTGGAATGTTGTTTTGACGCATCAGGACGATGGCGAATGCGGTCATGTAGGCATCGCTTTCCGGCTTCGCGGCGTCAGGCAGGCCGTTGATGAGTTTCACCACGGTGTCGCTCATTTTAAAGTGCCAGTCACCAACGGTCGACGTGTCGCGCAGAGACCAGCCGCCATCAGCATGCTGTTTGGAGGACAGCAGAGCCAGCGCGGCATCGCGCTGGGCCTGCGGCACGAGCTCGGGCATGTAATGCGCAAGCTGGAGGCGCAGGATGCGGTCAAAGTCATTCTTTGGCTGCGCATTGCGCAACCATGCTTTCATTTTCTCGATTCGGGCGAGCAGTTCGGGGGCTTTGAGATTGGCGAGCCAGCCGGGCGCAGCGGTGGCAGCGCGGGCGGCTTGCAGCGTGAGTTCGAAGTCGGTGGTGATATGCGGTATTTCGACTTCACCATAGCTGACGAAGGAACCGTCAGCGGACTGGCGCATGAGCATTTCCTGCATGGAGCGCTCCGTGTGAGGGGAGAGCTTTCCTGTCACATGCTTGTCCCATTCCGCGAGGCCCATGGAGCGCCAGATGCTCGTCCAGGAGCCGCCATAATATTTGATGCCATCCTTTTCCGTTTCTTTCTGCGGCTTGACCTCTGCAGGCACGGTTTTGACGAAGTCAGCCAGCACTTCCTCCAGAGGCATGCCGAGCTGTTTTGACAAAGCCGGGCGCTCGCTCAGGTAGGGGCCGGTGGTGTGGCAGTTCACGCAGGTTTTCTCACGCACCCAGCAGATGGCGCCATCATCGAGGTATTTGGCGGCTGCTTTGATGGTGTCGGCACCGAAAGCCTTCACTTTGGGTTCATCTGCCGTCGGCAGACTGACCTGGATGCCTGCCGTCTGATATTGAAACTCGGGCTTGGGCTTGGGTTTTGGAGCATCGGCGGCGAATGCCGCAGAGGTGGTCAGCAGGAGGAGAATGGCGTGCTTCATGCACGGGCTTGTACGCTGCGACTCTCGGCAATCAATCGTCCGAGCGGAATTGTGTCGTCTTCATAGAGCCAGCGGCGGAACGCGGTGGCAATCTGCGGCCATTCGTGGTCGAGCATGGCAAACCATGTGGTGTCGCGGTTTTCGCCTTTGATGATCATGTGCTGGCGGAAGATGCCTTCAAAGGTGAAGCCGAGGCGCAGCGCGGCATTGCGGCTGGGTTCATTGCGTGCATCGCATTTCCATTCCATGCGCCGGTAGCCGAGATCTTCAAAGCAGTGGCGCAGCAGCAGGTAGCACGCCTCAGTGTTGGTCTTGGTGCGCTGTGCTGCAGGCGCATACCAAATGTTGCCCAGTTCTGCCACGCCATGCTCAGCGCGGATGCTCATGAGTGAGATGCTGCCGAGGCTTTCTCCGTTGGTGGCATTGCGTACGGTGAAGGCGATCACGTTCGGTGTGGCCTGCCATTCACGCAGGAAGGCGGCCTGATCCTGGGCATCAGCAAATGGTCCACGTGGCATGTAGCGCCACAGGTTGCGCGTTGATTCATCGACATGCGAGATGGCATAGAGTTCTGCCACATCTTCAGCGACATCAAGCGGGGTGAGGGTGATGGAGCGGCCTTCGAAGTGTTGGGGGACGGGCTGCGGTTTCATGTCATTTTTTGGATGCAGGTGCTTCAGTCGGAGAGCGGACAACCGTGCGAATCTTGTGTCGGATTCAGCAAGACGGGCATGCTTAACTGGCTCATGAAGGCATTCAACGTGTTGCGGTCATCGATTTGGAATTTCGGGCGTTTATATTTAAAGCTGGTTGGAAACTTCCAGCAGGTTGCCGTCGGGATCGCGAAAGTAAACTGAGAGGATCGGGCCTTGGGCTCCGGTGCGGCTTACTGGACCGATTTCGATGGTGACGGCGTTGTTTTGGAGTGACTGCACGACTTGCTCCAGAGGCGTGGTGGTGATGAAGCAGTGGTCGGCTGACCCCGGACATGGCTTTGCAGCATGCGGCTGAATGGGTGCACCTGCGGGGTGGAGATTGATTTTTTGCTGGCCGAATTTGAGGGCGTGCCTGTTTTCTCCAAAAACGTCATGGGTCATGCCGAGTACCTGTGTGTAGAAACGGATCGAGGCCTGCAGGTCGTGGACGGTGAGGACGAGATGATCGATGCGTTCGAGTGTCATGGCTTTTTCACTTCGGGTAGCGATGGGATCGGAGTGGTGTCGATGGTGGCATCGGTGCCGAGGAAGGTTTTGCTGACGAAGAGTTTCGCGCGGGCGATGACTTCGGGATGACCGACGGAACCGTGACCGCCGTTGGTGATTGGGATGAGCAATGAGGGGACGCTGGTTTTTTGGAGTGCGGCGTGAATCGTTTCGGCGTGGAGGAAGGCGACGCGTTGATCGGCGGTGCCGTGGAAGGTGATGAAGGGTGGGTCGTCTTTGGTGACGTAGGTGACGGGTGAGGCGGCGACGGCTTCGGCGTGTTTTTCTTCGTAATTGCCGCCGAGGAGGCCCATGACGGCATCGTCTTTGAGGACGGGCTTCTTTTCTTTGTCGAACATCAGGGCCTGAGTGAAGTCTTGGGGGCCACAGAGATTGACCACGCATTGGACGCGGCTGCTGAAGGTGGTGTTGGGGCCGAGGTCGCCTTCGAGTTCTTTGACGTCGCCGCTGGTGCCGATGAGGGAGGAGAGATGACCGCCGGCGGAGCTGCCCATGACGGCGATTTTGTCGGGGTCGAGATTGTACTCTTTGGCGTGGGCGCGAATCCAGCGGATGGCGGCTTTGCAGTCATAGATTTGCGCGGGCCAGTGGGCTTCTTTGGTGAGGCGGTAGCCAACGCCGACGGCGGCGTAGTCGCCGGTGCGGGCGAACTGGATGGCTGCGGCGGCGTAGCCGAGGCGGTCGCCGTTGACCCAGCCACCGCCGTGGATGAGGGCGACGACGGGGAGGGGTTTGTCAGTGTTGCGTTTTTTGGGGAGGTAAAGGTCCACCCTTTGCTGGGCGTTCTCATTGCCGGCGTAGGGTTGGTCGAGGTGAAGTTCGACCTGGTTTTTTTCGGCGGCGGTTTGCGCGTTCGTTCTTTGAGCGGTCAGGTCCTGGGCGCAAAGGTGTGAAGAGGCAAGGAGCAGGAGCGGAAGAAGTTGTTTCATGGTGGGCAGTGTACGGGGAAGGCGGCGAAAACTAACGGCGACGGTAAATCAGCATTGGCATGCCGAGAATGGTTTCCAGATGGGAGCAGTCAAAGCCAAGTTTTTCGAGCACACGCCGGGAACGTAGGTGATCGGGATGCCTATCTGCGAACTATCAGCGTCACTCGTCAGAAGCCATGAATCCACCACGGTTCCAGCAGATTACACAGGCTGAGCGAGAGTGGATTGATGTTCAGCTTGCGGCTGGTCGTGACTTTGTGCAGCGATACTCACAATTGCACTCGACGATTGACCTTGCAGCACTTGATTCCGCGTGGAGATCTTGGATGGTGACCTCGCCAGAGGATTCCGACGAGATTAACCACGCCATTAACAGTGTTGGGATTTCGTTTGGGCTTATCCTGACTCAGACCGGAGAGTTTGAGTGGTGTATCTCTACCGATGACTGGGGCACCGATTTAGCTGTTCGAGCACTACCAGACCGAGGAGATGTGCTTGTTTATCCAGCGGATTTTGTCTCGAAACGTTGGGAGAGTCGCACCACCGACTTCTTAGAGGATGCTTTTCCTCAGATCATGGGGCAGGTCGCTCAGATTCGCCGAGATTGGGACACAGCTAGACCACAGTCATGAACACGGAGCAGATCATCGGCCCCACAAGGCCGAACAAAACGGATGCAGGCAACGGCTCGGATGGCATCTGTCGTGTCATCGACGGTTGCCAGCGCCCCCCGGCGCTGCCCTTCGGGTTGCCTGGTGTAAGCTATGTCGGTTGATGCGAGTTCCCACTCGCACCCTACGGGCAGCCTTTGGCTGTCTATCTCGCTCCATTCCTCTCGCCGTCGCCTGATCCGATTCGTTCGCCCCACTCAACACGCCCACCGTGACGCCAGAAGTCTATCACACTGCGACCTACCATTATCGACGTCTTCCAATATTGATCATCGGAATGGCGTTATTTGCGTTCTCCTCCTTCTTTCTTATACGCCTTTTCCCGCAGTGGGTCGCTGTTTGGACCGAGCCAAAGAAGCTTCTCGTTGGCGTAATCCCAATCAGCATCTTGAGTCTCTTTGCTTTTCTCGGCGCTATGCTTATTCGATACTATCTGACCGACTTTCGCCTGGAGTTGCGGATAGATTCACAAGGAGTCCATTATGGCCGTCGCTTCTATCCTTGGACAGAGATTGGTTCGCTGTCTGGTCGGTGGTATCACGGGAGGCTACAGTTACTTCTCCACCGGAGAGGGCGTATAGCACTAGATCGCCACCTTCTGACTGACCTAGGACTGACGGAGGATGAGTATTCACGTCTCATGGAGCGACTCGATGAGGACATTGGGGCACTATATCCACACCTTAGAATCGGATGAGCCTCAGTTAAGGGCAATGATCGTGAGTTTTGGAGCTGGCGGCGCGCTCTGAGCGGGCGGGACTTGTTGCAGACGCTGCTGGTGAACTCAGTGTGCGGCGAAGGTTCTGGATTTGCTTCCCGTTCGTGTGGTGCATAACCCAGGGTCGCCTCGCCGAGGCTCGGCTGACCCTGGGCTGAATCCGCAGCCCTTTTAGGGCTGGTGTGTGGCGGCACGAAGTGACGAAAGAGAAGGCTATCTCCGCAAGAAAACGCTGAGTTCCTGACATCATGGAACCCACGAAGAGCTGCCTTAACGGAGTGCTCTTCATGCCTGGCTTCGATAAACGTGCAGCAGATCCGTGACGAGAATGCCGTCGATGCGCATGCCTTCGTAACAGGCGTTGTCGATGATCATGTGAGAGCAGTTGGCGTTGGTAATGACTGTTCCTGTAAGGTTCACGTTCTCTAAATGTGCGGAGGACAGATTCACATCGACAAACCGGGCTGCTGAGAGATTCACATCGAGGAATTTGGCGGAGCTGAGCCGGGTGTTGATGAATTCGGCATCGCTCAGGTCGGCGTTTTCGGTTTTGGATGGCATGGCAGTTCAGGATTGAGGGTCGAGTGTTTTGGGGGAGGCGAGGAACCAGACGTTGATGATTTTGCCGTCGACGACTTCGTAGGTGGCGATGAGGTCGATGGTGCCGGGGCCTTCGGGGAAGGTGCGGGTGACGCGTTCGTGATCCACCACGAAGCGACCGAGGACGATGCGGTTGATGAGGTGGGCGTGGAGATTGGGCTCTTGAAAGCGGATTGCGAAGCGGGCGCGGAGCTGGGAGTGTCCGGAAGCGAGAAGGGTGGCAGGGTGTTCGAATAGGTTCGCGTCTTCGGCGTAGGTGGCGAGGAGGGCGTCGAGGTCGTGCGCGTTGTAGGCGTCGAGCTGGCGTTGAATGAGGTCTGCGGGGGAGGTGAGAGTGTTCATGATTTTATCCAGCGGTAGTCCATCTGTTTGGCGGTGGCGAGGGCGAGGGATTCGGAGTCGAGGCTGGAGACAAGATGGAGGGCCATGTCGATTCCGGCGGAGATGCCTGCGGAGGTGATGATGTGGCCTTGATCGACCCAACGGACGTCTTTTTCCACGGTGACGTTTGGGAACATGGATTTCATGTCGTCTATGTCGGCCCAGTGGGTGGTGGCGTGTTTGCCATCGAGGAGTTCGGCTTTGGCGAGGAGGAAGGAGCCGGTGCAGACGCTCGCAGTGATCTTTGCTTTGGCGGAGGTCGTGGTGATCCAGCGGATCACTTTTTCCTTTTTGAGTTCGGCTGAGACGATGCCTCCGGGGAGGAGTAGGAGGTCGATGGGCGGATGATCGGTGAAGGAGAAGGTGGGAGTGACGATGAAGTTGCCGCGGGCGTGAATGGGGGCGGCGGTCTCGCCGATGGTGAAGACGTTGAAGGGTTTCTGAGAACCGGGCTCGAGCCGTGGTTTGACGCGGGAGGCGACGGAGAAGACTTCGAAGGGGCCGCCGAGGTCGAGGACTTCGATGTCGTCGAAAATGAAGATGCCGACGTTCATGGGAGTTTGGTGATGAACCATTCGATGGTGGCGGAGAGTGTGTGAGCGCCGGATTCGTCGTGGAGTTCGACGGCGATGCTGACGATGGCGCGGCCTTTGGCGGCGAGATCGGCGCGGAGCTGGTCGAGTGTTTCGGGTGGGGTGGTGACGGTGGAGGTGATGGCACCGTTGGCGGGTTTGCGGAACTTGGATTCGAGGCGGCGGACGACGGGGATGACGCCGGAGTCGGGGCCGAGGGAGCGCAGGAGGAATTCGCCGCTGGAGGCTTCGGCGAGCGCGAGCTGGGCGCTGGCGTGGACGGTGCCGAGGTGGTTGAGGTAGTGGGGGCCTGCGGGAAGGCGGAGGAGTTGCGCTGGATCGGGGGATGATTCGAGGCCGAGGAAGCTGTTGAACGGGAGTTCGGTGACGCTGTGCTTCATGTGGCGGAGGTGTGTGTCGTCCTTATACTGATCCGGCGCAGGTGGATTGAGCTCCAACACGAATGCAGAGAAATGACTGCGAACAAGCGCGAATCAGAGTCAAATCCGGGGCGCTTAGAGCGCTTTAAATTCTGAGGTGGCCTGGCAGAAGAGTCTGCTAAGTGCGATGGACATGGTCCGTCGGTCTGGGGTGAATTGGAAAGCGCTGATCGACAGACAGGAGTGTCTGTCGTACTTCAATCCATCTGTGCAGGCACAGTTTTGTCACACCTTCCAGCCTTCACGTGCTGCGGGGCCGTGCATGAGGGCGGTGGCTTCTTCGTCGCTGATGATGCTGCGGGTCGCGGGATCGATGGTGAGGTTGCGATTCACGTGCAGGGCGATGTTGCCAAAGTGCATGGTCTCGGTGAGACGGCCGCCGTAGGCGAAGTTGGAGCGGCAGGTTTCCTGGCCTTTGATGGCGAGCAGCCAGTTGTCCCAGTGGTTGGAGCGCTTCAAATTTACCTTGGGCAGTGAGGTGCTGAGCTCCTGCATTTTGGCCTCGGGGATCACGCGGGGTGTGCCGGCGTGGGTGCCCATGAGGACGGTGGCTTTGCTGCCGTGAATGAGCGTGCCGCCGTCGGGGAAGGTGCGTGCGGCATCGAGTTCCGGCGGACGTTTCAGGGCGTGGTCGGCGCCGTGGTACCAATGCAGCTTGAACTCGCCGCGTGTCGCGCTGGGGGGAAAGGTGTAGGTGATCTTGACCCTGGCCGGGAAGGAGAGCTTGCTGGGGCCTGAGGATTCAATCTCTACGCGGCTGGGGCAGTCGAGGCCCCACACGTGATACGGCGCGTCCATGTTGTGGCAGGCCCAGTCGCCGAGAGTGCCGTTGCCAAACTCAAACCAGCCGCGCCACTGTGAGGGCAGATACTTGGAGCTGTAAGGCACCATGGCGGCGGGGCCGAGCCATTGATTCCAATCAAGACCGGCGGGCACCGGCTCTTCTGCGGGGCGTGCATCGGGGTAGCTCCAGATCGGGCCCGCCCAGCAATGCGCTTCGTTCACATTTCCGAGAACGCCGGCTTTCACCCACTCTTCGAGCACGAGTATGCCGCCGCCGGAGTGGCCTTGATTTCCCATCTGGCAGGCGAGCTTGGTCTGCTGCTCCAGCGCCATCAAATCCCGCGCCTCGACGATGCTGTGCGTCAGCGGCTTTTCAAGGTACACCGGCTTTCCGGCCTGCATGCAGGTCTTGGCTGTGAAGTGATGCGTGTGGTCCGGTGTGGAGATGATGATGCCGTCGATGCTCTTGCCGTGCTGATCGAGCATCTTGCGAAAGTCGGACACAAAGGGCACGGCTGGGTTGGCTTTGCGTGACTCGGTGGCCCGGGCTTCATGCACATCTGCAAAGGCGGCGAAGTTCACGCTGTCGTTGTTTTGCAGGCTCTGCACGGCGTGCCAGCCTTTGCCGCCAGCTCCGACGAAGGCGATGTTGAGCTTTTCATTGGCACCGAAGACGGAACGCGGGAGAATTTGCACACCGGCGAAGGCAGCGGCGGTTTTGCTGAGGAAGTGACGACGGTTGGTCATGGAGTGTGTGCGTTGAAGGACTTGATTACACCAGTGGCTGAGTAAGTGCACGGGATTGAGAGGGCAAAATGCGAGGCAAAGTTTCCGATCTTGCAGAGACTCGGCTCTCGAGAGCGATGAGTTCGGTGTGGAGACGAGAACGTTGACGCGGGTTTGATGTGGGGTTGCCCTCGCCAGGCTGAAAAGTAGAAATAATGCTGGGGCGAAGTTACCAGAGCTTTCAGCAGGATCGTTTTGTCACTGAGGTGTGCTCTCAGCTGGTGTCCCAGTTGGACCGACATCCCAGCCATCGTAGCCAGAATACATTAAACTGGCAAAGCGAGACAGTCGCACGTCGCGAACAGAAAGTGTCTTGACGTCGTGGACCTCATCGCACTCAAGGTGCAGCCACCAAATCCTGTCGTCTCGACAAGAGAGATCGACAAAGCGATACCCGATAAGGCCAAGGAGCCGGCGCGAAACCTCCAAAGGCAGCCTCCACTCGTTTTTGAAGAAGTAACCCCAAAGCATCGGCTTCTGCATGTCCCATTTCGTATTCTTGGCGATCTGGGCAAAGCCGCGCGAATTGATTGCAGCGCGGCTCTCCCTTTGCTTGGGCGTGACAACAAGCAGCCATGTCGAAAGCGCTGCTAGCAACACCAACAGCACAAGAAAAACCCGACGGAGGAGGCGGAAGATTTCAGGCTTCATCATGGTGATCAGATGCTAGGTGCCTGGCACCCTTGCTTGTGAATGAGGAGGAGGTTCATACAGTCCAGCAAACGGATAGCAACTGGCCGTCTGCAGAGCACGTGGCCATGGGGCAGGCGTCGTAACCATCTACTTCAAGGCTTGGTTCGAAGAACAGCTCCACATCTCCTGAGGCTTCAAAGCGCACTTCGTACAGTGCAAGCTTCTTCGGAAGGTTCGACCTCCAAAAACCTTCGGGAGGTTCCAGCTTCGTCAGCGCCTCCTTCGTCAGCGATGGCAGGAGAGGCAGAAAGAGTTCCAGGAGCCGCTTCTGCTCATCGGTGGGATGCTCGGAGCGGCCACAAATTTGGAGTTCGCCTGACTGAAATGGCAGCCGATGTGTCCATAAATTGACACTGGGGGAATATTTATAAATCCCCAGGTATATGTCGCGATGCTGAATGATCGGTGGAACCGGATATGAGCAACAGCTTTTGCGAAGCCAAACAGCAAGTTTCCGGAAATTCATGGGCTAATGTCAAAGCTGTGCCGACCTCCGGATTGGTGGCAAGCTGAAAGTGATTGCATGCCAGGCTCCTTGTTTTTGCAGCGCTTGGTTCGCCCCACTTTTCCTGCATGTGTTTCGATCGATGATATACCCAACATCGTTTGCTCTACCCTTCCAGGCCCAGCTTGCGGCGGCCTTCGTTGGTGAGGCGGTTGGAGGACCAGGCGGGGTCCCAGACTTGTTCGACGACGACGTGTTTGACGCCGGGGACTTTCAGTAATTGGGGCTCGACGGGTTTGGAGTTGCCTCCGGAGCCGAAGGTGAAGAAGCCGAGCCGGGGGCGGCCGCGATGGGGCATGGACATGATGACGTGGACGGTGTCGCCACGGACGCGGATGTCGTGCACGAGGCCGAGGTCCACGATGCTGATGTCGGCGGTGTACAACTGCTCGTCTTTGCATTCGCGCAGGGCGTCCCACAGGACTTGCTTGGAGATGGGGCTGTCGCCGGCTTCACCGGGGCGGGCGAGGCGTGTGGTGGGCTTGGGAGGTGTGATGTTGCGTGGGATTTCGCCGGGGGAAAGGTGGAGCGGGTTGGCGAGGCAATGGCGCAGGGCTTCCAGCTTCGCGGGGCCTTCGGCGGCGGTGAAGGGGATGGCGACGTAGGCGTTCTTTTGGTGGAGCACGGCACCGGCGGGGACGACCTTCTGGGGCAGAGGATAGCGGCTCCAGACATGACCGTGCCAGCGGTAGAACATCTGCGGTGAGCCTGTGTGTTTGGGCTCGGGCATGCCCTGGGCGGTGTGCTCGAGATAGAGGGCGACGAAGGAGTCTTTGCTGTCTTTGTTGGCAAAGCCGACGGCCCAGATGTTGTCGCGCTGCTTGGGATCGACGGGGCCGCTTTGCAGTTTGCCATCGGCGCCCATCCAGAGCATCTCGGTGAAGGACTGACCGGAGAAGACCCACTCGTCATCGCGTAGAGCTGCGGCTTCGAATTCCTTGATGACATGCATGCGGCCGAGTTTGTGGAACCAGGGAATGCCGGCATAGAAACGGTACTCGACCTCGATGTGCAGTCGGCTGGGGGAGAAGACGGGATGCACGGGTGAGTAGGGAAAGCCCCAGCGCCGCACGATGGTGCAGAGGGGGCCGCGAATGACTTCGTAATCGGGGCAGCGCTCCCACAGGGTGACGCGCAGTTTTTGAAAGTGACCGGCGGCGGCGTAGTCGTGCGCCCAGTCAATGCCCGGGGGCTCGCCATGACCTTCGCCGCCGGCGAAGAGTTCGAGGCCGTGCTCGCGCTTGAGAGTCATGCGCTCAAGTTGTCCCATCTGGTGAGAGAGCGAGGCTTTGTAGGCGTCGTTTTCGATGTCAAGTGCGTAGCCTTCGCCGCGCGTTTCGAGGTCGGTCAGGTAGGCGGGCAGCTCGGCATCGGGGTTGCCATAAAAGAGGAGGTAGGTCTGGCGCAGATGCGCGGCGCCCTCGGCCATGAAGAGCACGTGGGCCTGGCGCTCCTTGCCACGACGCACCTCGCTGTGGGTTTGGCTTGGCACCTCGATGAGGCTGTGGTCGGGCTGGATGCGGGCGACACGGACTTCGCGGGTGAGTGAGACGGCCTGCTCTGCCGCGCAACTGAGCTGGACCTCCACGGGTTCGGGTGCGCGATCCAGGCCGATGGTTTCATCCAAGGTCAGCACCTTGCAGAACTGCCAGCCAGATGCCCAGGTGCGCCAGGCGGGAGGCAGCGCTGACACGGCTACAAACTGAGCGGTGGGGACGAATGGGGTGCCGTGGTCTTCGCCTTCCGCCTGAGCCTGCAGGGTGGTGGTGCGCAGGGAATCGGTGAGCGAGCGGACGAGGCGGAAGTCCTTGTTTTTCCAGGCTTCTTCCAGCAGGCGCAGCTTCGTTTCAAAGCTGTCGGTCTTTTCCCAGTAGGTGTTTTCGCTCATGTCATCTTGTGGTAGGATTTGCCGCCGCCGATGATGAGTGCCGCCGAGGAAAGAAGTCGGGCGAGGCCGAGGCGGATGGTTGAGGATGGGTGGGTCATGACGGGCGCCTCTCAATGGAAGTCATCAGGGTGATGTCAGACAAAGAGCGGCGCTGAACTCGCATCCTTTCGAATTTCAGAAGCTTGGTGATGAAATGCCGGGGATGAGTGGTGTGTGGTCGGGGCGAGGCATCGTGATTGCTTTTGTCATTGCCGAGACATGGGCGACAAGGCGGTTTTGTGTCACCGCTACGCGGTTCCACGGGGTGGAGATGATCGTGGATGCGTGAACCGTGGGTTGGCACCCACGGCTACTGTTATGTCACCGCTACGCGGTTCAGAGCTGAGGGGCGCAATTTTTGCGAACCGAACGGAGGGCGTGAAGTCTCGACTCGGGAGTGAGTTTCTGGAGCTGCGCGGCATGGACGTTGCCATACGCTGACGGACGGGCGGGCTGTCGCCACACCCATCCCACGACCGAGTATGCACCCCCAGGGGTGGAACTTTCTTGACGTGGAATCTGCCTTGTTATTTAAGCTGCTCGAGTTTCAGGTTGTCGATGAAGAAGGCGGTTTTGGTGGTGCCGAGGGCGCTGAAGAGGAGGTAGCCGGCGTTGGTCCAGGCGGGCTTGCACTTGAGGTCGGGGAAGGAGTGTTTGGTGCCGTCCTGGCGGGTGATGTTGAGGGACCATTTGCCGGAGGCGGTGGTGGCGGTGAGGGAGACGCGGAACCATTCGCCGGCGGGGATGCTTACCAATTGGACTTTGCCGTCGGTGCTGGCGGAGAGCTGGCCTTTCTGCCAGCGGAGGTAGGGGCCGTTGCCGAAGTCGGTGTTTTTGCCGCGTATTTCAAAGAACCAGTCGGCACCATTTTGTGCCATGACGTCGAACTCGATGTGGAAGGTGCCGGTGTCCCAGGTGGTGGGGTAGATGTCGAGGATGGGATCGTAGCTGTGTTTGAGATCGGGGGCGTCCTGGACTTTGAGGGCGCGCTTGGAGGCGGGGGTTAAGGGGGAGGAGGCTTCGTCGGTGACAGCGATGGATTCACCTTTGTTTTCGTGGGTGTACTTGGCGCCACGAATGCCGAGGGTGCCGAGACCGGCGTGCTCGAAGTCTTGATTGATTTTGTATGCGGGGGCGGGCCAGGGTTTTGCGTCGGTGTCCCAGGTGGGGTAGTCTTGGCCCTTTGCGGCGAGATTGCGCCATGCGGTGTCGGTTTTGCGGACTCCGGCGAGGGTGAGGTCCCAGGGCTTGAAGCCGATTTTTGCGGCGGGGGAGTTGGGCTTGAGGCGGAAGTCTCGCTTGGTGATGTCTTCGAAGAGGGGATCGGCAAAGAGGCTGTCTTTGTCGCGGCCCATCTTGCGCCACTCGTCCCAGGTGAAGTTTGTTTTGGTGAGGGTGGCGGGGACTTTGCCGTCGGTGGGCCAGTAGAGGTTTTTGCGGAAGACGAGGCTGTCTTTGGGATCGCCGCGCTCGGGTTTGTCGAAGAATTTCCAGTTCCATTCGCCGCCGTCGAGGAGGGGTGAGGCGGGGTCCCAGACGACGATGTTGTTGGTGTAGCGGAAGCGGAGGCGGGCTTCGTTGCGGGAGGCTTGTATTTGAGCGGTGTGGCCGAAGGCGAAGATGTTGTTCCGGACGGTGTTGAAGTAGCCGTAGTGCTGATGGAATCCGGCGTTCCAGGTGTCGTGCACGAGGTTGTTTTCCATGAGGGTGTCGGCGCTGCCTTCGTCGTTGTAGAGGCCCCAGCCGCCGTAGCGATGGCTGGCGACGTGATGCACATGATTGCCACGGATGATGGTGCCGGGGGAGGTGCCGAGGCCGTAGTAGCCGCCCATGTCGCTGAGGTAGGCCCAGCCGAGGTGGTGGATGTGATTGTTTTCGACGAGGGTCTCGCGTGAGGCGGTGTCGCCGTAGCCCCAGTTCCATCCGGCGCTGATGCCGGTGTAGTAGAGGTCTGCGATGTCGCACTGAGTGACTGCGCAGTGCTGGGTGTGGGTGAAGACGACGCCGCAGGCGCTGGGGTGGAGGCGGCCGCCGTGGTGGATGATGGAGTCGTCGATGGTGATGTGATGATTGACGCGCTCTTCGGCGGGGCGTGCGATTTCGCCGACGTAGACGCCGCCGCCGCCGAGATCGTGAAGGTGGCTGTGGGTGACGGTGGAGTTTGAGCAGCCGTTTTTAAACCAGAGGGCGTGGAGGCCGGTGTGGGCGACTTCGCAGTGGGTGAAGTGGATGGCGCTGGAGTCTTCGATTTCGATGCTGCCATCGCTGGTGGTGGCGGCCTGGCCATCGTGCAGGCCATCGGCGGGGTAGAGGTGATTGCTGTATTGAAAGGAGATGCCTTCGAAGCGGACATCGTGTGCGCCTTTGATGGAGAGGAATTTATCGATGACGGGGGCGATGACTTCGGCCTTGGTCATGTCTTCGCCGGGAAGGGGCATGTAAAGGACTTCGCCTTGGGTGCGGTCGAGGAACCATTCGCCGGGGGCATCGAGGGCGGCGCGGAAGTTTTCGACCCACCAGCGTTGGTCGGGCTCGAACTCGACGAAGGGGTAGCGGGAGCGGCCTTTGATGCGGACGGCGAGGACTTCGTCGTTGAGTTCTTTGATGCGGCATTGGCCGACGGCCCAGGCGTGGGTGACGGTGAGGAGGACGTTGTCGCGCTCGGACTGCGGGATGGATTTGAGGACGTCGTACTGATCTTTGGCGATGGAGAAGGCGTGGAAGTTCATGTTCTCCTTGAGGTCTGGGAACACGCCTGCGCCGACGGCTTCGGTGATGTGGTAGTAGCCTTTGTTGGGCGAGCGGGCGAGGGTGGCGCGGCGGCCATTGATCCAGAGCTGCTCGAACTTCCAGGCTTTGTCGGGGAGCGGAGCTTTCCAGAGGCCGGTGTCGGTTTTTTGCCAGCCGGTGATGGCTTTGCCAGCGGTGAAGGTGGCGTTGGTGCCGGTCCATGTGACCTGAGAGTCTTCCGCGCCGAGGGCGAGGGTTTCGGCGAGAGGGTAGGTGCCGGGGGCAACTATGATACGGACGGGTTTGGTGGCGGTGCGTGCGGCGTCACGGGCTGCGACCGGCGTGGAGATGGGGCCGGTGGGGGAGAGGTGTATGTCTGCGGCGAGGGAGAGCGAGGCCGCAGAGAGGGAGAGGGCGAGGAGTCGGGACAGCATGGGGCGGTGAAGCGGAGGGTGCTCCACTTCATGCCCCATCTGCGAAGCGCATACAAGCGCCGGCGCACTGCGCGGAATTGCCAGTTTACTGCATCATCTGGCGCACCGTGGAGGAGACAGGGAAAATCCAGACGATCTCCTCGGGGCTCAGGGTGACTGGCGGATACAAGGGGTTCAGGCTGGAGAGGACGATGGAGTGGCCGTGGTCTGCGGTGCTGTAAACGCGGAAGAGGACGTCGCCGCCGAGGCTGTCGCTGAGACGTGCGACGACGCGGTTGCCGGTGTGCGGGAGGCTGTTGGGATAGAGGATGGCGAGTTCGCCATCGTGGTGCTGGGGGAGCATGGCATCGCCAGCGAGGCGCATGGCGAAGGCATCGGGGTCACTCACGCTGAAGGCGAAGTGTTCGGCGGCGGCGAAGGCGGCCTGAGCAGGCGATGCGAGATCGCGCGCAGCAGGGATGGTGAGGACGGGGAGGAGGGCGATGCGCGGCGTCACGGGCGCTGGAGCCGCAGGAATCGAGAGGGCTGGAGTGTGTGCCACAGCGGGTGCTGCGGGTGCGGGTGGGGTGCTGGTAGCGTTGACGGTTGTGTGCTCTGCGGCAATGGCGGTGGCGGCTGATTCGTTTTGAATCTCGGCTTCGAGTTTTTCGATCAGCTTGATGACGGGCAGGGAGGCATGGGCGCCATTTTCGATTTTGGTGACGTACTGGCGGGAGACGCCGAGGCGCTGGGCGAGTTTTGGACGAGTGACGCCCATTTTTTCACGCAGGGCGGCGACACGCAGAGCGAAGGTGGTTTTTGCGCGGAGGACGGGCTTCTCGACGGGTGTGACTGCGGGTGCGGCTGTTGCCTCTGGCTGCACCAAGCGGTCGAGAGCTTCAATGGCTGCGGGTGGGAGGCCTGCCATTTCGGTGGGTGCAGAGGTGGTGTCGGGCTGTGGCATGTGCATTGCGAGCTGTTTGAGATTGGCGGCAGCTTCGAGCTTTTCGATCAATTGGAAGACGGGTCTGGAAGGAGCCTGGCGGCCTTTCTCCAAGACGGTGACGTAACTGCGACCCACGCCGAGCCAGTGGGCGAGCTCGGGCTTTGAGACACGCAGCTTTTGGCGCAGTGAAAGGCAGCGGGCAGGGAAACCGACAAGCTTTTCTTCAGAGACTGGGGAGTGTGGCATAAAAGGAGGGGGTGAGGACGGTATGCGACTGACATGCCGGGGGGGATTTGGCACGATGAATTCCCTATGCATAATCTGCGCCAAAAACGTGCCTGGTGTCTGCGCCGAGGGTAAAAAGGACAAAAGTACCAGACACAGGCACAATGGACCGTCGATTTTCATGCCGAGTCTCTTTTTGTGCAGGGGCAGGGGGCCGGCGGTTTGGCGAGAGGGGCTGCGAAACTCTATTTGCGATAGCAGAGTGGCAAAGTGAGTAATGGTGATTTTACTCGCTGTTAGGGCGCGTATCGGTAACAGTCCGCCGCCTTTTTCATGTCCCAGGAATCCTCAGCCCAGCATCAACCCCCGTTTGACGTCCCAAGCGTCGAGGAGATGGCGGCATTGCTGCCGCAGTATGCGTTTGAAAAGCTCGCGGCCTTCGGTGGCATGGGAGCGGTGTATCGTGGGCGGCAGGTGAGTCTGGACCGGCCGGTGGCGATCAAAATTTTGCCGCCTGAATTTGGCATGCAGGAGGACTTTGCGGATCGATTCAAATCCGAGGCGCGAGCGATGGCGAAGCTGAACCACACGCATATCGTGGGTGTGTATGACTTTGGCATCACCAAGGAAGGACACCTGTATCTGGTGATGGAGTGGGTGGAAGGGCAGACGCTGCACACGCTCATTCAAAAAGGCAGCATTCCGGTGCGGAAAGCCGCGAGCCTGGCGATGCAGCTTTGTGACGCGCTGGCCTTTGCGCATCATAACAAAATTTTGCACCGCGACATCAAGCCGGGCAACATCATGATCAGCGAGGATGATCAGGTGAAGGTGGCGGACTTTGGTCTTGCAAGGCCGATCACGGGGGAGGCGGAGGAGAATCCCTTCGGCACGCCGGACTACGCGGCCCCGGAAATTTTAGGCAAGGGTGCGGTGGACCAGCGGGCGGACATCTTTGCTGCGGGTGTGGTGTTGTACGAAATGCTGACGGGGCGGGTGCCGCAGCAGCCACGGCGTTCGGTGATGGAGTTTGCTCCGCTGTCTCCGAAATGGGATGAGCTGATTGACCGGGCGACGCATGCGGATCCCACGAAGCGCTTTCAGGATGTGGGCGAATTTCGTGCTCACATTGCGATGCTGATCAACCAGGGGGCTCAGCCGGTGAAGGTGGTGGCAGTGGAGGAGGATGAGTCCAATGGCAAAGCGGGATTGAAGCCGCTGCATCTCGCGTTGATCGGGGCAGCGGTGATTGTGTTAGGCATTGTGGGCGGGATGATGTTCAAAGGTGGGGCTGTGCCGGAGGCACCTGTGAAAACGGACAAGGCGGTCTCGGTTTCCAAGGCTGATGAGCCTGAGCAGCAGCCCAAGATTAAAAAAGTGAAGGAGCCGGCCAAGAAGGTGGAGCCGGTGGTGGTGGTGCCTGCTGTGGAACCGGAAATGAAAGAGCCGGAACCTGCGCCGAAGGTCAAAAAGATGGTCGCCGTTGCGCCTGTGCCCGCGCCTGCTCCGATGCCAGCGCCTGCGGCGATGCCGCCAGTTGTGCCGGTGCCGGAAAGTCCGCAGGAGGTGATTCAGCAGCTGGAAAAACGTGATGCGGAACTGGCGCTGATGGTCACTGATTTCGCTGCTCAATGGCTGACCAACACGGAGCTAGGCACCGAGTCTGAAATGCAGAGCCTGGCTGACAAATACATCCCTGCGCTGCAACGCGGCCTGACCAGCCTGATGCCGCAGCAGCGTGATTTTGTGCTCAGTGAAATCTCCCACATTGCGAATCATGAGCCGCTAGATGAGCCCGATCAGCTCTGGCCGGAAGTGCTCAAGACACTGCGCAAGGCCTACGACACCCAGCGCGAGGCGATTCAAGGACGTGCGGACATGGCGGCGCAGAAAATGCGTTCGGATCAGTGTGAGCTTGTTTTGGCGAAGGCCCGTGAACGTACCGCCGCAGGTAAAGAGGAAGCGGCGAAACGTGCGGTGCTCGTGGCAGCGGAACTTGCGAAGCTGAAGACGGCACCGTCCATGAAAGCCTTGAGAGAAAGCGTGGCTGGCGCAACGGGGATGGGCAGTGCACCGGCGACGGCTGCAGAGCCTGTGCGTTGAGCCGCCATTATAGGACAGATCGGTTAGGAAATTTTCCTCGCGGCAGAAGCTGTAGAAGGTTATGGATCAGGAATGTCCGAAGAAACTACCCCCAGCGAGCTGCCTTCGTTTGATGTCCCGAGCCTGGAGGCGATGAACGCCTACCTGCCGCAGTTTCAGTTTGAAAAACTGGCGGCGTGCGGTGGCATGGGGGCGGTGTACAAGGCGTATCAGGAGAGTCTGGACCGGCGGGTGGCGGTCAAGATTTTGCCGCCGGAGTTTGGGGCCGAAAAGGAATTCACCGATCGTTTCAAGATCGAGGCGCGCGCGATGGCGAAGCTGAATCACACGAACATCGTGGGTGTGTATGACTTTGGCATCACGGCGGGAGGGCACCTGTATCTGGTGATGGAATGGATCGAGGGGATGTCCCTGCACGATCTCATTCACAAGGGGAGTCTTTCACTGCGGAAGGCGACGAACCTGGCCATGCAGCTGTGCGAGGCGCTGACTTTTGCGCATGAGCACCAGATCATTCATCGTGACATCAAGCCGGGGAACATCATGGTCAATGACAGCGACCATGTGAAGGTGGCGGACTTTGGACTGGCGCGGCCAGTCTCCGACGAAGCGGAGCAGGAGAACCCCTTTGGCACGCCGGATTATGCCGCGCCGGAGATTCGTGGTGGCAGCGTGGTGGACCATCGGGTGGACATTTACGCCGCAGGTGTGGTGCTCTATGAGATGCTGACCGGCACGATTCCGGGGGAGCCGCGGCGCTCGGTCACGGAGTTTGCCAAAATCTCGACGCGGTGGGACAGCATCATCGCCAAAGCCATCGACCCTGATCCGGAGAAGAGGTATCAGGACGCGGGTGAGCTTCGTGCGCACATCAATGTGGCGATGAAGCAGACTGCGGAGCCTGGAGCGGTTCCCGGCGATGTCATGGCCATCGATCTAGGCATCGGCATGGGAACAGCGTCGAGAGCGGGCATGGGTGCGGGCTTGGGTGCAGGCTTGGGTGCAGGGTTGCGTTTGGGGGCAGGCTCGGGTGCGGCTGCACCGGCAACACCTGCTGTATCGGCTGTGCCGGCTGCACAGGCAGTACGCGCACCGGGACCGAGTGTGCCGCGCGCGCCGGGTGTGCGCGCGCCAGGTGTGCCGGCGGCGGTCGAGAAAAAGAAAGCTGCTCCGCCACCAAAGCCGGCTGTTCGAATGACGCCGCAGCAGCAACAGCTTGTGCTGGTCATCGGAGTGGTGGCTGTGGTGGTGGTTGGGTTTTTGGCATTGATCTTCTGGCCGTCTTCCAAGAGTGCGTCACGCAGCTCCTCCGCCAGCGCCCAGGCCACGCCGGATGAAATTCATGAGGTGATGCAAAACCTGGAGCAGCATGATGCCGAGCTGGCGAGGCTGGTGAACTCGTTTGCCCAGGACTGGGCGGCTACGGGAGCGGATAAAAATCCCACCTCGCCCGTCGCCGAAAAACTGCGCAAGGCGCACAATGCTGCGGTGCAGGCCAAGGCCAAGGATCGCATGGATGCGGCAAGGCGTGCGGAGATTGTGGCTGCGGAGATGGCGAAGCTGAGCGGCGCGCCGTCGTTGAAGGCGCTCAAGCAGGCGGCGGAGAGGTAGACTGGTCTAAAAAAAAGCCGCCACCCGTTTCCGGGTGACGGCGTGGTTTTGAGCGGGGTTATTCGCCTTTGCAGCAGTCTTTGCCGCAGGTTTTGCCTTTTTCCTTGCAGCAGGCGGCGCAGTTGTCCTTGCAGCACTTTTCACAGGCCTTGCCGGCGGCAAGAGCGGTGCTGGAGAGGGTGGCGACGGAGGCTGCGGCGATGAGCATGAGGATGGTTTTCATAGTGTTGGATATGTTTGTGTTTTGTTTTGCCTGCCTGATTTGCGGCATGCAGCGCAGGCGTGCGCATGCCGGTGTGCCATCGAGTGGCGTGTGAACTGGCGGTGAGGCCAGACGGCCGGACAGGTCAGTCTGGTGGCGGCGCAAATCGATGGCCGCGCGGAATCGAGTCACTGCCCGGAGCGTCTGGCTTCCAGACGCATGGCGCGTGGCTTCAAATCAGGAGGGCGCAATGCCGCGAATAGAGCGGCGCTGTGCGCAAAGGCGGCCCGTGGTCGTGACGGGGCGCATGAGTGGCCAAAGCCTCTGAGAAGAGGCTGAGAGGGGAAAGGGCGTGCCAGAGGGGTTCAGCCAGCAGCTTCAAGGCGGGGGCCGGGGCGTTGACGAAGGTGGCGGCGACATCGCGCGCGTTTTCGTGTTTGGCGCAGGGGCAGTTTGGCTCCTGGGAATGCTCGGAGGCCGAGTGCTGCTTTTTGGCGCAGCAACTGGCGACCTCTTCCTGCTGAGGAGCGGTGATGCAGCACCAGCACATCGGGAGGCCGATGCAGAGGGTGAGGATCAGGGCTGTGAGGCGGGAGAGCATGAGGTGTCAGATGATATAACGTGAGAATTTATTCAATGGTTGCAAGCAATCGCTGTGACGATGCTGTGCCTGGGGGGGCGCGCATGGTTGAAGGATGCGCTTCGCGAAGCAATCGGAGGGGACTGCAATTACAAACTGCAAAAACCAATCGGTTTAGCATGGCTGCAACAAGTTCGAGTTTGCCTTGATGAGAGGCTCCAGTGCACACGAATGCAGGTTCAAAGAACCGGTTTTTCAAAGCCCATTTCCGATCTCAGTGTGTCCAGATCGTTTTTGAGTTCTTCTGCCATAGTTTTGGTGTAAATGCGCTGGATTTTGCCTTCGTTTTGAAGAGCAATGAGCTTCCGGAGATCGTTGGAACGCTGCTTCCAAGTTATTCCGTCGGTAACAAGCTGAAGGACGGTATCATGACGTTTTTCTTCCACAATACGGGAAATGTCACCAAGCACATCGGTCTGTTTGCTGCCGGTGGCGCCATAAGCTTTAACCTCTATCAGGATTGTCGGGTCACGTGATGATGGAATTGCGAAGTCCGCTTTCTCCGTACTCTGGCCTCCTGCCCCAGTAAAACGACAGCGTACAGCAACCTGCTCTTCCGAGAAAACCGACCTTACAATGGCCTCGACAAAGTCCTCCATGCCACGGCCTCTGGTCTGGCCCTTGATGGCACTGCCACGTCCGCCTTTGAGGCGTTCGATCAAAACATCAGACCAATGGAGAGGCTGATGCACGGCGAGGTCCAATAATTCGCAAAGTCTGAGATCGTTAAGCGCTTTGAGATAAACTGGTGGGTTGGCGAGATACCGCTTCTTTCCTATTCCGCCAGGGCCGAGGATTTCGCGTAACTGATGAGTGAATTCGTCCTTCGAGAGATCGAGAAAGAGCCGAATGGCTGTTGTCGCGGTTTCGAAGTCACCAGCAAGTAGAGCTGCTACATCAGCGTCGGAATAGGCAGGCTTGACTGGCAAATTTTTCAGCAAACTGATTACTTCCTCTGCATGGTCATCCAACCAAGATGCTTCGATCGGGATCAAAGATGCGGAGATCTCCTCGAAAGTCTGTCTGTAACGCTTCATGTGCCTATAATCAGATATTCATTGACGACATTTCGCTTGGCAGCGGAGTGGGTGCCAAAGTGATAGCGATGTGTTTTCTCAAGCACATTGACCACCTTCTTGTAACGCCTCATCATTGAGCACAGGGTTTTAAGGTCTGGGTAAGCGTTTGAAGAATAGGACAGGACCAAAATGGAATCCGAAAAGTGGCGGAACAAGCGGTCGAAGGCGTCGAGTGCGGTGTGCCGGTATGAAAAGGGAGTAAAGGGCTTGGCAATTTTTCGCACCTTCGTGTTCATCATTAACTCCTTTCCTTGCCAATAGCAGGACAGTCCTTCCAAGAAATGGTAGCGTTTGATGTAACAATTGTCGTCCGCGAGGGGGACATAGGGCGGATCCATATAAACCAAATCGCTACCCGGTTGCAGGTCAAAGACATCGTTGCAGGTGACAGAATTTCGCTGGCCGTTGCTGAAGACTGCAGTGTTATAAGTATCGACCTGTTCGACGAAGTGTTCAAGAATGCTTAACTGGAGATCCCTTCTGCCATCTTGGTATCGGGTTGGATCGCTGACCGTGAAAAGGCCGCGTGGCTGACGTTTGATCGCGGAACGTAGCATAGAAGCCACGGCTAAAGCCCGCTTGAATGGAGACTCCAACTGGCGGATGCCGGACCATAGATCATCAAGGCTGGAAAGTTCCTCAGGAGTGTAAAAGATGCCTTCGAAAGTGCTGCGAATGAAACGTTCCGAAGGCAAGCGGGCCTTACAGGACAGGAGAAACTCAAGATCGGCGGAATTCAAAGTGGTGGCGCTGTTGGCCACAGTCGCGGACGTTAATACAGAAGGAAAAGAGAGCGTGTCATTGGCACGGACCTGCTTTCCCATGGCCTTAAGCAAGTAGGAGACGACGCCGGAACCGGAAAACGCGTCGGTGGCCGTTTTAAAATCGATTTCTGAAAGCGTTTCGTGAATCCATGGAAGCAGACGGAACTTGCTTCCCATATAGCGAAAACGCGGAAAGTTTTCGAGCTCAGGAGGAAGCCCTCCCATCTCCGGGATCAAGGGCAACTGGTGCTCGGTCAGCAGTTTCATGAATTCATGCTACCGCACAGTGTTCATTGGAACAATTTTAAAAATCCGGTTTTATCAAAAAAGGCGAGCGGATCTGCCCTGCAGCAGGAGCAGTAAAACGTCGATTTTCAGACAGCGGCGGCAATGGGTTAACCGACTGGATTAGCGGAAGCTTTTGGCGAAGTCGTCGGAGGTGGCTTTGGCGACGACTTTGGTTTTTTGGAAGGTGGATTGCTCGCCTTTTTCCTTGAGGATGCTCTCGTAGTCGGCGGAGGACATGGGGAGATCGATGGTCTTGTCCTGCCAGGTGGAGAGGAGGATGGCGTTGGCGAGTTCGACGCTGCGGATGCCTTCGGCTGCGGGGGAGAGGAGTTTCTCGCCCTTGAGGATGGCATTGGTGAAGTTTTGCAGGATCTCGATGTGCTGGCCACCGGTCTGATCCACATGAATGTCCATGTGCCAGCTTTCGGGCATGGCGAAGGCGGCTTCGGCTTCCATGCAGAACTTGCTCATGGGCTGGCGGTTGCGCTGGAAGTGGATGCGGGTGCCGTCGGTGACGGTGAGGCGGCCCTGCTCGGCGGAGATTTCGAGCTTGTTGATGCCGGGGGCTTCGCCGGTGCTGGTGACGAAGGTGGCGGTGGTGCCGTTGTCATACTGCATGACGGCGGTGACATCGTCCTCGACTTCGATCTCATGGAAGCGGCCGAACTGGCAGAAGCCGCGCACTTTTTGAGGCATGCCGAAAAGCCACTGGAAGAGGTCGAGATTGTGAGGGCACTGGTTCATGAGGACGCCGCCGCCTTCGCCCTTCCAGGTGCCGCGCCAGCCGCCAGTGGCGTAGTAATAGTTGGTGCGGAACCAGTTGGTGACTTCCCAGTGGACGCGGCGCACGGCGCCGAGTTCGCCGCTGTCGATGAGGTCCTTGACCTTCTTGAAGCAGGCGTTGGTGCGCATGTTGAACATGGCGGCGAAGATTTTGTTCTTGTCGGTATGCGCGGCGATGAGGCGCTCGCAGTCGGCCTTGTGGACGGAGATGGGCTTTTCCACAAGGACGTGGAGTCCAGCCTGGAGGGCTGCGATGCCGATGGTGGTGTGGCTGAAGTGGGGGGTGCAGATGAGGATGGCGTCGATGTGACCGCTGCGCATCATGAGGTTGACGTCGGTGAAGGCTTTTTCGCCCTCGATGAGGTTCGGCAGGGTGCCGACGCTCTCGCACAAGGAGGTGACGCGCAGGCCGGGAATCTTGCCTGCGCGAATGTTTGCAAGGTGTGCCTTGCCCATGTTTCCAAGCCCAACGATGCCAAGTCTGACGGTTTCCATGGTCCGAAACTAGCGGGGCGGGCGGGACGGTCAAGCGACTCAACAGTTGCGCTTTGCCCCCCATGCCTGCATTTTACATGCATGCGACCGACCTGCCGTCTCCGAGATCAGCTCATCCTCGTCATGGGATGTGTGGCGGCGCTGTTCAGCACCACCCTCATGGCAGACGACCTTCGCATCGGCATCATCGGGCTCGACACTTCGCATTCAGAGCAGTTCACGCTGCGCCTGAACGACCCCGCGAACCCCAACCATATTCCTGGTGCGAGGGTGGTGGTGGCCTTCCCGGGGGGGAGTCCCGACATTGAGGAAAGCAAGACGCGCATCGAGGGCTTCACAGCCACTGTGCGTGACAAGTTTGGTGTGCGCATCGTTGAGAGTGTGGCGGAGGCCTGCAAAGATGTGGATGCGGTGCTGCTGCTGAGCCTGGAAGGCCGGCCGCGTCTGGAGCAAATGAGGCAGATCATTGCGGCCGGCAAACCGGTCTTTATGGACAAGCCGGTGGCGGCTTCCCTGAAGGATGCTGTGGAAATCTACAAGCTGGCGGCAGTGGCGCAGGTGCCGGTGTTCAGCGCGTCTGCGGTGCGCTGGTATCCGGGTGTGCTGGAAGTGGCCAATGCGGAACCGACTCCGGCGCGCAGCGTGATCTCGTATGGGCCGGCGCATGTGCTGCCGTACCATCCTGACCTGTTTTTCTATGGGATTCACCCGACGGAGGCGCTCTTTACGGTGATGGGGCCCGGGTGTCTTTCCGTGACTCGCACGACCACGACATCTGAATCCATCGTCACGGGGCTTTGGACTGGTGGTCGCACGGGGACGCTGCAGGCCATTCATGAAGGCGCGATGGCGTACAAGCTGATCCGTTTTGGGGACAAGCAGATCACCGAGCAGAAGTCGGAAGGCGACTACACGCCGATGCTGCGTGAGATCGTCAAATTTTTCCAGACGAAGCAGCCGCCGGTATCGCCGAAGCAGACGCTGGAAATTTACGCCTTCATGGCAGCGGCTGAGGAGTGCAAGCACCGGGATGGTGGGCGCGTGACGCTGCGGGATGTGATGGTCAAAGCCGGTGCGCCGGAGGCGTGGCTGCCCGAGGATGGGAAGGCCAAGCCCGAGGCGCCAAAGTCGGTGCCGAAGGGGCTGCCGAAGCCGGGGGCTTCGTGACATTCGGAGCTCAATGAAGGAGCTGAAAAAGATTCGTGCGTGTGGAATGACGAATGAGCAATCCCGAATGACTGTCCAAAGGTATTCATCGACCGGCTGATGAGGGCCTCTTTTGCTCGTGGTCCGCAGTCCAAATGGGGGAGGGCCTACGGGGCGTTTTGGAGTGCGGAAGGGCAATGCGGGGAGGTGTTTTGTGGGGGATCGGCAGGATTTTGAAGGGCGGCCTGCCATCGAGGCCGTAAGATCATCAGTTGCCGCGTGTTCTGTGCGATGCATAATCATGCGCTCCGTGCGCACGCTCCTGTAGCTCAACGGTTAGAGCAGGGGACTCATAATCCCTTGGTTGCGGGTTCGAATCCCACCGGGAGCACTGTTTTTGGGGGGACATTGGCTCGATGGGAGAACGCCGACGGCAGTTACTTACTGATTGAAGATGAACTGCCGGGTGTTGATCAGTGCGTAGATCAGGTCCTCCACGGTGCTGAGGCCCTTGTCCTGGGCTTGAAGGCAAAGGTCCTTTTCCCTGGCGGTGGGCTTGCGGGAAAGCACGGCCATATAAGAGGCGTCGATTTTTTCGTCGGCAGACCGGGCCCTGCCCACGGTGAGCATGAGCTGGCTGTAGCGGTCAACGATTTGTGGCAGGAGCGCTCCATTCATCAATGCCAGAGCCTGGGGAACAGAGGCTTCACTGTTGCTGTTCTCAATGATCTCCCGGTCGCTCTGGCCAAATTCGCGCAGGTAATGACCGCGCGGGGCGGGGCTTTCGATTTCCGCAGCGCGCAGCCACTGCTGGGACTGCCTGGCCCGCGAACGGAAGTAGTCCTGCCACTGCTTGCGGGGGATGGCATAGTACATGGCCTCTTCGCTCCAGGCCTTTCTCTCAGCTTCGGCGGCCTCTGCCTTGGTCGTCTTGATCTTAGCATCGCCAGTGGCCATCGTGCTTCCGCCGCTGGCAGAGCCGGCCGCCTGCATGCCGGCACTGGGGGCGGCTTGAATCGGAACCTTCCGATTGGGTTCATAAGCAATGGTCTCGAAGGGCTTGCCGGTGACCTTCTCGAACAGCTTTTTTTGGCCGGGAATGATCACTTCCGTCATGACGGTGCGGCGGGCATTGCTATAAAGGGCCGTGATCTCACGGTTGATGGATTTAACTTTCGCATTGCACTCTGCAGCGTGGGTGAGGGCGGCCTCTTTTTCAGGTCCGGTGACTTGGGAGGCGATGGACTGGTATTTTTTGGCCTCATCGCGGGCCTCCGCCATCAGCTTCCGCATGGTCTCCAGACCTTCCGGCTGCTCCTGGTAATTCTTGGCGGCCGCTTGAATGCTCTTGAGCGTCTCAGCCGGAGCGGCGACTTTTTCCACTGCCAGCCTGCGCTGATCCAAGAATTCGCGGGCGGTCATGTTTAGCATGTCGGGATTGGGGTTGATCAGCGTCACAAAGCTGTCCCACAGTTGCTCGGCGGTCATGCGGCGCAGCAGCGGGCCGGTGAAGTGGCAGGCAGTCCCGGGCTCCACCTCCTCGTGGGAGGCCTGGCGCTGGTAGGTGCTCGTGTTGAAAAGGATGCGCAGATACGCCTTCATGTCGTAATTCAGGCTCACCATCAGCTTTTCAAGATGGCTCAACAATTCGGGATTCACCGCTACGGTATGGTCCGTGAGATCGTCGAGCGGCTCGATCAGGGCGAGGCCGAAGGCCTTTTTCCACAGGCGATTGACCACGACCTTGTTGAAGCGGTCGTTCTCGGGATTCGCCAGCCAGCGTGCGTAGGCCTGGACCCGTGTTTCACCTGGCAGAGGAGTACATGCATGGCCCATCATGGCAGCCGCTTTGACGACGGATTTGGGCTTCGCATCATCATACTTGTAATCCTTTGGCAGAGTGACCTTGCGCTTCTCGTCAAAGGTCACTTTGGGATAGCGCCCGATGCCACGAGACTCGCTCATGGCCTGATTGTAGGAACGCTCGGCCTGGCGCAAGGCCTCCTCAGCCGCCTGGCGTGCCCGCCTCACTTTCTCCACCTCCGCCCAGTAAGCGAGGCGGTCGGCCTCGGTAGCCGAGGTTTTGGGCCATTCAGGCTGTATGAACGTGGTGCGAATGGCCATGTCCTGATCACGCACAAGGTCGCTGATGCCGCCCGTGACACCGCCGCCGAAGTCTCTGATCTCCGCGACAAAGGTGAAGGCCGCCATCTCGTAGAACTGTTTCTGTGTCCACTTGTCAAAGGGGTGATTGTGGCACTGGGCGCATTCGATGCGGGTGCCCAGGAAAACGCGCACCGTGCTCGCCATGTTGTCCAAGGGCATACCACGATCACGTGTGTAGTAGCCAATCACACCATCGGACCAGGCCTTGCCCTCTCCGGCGACCATCTCCCGCACGAACATGTCGTACGGCTTGTTGCTGCGCAGCGCATCCTTGACGAAATGAACATACGCGGGGCCTGTTCGCTGGCCCTTGGATTGCACACGCAGCACATCCGCCCAGTAATGGAAGTAGTTCTGAACATAGCCCTCGGAAGCGAGGAGCTTGTCGATCAGTGCCGCCCGCCTTCCATCTTCTCTTGAAGCCAGAAACTCCTCAGCCTCACGCGTGGTGGGAATGCGGCCCACCACATCCAGATAGATGCGGCGCACGAAAACATGGTCAGCTGCCGGGGCGTTGGGCGTCAAGTTGTTTGCCGCCCAGTCCTTCGCCAGAAGCGCGTCAATTTCATCGGCGGCGGCGGAAACTTCGGTGTCGGCCCGGGCGAGCGCCCCAAGCCAAAACGTGACGATCATTGAACATGCCAGGAGGCCTTTCATGCGAGGTGAAACGCAGGATCAAGCCCAGCTGTTGCAGGCGGTTGCGTCGTCCCACAACTATGAGCAGGAAAAAGCATCAACTTCAGCGAGGTCCCACGCACTTTTTGGAAATATGGGGTTCTGTTATTGCAATCGCCGTCATGACCCCTTTTTTGGAGTCTTGCCTGACGTGTATCGGGGCACGCTGTGGGACCCTGAAAAGACAAAGCCGCACATCACGACAATTCTGCGCGCCGCTTCGGTTGGTGCCTGGTAGCAGCGAATTCGCAGGCTTCTAATGACGTCTACGAAACAGGTGAGGCTCGTCCTGAAAACTCACCGAGGTGGCACGTTCATTTTCGACATGGATGGCGGTATGGTGGAAGGAACGAACATGTTCCCGCGCCCCTTCAGGGCGCTTCCTGAAGTGATGATGTGCAGTGGCGCGGGTGATCGAGGGCTTGTCGCTGGCACCTGCTCCCAAGGCTGAGTCCGCAGGTCTTTCAGCCCCCATGCTGTGAGACAATTTGATGGAGGGTGAGTTACCTTCGGCGGGGTAGTTTAAGCTGGCTGCGGCTTACGAGTGGTCCGTGGTCTGAGTGGGCTGATCGACCTGCGAAGAGTCGTCGGCTCCCGCATTCGGGCATCTCCTATCGTGCGCCGCCACTCGATCCGTCGAAAGCGGTAGCTGCTACCGATTTCAGAGTTATTCATTGACGGGCGGAAGAGAGGCCCTGTGCCAGCCTCGGCTTCACTCCGCGTTTTGCACCTGCTCGCGGATTTTTTCGAGTTCGGTCTTGGCGGTGACGACGTGGTGGGCGATTTCGGCGTTGTTGCACTTGGAGCCCATGGTGTTGAACTCGCGGAAGAACTCCTGCAGAAGGAAATCGAGGCTGCGCCCGGCGGGGGTGTCGCTGGCCAGGTAGGAGCGGAACTGCTGCACGTGGCTGGCGGCGCGGGTGAGCTCTTCGGAGATATCCGTGCGATCCGCGAAGAGGGCGATTTCTTTGACGAGGCGCTCGTCATCCAGGGGGATGGGCAGGCCGGCGTCTTCCAGGCGCTGGCGCAGGACTTTGCGCTGGTGCTCGGGAACTGTGGCGGCTTTGGCGCGGATGGACTCCAGCAGGGATTCGATCAGGGCCAAGCGTGCTTCGATGTCGCTGCGGAGGCTGGCGCCTTCGGCGTTGCGCATGGTGTTCAGTTGCTTCAGGGCGGCAGCCAGAGCCTCCTGCACGGAGGGCCAGGCGTCTTCAGTGGCGATTTCTGCCTGGGCCTGGGTGATCACGCCGGGGAGGCGGGTGATGTCAGTCAGGGTGATGTTCGGAGGGACGTCCAGTTTCAACGCCAGGGCGTGCATGGCGTGGTAATAATGAGCCGCGAGATCCTGATCGACACGGACGGCCTCGGCCCCTGCGGAGCCTGTTTCCCGGCGAACGGCGACATTCACCCGGCCACGGGAGACGGCTGCGGAGACTTCGGTGCGGACGGCGTTTTCCAGCTCGGAGAGTTCACGGGGGAGATTCACCGCGACTTCGAGCTGCTTGCGGTTCACGGAACTGCATTCCACGCTCCACGTCACTCCTGAGCGCTGTGCTTCGCCCCGGCCAAATCCTGTCATGCTTTTCATAGCCATCAGATGGAACGATATTTGACATTGGTAAAGCTTTGGATGAGGCGGTCGCACATTCGCCGCGATTCCGATTTGCATCGTCCCGGGTACTCCCTAGTCTCGCCCTCCCATATGGCAAAAGCGGCTCTCGGCAAAGGACTCGGCGCACTCATTTCGGCATCCTCATCGGTGTCGGGAGTGTCGCGTCTGCCTGCACTGGCGCAGCCTGCCCCGGGAGACGTGGTGAATCGTGTGACGCTGGACCAGATCGTCCCGAGCCCGCTGCAGCCGCGCAAAGAATTCCAGCCGGAGATGCTCACGGAGCTGATGGAGTCCATCCGCGAGCACGGCATCATCCAGCCGCTGATCGTGCGCCGGGTGAACGGCAAGCTGGAACTGATCGCCGGTGAGCGCCGCTTCCGTGCCTCCCGCGAGCTTGGTCTCAAAGAAGTTCCCGTCATTGTCCGCGAAGCCAGCGACAAGGACGTGCTGGAGATGGCGCTGATCGAAAACCTGCAGCGCGAAGGGTTGAACCCGATCGAGGAGGCGCAGGCCTACTCGCGCCTGGCGAAGGATTTCCTGATGCGCCAGGAGGACATCGCGCAGCGAGTGGGCAAGAACCGTGCGACGGTGGCCAATACGATGCGACTGCTGGAGCTGCCGGAGAGCATCCGCGACATGCTGATCGCGACGAAGATTTCCACCGGGCATGCCAAGGTGCTGCTCATGCTGAAGCAGCATGATGCGCAGGAGCGCCTGGCGCTGCAGATCGTGGCGAAGAGCCTGACGGTTCGTGCCACGGAAAAAGCGATCGATGCGATCCTGCATCCGCCGCCGCCGCCCCAGCCGAAGCCCACTGAGACGGACCTGATCCGTGCGATTGAGGCTGTGGAGCAGAAGCTGATTCAGCATCTGACGACCAATGTCAGCATTCATCACGCCGAGAAGAAGGGCCGCATTGAGATCGACTACTACGGTGTGGAAGATTTGAACCGCATCCTGAGTGTGATCGGAGTCAAAGAAGAGGCCTTCGCGGAGGAATAACGGGCGCTGAGCGCCAATGACGAAATCCGTATGACGAATGACGAAACAAGCATGCGTTTGAAGCCGATGGAATTTGTCATGCGGCATGTGTCGTTTCTTGTTTTAGCCCTCATGCTCATAGGCTGCCAGGCAGAGCCGAAGACTGATTCTGCTGACGTGCGCGAGTTCCTCACGCATTACTTTTCCACCTGGTCTGCCAAGGACATGGACGGCTATGGCGGCTGCTTTCATGAGCAGGCGCGCATCGTCTTTGTGCATCAGGGTATGCCGCAGAGCCAGGGGCTGACGGATTTTCTGCATGGCCAGAAGCTCAGCCATGCCACAACTACCGTGCCGATGACCGAGGTGCCCACGGACATGAAGATTCTCAGCGACGAGCGCACCGCCCAAGCGAGCGTGCGGTGGAAGCTCACGAAGGGAGCCGACATCACGCTCGGCACCGATTGTTTCACGCTTATCAAAACTTCCACCGGGTGGAAGATCATGAGCCTTGTCTTTTACAACGACTGACCGCGAAAAACGCATGTCCCACACACCTTCCAAATCTCCCGCATCTTCGGCAGAAAATGCAGACGCCACACGTGGTACGCGCATTTTTCTGGGACTTTCCTGCTTCCTGGCGGGAGCAGCGATGATGGTCATTGAAATCTGCGCCTACCGCCTGCTGGCGCCGTTCTTTGGCAACAGCGTGTACACCTGGACCGCTTTGATCGGGGTGATCTTGATCGCGTTTAGTGCGGGGGGGTATCTCGGGGGGCATCTGGCGGACCGCAAGATGGCGCTCGATCTTCTCGGCTGGCTGCTGGCGGGATCTGCGGTGCTGACTTTCTTCATCCCGGCGCTGCACACGGTCTTTGCTGTGGGCATGAGCGCGCAGGGTCTCATTGCCGGGCCTGTGATGATTTCGCTGCTGCTGTTTGCGATTCCTGGGATTTTGCTCGGCGCGGTCTCACCGGCTGCGGTGCGTTTTTACAGTCTGACGCTGAAGGACACGCACGTGGGCGCGGCAGCGGGCACGATCAGCATGCTGGGATCGCTGGGCAGTTTTGTGGGCACCTTTCTCTCCGGCTTTTTCCTGCTCTCAACCTTCGGGGTGCGGAGCATCTTTTTCGGTACGGCGGCGCTGCTGCTCCTGCTGGCCATTGCGGCATTCGTGCTGGCCAAAAACACGCTGAAGCAGCAGGCCCCGGTGATTTTGAGCGGTCTGTTTGCCTTTGGCATGAGCTGGATGACGGCGCCGAAACCCAAGCCGGGCGTGATCTATGAGCATGAGTCGTTTTATCACCACATCGAAGTCAGTGAACGGAGCGAGGGCAATGTGAAGCGCCGGATCCTTCAGCTGGATTCGACGATGGAAGGCGGCATGGACGCGAACACTGGTGATCTGATTCTGCCGTATCAGCAATACTGGAAGCTGGCCCTGCTGCGCGAGCCGGCGAAAGTGAGCAGCGCGCTGTTTATCGGAGCGGGGGCCTTTGGCATGCCGGAGAATGTGTCGCGTGAATTTCCTGAGGCTGCTGTCGATGTGGTGGAGATTGACCCGCAGGTGATCGAAGTCGGGCGCAAGTTCTTCAAGCTGGATGAACACCCCCATGTGAAGGCGCATGCGGGTGATGCGCGCCGGTACCTGCTGCAGAATGGTGGCAAGAAGTGGGACCTGATTTTTGGGGACGCGTACAACGGCATCCGGCAGATCCCGCCGCATCTTGCGACGCAGGAGTTTTATCAGCAGATCGCGGATCATCTGGAACCGAAGGGGGTCTTCATCATGAACCTGATCGCCTCCATTTCCGGCCCGAAGGCGGAGCTGACGTCTGGCATGATCGCCACGGTGCGGAAAGCGTTTCCTTACGTGGAGGTTTTTGCCGTGGGCTACCGTCGTGATGAGACGCAGAATGTGATCCTGATGGCTTCACGCGAAGATTTGAAGCAGCTGATTGTGGACCGCTATGTGAAGCAAGGCTCCTGGCAGGAACAACTGATCCGCACGCATGTGCCTGCGGGGACGGTGCCGCGGTCGAGCTACGTTTTTACGGATGATCACAATCCGGTGGATGCGATCATTGCGCGGGGGTTGCTGGAGTAGGCTGGATGCTGGATGCTGGATGCTGGATGCTGGGGGCAGAGTATTTGATTATTGCATGGGCTGGCTATGCGAGGCCCCGCCTCTTCGCGAGTTCTGGTATGCCCCTCACCCTTACCTCTCCCCAAAGGGTGGCTTGGGCGTTGGTATGTTCCGGGCACGTTGGTGACGCTTTCTCCCGGGCACATGGGTGACAGGGTTGCCGATGCCCTGGAACCAAACAGACGAGATGAAGGAACGGTTGAAGATGATCGGCGAGTATTTGAGCGGCGGCTATGGGCCAGCAGAGCTGG
>CALRWM010000040.1:0-54539 GCA_943371875.1 Prosthecobacter debontii | reverse complement strand
GAGCGCGGCCACGGAGTCGATGACGATGACGTCGAGGGCGTTGGAGCGGACGAGGGTTTCGCAGATGCGCAGGGCTTCTTCACCGGAGCTGGGCTGGGAGACGAGCAACTCGTCCATCTTGACGCCAAGGCGGCGGGCGTAGGCGGGATCGAGCGCGTGCTCCACGTCGATGAAGGCTGCCAGACCGCCGGTCTTTTGCGCCTGGGCGATGACGGTGAGGGTGAGTGTGGTTTTACCGGAGGATTCCGGGCCGTAGATTTCCACCACGCGGCCACGGGGGAAGCCGCCGGTGCCGAGGGCCTGATCGATGAGCAGGTTGCCGGTGGGGATGACGGTGATGTCAGACTTCACCCCTTCGCCGCCCATGCGGAGGATGGCGCCTTCACCATAATCTTTTTGGATCTGCTGGATGGCCAGATCAAGATTGCGACCGCGTGCTTCAGCAAGCTTGTCGGGTTTGGCTGCGGAAGTTTCGGAAGTTTCTTTGGGTGCTCTGGCCATAATCGTGGGTGTTCAGTGTGGAATAAAAAGCTGTTCGGGCGAACAGAAAGCGCATTTAAAGCGGGCCGTAAAGCACTTTTCGTCCTTAAGCAGCGAATATTGCCGCCAAAAAGTGCCTCAAGCGGTGATCCGCCTCACAGGTTGTCGAGCTGCTGCTGCATGCCGCCGTAAAAGCCCGACATCATGGTGATGATGCGGTAGGCCACATACATGACGACGACTGCATAGGCGATCTTTGGCAGCCACTGCGCGGCGCGCTGCACGGCGTCTCCGGCTTCGATGGTCTCAGCAGCGGCCCAGCGGTTCATCTCGTGATCCAGGGTTCCGGCTTCCTCCGCCGTGGCGATGCCGTGAACGAATGTGATGGGAAAGCCATGCACGTCCGCCATGGCACCGGCGATCGTTTCTCCTGCGGCGATGCGTTGGGCGGCGTCCTTAGCAGCATGGCGCAGCAGGCCGCTGTGCGAGGCGCTGCCCGCGAGCTGCATGGACTCCGTCATCCGCATGGAGGCCAGCAGGCAGGCGTGAAACACCTGGGAAAAGCGTGCCAGCGCCCAGTGCCGGCGCACACTGCCGATCAGCGGGATGTACCCGAGCCAGCGATCCACTGACGCCGATTCCGCGCCCAGCCGCGAGAGCCAGCGCCAGATCAGGAAGAGGGACAGCAGGATCAGCCAGAGGATGGCCAGCGGCATGAAGACGCCCCCCAGCGAGTAGGGTTTGTCCTCCATGGTTGACGTGACCATGGTCGGCAGCTCTGGCAGCACGATGCCCAGATGCGCGAGGATCAGTGGATAAATCATCGCCCCGATGGCCTGCTTCACCGCCATGTTCCAGGCTTCAAAGTAACGCGACAGATGGCTGAAGGCATCCCCCAGGCGTCCGCTGCGCTCTCCGGCGTCGATCAGGGCAAACTCCAGGGCATCTGAAAAGGCACCGCAATGTTCGGTGATGGAGGCGGCGACGCTCTTGCCCTCTTTCAGGCCGAGCTGAAGGCCTTGCAGCCAGGTGCGGCGTGCATGGGAAGGCTGCTGCTTGAGGAGCAGTTCGATCGAGCGGTCCAGATGAAAGTTCGCCCCCACCAGCTTGGCCAGTTCGCGATACAGCAGGGCTTTTTCGGAGAGTTTCATCGGCGGTGTGAAACTAACGCCAGCGTGTCCGTGACAGCGAGTACAAAAAACTTCAGACCTCGGCTCGCCCCCCCATTTGTGTGACACTCTTATTGCTTCTCAGATTCGCATCATCGCCTATCATGCTCACCCTTCATGCCGCCACCCATCGCTCATAAAGAAACGCCCGACCAGCACTGGATGCACCTCGCCCTCGACCAGGCCCAGCTTGGCGTCGGCCTTACCAGTCCCAATCCGCCCGTGGGCGCTGTCATTGTCGCGCAGGAAAAAGTCATCGGACGCGGCTACCACCACAAGGCGGGAGAGCCGCATGCCGAGGTGGAGGCCATCCGTGATGCGCAAAAATCAAACCCCAAGCTGCTGCGCGGATCCACGATCTACGTCACGCTCGAACCCTGCTGCACGCAGGGCAAAACGCCGCCCTGCACCGAGGCGATCAAAGCCGCAGGCATCAAGCGCGTGGTCTTCGGTGCTCATGACCCCAATCCCAGCCACCGTGAGCAGTGCCGCAGCATCTTCATGCTCGCGGGTATTGAGGTCACTGCCGGAGTGCTCGATGAAGAGTGCCGGGCGATGATTCGTCCCTTTGCCAAATGGATCACCACGGGCATCCCTTACGTCATCGCCAAGGCAGGACAGAGCCTGGATGGCCGCATCACGCGTCCAGCGGGCGAGAGCTCACTGATCACGAACGACGCCGCCCGCGCCCATGGCCGCAGACTGCGCATGCGGGTGGACGCCATTCTTGTCGGTGCGGAGACCATCCGCAAAGACAACCCCCAGCTCACCCTGCGAGATGGCAGTGCAGGCAGCGGCAAGCTGCAGCCTTGGCGCGTCGTGCTCACCCGCAGCGGCGACATTCCCACTCACTCCCAGATCTTTACGGATGCGTTCAAAGACCGCACGGTCATCATGCATGGCAAGGACCTGCCGGAAGCGCTGGCCATTCTAGGGAAACACGGTGTGCTTTCCGTCCTGATCGAGGGCGGTGGCATTGTCCTCGGTCACGCGTTTCGTGAGCAGCTCGTTGATGAAGTTTATTGGTACATCGCTCCGCGTCTCTGCGGCGGTGGCCGCCCCTCCATCGCTGGTCCTGCCTTGCCCGCCTCCATCGAGCTGAAAGACGTCACAGTCCGCCCCTTGGGTGACAACGTCTGCTTCCACGGGTTCCCGGTGTGGCCGGGGGCGGTGAAAGAGTAAAATGCGGAGCCGACGAAAACACGGCGTCGCATGCTTGGATGAAAAACGGTTATTGCTGCTGCAGCAAAGAACAGTTTCCCTGCCATGACAGCGCGGCTATGCGTGCGGCTCATGCCTACTGTTTCGCCTCTTCGTCCCGCTGTTTTTTTTGACCGTGATGGTGTCGTCAATGTCTCCCCGGGGGACGGCTACGTGCTGCGCTGGGAGGATTTTCAGTTTGCGCCGGGCATCATCGAGGCTTTGGCGCTGTGTCGTGAACGTGGGTATGCGACGATCCTGGTGACGAGCCAGCAGGGCGTGGGCAAAGGGCTGATGACGCAGGAGGCGCTTGATGATCTGCATGGTCACATGCAAAGCGAACTGGCGCTGCATGATGCGGCGCTCGATGGCATCTATGCCTGCACGCACCTTGCGGGCACCTGCACTTGCCGCAAGCCGAGCGCGGAGATGATCTTCCGCGCGCGTGACGAACACGGAATTGATCTGAGCCTCAGCTGGCTGGTGGGAGATCATGATCGCGACATCCAAATGGCCATCAATGCGGGGGTGCCGCGCACGGTGCGCATCTTGAGCCACCACGAACCCAAGGTGAATGCGGAGTTTACGCTGGAAGAGACGACGGAGCTGACTGCGCTGCTGCGGGAAAAGCTTCCTGTTTACCGATGAATTTAGCCTGCCCATTTCCACGGATGCAAGAGCTGCCCAAAGTGGTAGATACTCATGGGTGGCACTGGAAACCCTATTCAGTAGGGATCAAAGACTTTTGGATTGGTCAGGATCCCGCTGGGCGAAAATGGATGACCAAGCTGCGCGGTGCTGAGCGGGCTTATAGAGAAATCGTCTTTGCACGTCTTGCGCAGGCGATGAACTGGTCATGTCAGAGTTCCATCTTCATCGCGCTGGATGAAAAGAGCATGGAACTGTTAAAGCCTGAATGCGGGCGGTTTCATGCGGCCCATTTCTTCCTTGAGGAGCATCAAAATCCTCCCTGCGGCACCGAGTGTCCGCTGGCGGAGGGGTTTCCCCGGAAAAGGCATGTTGAAGAGATCCTGAAAACAAAAATAACCCGTCTGATTGACTGGCCCAAGGCAGAATTAGCCGTCTATCTCTTTGGGGGAAGTGAGCCGCCAGAAAAGTTTTTCACGCCTTCGCATGAATTTGTGATGATCGACAATGAACTGATGTTTGCGCAAAAGCCTGAGAGCTTTGACACTTCTGAATGGTGGGGAACGGCTGCAGGCAAACAGTTGGCATTCGAGATTTGCCTGGAGTTCCTAGCGCTGCCAGACGCTGTCGTGGAACAAGCTCTTGAGGTGCCGGAATTTGTGAGCCGGGAGATGAGCGGGTGGGTTGACAGTTGCCTTGCCGACAGCAGGCGTTTTGCAGAAAAGTTCTGCAAGCAGCACCAGTGGCTGCGCCCATGAGGCAGGTGGAAAGGTTTTTTGTAGGGACCAAGATGGCCCCGCTCCTATCAGCGCTTGACCATGGCTGACTCGAGCGCCTTGCGGTAGTTCAGCACGGCGTCGCCGATGGCGGCTGAAACCTGCTGGCGATACGTGTCCGAGGCGACGAGCTGGCATTCGGCACCGTTGGTGACGAAGCCGCCTTCAAACAAGATGCCGGGACGCTTGCAGCCGGAGAGCACGCTCCACTGCGCGCGCTTGATGCCACGGTCAACGAACTTGAAGCGGCTGATGACGCTGGCATGCACGGCGGTGGCGAGGGCGATGTTGGCGGAGTCCTGCTTGTTGCCGGTGACGCCGTTGACGTTGTAACCGCCACCGCGGCTGATCGTGGCGGCGGCGCTCTGCGGCGTGAGCGCCCAAGTTTCGATGCCCGTGGCGGCAGCGCCGCCGGAGTTGAAGTGGAAGCTGAGGAAAATGCTCTTCGGTGTCTGGTTCGCGATGGCCACGCGCCCGCCGAGGGTGATGAAGGTGTCGTTGGCGCGTGTCAGGATCACCTTGAAGCCGCGCTGCATCAGGGCTGCGCGCACGGACATGGCCATCTTCAGCGCGAAGTCTTTTTCGTAGCCGTAAATGCCGCGTGCTCCGGCGTCATGGCCGCCATGGCCGGCATCGACCACGACGGTGTCGAAGAACTCGGCGTTCTGGATGTGGCTGGGGTAGAGCACGGGGTCGATGAGTTTGCACAGATCGAGGCGTGAGAAGAGCACCTTGCCGTTGTACTCCACCACCGGAAAGCTGAGGATGAACTTGATATTGTTGATCAGCATCTCCTGCGAGCCGATCTGCGCCTTAAGGATGAGCTTGGAGGAGCCGAGCCAGAAGTGCGTTCCCTGCGTCCGGAAGGTGGTGAAACCATAGACGGGGTTGTAGAAATTGCGGATGCTCTCTGCCGTCACGTAGTCGCGTCCGCCGATCTTGATGATCTCCCAGCCACCGTTGGCGGGAAGGACTTCGACCGCTTTGGACTTTTCCGTGCTGACGGTCTTGTCGTCATCGTCTTCTTTGAACTCGCCCTTCATCGGGGCCTCGTTGTCTCTAGCCGTGGATTTCGTGACGTCCTTGATTGGCTCTTCCTTGGGCTTTGGCGTCTCTGTTTTCGCGACGGTCTTGGCAGGAGCGGTTTTTTTGCCGATCTCCACTTTCTTGCCGCCAGTCGTGGTGATGATGACCCGTGGCGGTTTGCTGCTCGCGGGCTTCTTGGTAGCCGTCTTTTCCGGCTCTGGCTTCGGCTTGGCGGCCGGTTTTTTCTCAGGCTCGGGCGCAGGAGGGGGCGTTTCGGCTTTGCTGCCGCCTCCGAAGAGCTTCTTGAAAAAGCCCGGCTTCGCATCATCGGCATGCGCCACGTCGAACGAGGCTGATGCCAGGGCAAGAGCGAAGATGGCGATGAGGGCCTTGGGGAGTTGGGAGTGCAATCCGGAAGTCATGATGGGAATGACGGCTATAACGGAGAAAGGCGGGCCTTTATACCCTGAGACGGCGCGGAGCGCAAACGATCTGACAAGCCGGGGCGGGGGTGGTCAGGATTTGCCAAGAAATGCTTAAGGTGGTCAAAAGAGTGCTTCCAGCCTTTGCCGGCCCCCCGCCGCTGCGACCCCGCCCTTGACGGAGCCGCCGCTTTGACCCATTGACCCAGTAGCTATGACCAAAAAACCTGTTGTTCTGATTATCCGTGACGGCTGGGGCATCAACCCCGGCGGCAAAGCTCAAGCCGTAGCCAATGGCGATGCCACCCTGCTGGCCCGCACCCCCTTCCATGACCACCTGTATGAGACCTACCCGCGCGGCACCGTCAGCGCCAGCGGCGAGGACGTGGGCCTGCCAGAAGGCCAGATGGGCAACAGCGAAGTGGGTCACCTCAATCTCGGCGCAGGCCGTGTGGTCTATCAGGACCTGACCCGCATCAACAAATGCATCCGCGATGGCGAACTGGCCTCCATGCCGGTGCTCGTGGAAGCCTTTGAAAAGGCCAAGGGCAAGCGTCTCCACTTCCTCGGTCTGATCAGCGACGGCGGTGTGCATTCCCATCAGGATCACCTGGCCGCACTTTGCAATGCCGCGAAGGCTGCAGGCGTGAGCGACCTCATGGTCCATGCGATCACCGATGGTCGCGACACCTCCCCCACGGGCGGTGCCGCCTACATGGCCAAGCTGGAAAAAGATCTCGCTCCGAGCGGAGCCAAAATCGCCACCGTCATTGGCCGCTACTATGCCATGGACCGTGACAAGCGCTGGGAGCGCAACAAGCTCGCCTGGGACGCCATCGTCCTTGGTCGTGGCGAAGTCCGCACGGATCTGCCCAGCGCCGCCGTGCAGGCCGCCTATCCGAATGACCCGCGTGGGGATGAGTTCATGCAGCCCATGATCTTCTCCAACGCCAACGAGCAGCGCATCCGCGATGGCGATGTGATTCTGTGGTTCAACTTCCGTGCCGACCGCGCCCGCCAGCTCAGCGATGCTTTCCTGAAAGCAGGCTTTGATGGTTTTGACCGCGAAGTCACTCCGAAGACCGGCTACTACACTCTCACCGAATACGACGCCACTTACACCGACCTCGGTGCCCGCGTGATCTTTGCTCCTGAGAGCCTGAGCAACAATCTTGGCCAAGTGGTGGCTGCCGCAGGTCTGACGCAGCTTCGTGCAGCGGAGACGGAGAAGTACCCGCACGTGACATTCTTCTTCAACAGCGGTGTCGAAGAGCCGAACCCCGGCGAAGACCGCTACCTCGCCATCAGCCCGAAGGAAGTGCCCACCTACGACAAGAAGCCGCAGATGAGCGCGCCCGATCTCACGTTTGAAGTGATGCGCCGTCTGGAAAGCTACGACCTCGTCATCATGAACTACGCCAATCCCGACATGGTCGGCCACACCGGCGTCGTCGAAGCAGGCATTCACGCCTGTGAGACCATCGATCTCGGCGTGCGCCTCATCGTGCAGAAAGTCCTCGAACTCGGCGGCAAGCTCTTCATCACCGCCGACCACGGCAACTGCGAGACGATGCGCAATCCGGATGGCAGCCCCAACACCGCGCACACGACCAATCTCGTGCACGGTATCTACGTCGCCGCTGATGCGAACAGCTACACCGTCGCCAACGGCAAGCTCGCCGACATCGCCCCGACGCTGCTCGACATGCTCGGCGTGAAGCCCTCGGCCGAGATGACCGGGAAGAGTTTGCTGGTGAAGAAGTGATGTTTGAATCATGCGCCTTCTCTTCCTCTGCTCCCGCAATCAATGGCGCAGCCCGACGGCGGAGAAGGTGTATCAAAACGATCCGCGTGTTGAGGTTCGCAGTGCGGGCCTCAGCGCTTCGGCGCGCTGCCGTGTTTCTGAAAAACTGCTGCTGTGGGCGGATCGTGTGATGGTGATGGAGCACGCGCACAAGCAGCGGCTGGGGGAGCAGTTTCCTGAAGTCGTGCGCGATTTGCAGATCGAGGTGCTGGATATCCCGGATGATTACGAGTTTATGAATCCGGAACTGGTGGTGATGATCCGGGAGCGGGTGGAGCCGCTGCTGGGATAAAGTAGTCTTGAGCTTTAGCTCGCTCTGGGAAGCGCCACCTTTTCCAGAGCGAGCTAAAGCTCACGAGTACTTTCGTTGAGGCACGAGCTGCCACAAACCCACCACGTGCTCCCAGCGGCGGATGGCGGTGTCGATGAGGAAGATCATCAGCAGCGCGATCAGCAGTGAGGGCCAGAGTTCTTCATACTGGACGGCCTTGGTGGTATCGAGATTTGGGAGGCGTTTGGCGTCGGCGAGGTAATCACCGCCGGTGATGCGCACGGCATCCTTCAGCAGTTCTTCGTTCACGGTGCCGAGGCTGGCTTCGGTGGAGGGATTGTGAATGAGGCCGGTGGTGACCATCTCGGCACCGAACTGGGCGCGGATGAGATACACACCGGCCTGCGTTGGTTTGAAGTCTGCCACATAGGTGCCGGGCGCATCCTGACGCAGCGTCAGTTTTTGCACGGCCTTTAGCGGCGCGCCCAGGGCATCTGCCGCCACGTGAAAGACCTCGGCGGAGACGGTGGCGTTGTTCGCGCGCGTGCCGGCGTCTGCAAGGAGATCGACGCTGATGCGTGCATCGTCGCCTTCCATGCGTGCGGAGAGATCCATGAGACGGCCTTGTGGCGCACGGGCGGTTTCGCGCAGCACTTGGGACCAGAAGCGACCGTAACCACTCCAGCGTGCGATCCACAGCGAGGCCCAGCGGCTCTTCGCATCCGAGGTGAAGGCGGTGGCTTTGCCGAGACCGAAGCGCCAGTGCGCGAGCAGGGGATCTCCTGTTTCGGTGACGAGCGGCACCTGCGCGGAAGTGCGGCGCGTGGTTTTCACGTAGCCGAGCAGCTCGGGCGAATCCCATTTTTCAAAGCCGGCGAGGATGGGATCTTTTTCCTTCAGCTCAGGCATGAAGGGCTCCTCACGGATCATGCGGCCGGTGTGCATGAGGGTGTCCTGTGTGAAGATGCGCGTGATGCTGCTGGCATCCATCGTCGAGTACGACTGCCCGCCGCCGCTGGAGGCGATGGCCTGCAGCAGCGCCACGTGCGAGCCTTCGCCGATGGCGACGGTGGAAATCGTCAGGCCTTCGCCGCGACATTGCGTGGCAAGCTGTTCGTAGCCGGAGCCTGCGGTCTGGCCATCGGTGAGGATGATCATGTGCTTCACGCGGGCCTTCGTGCGCAGCAGGGCCTCGCGCCCGAGCTGAAAGGCAGGCAGCAAATTGGTGCCGCCACCGGATGCGATGGCGGCGATCTGGCCGGACACCGCATTCGTGGAAGTCAGCCGCGTCATCGGCGCGACGACGTGGGCCTCCGAGTCAAAGGCCCACACGCCGAGGGAGTCGTTGTGCCCGAGCACTTCCGCCGTGGCGATGGCGGCGCTCTTGGCCATCTCAAGTTTTTCTCCGGCCATGGAACCGGAGCGGTCCAGTACGATGGCGACGGCGGCGCTTTGCTTTTCTTCTTCGTCGGGTGCCTTGAGCCGCACGGGCAGCACTTCTTCAATGGGGGTGCGATAGTACCCACCCACGCCGAAGGAGCCTGGACCGCCGAGCATGACAAGGCCGCCGCCGAGTTTATCGACGTAGTCGCGCAGCGCGTTCATGAGCGGCTCGCCAAGCTGGTGCGCGGGAACGTCGGAGAGAATCACGCCATCGTAGCCGCCGAGCATTTCAAACGTGATCGCGAGATTGCCCGGCTGGCGCATGTCCAGCTCGATGCCCTCCTTTTCCATCGCCTGCATGAGGTAGCGGCCTTCGGCGGCGTCGGATTCGATGTAGAGCAGCCGCAGCCGTCCGCGCACATCCACGATGGCGAGGGCGCTGTCATTGCCGGGAAGCGTATCGCCAGCGATCCCTTCCAACACTGCGCGGTATTGGAAAGTATTGCGTGTGGATGGGGTGCGATTAAAGACGACCTCCTGCGTGGCGCCGGGCTTGAGCGTGACGGGGCGCTTTTCCACCTCGATGCCGTTTTCGTAGATCTTCAGGGTGCCGGTGCCTTCGATGGTGCTCTCAAAGGCCGCCTTCAAACTCAGGCTGGCTCCTTCAAACAAGCGTGTGCGATTGGGCGTGAGCGACAGCATGCGTGCATCTGGGCGATTCGGGCCCGCCACGGGCAGCGCGTGCAGTTTGATGCCGGAGACAGCCGCTTCGCGTGCCGCATCCAGCAGGCTGCCGCGTGTTTCATGGCCATCGCCAATGATAAGGATGTTGCGGCTGGCACCGGGTGGAAACAGGGCCTCCGCATATTCCACGGCGGCGGCGTAGTGGCTGTCGCCACCGTTTTGTTTTTGCCATGCGGCCTGCATGGCAGGCGTGCTGCCTGCGGGCAGGAGTTCGGGCTGCGAGCCAAGTTGAACGACAAAGGAATCAATCCCGCTGCCGAGCCCCGCACGCACTCGGGCCGCTTCGGCGAGTGATTTCGTGAGTCCTTCCTCGCCCATGCTCTGGCTGGCGTCGACGATGATGCCGAGCGCCTTGCGCCCCGTCTGCGTCACACGGGCCGGTCCGGCGAGCGCGGCAATGGCAAGCATCACGCCGATGGCGCGGGTGACCAGCAGCAGGCGCTTGCGCAGTCCGGTCATGGGATGCGATGAGCGCGATTCGATCCACAGCAGCAGAGCGACTGCGGGCAGGATGAGCAGAAGGAGTTTTGGCGATTCCCAGTCCAAGATTGCTGAGGATAGGCTTGCTGACTGTCAGGGCAAGGGGCGTCCCGAAAAAAGGCGGGACGCCTCGATCCATTGTCAGGCCGGAGGCCTAACCTCCGATGGCGCTGCGCAGCGTGGCCAGGAGCTTGTCGATGTCCTCGGCGGTGGTGTAGCCATGCACGGCGATGCGAATGCGGCCGACCTGATGCATGACATGGATGTTTTGCGCGAGCAGGGCCTCATTGATGGCGGCGGTGTTTTCGTGCTTGAAAGCCACGATGCCGCTGGAGCAGCCGGGCTGCGCGGCGCTGAGTGCGGTGAGGCCCAGTTCCTTCAATCCGGCATGCACACGGGCGACGAGCGGATCTGCATGCGCGATGATCTTGTCCATGCCGACTGCTTCAAGGTAACGCAGCGAGGCATTCAAGGCATACAGCGCGGCAAAGCTGGGCATGCCGACGGAGAAGCTGAGCGCGCCGGGCTTGATGCGGGCGCTTTCAAAACGATCGGCATCAAAGGCGTTGGCGATGTGATACCAGCCTCCTGCGGAAGTAGTAAGACGAGCGGCGGATTTTTTCGGAATGCCGATGACGCCCCCGCCATGGATGCCGAGGGTCCATTTGTGAGTGCTGGAAATCATGATGTCAGCGTCCTGGCAGTCGAGCGCGACACGGCCCAGCGCCTGTGTGACATCGACGGCGATGACCGCCTGAGGTGCGAGCTTGCGGATCATGTCACGCAGAGGGGCAAAGGGGATGCGGTGGCCGTTGTAGAAGCTCACGAGGCTGACCTGCACGAGGGCGGTGCGATCATTGAGCAGAGCGGCAAGATCGGTGAGGTCCAATGCACCTTCACGATTCTTCCACAGGCGTGTGACGGGGCGTGAAGACTCCGGCGCAGTGAGCCAGGGCGTGGCTCCGGCGGGGAAATCGAGATCGGTGACGATGACTTCGTCCTGCGGTGTCAGTTGCAGCGCGTTGGCGAGGAGGTTGTAGGCTTCCGAACTGCAGGAGCAGAAGGAGACTTCATCCGTGCTGAGGCCGAGGTGCCGGGCGGTGATCTCGCGGCAGTCTTCCACACGTGGGAAATGGAAATCGCGCCCGCGCATGCCGAGCGACTTGTGGTGCATGTATTCCGCCACGGCCTCATTCACACAGAGAGGCGGGATGCTCTCGGCGGCGGTGTTGAGGTAATGAATGCCTTTGAGGCTGGGAAAATCGGCGGCGCGGGAAGATTCGGTGAGCATGCGGGGAAGAAACGCCGCTCGCGCCGCTTTTTTCAATCAGTTCTCGTGCTTCAATGAGGGCGCGTTCTCCGGCAGCTTGAATGTGGGGGCTCCTCCAAGATAACCGAGGGAGGTGAGGAACTCGTCCATCTTCTTCGCGGTGACTTGAATCCAGGGCTCCTTGTTGAAAAAGCCATGAGGCATGTCCGCTGCGGACCACATCTCGGCGCGCAGGCCGAGTGCGGTGGCTTTTTTCACATACTCGTCGCCACCGGCCTTGAGTTTGTCGGCGGTGCCAAAGAAGAGAATGGCGGGCGGGGTGTCTTTGCTGATGAAGTTATTGGGAGTGATGGCCTCCGCCATTTCCAGCGTCATCGGGCCGTCGCCGGTGGCGCGCTGTTTGAAGAGCGTGGCGATGTTCATGGCCGGATTGAACAGCACCAGGGCATTGGGTTTGGCGGAGATGGATTTGTCGTCGGACTCGGCATCGTAGGCAGATGCTAGAGCGGTGCAGGCGGCGAGGTGACCGCCAGCGGAGCCGCCGCCTGCGATGATCTTGGTCGGATCAATGCCGAGTTCCGTGGCATGACCGCGCACCCAGCGGATGGCGCTCTTCGCATCTTCCACCGCTTTGTCGGGTGTCGTCTTGTGGACATTGAGAATGCGGTAATCCGCGCTGATGGCGATGATGCCACGACTGGCCAGGTATTCTGCCTGCGGGACGAACTGGAGATACGAGCCGCTCTTCCAGCCACCGCCAAAGAAAAACACCGCGCAGGGGCGCAGCACTGCTGCCTGCACATCGCCTTTTGGCGAAAACACATGCAGCTTCAGTTCCCCCTGCGGCGTGGTTTTATAGACGATCTCTTTGGTCGCGACTTCGACATCGGTCAGCTTGATCAAGGGCTTGGTCTTGCCCGCCTTCTGAGCGTGCAGTGGCAGGGCGATGGCGAGGAGGAAGGGAAGGAGCAGGCGCATGGTGGGGCTGAAACGCTGACGGAGGAGCAAAGTTTCAGCGTGATAGCGGTGCAACAGTCTTCATGCATGACGCGCACGCAATTCTTCGAGAGGTACACGCCGGCCAGGGTGATCTAGCGCCTCGCCGAGCAGAGCTTCGAGAACTTTGGAAGCACGACGTCCAAAGGTGGTTTGAACGGCTGCTTCAACGGCTGAATCTATGTTTGCGAAACTGCCTTGAGCAATTTGTTCACGCAGCAGTGCTTCAGCAGGAGCTGTGAGGGTGATCGTCATGAGGGAAGATGATGGGCGAAACCGTGGCGTGCAAAGAGGTATGCGCCTACTTCAGCGTCTGCAGCCACGCCACAAGATCAGCGAGGCCTTGGGGGCCGATGGCTCCGGCGAGGCCGGGAGGCATGAGGGAGAGTTTCATCTCCTCCTTCTTGACGATGCTGGATTTTTTGACGGGTGTGGAGGCTCCGCCGGCGATGCGCAGGGTGAGTTCAGTGTCGGTTTCGCTGATGGGGTAGCCGGTGATGGTCTGGCCTTCCTTCGTCGTGACAGTCTGACCGACGAAGCTGTGCTCGATGGCGGCGCTGGGATAGAGGATGGCGGTGAAGAGACCTTCAGCGGAGAGCTTGGCTCCGATCTGCGTGAGGTCGGGGCCGAAGTCGATGAACTGGCCTTTGACTCGGTGGCAGGCCACGCAGCCGGCCTGCATAAACATCTGCTGGCCTTTGGCGGCGTCGCCTTTGAGTTTCACGAGTTCAGGCAGCTTGGGGAAGTTTTCCAAACCTTGCGCGGCGGGCAGGGGGAGTTCTTTGGCGGCTTGATCTCGCACGCTGGCATCGGTGCTGCGGCTGAGCGCGAGGGCGGATTGGTCTTTGAATTCGGCGGGCAGTTTGCTTTCGCTCTGCCACTTGAGGATGGCGCGTCCGCCTTCGCCGCTGAGTGCGAGGGCGTCGATGATGACGTGGCGCACGTCTTCGCGTTTCTCTGGCCAGAAGGCTTGATTCAGTACGGCTACGGAGGCGCGGTCGCTCACGCGACCGAGTGAGGCGATGAGGGCTTTGGCGGATGCGGGATCGGCGACTTTGAGGAAACGCAGCGCGCCATCGCGATTCGCGGCGATGAGTCGTGCGGCGTTGACGGACTCGGGCGCGTTGGGATTCGCGACAATGTAATCGAGCAGTTCCTTTTCGAAGCCGGTGAGGTTCAAGCGCTCGACGAGGGAGATGAACTCGGGTTTGCCGATGACGGGTTTGAGGAGGGAGTCGAGGCGGGCTTTGCCGCTGGGGTCCTTGTTGATTTGATCGCGCGAGAGCAGAGAGGTGGCGGCGAGGGCGGTGTCGGGTTCGGCTTTGAGGAAGATGGTGGGTGCGGCTGCGGAGACCTCTTTGGGATGTTGGAAACTCAAAATCTGCAAGGTGCGGAGGAATGCAGTCTGATGCTGGGATACCCAGGCGGTGGATGCTTTATCCATTTCGACCTCGTCGGAATGAGTCAGGATGTCCACAATGCCTTGAATGTCGGAAACATGCCGGGCTCGCAGAAGGAACTGCACACCCGCCAGCTGGCTGCGAGGCTCCATGTGCGGCACAGACAGGACCTCAAGCCTGGATTCCCAATGCAGATCAGCGCCAACGCCAAGGGCTTCAGACATGAACTTATCGTTCGGGAACAAGTTCATCCACAGACCTGCCCACAGCAGGCTGGATTCTTCGCTCCCATCAAACCGCAACGCGATTGCTGCTTCACGACGAATCTCGGCCTCTTTGTTATTGGTAAACGCCGTGTCCACATTCATGGCTTCAAACATTTTCGTGATTGCCTCGCGCAGTTTCTCCGGCTGCTTCTGGTGCCAGAACTGACGGGCGGCGCGAAGGGCGGTGATGCGGATGTTGGGATCGGTGTCGGTGAGGGCGGCTTCGATCAAGGAGCGGGAGTTGCCAACTCCCGCTTTGGCGGAGGGACTTGGCAAGTCCCTCTCCTTGGCCAGCAGCCAGAGTGCCCGTGCGCGATGCTGCGGCATGGCTTTCTTGTCTTCAAACAATGCTTTCAGCGCAGGCTCGGCTTTGGCTCCAAATCCCTTCAGCGCCTGCCATGCGAGATAACGCTGATCTTCATTCGGTGACTTCAATGCGGCGACGGCTCCTTCCACAGTATCCAGCTTGAAGCTTGGGACCTGATGCTTCACCGCCGCTTTCGTCGTCACTCGAAACAACCTTCCGCGCGTCACATCTCCCATGCCATGGCCGCCGACGCCCGGATCGTACCAATCAGCCACGATGAGGGAGCCATCCGGGGCGACGGCGACATCACTCGGGCGGAACCATTTGTCTTTGGCGCCTTCGATGATGTTGACGATCTCGGCTTTGTAGCCGGCACCATCAGGCTGGGTGATGTAGGCGCGGACGATGTTGGGGCCGGCATCGCAATGGAGGGGCTGGCCGTGGAAGATGCTGGGGAGGAGGTCGCCTTCATAGACCTGCATGCCGGTGGGGCTGCCGGCACCGGTTTGCAGCATGTTGGGGATGACGCCGGGATCGTTTTGATGCCAGTGGCGCAGGGGGATCTCGCTTTCCCAGCCGAGGCGTGGGGTCTGCCATCCGGCACCGGTCATTTCGTCGGAGTAGCCGTAGTTGCCGAACTCCATGACGTAGTTGATGCGCACGCCTTTGTTGCCGTCGTCGTCGTTGTCGGACTGCCACAGGGTGCCGTAGCTGTCCACGGCGACTTCCCAGTTGTTGCGGAAGTTCCAGGCGAGGACTTCGACGTTGCTGCCATCAAGTTCGCAGCGGAAGACCATGCCCTGCTGATAAGGGCGGTTGTTCTGGTTGGTGCATTTGATGCCGTGGATGTCGGTGATGAGCTTGCCGTCCTTGTCGCAGAGCTGTTTGCCGGCGTTGCCGAAATTGAAGTAGAGGCGGCCATCGGGGCCGAAGTGGAAGGCGTGGATGCCGTGGTCATGCTGTGCGCCGCCGATCTTGGTGAACATGAGTTCTTTGCGGTCGGCTTTGTCGTCGCCGTTGTCGTCGATGAGCCAGAAGACATCGTCGCCGCAGGAGATGAGGGCTTTGTTGCCAAGCACGCAAATGCCGTGGGCGCTGTCCACATCATGGCCTTGATGGAAGACGGTGGACTTGTCCGCCTTGGCGTCGCCGTCGGTGTCTTCGAGGATGAGGATGCGGTCGCCCTCGGCGCGTTCGCCGAGGTGCTTGCGGTAGTTCACCACTTCGCAGACCCAGACGCGGCCACGTGCGTCGATGTCGATGCTGGAAGGGCTCTCCATCATAGGCTCGCTGGCAAAGAGCTGCACCTGCAGCTCGGGATGCACGGTGAGTGAATCGACGGCATCGGCCGGATCGTGCGAGCTGCTGTCGCTGGCAGTGAGGGGGCCGGGGTTTTCCGTGTATACGCGGAACTCCACACTGGAACTGCCCTGCTTGGTGCCGCCTTCATCGAGTGCGCCCCGGGCTTTGAAGCGTTTGGTGCCAGCGGGGAGGTTGAAGGCGATGATGCTGTTCGCATGCGTGCCGATGCCGTACTCGATGGCCTTGCCCGCGCTGCGAAGTTCGGTGGCTCCGGCGCTGGAGTTTACACGGACGCTGTTCCAGCCGCTCTGCGCGGATTTCCATTCGATTTCGGTGAGTTTTTTCTCGCTGCCATCTGCGAGGATGAGGCGTGGCTCAGCCCAGTCTGCCCAGTCGGCGGTGAAGCCGTTGCCGCCATCTGTGACGACGAGGAAGAGCTCTTTCGCACCTTCCAACGAAACATCGATGTCCACGCTGTGGTTTGGCGTGGCGCTGGTGATGAGCTTGGAGTTGAACAGCGGCTTCGGGGCGGCGAGCAGCAGCGTGGGTGCGAGAAGGGCGAGCAGAAGGAGTTTCATGCGAAGGCGGAGAGTACGCCTGAAGCTGCGGGAAACTTCAAGAATCAAAAAGTGGTGGACCGACAGCCGTCAATCCGATGGTGGGGCGCGTTGATCAGAAGTACGATGGGCACTCCTGCCCGTCGATCAGCGGCACCGCTAACCCACTTGCTCACGCCCCGTCCCAATGCGCAGACAACCATGCTTATCCGCATTGGCGCGAGCGCTTGCAGACTCGTGGGAGCTGCGCAGGGGAGCGTCACTTGACTCGTTGGCGATGCGGCTTCCGTGAGCGCTGACCGACAGACAGGAGTGTCTGTCGTACTTTCAGCATCCGCTCACTCCACGTCTTCGCCTAGATAAGCCGCGAGGTGCTTCCGCAATTCGGTGCGGGCGCGGAAGAGCAGGCTCTTCACGGCGGGGAGGGACATTTTCAAGACGGCGCAGATGTCCTCGTATGGCAGGTCCTGATGGCGGCGCATGATCACGGCGATGCGCTGCTTTTCGGGCAGGGCGGCGATGGCGGTGTCCAGCGCCTGCTCCAGCTCGGCCTGCTGGGTGATGTGATCGGCGCCGGGGGTGCTGTGATCGGTGAAATACTTTGGCGGATCGTCCTCGTTCTCCTGCTCCATGCTCACCTCCTTGCGGCGGGAGCGGCGGCGGGTTTCATTGAAGACAAGGTTGCGGGTGATGGTGAAGAGCCAGGTGGTGAACTTGGCGGTGACTTCATAGCGCGGGGCGCTGCGCCAGACACGGATGAAGACCTGCTGGGCGATGTCGTGCGCGTCCTCGATGTTGTTCAGCATGCGGGCGCAGGTGCCGACGACGGCGTTTTGATGCAGCTCCACAAGCTGCTCAAAGGCCTTCACATCGCCCTCCTTGACGCGGAGCATGAGCCGGACGCTTTCCTGGTCGGAAGACTCCCCGGCATCGTCGGCGGCTGCCGGCGGTGAATGGGAGAGGGCGTTCCGTTCCGGTTCGGGCATGAGGTAGGCTGGCAGTGTGGCTGCCATGCTAGCGAGGGTCATGCGCAATGTAAACCACGGGAGGTGTGGATTGGTTGCGCGCGAATATTTGACGTTCAATGCGCCGTCGTTAAGCGTAGCCTCTTCTTATGAGCGACTTAACCTGGGACACCACTTTCCGCGAACTCTTCGAGCGCTGCTCCAAACTGCACCTTGGGGGAGACACCCGTGCGGTCAGCTGGTTCAAGGAGGCGGACAAGGCCTTTTTGGACGGCATCGGCTACACGACCCAGGAGTTTTTCGACTTCGTCGATGATCATTGCCGGTATGGCGTGGAAGGCCCCACACTGGAGACCAGCCTGCTGGTGGCGGCGGTGCGCAGGGATTACTTCCGCGTGGTGCAGAAGAGCGAGCGCACCGGAAAAACGGTGCCGCCGAGCGCGCTTCCTCCCAAGCCAGCGGCGGTGGATGGCATTCCGTGGCTGCCACGTTTGATCGTGAAGGCGCGCGCCAAACTGCGTGGAGAGATGGACCCGGACACGATGTACGGCTGCGGTGGAGACCGCGCGTTCTTTGAGCAGCACAGGCTGCATCCCGCTGATTTTTTACGCGTTACGTGGGCGGCAGGGGACGATGACCAGACGATCATCGACTTTGCGAAGACGGGGGAGATGTGAGGCGGTAGGGAGCCGGGCCGTAGGTCGGTCGTGTTTGGCGTCGAGAGCATGTCATGTTCCTCCGCCTACTCCGCCAAACCGCCCGACTGTGAGGGTGTTCGTACGCCTTGGAGGTTGCCATACGCTGATGGACGGGCGGGCTGTCGCCACGACCGTCCTACGATTGCCGTGCTGTGCGTGCGCCTGGATTTGGAGTGCGGTCGCGGAGATGCACGGCGCAAGCCTGCATCGGAGCCACCGCTTTGGCGGGGTGAAGCATGTTCTTCGTCCTTAGCCTGCCGTCCGGCCTGCGAAAGCGGTGGCTGCGTTCGTTCCTCACTCCGCAACCGCACTCCATATCAGAGGCTGCCGCTACGTTGGTCGGTCGTGTCTGGCGAGTTGTAACCTCGCAATCACGCGCAGATCACTCCGCCAAACCGCCCGACTGCGAGGACCTTCGCAAGCCTATGTGTTTGCCGTACGCTGATGGACGGGCGGGCTGTCGCCACGCCCATCCTACGTCCTGCCTGCATCACTTTTACTTCTTCACTTCCACGCCGCCTTCTTTGGCGACTTCGTCTTTCTTCTGCTGCACGGCGGTGGAGCTGACCTCAAGGAGTTTGGGGGCTTCGCCGCCTTTGGGGACAAACTTCAAGGCGACGCCGTTGATGCAGAAGCGGCGGTCGGTGGGGGTTTTGAAGCCTTCGCCTTCGAAGACGTGGCCGAGGTGGGCGTCACAGCGTTTGCACACGGTTTCGATGCGTTTCATGCCGTGGCTGTTGTCGGTTTTTTCGAGGACGCCTTTGGCTTTGGAGGAGTCATAGAAGGAAGGCCAGCCGCAGCCGGAGTGGAATTTTTCCTTGGAGGTGAAGAGCTCCGCGCCGCAGCACACGCAGTAGTAGGTGCCTTCGCCCTGCTTCTCGAATTCTTCATAGGCCGCACCGTTGGGGCGTTCGGTGCCGCGCATGCGGGTCACTTGGAACTGCTCGGGGGTGAGCATTTTTTGCCAGTCATTTTCAGACTTCACGATTTCGGGCTTGGGCATGGTTTTAGAGTCGGTTTTGGGTTTGTCCTCGGCCTGGGCGATGCAGAAGGCGGCGGCAAGGGCGGAAAGAAGAGCGAGGCGAAGTTTCATGGCGTTGGGTGTGCTGATACGTGGGAGACGGGGCGAAGATTGCTTATTCCCACAAAGTTGTGGCTCAATCTTCATCCTCACGCGCCAGCTGACCGATGTTCCAGAGCAGCAGGCGGAAGCCAGCGTCAGGATGGCGGTCTGTGGCGGTGGCGTGCCGGCGGAAGGAGGCGAGGAGTTCCTGGCGCTCTGACGTGGTGTAGGCACCGCCGCGCAGGACGCCCTGATCGGGCATGGTGTTCCACGAATCAGAGACCCATTCCCAGAGGTTGCCGGAAAGGTCATGCAGGCCACGGCCATCCGCACGGAAGGAGCCCACGGGAGCGAGCCCGGCAAAGCCGTCGTCGTATTTGGGGATGGCAATCCTGCCTGTCTTGTCAGCGCTTTTGTCGAGGAAGTTGCCAGATTTGGCGGGTGGCGGCCAGATGAAGCCCCAGGGGTAGATGCCTTCGATGCGCAGGCTGCGTTCGGAGGGATTGTTGCCGATCTCACGCGAGAGATAGGCGGCCATGCTCCATTCATCATCGCTTGGCAGGCGGTATTCCTGATCCGGTTCGAGCAATCCCTGCGCCCGCTCACGATCCGTCAGCCAGCGGCAGAACTGCTCGGCCTCAGAACGGTTCACCATGCTGACGGGCAGGTTGGGTTCAGTATCCAGCACGCGACCCTCCACCGGCGGTTGATTGGTCGCCTTGGCGAATTCGGCGAAGTCTTTGCGGCGCGTTTCAATGGTGGCCAGCATGGCTTTGCCGAGGGGCACGAATTTGATGCCGAGGCTGTTCTGCCAGGGCTTGCCAAACACCACCGAGCCGGTGGCCTTCAGGCGCAGATTGAAGCTGATGCTCTGACCTTCCTTGAGCTTGCCGGCGGCGAGCTCGGGCTTGTAGCCGGGCAGGCTGATCTCGTAGCTGAAGCTGTCTGCGCGCACCTTGGGCAGGGCGAGCGGGGTGCGGCCCATGAGGCGTTCGCCGTCGAAGACGTCCGCGCCGGCAGGCGTGCTGGCGATGTTCAGGCTGCCGAACTTCACGCCCACGATCTCACAGCGGATCGCGCTGTGGCCGGGCTTGGGTTTGGAGGCACCGGGTGTTTGTGGAATGCCCGCCGGACGCCAGGCGTACTCGTGGTCAGAATCCAGGTGTCCGCTCTTTCGATCGGTGGCGGTCATCCAGGCGCAAAAGGCGTCTGCTTCCTCCTTCGGAATCACTGCAGCATACAGGGTGCTTTTGTCCGGCAGCGTGACGGGGGTGACTTCGTACTCAGCGGCACCGTAGGTGGCGTCGAGGAACTTGCGGAAGAGATCAGCATTCAGCGGCAGGTCCGCGACGTGGCGGTCCTGCTTGTAGGTAAACCACTGTTTGTCCCAGTTCTGCCAGACTTTGGTGGGCTTGGGGGTTTGTGGACGCACAGGCAGCACTGGCGGCGGTTTCACCGGCAAAGGAATTTCATAACTCCATTCACGCTGGTGCTTTCCCATCACCAGACCGCTTGCCAGGAGGAAGGAGGCCAGGATCGTGATGATGGCCGCGCGGCTGAAGCGGCGGACGAAGCTTTCCGGTTTGATGCCGCCGACGAGCTGCAGGGCTTCGGCAAAGTCTGAGGCATTGGCAAAGCGCCGGGTCAGGTCGGCTTCACAGGCCTGGCAGATCACACGATTGAGGTCGATCCAAAACGGCCACTCCTCGTCGGAGAGATTGTCCGGCACCTCGGGGAATTCCATGCGGTCTTTGCCGCTGCTCATTTCATAGAGCACCTTGCCAAGGCTGTAGATGTCAGCCTGCGGCGTGCCGGGGCCTTCGGGTGGCACGAAGCCTTCGGTGCCCACAAAGGTGCGCTCCCCAAAGGCGGCGACGAGGCCGATGTCCGCCAGTTTGCACACGCCGCCGACGAAGATGATGTTGGAGGGCTTGATGTCACGGTGCGTGAGCCCGTGGTTGTGCATGTAGTGCAGCGCATCGGCCATGTACACGCCCGCATCACGGCAGAAGAAGGGGTCCAGCCGCCCGTGGCGCTTCATGTCCGTGGTCAGCGTGCGCGGCACGTAGGTCTTCACGTCATTGATATGCGCGCCGTCTTCGGCATCGTCCGCCAGCTCCATCACGCAGTAGTAAAAGCCGCGCGGTTCATTCCAGCCGACGTGCAGGATGTGCACGAGACAGGGATGGCCACGCGAGATTGGCTCGAACTGCTGGATGCCCTGAAACTCGCGGTGGAAGGTGCGGGTGAGTTCAAAGTCCTCACGCCAGACGATCTTTACCGCACGCAGCGCGCCCGTGACGCTCTGTGCCAGCCACACTTCACCATAGGCCCCGGAGCCGATGCGCTTGAGCAGCGTGTAGTCGGGAATGACGATGTCATCCCGGTGGGAGGGCGGGCCGTTTTTGTCGCGGCTCTTGACCTTGTCCCGCGCCGTCGGCACCGCGATGGGCGGGGCTGGCAGGGTCAGCTCAAAAGATTCTAAATCCTGAGCCTCCTCCTCATGTGCCACGGCCTCATCCATGACAGGCAAATCGGCTGCTTCATCCGCGCTCTCGTGGGGAGGCGTATGCTCGGCGGGCAGGTCGGCTGGATCGCTCATGAAGCTGGCGTGGGAGGAGGGTGGCTGCATGAATGGTTCAAGCCAGCGTCCGGAAGTCTCCCACTAAAGCATCGTATTCTCAAGCCCCTGCACTTCTTTCTTCACCAGCGCACCGACCCGGTGCTTGGCCAGATAGACCTGTGCGGCATTGATTCCGAGGGCTTCAGAGGTCTTCTTCACCCCCCAGCCCTTCATCACGTAGCAGTCGAAAATTTGAAACTGACGGGGGGAAACCTTGGCTTTGACGCGTTCCAGAGCGGCGGCGGTGATGTTGTCACGCCACTCGCGGTCCCAGATGTTTTCCAGCAGGTTGTCCTTGTCCTGGGAAAGGCGGTCGATGACCTGACCACTGGTGTCTTCGGTGTCCGCATTGCCCTGGTCGGCCAGGGAGGGCTGGCGTTTGCGGGCGCGGAACACGTCCAGAATACGCCAGCGTGTCATCTGCAGCAGCCAGGCTTTGAAGGAGCCTGCACGCGGATCGTACTGGCCCTTCTGCACCTGGCGGGCGATGGCAATGATCGTCTCCTGCACCACATCAAAGGCTTCTTCACGGGTGAGGCCCGCCTTGGTGCCGACGCTGAAAATGAGACGCCAGTAAGTCTGATAAAACTCGTTCCAAGTTTTCTGATCTTCCCAATTGTTCAGACGCTCGATCAGGCTCTTGCGGGTTTTTTCCCACAAGCCCTTGTCTTTTTTTACGTCTTCCGGAATTGGAATGTCTGGCTCAGGTGCCGGTTTGCTCATTGCCCTGCGACTCTCAACGGATGAGCCGTGCTGTCAAACCTTTGAAACTCAGCGAGCATAGAGAAAATCAGCGAAAGAGACGCCTAATTTTAGCGGGGTGCCCCCACATGCTGCCTTCAAGCGAATTCATGGCATCCATGAAGTCATTTCATCGACCCGGACCTGTTGCGGCGGCATCGTTTGTTGCCATCGCGGGGGGGCGGGTTAGTCTGGCAGTCCAGCGCCGCGTTTGTGGCGTAGTCCTTGCTTTAAAGCCATGCCCGAATTGGAAAATCCCTTTCAAGAGACTCTGCTCTCCCGCCACCGCGCGGAACCCTGCTCCGTGGTCATCTTTGGTGCCACCGGTGACCTCACTCACCGCAAGCTGATTCCCGCCATCTACAACATCGCCGCCGCAGGTGATCTGCCGCCGCAGTTCAAGGTGGTGGGCTTCGCCCGGCGTGACAAGACGGACGAGGGCTTCCGCAAAGAACTGGAAGAGGGAAACCGCCAGAACAGCCGTCAGGGCCACAACGACGAGCTGTGGAAGAGCTTCTCCCAGTGCATTCACTATCACCGCAGCGAGTTTGAAGACCTGGAAGGCTACAAGTCTCTGGCGAAACTGCTCGACCAGTTTGACGCGGAACGCGGCACGCCGGCGAACCGCCTCTTTTACCTGGCCTCCGCTCCCGAGGCCTTCAAGCCCATCCTGGAAATGATCCGGGCCGCCGGGCTGAATGAGGGCGTCAAAGGCAAATGGGCGCGCGTGGTCTGTGAGAAACCCTTCGGCAAAGACCTCGCGACAGCGCAGGGCCTGAACGCGGTGGTCGCCGCCACCTTTGCGGAAAAGGACACCTACCGCATCGACCACTACCTCGGCAAAGAAACCGCGCAGAACATCATGGTGCTGCGCTTTGCCAACTCCATCTTCGAGCCCAACTGGAACAGCCGTTACATCGACCACGTGCAGATCACCTGCGCGGAGAACCTCGGCATGGAAGGCGGCCGTGGTGGCTACTACGACACCGCCGGTGCGCTGCGTGACATGGTGCAGAATCATCTCCTGCAGCTGGTCTCCCTCGTGGCCATGGAGCCGCCGACGGATCTCAGCGCAGACAGTGTGCGTGATGAAAAGGTGAAGGTCATCCGTGCTCTGCGTCCGCTGGTGGGGCCTGAGGAAGTGGGCAAACACGTGATCCGCGCCCAATACACCGCAGGCAGCGTGGATGGCGCGCCGCGCGTGGGCTACCGGCAGGAGGACCGCGTGAATCCTGAGTCTCAGACCGAGCCCTATGTGGCGCTGCGCCTCATGATCGACACCTGGCGCTGGCAGGGCGTGCCGTTCTACATTCGTGTGGGCAAGCAGCTGCCGAAGAAGGCCACGGAAATCAGCATTCATTTCAAGAAGCCGCCGCAGGTTCCCTTTGCCACCTCAACGATGCTCAAGAACAGCGAGAACACCCTCGTCATTCGCATTCAGCCGGACGAAGGCATCGCGCTGCGCATCCTGTGCAAGCAGCCGGGGCAGGCCATGAGCATCCAGCAGGTGAAGATGGACTTCCGCTACTCCTCCAGTTTTGGCAAAGCCAGCCCCGAAGCTTACGAGCGTCTGCTGCTCGATGCCATGGCCGGCGACGCCACCTTGTTCGCCCGCCGCGATGAAGTCGAGAACGCCTGGAGGTTCATCGATGAAATCGAGAACGCCTGGCACAAATCAGACACGCCGCCGACCATGCACGAATACCCGGCGGGAAGCTGGGGGCCGAAAGAGGCTGATGACCTGCTGCGTGCGGATGGCCGTGAGTGGCGTCTGCTCTAATCTGGAGGAACACCACCATGCCTCTCTCCACCATTAACGACTCCGACCTCGACCGCCTGGGTCTCGAAACGCCCATCGGGCGCATTGATCGTGCGCTGAAGCAGCTGTGGGAAGGGGATGAGGCCAAGACGCGTGCCTCGCTCATCAATCTGGCGATCTACACCGAAGATGGCTGCCAGCTGGTGGCCGACAACGAATTGCTCGATCACGTGGCCGCCCAGCATGCCTGCCGGGCGCTGCTCATTCTCGCGCTGCCCGAAGCACAGCCGCCACGGGCACGGGCCTGGATTCAGGCGCTGTGCCGCCCGTATCAGGGCAAGCAGATCGTCTGCAGCGAGCAGATCAGCTTTGTGCTGGAAGGCGGGGATGCCGCGCAGGTGCAAAACATCGTCTTCGCGCATCTCGACTCTGATCTGCCGCTCGTCGTCTGGTGGCAGGCGGATCTGACCAAGAATTTTGAAGAGCGCCTCTACAGCCGCATCGACACCCTGATCATCGACAGCGCGCGCTGGGAGGATCCCGCACGGCAGTTTGATGCACTGCTGGCCGCCATGAACGCCGAAGGCGGTGACTTTGATTTGCGCGATCTCGCGTGGACGCGCTCGCACTTCATGCGCACCGCCCTGGCCGCCTGCTTTCAGGACGCCACCGCCTGCCATAACCTTTCCAAGCTGCAGACCATTCGCATCACGCATCTCAAGGGGCAGCGCACCACGGCCCTGCTGCTCGCCGCATGGATCAACCAGCGTCTGAAGGCTTCCCTGAGCGTGGAGTTGATCGAGAAAGACACCGGCCCCGCCTTGCAGGGCCTCGTGCTGGAAGGTGAGGGCGTGCGCGGCGAGGTGCGGCGTGACTGCGACTCATGCTTTGTGCGCGTCAGCGCCACCTGCGGAGAGCACACTCGTGAAGACCTGCTTCCCGCCGATGTGGACAGCGACGCCGAGCTCGTGAGTGAACTGCTCTCCCGCTTTCACGGCAGCACGCTCTATTCCTCCATGCTGCCGTTTGTGCGCAGCATGTTGAAATAACCGTTCGACTTTGCTCTGCGGGTTTCGACACTGTGCGCATGCGCCCCTGGCTTCATCTCGCCCGTATTTCCAATCTCCCCACTGCATGGACAAACGTCACTGCAGCCTGGCTCCTCGCTGGAGGTGCGCTCTTGGATGTGCGTCTTGCATGGCTGCTGCTGGCGGCTTCGTTGATCTACACGGGCGGCATGATTTTGAATGATGCGGCCGATGTAAAATTCGACCGTGAGCACCGCAAGGAGCGGCCCATTCCCAGCGGCAAGGTCGGCGTGCGCACCGCCTGGGTGGTGAGCTGCAGCATGCTCTTTGCAGGAGGTGTCATCGCGCTGGGCTATGGTGCCAATCCGCAGATCACGGGGCTGCTGCTGGGAGCCATTGTGTTTTACGATCTCTTTCACAAGCAGTGGGCGGGGTCCGTGATCGTCATGGGGGCCTGCCGGCTGCTGTTGTATCTTGTGGCAGCCTCGGCTGTGGCACCGTTTCAATTTGCCAGCCAGAAGGGGGCCTTGTCCTTCTTCGGTGCCGAATGGCGCTACGAGACAGCCTTTCTGCCAGCGGGCCCTCTGCTGGTGCTGCCCTTTGCCCTGGCCATCGGGTGCTACGTGGTAGGCATCACCATGGCGGCGCGGTTGGAGCACAAAAACGAGGCGCTGCCCGTGCCTGCTTCCCTGATGGCTTTCGCTCTGCTTTACACACCGGCCATCGTCTGCGCCATGCGGTTTTCTGCGGCGGGTGGCAGCCCGGTGCAGGTTCTTGTTCTGGGCGTGTTTGCCCTGCTGGTGGCCTTCGCCACGCACACCCTGCGCAAAGGCGGCCCCGCCATCGGCAAGGCCGTGGGATGGCTGCTCGCTGGCATCGTCGTGGTGGATGCGCTCGCGATTGCAAACGTCTCGCCTCTGCTGGCGCTGGGTTTTGTGGTGCTCATGCCGCTGCTGCGTCTCTGGCAGCGCTGGGTGGCGGCGACTTGACAATCATGCGCTGCTGCTGGGGTGCTAGAGAGCGACCGTGGCATTCACCCAGTGCAATGGGGGCAGGCTGGTGGCTGCGGGCTGGCGGGGAGCAGGCTCTGGCCTGAAGCTGTGATGGCCGGCCAGAATCTGGCGCATGGCTTCCAGCTTGGTGGCGCTGCTGCTGCTGCTCAAGACACAGCCTTGGGCTCCTGCACGCAGGACGCGGCAGGCCTCCAGCTCTGCGTCATTGCTGGCGACAATGAGAAACTTCAGGCCCGCATGCAGCACCAGCAGATCCTTCACCAGCTCAAGGACACGATGCCCCGGCATGCTCAGGCTGATGACCACCAGATCCGGCTGCTGCTGGGTGACTGCGGCAAAGGAGCAGGAGGCGCAGGTCACGGCTGCCGCCAGGGTGAGGTCCGGCTGGATTTCCAGCTCGGCGCGAAAGTCCGCCAAACTGACTGGGTTGTTATCCACGATGACGATTCGATCCGGGTTTCTCATTTCAGGCGGGGGTTGGGTAATTGAACGCCTGAAGCTCACGAATCTGACATGGGCCAGCCATCAAAGAATTGGAACAAAACCTTCGCATTGAGTTTCTGGTGGAGCGGGGGATTTTGTCCCGAAGCCGTCTGCGAGTATTGAATCATCTCATCGACGAGATGCGAAGTATCATCCAGATGCTGATGAACATCCGTAAAACTCGAATGCGTGCTGTGGTTGCCTGCGGCCCAGACTTGGGAGTGGAAGTACGACGACGATTTCATGGTTGCTGAATGCCGGTGGGGTTGATGAACAACCCACCATGCGGGCGTTCAGACATTCGGCCATCATCGCTGGCGCCGTTTGCGCTTAGGCCATGGGCCTACATTTTCCTGTGAAGCTTCACTTCAGCACATCCCGCTGCGTCTCCACCCAGCGCACCGCCTGCCGGATCATTTCCGCACTCGTGACAAAGCCCATCTTTTCTTTGATGTGATCACGGTGCACTGAAACGGTCTTCGGACTCAAGTTTAGCTGCGCTGCGATTTCCTTCGCGGTCTGGCCATGGCCGAAAAGCTCGAAGACTTGAAACTCACGATCACTCAGCTTCGTCAGCGGGGATTCAGTGGATCCACGCGGACGGGGAGTGGCAAAGGAGGCCGCGAGGTGCGCGGCCAGCCGCTCGCTCACATAGACGCCGCCGCCTAGCACCTTGTGAATGGCATCCAGCAGCGCGTTGCCGGGGCTGTCCTTGCCCACGTAGCCGCTGGCTCCGGCACGCAGGGCGCGTGCGGCGCAGAGCATTTCATCATGCATGGAGCTGACGATGATCTTCAGGCCGGGATGCAGGGTCGCGAGATCTTTGATCAGCTCAAGGCCGCCACGGCCTGGCATGTTGAGATCGGTGATGAGCAGGTCCGGCTTCTCCCTGGCCACCAGGGCGAGTGCTGCAGATTCATTCGCCGCCGTGCCGCAGATTTCAAAGCTGGGGTAGGCCTGCAGCATGAAACGATAGCCATTGATCACGGCGGGATGATCGTCCACGAGCACGAGGCGGTAGGTTTTTTCGAGGGTGTCTGCGGTTGTCATGGGGTGTTGGGAATGTGAACGGCGATGCGTGTGCCTCCTGCGGGAGGAGCGCCGTGCTCCATGCTGCCGCCCATCATTTCAGTGCGATGCTGCATGATGCGAAACCCGATGCCGCCGCCTTTTAAAGGCGCCTCCGGCAGGCCGCAGCCGTCATCGTCGATCTCCAGCACAATGAGTCCATCACGGCTCTCCAGCCCGATGCGGATCTCTCCGGCATCCGCATGTTTCAGGGCGTTGTTCACCCCCTCCTGGGCGATCCTGTAGAGATTGCACGCGGTCGCTTCGCTGATCTCCAGGATGTGCGCCGGGCACTCAAACACACAGCGCACGCCGGAGCTGCGCGTGGTGATGTCTGCCAGCGCCTGCAGCGCGTGCTCCAGTCCCTGCTCCCACAGGGGAACCGGGGCCAGCCCATGGGAAAGGCCCCGCACCTCGGCCAATGCTTCACGCAGGTTTTGGCTGGCATGCTGCGCGTGCTCCGCAAAGGCGGGCGCTTTGGCCTGCAGCTCATAATGCAGGCCGTTGATGGACATGAGCACGGCGGTGAGCTGCTGACCGATGCCGTCGTGGAGTTCATGCCCGATGCGCCGGCGCTCGTTTTCTGCGGAATCAATCACCGCACGCTCCAGCACGGTGCGTTCTTGTTCGCGGTCTGCCAGGCGGTGGGTCATTTTTCGGAATGCCTGGGAGAGCTCGTGCACTTCATCGCCACCTTTCACGGGGTCGATGCTGATGGTCCGGCCTTCGCCAAACTCGCGGACAGAGCGCGCCAGCCGCTCCAGCCGGGTCGCCACGCCGAAGTGCAGGGTGGCCCAGAGACCGAGGCACATGATGGCGATCACGGAGGCCGACCACTCCACCCGCTGGCGCGCATCCTGATGCGCATGGAGCACGGCATTGGCACGGTCATAAACGAGCAGGAGCCAGCGCCGGGTCTGGGAAGGGATGTCGATGGGAAACGCCGCCAGCACCGTGAAGTCCCCGTCATTCAAAGTGGCGGACTCCATGATCTTGCCGGTGCTCTGGCTGGCCCGCTGCCAGGCGGAGGCGGCAGGGGTGTCTGCGGCTGACTGCCCCTCCCACTGGGCGGATGAACTTGCCAGCACACGACCCTTTTCATCCACCACGGCGGCCATGCGCAGCCAGGGCTCATGGGTCCAGTCGGAGAGGCTTTCGCTCAGGGCCTTGATCTCTTTCTGCACCAGGTGCTGCCGGGCCAGCAGGGTGAGCCGGGTGCCGGTGGCCTCGGCCTGCGTGGTCACGTCACTGAAATTGCGTGCCAGGTCATTGGCCAGGTCCAGCTCATAATCCAGCCATGTCGCCAGCATTCCCAGCAGCAGCAGCAGCGCTGGGATCAGGAAGCGAAGGGGCGGCGGAAAGGTCACAGCGGTGATCGTTTTTTGCTTCCAGGCATTTCCGGTCACGGATGGACTGAGCAACGGTGCAGCTTCCATCACGTGAAGCCGTTTCCGGGAGTGTCCTGGCGGTGCGGCGGGGTTGAGTGCGAGGTTTTCATGGACGCCGAAAAGTTGAATCCGAGGGGGTATCCTTCTCAATCACCCCAGCAGGCTATTTCCACGGGTGGCCGGACAGGAGGGTGTTTCGCGGCCGTAAGGCCGGAGGCCGGGGCAAAAACCTGCTGCATCCATTGTGAAATCGGGGCTTCTGGCTAGAAACCCCCTTTCTCAGACGTTTGCCCTTTCCCTTTGACCTCAAGCACGGTTGGAGGCAAAGAACCGCCCCCCTTTGATGTTAGAGAAAAAAATCAGGCTAGAGCACACCCACCGAATCTTGTTCACGAGAGAAGTCTTCGCGCCTCGGAACCACACCATTCGTGATCTTCTTCACCTCGACCAGCCGCACAAGCTCCCCCGGGTGCTCGTGTTTGTGGATGAAGCCGTCGCCACGGCCAACCGCGATCTGATCGACGACATCATGGCCTACGGCCAGGTGCATGCGGACACCTTCACCATGGTGGACGACCCCATCGTCATCCCCGGCGGCGAGCCCTGCAAAAACGACTTCCGTCTGGTGGAATGCTGCTGGGACGCCATCAATGAAGCCGCGCTGGACCGTCACAGCTACGTCTTCGTCATCGGCGGCGGCGCCGCGCTGGACCTCGTCTGCTTTGCCGCATCCACCGCGCATCGTGGCATCCGCCATGTGCGCTTTCCCACCACCACGCTGAGCCAGGGAGATGGCGGCGTGGGCGTGAAGAACGGCGTGAACTACTTCGGCAAAAAGAACTGGGTCGGCAGCTTCGCCGTCCCGTTTGCCGTGGTGAACGACTTCGCCTTCCTGGAGCTGCTGCCCGCACGTGGACGCCGCAACGGCATCATCGAGGCCATCAAGGTCGCGCTCATTCGTGATCGCGCCTTCTTTGAGCAGATCGAGGCCATGGCCGGAGATCTCGCCGCCCTCAAGCAGGAGGCGCTGGAGCAGGTCATCCAGCGCAGCGCCGAGCTGCACGTGGAGCACATCGCCACTGGCGGCGATCCCTTTGAACTCGGCTCCGCCCGTCCGCTGGACTTCGGCCACTGGGCCGCGCACAAGCTGGAGCAGATCTCCAAATTCACCGTGGCCCATGGCGAAGCCGTGGCCATCGGCATGGCTGTGGACCTCGTCTATTCCCGCATGCAGGGCATCCTGGATGAAGCCACCTGCGAGCGCGTGCTGAAGCTCATCGAGAGCATCGGCTTCGCCACCACCTCCCCGTATCTGATGACCACCGGTCGCAGCGGCGAGCCCGCCATCCTCGAAGGCCTGGAAGAATTCCGCGAACACCTCGGCGGAGAACTCACCGTGACCCTAGTCCCCGAAATCGGCACCAAGGTGGAAGTCCACGAGATGAACCGCGTGAAGATCCTCAACGCCGTGGTGGAGCTGCAAAAGCGAGCCGTGGTGGTGGAGGAGTAGGAAAGTACGATGGGCACTCCTGCCCGTCGACCAGCGCTCCCGCAGGCCGCCTCGTTATCAGCCAGCAGCAGGTAGTTTAGTTTGCGCGTGCGCGTTAGCGTCTTGGAGTGCGGTGGCAAGCCTTGGCGCGACACCGCTTTCGCAGGCCGGACAGCATTCTGAGGCCAAAGAACATTCTACACCCCGCGAAAGCGGTGCCGCCGAGGCAGGCTTGCGCCGTGCATCTCTGTCACCGCACTCCAAGACGCTGCCGCGCTCACTCGCCATTGCCAGAACTCCCGCGTGGCACCCTCACCTCATCCCGCGTTCTCGTTCGCTGGAGCGGTGCTCGCCCGCGTGCTGCTTCTTCAGCTTTTCCAGCACTCGCGACAGGCCTTCGGACATGTCATGCCAGCCAATGGCATGCGGGCGATGGTCCTTAATGGGCTTGGCGTCCTTGGGCAATGCGATCAGATGATTCAGGCGTCCGCAGGCTGTCCACTGGCAGCGGTGCAGGATCACCGGCACCACTTCAGCGGTGCCTTGTGCGCGGCGTTCCAGCGCGCGGGCACCACAATCAATCGCTTTGCACTTCGGTGCCGGGTGATGCAGCTTTAAGCCCGTTGAGAACACCACTCGCCAGCATGATCGGCCCACTCGCCAACTCCGCCCATGAAGGTGAGCTTCCCAAGCTCAGGGCGCTGGCAGCACGGCTCAATCTCACAGGATTGGCCAACGACACCAAGTGGAACGAACTTCTCGCCGCCATGCGGTCTGGATCAGTGTGGGTTCCATTCTTTCGCTATCGATGCATTGACTCAGATTTCGTTTCGTCCTGGGATGCCGAGTGGTGGTATCACGTTCCGATGCCCATGATTTCCGTGGCTTGGATGGAACTGCGGCATTCGGAGAATGACAGACGCCTTCCCGCTCAGCGGTTGGACCACACGCAGGAGCTTTGCGAGCTTTTAGACAGGATCGGTTTTGATTACGCGATTGGAGATCATTCGATCCGCATCTTTGGTTATTCTCCCCGAGACACCACGGAGATTCCACCCTGAGCGGCGGCACCGGCCATCCGGGAAGCTGCGGCTGTGGTTTCAGCTTCGCCCTTCCCAAGCATCTCCTCCGCTTCCCATGAACCAACGGAGCCGGGGTTTTGAAGGTTTCGGAGGTTTTGGAGGTGCTTTTTAAAAGGGGGAGTAAAAAGGGGGCGGGTGTGGTGGGTGGCTGTCGTGAGGATCAAACCTGATCTCGGGTTTGGCATGCGTGGGGCTACGGACGGCCTTGGGTATATTCATCAGCCATTCGATGCTGTGGTTTATATCACGCTCGTGGCAGGCATCGCACGGGTGGTTTCTTTTTTCTTCAAAGGGATGATATGACCCATTGGCAGACTGGCCACACAAGTATGTAGGGGGATGTGCTGCTTGGAAGTACGACAGACACTCCTGCCTGTCGGCCAGCGCTCACGTAGGCCGTCTCGTCATCGAAGTGGTGAAAACTACTGTCCACCATTCCCAAGGCTCCGCCGAAGGGTGAGTTGCACAGGCGAGCACGATGTACCGCTAGAAACGGTTGGTACTGCCATGGGTCTGTTTTTGTACAGCGTTAGCGTGGAGTGTTTGCGGTGCCGCTGACCGACAGACAGGAGTGTCTGTCGTACTCCAGAGGCGCCTGCGGCTCTGCCAGAGCATCTTTCTAAAACCCAGTCTGCAGGATGAATTTTCACCTGGTCAGCCATCCCACTTTCCCCCCGTCTTCAAAACATCTCCTCCTTTTAAAAAGCACCTCCAAAACCTCCGAAACCTTCAAAACTCCCGAAACCGGTTTTGCGGGTTTCGTTGGTTCATTTGGCCGGAATTGCGGCGTTTCTTGCCTGCGGATTGAGGTGGTAGGTTGTGGTATTCCGCCCGCCATGGACGGAGGCGAGTTTCTGGGTGGCAATAAGCCAGCGGTGCTCTGCCAGGATTTCGCAGGCAGACTCCACTTCGTCGGGTCGTGTGAGCCCGCTCCATCCTTTGAGACGTACCTCCCTCGCCTTAAACTCACTCGGCAGCCCTGAAGTCCCATCGCACAGTTTCTTGAGCAACGTGTGCACGGCGGTGCTCTCGGCCACGGCGCCGGAGGCGAAGACGCGGGCGGCGTGGGATTCCAGGTAGCGGGCCCAGGAGAGGGCGCGCTGCAGGGCGGAGAGGCTGACGTCTCCGCCGGGGATCTCGGCGGCGTGGGTGAGCAGGGCGAGCGCGGGCACGAGCTTGCGGTACTTGCCGAGGTGCGCCTCCATGGCGGGGGCCAGCGTGCCGCTGCGCAGGCGGTGCTCCAGCTCGTGCCGCCAGGTGCCGAAGAGCTCCTGAGCCTCGGGCGCAAAGCGGTAGGTGGGGATGCCGTCGCGGCCGGTTTTGAGGCCCTTTTGCGTGAGGTGCGCGGTGGTGATGTTTTCAAAGGCGTGAAACACATCCGTGGCGTCCCACTCGGCCTCGGAGTCCAGCGGGCGGTCGATGTCTTCCCAGTGCTTGTTCACGTCCGGCCACACCATGAGCGAGAAGCGCTGCAGGAAGCCATCGGCACCTGCGGTGTGGCCATTGGCGGCACGCACATGCGTGGCGATGACGCCGGGCTGAATGCTGCCGAGAAGGCTCACGGCGCAGGATTCAATGTGCCGCCGCCCACGACCGATGCGGTCAAAGGTGAAGCCTTCCTTGCCACTCCAGGCCTGCAGCAAAAAGGCGCGCAGGGACTGGTTGCCATCCTTTTCCAAAAGGGCGAGCAGGCCCGCGAGCTCATCCTGATAGAGCAGGGTGCCGGTGGGATTGTCCCGCAGCACTTCGCCCAGGGCCTCGATGCTGGCGTCATTGACGATGAAGCGGCGCAGCGGCGTGGTCTCTCCCTCCGCCGGGCCGATGAGCTGCGCGTAGTCAAAGGGGTCGCCATTCTTCGCGGCCTTGCGTGCCTCGCACTCCAGCGCGCCACGTTTGATCTTCGCGGCGATCTCCGCCGTCTGGCGCTCCATTTCTCGGCAGTCGTACTCTTTGCAGGCCACGCGCTCCAGCTCACGCAGCGGGCGCATGGCGGCCTGCATGGCGGGGCTTTTCATCAGCGAAGGGCTGCCGATGAGCATGGCCCACAGGTGGGGAAACTCGGTGTAGCCTTCGTCCTGCGTCTTGGGCTGGATGCAGAAGCGCCGCCCCGCCACGCTGGAGATCGCGGCCATGGCGGCCACGGCGGGGAATTCCGGCGGGCACTGCATGCGCTCCGCGATGTCGCTGATCCAGCCACGAAATGGAGTGGGCAGCCATGCGGTGTCAAAGGGCAGCACAGGCAGCAGCGCCGCGCCCAAGGGCAGCGGGCGCGGGGCATCCTCCCCGGTGCTGTAGGCGATGCGCTCCATCTTCTTCAATTTCTCGCGCAGCGCCGCCGTCATCTCCTGCGGGCTCATGTCCGCCTGCCCGGCCATCTCCCCCACGCTGGCGATGAGACGGCGCTCATAGGCGTAGGCGATCTGCCGCGCATGCCACTCCGCCATTTCCAGTCTGAAGATGGAGTGCCTGCCGAGCAGCAGCACCATGGCGGAGCGCACGCCCTCCATCATTGGGCCGCCCATGCGGCGCAGGCGCACCGCCACGCTGTCCGCGCTGATGGTTTCCCCACGGTCGTACATTTCCAGCAGGGTGTCCCACAGGCAGCGCCGCTCCGGGTCCACAAACGCGTCCGCATGCGGCAGGATGCGCCGCAGCGCAGGCAGCCACTCCTCATTGCCCTCCAGCAGCACGGCGAGGAGCTGCTCTTCGGAGTCCAGCGCAGCCGCCATGGCTCCCGTCATTTCAGCAGGTGCATGCATGGGGGTTCAGGCTTGGGGTTGAGGGTTGTGAGTGCGGGTGGTTTTCTCGTGCGCCGTGGGCTGCACGTGAAAGAGCTGCCGCAGCGTAGCCTCCACCTCCGCCAGGTCATAGCGGACGGACTTGCCGATCCGGAAATGCCCCAGCACGCCGGCGCGGGTGAGCTGATCGATTCTGCTGACGCAGAGGCCGCAGTGCGCGGCCAGTTGTTTGCGGGTGATCTTCCCGGCCGGAAGGCTGGAAGCCAATGAGTGTGTCGGTGATGAATGATTCATGCCGACATTTGTACTTGGCCCAGGATTTCAGAAGTCAACGTAAAAAGTGATAGGAAGTCAAATTAACGGGTAGCATGGGCTAGAGCGTGGTATGATGTGGTTATTAATGAAGGTGGAACGAACATGGATGTTCGTTCTACAGGCCGGGGCAGGGCATGCGCGAGCGCGACAGCCTCTTGGAGTGCGGTGGCAAGCCTTGGCGCGACACCGCTTTTCGCATGCCAGACGGCAGGCTCAGGCCGAAGTGCAATCTTCACCCCTCGAAAGCGGTGCCGCCGATGCAGGCTTGCGCCGTGCATCTCTGCCACCGCACTCCAAGACGCTGCCGCGTGGTTCGGTACCCTTGTGCTCTCTTACAGCCTCGGCTTCTCCGGCTTGATCGGGGCGTCCGCAGAGCGCACGCCTTTCACCTGGGTTTTGCGTTTGAAGACCTTGTCGCCGTTGCAGGCGTAGAGTTCGTCGAAGCTGGCACCGCCGAAGACGACGTTGGCCAGCCATTTGCGCTGCGGCTTGGCGATGATGCCGTTCACGCGTCCGGCCTGATCGCAGAACTGGATGCCTGCGTGCGTGGCGACGTAGAGGCGGCCCTTCGTGTCCAGCGTCATGCCATCGGCACCGCTTTCCATCAGGCCATCGTGGATGCGCAGGTGGTGGTAGGGCTGCTTGGCGCTGAGGGTGCCATCGGCCTCGATGTGGTAGCTCCAGATGAACTGGCCGCGCATGTCGGCCACGAGCAGGAGGCTCTGGTCCGGCGTCAAACGCAGGCCATTGGGGAAGGCAATGCCGCTCTTGTCATTCGTGTCCACGACGCTCTTCTCGCCGTTCGGTTTGATGAGCCACACCTGCTTGTGTGGAGGATCGGTGACGTAGAGATTGCCGTTCAGGCCGATGCAAAGATCGTTGGAGTCGATGCCCTCGGCGATCACGGTCATCTTGGCTGCTTCGTCATAGGCCACGATCTGTTTGTTGCCGCTGGCGCAGGCGAACAGGCGGCCGTCGGGGCCAAACATGAGGCCGTTGGCCTTGCCGGTGTTCTCGGCAAAGACGGAGACCTTGCCATCCAGCCCCACCTTGTGGATGCGGCTGTTCGGGATGTCGGTGAAGAAGACTTCGCCCTTCGCATTCACCGCCGGGCCTTCGGTGAAACCGTAGCCTTCTCCCACGAGCTGCCATTCGCTACCAGCACCGAGCACTTCCATCACCGGAGCCTTCGAGCCCACACCTTTCGTCACGGCCTTGGGCCAGTCCTTCCACAGCCAGCGCATGGCATCCGGGAAAATGGCCGTGGCATGCTTGCCATTGTGACCGCCGTCTCCCCACACGTGGTTCGATTCATAGCCCGCAAACTCCAGCGCGGAGAGCATCTCATTGTTGGCGAGGAACCAGTTTCCGCCGGTGCCGTTGGCATCATTGCTGCCGTCTTGCAGAAAGACACGCAGCGCCTTGGGCTCGGCCTTGCGAATCATCACCGGGTAGTCGTTGCCACCGCGCTGATCCACATAGGTGCCGATGGTGCTGAAGACGCGGCTGAAGGCCTCGGGGCGCTCCCACGCGGCAGTGAAGGCGGCGATGGCGCCGCTGCTGCTGCCGCCGATGCTGCGGTCGTTGCCGTTGTGGGAGAGGCGGATCGGGCGGCCATCCGGCAGTACGATCTTCTCCACTTCCGGCAGCAGTTCTTCGAGGATGAAGCGCGCGTAGTTTTCCCCCAGGCCGTCGTATTCCACGCTGCGGTTGAAGCGGTCGAGCTGTGTGGCTGGATCGCTCGCAGGCACGCGGCCATGCATCACGAAGACACCGATGAGCACCGGGATTTCCTTTTTCGCGATGAGATTATCAAAGACGACGGGCGCGAGATTTTGAATGCCGTCCTGGTTCACATGCACGCAGGCGGGTGTGTCGGGCGTGTATTGCTTCGGAACATAGACCCAGTAGTCGCGCACGGTGCCGGGGAAGATCTTGCTGCCCTTGAATTCGAATTTCAGCACATCGCCCTTGGGCACGCCTTCCTGGGGTTTGGAGTCCGGGCCGGGCAGGTAGTCGTCTGCCGCAGGGGACAGGACGGTGAAAAGCAGAGAAAAGGAGAGCAGGAGCAGGCGGGAGGGAGGCATGATGAGAGTGCTTTAAACGCAGCGGCGGATGCCAAAGTAACATCCGGGCTGCAAGTGTGGAAAAATGAGTCATGATGGTCGCGTGGATTCAGCCAAACCTCTCTTCAACGACCTCATCCTCCACCTCGACGCGCCGCCGCATGACGGCCCGTGGAACATGGCTGCAGACCAGGCCTGGCTGGAGCAGAGCGAGGTGCCGGTGCTGCGCGTGTACCGCTGGGATCAGCCCACGGTGACCATCGGCTACGCGCAGAATTTGAGCAAGCTGGCGGGGACCCTGCCGCCGTGGCCCGTGGTGCGGCGCTGGACGGGTGGTGGTGTGGTGCTGCATGAGAATGATTTCACGTATTCCTTCATCGTGCCGGCGGTGCATCCCTGGTCCCAGACCAATCCGCTGGACAGCTACCGCCTGATCCATGAGTCGCTGGCCAAGGCGCTGGACGATGGCAGCCGCCTCGCCGGGCCGGAAGATTTGATCGAGAACCCGTTCTGTTTCGTGGCACCCGCCATGCACGATGTGGTGCGCGACAAGGTGAAAGTCGCCGGGGCAGGGCAGCGGCGCGGCAAGCTGGGGCTGCTGCATCAGGGCAGCGTGCAGCAGGTGCTGCTCACGGAGGACTTCTGGCCACGCTGGGCGGCGCAACTGGCCAAAAACGTGCTGGTGAAGGAAGAGATGACCGATGCGATGCTCGAACGTGCGAATGAACTGACGCAGATGCGTTACAGCCGGGGCTCCTGGCTCAACGAACGGGAGGATGCGCTGCCATGACCCTGGTGTTTGTTTACGGCACGCTGAAGCGCGGCGGTGAAAATCATGGCTGGATCGCGCAGCAGCAGTTCGTGGCGGAGGCGAACACGGCACCGCTTTACCGCCTGTATGATTTGGGTGGCTACCCTGGCATGGTGCGCTCCGCAGACGGCCTCTCGATCCAAGGCGAAGTCTGGAGCGTGGACGAGGCCGGACTCGCGCGGCTGGATGTGCTGGAAGATACCGATGGTGGCGAATACGAACGCGTGAGGGTGCAGCTTGAAGGCGAGCAGGCGTCTTTGGTGGTCGAAGGTTATATTTACCTGCGAAGCATTCAGGGGAAACAAGACATGGGGACTTGCTGGTGATTTCGTAGGTTGGGTGTGTTTGGCGAGTGGTGCTCTCCAATGCTTCACCGCGCTCTTCGCCAAACCGCCCGACTCTGGGGGCATTCGCAGGCCGGTGTGATTGCCGTACGCTGATGGACGGGCGGGCTGTCGCCAAACCCATCCTACGACGGCTGGTTCGCTTCTTGAATGGACTGGCAGAACCAAACGGAGGCTTCGTCTGCCCGCAGTCTGGCTTTGAGCGGATTTTTGGCGATGTAACGCACCGTGGTTTGGTAATGCTCCGCATCACGAATGACGCGGTCAAAACTTTCATTTTGCCAGAGCGGCCCCGTCCTGCCAAGGCTGCGCTGAATGCGCCGGGCAGTGAACCATTTCCAGGAGCTGCACACATCCTCCACTCGATAATCGCCCAGCATGCGACACAAAGCATGGACATGAGTGGGCATCACAGCATAGGCCAGCATTTCGCAGCGCTGACCTTCAAAGTGATGCAGAGCGTCAATCACCACCTGGCGATGAGGTGCTTCACGCAGCAGGCATTCTCCGTGGGCTTCGTCGAGGAGCATCTCCAGTTTGAGGAGTCGCGCACGTTGGAACTCCTGCCACTCAGCCAGAGCGGAGTCCGGCAATGAATGGGCATGCATGGCCATTTTCTGCCGCCATGTTTCGGTTTCACGCAGCATTTCTGCGAGGATGACCTGAGGGATTGAGTCAGCGAGTCGGAAGGTGACAAAATAGGCTGCGCCGGGCAGCCTCCAATGAGGGAGATGCCGCGCATAAGTCGTGAAATCATCACAGGGCATGGAGCTGCCGGGATCAAATCCTGAGAAATCTCGCGGCAAAGGAATCACGGAGGGAATCGTCCATGGCATGGCCAAGGATTGCGTGCGCAATCACGAACGCAAGCCGGTCCGGTCGTAGGTTGGGTGTGTTTGGCGCGCAAATTTCTCCCATGCCTCACAGATCTCTTCGCCAAACCGCCCGACTCTGGTGGCGTTCGCTGGCAGTGGTGTTTGCCATACGCTGATGGACGGGCGGGCTGTCGCCACACCCATCCTACGAAGGGCGCGGCAAGGTTGTCGTAGGTTGGGTGTGTTTGGCGAGTGATGCTTTCCAATGCTTCACCGCGCTCTTCGCCAAACCGCCCGACTCTGGTGGCGTTGGCTGGCAGTGGTGTTTGCCGTACGCTGATGGACGGGCGGGCTGTCGCCACACCCATCCTACGAGCCGCGCAGCACTCCGCTGGCAGAATCAACCCGCGCCAAAGAATCCACCGAGCTTCCGGATGCGTGTGGGGTGCCGCAGCTTGCGCAGGGCTTTGGCTTCGATCTGACGAATGCGTTCGCGGGTGACTTGGAACTGCTTGCCGACTTCTTCGAGGGTGCGTCCGGCACCGTCTCCGAGGCCAAAGCGTTGCTCCAGCACTTCGCGCTCACGCGGATTGAGGGTGTCGAGCACGTCGCGCAGCTTGTCGCGCAGCAGGTGCATGGCGGTGAGCTCCATCGGATTGCTCGCCTCCTTGTCTTCGATGAAGTCGCCGAATTCGGTGTCGCCTTCGCTTTCGCCCACCTTGGCCTGCATGGAAACGGGCTGCTGGGAAAGACGCAGCACGGCGTTCACGCGATCAACGGGCAGATGGATTTCCTCGGCGATTTCTTCCGGCGTCGGGTCACGACCCAGCTCCTGCAGCAGCTGCTTGTGCACGCGCATGAGCTTGTTGATCGTTTCGATCATGTGCACCGGAATGCGGATGGTGCGGGCCTGATCCGCGATGCTGCGGGTGATGGCCTGACGGATCCACCAGGTGGCGTAGGTGCTGAATTTGTAGCCGCGCTGGTACTCAAACTTCTCCACCGCACGCATGAGGCCCATGTTACCCTCCTGGATGAGATCCAGGAAGGACAGGCCACGGTTCGTGTATTTTTTGGCGATGGAGATGACCAGGCGCAGATTCGCCTCGATCATCTCGGTCTTCGCCCGCGTGGAGCCAGACACATGCTTGAGCGTGTCAGTGATGAGCGTGCGGTAATCCGCCGCCGTCATCCAGGACTCCTGCTCAAAGGCGCTCACGGCCTCTTGCGCGGCTTCGTTGTCGGGCTGCTCCTTCAGGTTGCGCTCCAGGCTGCCGAGATCAGTCAGCCGTTGCTGTAGCAGGGTCACGAAGTCCTCGGTGATCTTGGATTTGAAGTAAAACTTCTCACAGACGCGGAAAAACGCGGCGCGCAGGGTTTCAAACTCCTCCTGGCTGGCTGCACGTTTGCGCGGGCCGGAACTGATGAAGGCGGCGAAAGCCTTGCTGGTCTTCTCATGCGTATCGCGTGCCTGATCGAGCAGCGGCTTCAGCTTTTTGAAATAAGCATCCCGTTCATCCGCCTTGCGGTCGCTGACCAGGCGGTCAAAGCGTTCAACACCATTGCACAAGGCTTCTGCAAACTGCAGGTAGGCCTGGCCGATGAAGCCGATGGTGTGCAGGCACTGGCGCATGCTCAGGTCGGCCTTTTCGATGCGCTTGGAAATGTGGATCTCCTGCTCGCGGGTGAGCAGTGGCACCTGGCCCATCTGGCGCAGATACATCCGCACCGGATCGTCAAACACATCCAGCTTGGCCGAAGCTGCGTCACGCTCCGCCGTGATGCGCTCACGGGCTGCGTTGTGACGGGCTGCCACGCCATCGACCTCGTCAGTGATCTTGATTTCCATCGCACGCAGGCGCGTGATGAGGGCATCCATCAGGTCCGGGGTGACGAATCCTGAGGGCAGGGCCTCATTGATGTCGTCCCAGGTCAGATGGTCATGCTCACGTGCCGTGCGAATCAGGTCACGCAGCCGCGCCTGAACGTCCGGAGAGTGGATGTCATCGTGAGTGGTGTTGGCAAAGTGCGTGATGCCTCCGATCTGACCGCCTTTGGGTGGACGTCCCCGGCGGCGTTTGAGCGGCTGGCCATCAGGCCCGACCTGGGCAGCGGGCTGCTCTTTAGGCGGATGGATGCGCGGTCTGCCACGGCCACGTTTCTGCGGCGCGGCTTCGTCTTCGACAGCCGCAGGGTCGCCTGCCTGGCCGGCGGCGTTGCGAGAATGGGATCCGTTAAGTGGTTTTTTGGAGACGGCCATACTTACCTCGGTGGGGGTCCGGGACCTGCGTCAAGTCAGGGGGAGAAACTATTCGGGGCGGGTTTCGTACGGTCAAGGCATTCTTTGCGTCTTGCGATGAGTTCTATCTGCTCCTGTTGCAGGCGTTCGACCTCCTCTTCTGGCAGGTCACGCTGGCGTAATTTGGACTCAATGCTCTGGATGAGATTCTTCATCCGGACGAGTTCCAAGGTGTACAAGGCGCTTTTTGCATCTTCGAGACCGCCGGGCAGGCGCGGGCGTGCCTGGAGCTGGGCAAAGGCCGCCTCCTCCTGGCGCTCCAGCCCGGCCATGAAGGCAAGCTGGGAGGATTCTTCCAGCGGATCATGGCGGCTGTGCACCAGCAGGGCCAGCATCTCCGTGCCAGGCACCTCGCGCAGCAGGTCTTCACAGTCGGCCTCCCGCAGCCAGTACATGATCTCGGCATCCGCCAGCGCCAGTTGGCAAAGTGACAAGGAGGTCTTGTGCTGGGAGCCGAGCAGTTTCTTCGCCTCATCCACCACATTCACGGGAGCTTTGCCGGTGCTTTCACCTCCCTTGGCTTCCTTCGCTGCGCGATTGACCATCGCGTTGAGCTGTTCCTCGGAGATTTCGAGCATCTTGGCCACTTTGTTCACGGCGGTGATGCGTTGAGCCACGCCGGTAAAGATGCTGATGGCGGAGGCCACCTGCTCGGCCATGCGCACACGCTCCACCATGCTGTCAGACTTGGCGCTGGCTCGCAGCCGGCGGATTTGGTACTCCAGGAAGTCGGTGGCATTTCCCAGCACGGCTTGCAGCGCCTCGGTGCCCTGTTTGCGCAGCAGGGAGTCTGGGTCTTCACCCTGGGGCAGGGAGGCCACTTTCACCGTCAGCCCGATGGGGGAGAGGATTTGGAAGGCGCGTTCAGCCGCCTTGTAGCCCGCATTGTCTGAGTCGTAGCAGAGCACGACTTCATTGCAGACTCGTTTAAGCAATTTGGCGTGGAGTTCCGTAAAGGCGGTGCCTTGCCCTGCCACCACATTTTGAAAACCGGCCTCATAGACCATGATCATGTCGATCTGGCCCTCGCACACGATGGCTTCGCCTGCTTTCGAGATGGCACGCTTGGAGCGGTCAAAGCCGAACAGCACCTTGCTCTTGCTGAAGAGAGAGGTTTCGGGGGAATTGAGGTATTTGGCGGTTTTGGCCTCAGGATCGAGAACCCTCCCACTAAAGGCGATGACATCTCCATGATCGTTGCGGATGGGAAACATCAGCCGGTCACGGAAACGCGGGTAGGTGCCCCGGCGGCCTGAATCTTCATCGCTCTGTACAAAGAGGCCGGCCTCCACGAGCACGCTTTCGGGGATCTTGGCCTGGGCGGCCCATTCGCGGAAAAAGGCGCCGTTGGGCGGGGCGTAGCCCATCTGCCAGTTCTTGGCCACCTCGGCCGTGATGCCGCGTGACTTGAGGTAGTCGCGTGCTGGTGCCGCGATTTTATGCTTCATCAGCAGCTGGTGGAACCATTCGGAAATCTCGCGGTGCGCACGCAGGAGCAGGCTGCGGTGTTTGGCTTCCGCCTCCGCATTGGCATCCCACACCTCTTCCTCGATACGGATACCCGCAGCATCCGCCAGGCGTTTGACCGCCTCGACGAATGACAAGCCGTCGTGCTCCATGACAAAACGGATCGAGGTGCCCCCGGCACCGCAGCCGAAGCAGTGGTAGGTATTGCGCGCGGGGCTGACATTGAAGGAAGGCGTGCGCTCATTATGAAACGGGCAGAGGCCGAGGAAGTTCGTGCCCGCCTTGCGCAGCTTCACGGAACGCCCCACCAGCGCCACGATGTCCGTGGCGGCAATCACTTGCTGGATGGTTTCTTCTGGGATGCGTGACATGGCAGGGCGCAGAAGGTGTGGAGGGGGGGCGAAGCCGCAACTGGTGATGCGGCTTCAAGCGCCAAATATAACGGCCATAGAGCCGGCCTTTGCCCATTCTGCATGTCAATAAAAAAGATTCTTTAGTGACGCTAAAGAAAAAACGAATCTAAAACTCTGTCAAAACTTATTAGAGAACAAGCCATTCCCCGATGGCTATGAATGAGAGGGTTAGATCAGAGTAAGCGTTAAGTTCAGATAATGACGGCTTAATTCCATATGCGAATTAAGCCCGCCTCAATTTTTCTCCCGCAGCCCTCAGTTTATCCACCACCAGATGAAGAAATCCAGCGTTCTCTTGGACACCTTGCGTCGTCATTTTACGCGACCGATCGCCACTGCCTTGGCGGTGTTTTTTCCTTTCTGGGCCCTTCAGGTCCAAGGGGCCACTTTGTACTACAACGGCTCCAATGGGCAGTGGGATGCCACGACTCCCAATTGGTCCTATGACAGCAGTCTGTCAGACACCGCGAACTGGCTCAATGGTGAGGTTGCTATCTTTGGTGGTGTCCCCGGAACCATCACAGTGGGCGGGCCGATCACAGCGGGTGGTCTGATCTTTGGCAGCGACGGCAATGTCATCAATGGTGGCACGCTGACGCTGAGCACCATAGCCGGACTGAGCTCCTCCATCATCAACGTGGCCTCCTTCAAGGGTGCCCAAATTGATTCCGTCATCGCAGGATCTAATGGACTGACGAAGACGGGCAATGGCACGCTCCGGCTCGGCAGCAATGCCAACACCTTCACGGGTGATGTGGTCATCAACGGCGGTGCTGTCGTCATCACAGATGAGGCTCAGCTTGGTGCGGGCACCACAATCATTTCCGTCAATGGCTTGGCGAACACGGGCAATCCGGGGTACAGCGGCGGCAGTCTTGTCTTGCAGGGCGGGCTTGCGGGAATGACGATCAATCGTGACATCAGTTTGTCAGGCCGTGGCGTTGGGGCGATCAATAACAGCGGTGCTCTCATCAGCGTGGGCAACAACACGATCGCCGGAAATTTGGTCATTGGCGGCACAGCTTCCCAGGGGAACGTGATTTCGGCCTACGGCAACACCACGATTTCAGGGGATATCCAGCTTGGCAACGGCAGCACTCAGACGTTCTTTGGCAACGGCAACTTCATCATCTCGGGTCAGGTGACCGGCTTTGAAGTGGCCAATGACCGGTTTGCCAAATCAGGCAATGTCTATGGCACCACGATGTGGCTGCAAAATGCGAACAACAATTATGCACAATCTCTCCGCATTGATTCCGGTACGGTGCGTGTCTCCACGAACGGCGCCCTCGGGACCAACCCCAGCACCCAGTCGGTCGATCTCAACAACGGCATCCTCGAAGTCCGCACAGACACACCCGGAGTGGGTAATGCCGACTTCTCGACGAGAAAAATATTCAACCGTGACAATACCAACACGGGCATCTTCGTCAGCCGCGATGTCAATGGCAGCGCCATCAACCAGACCGTGACGTTTGGGGAAACGCGGGCCACGGGGACGAATGTCAATTTCCGCATCACGGGCCGGGACGGCTTCAATGTCACCCTGCTGGGCTTGAACAATTCCCCGGCGGGTGTCATGGGGACGGGCGGTACGAACAACACGCTCATTGAAAACAACTCGAACGGCCTCCTCACTCTCGCGACTTCCAGCCTTTGGAACCAGACGGATACAACGGCGCGCACCCTGACCATTCAGGGCAACGGTGACACCTTGCTGACCGGCAACCTTACCGCCGCAGGTGCAGCGCACGTGGTGAGCAAGGCAGGATCCGGCACGCTCACCATCCGGGGTACTTCCAGTACTTTCCTCGGCAGCTTCAACGTCAATGCCGGCACCGTGGCGATCAATTCCTTCGGTGCGATCAACAGCGGCACAAGCGGTGCCTTGCAGCTCAGCAGCGGTGCTTTGAGCTACCTGGGTGCATCTGGCACGGGTGCAGGTGAAACCGTCACCAAGGCCATCAACCTGACCAGCACGACGGGATCGGGAATCATCCTGGCCAATCAGACGGGCACCAGCCCTTCGGCTTTGATTATTGCGAACAACATTGCAGCCACCGGCGCGGGAAGCAAAAATCTCTATCTGGGCGGTGAAAGCACTCTGCAAAATGAGATTCGAGGTGTGATTCAGGACAACACCACCACCAACAAGACATCTCTGGTCAAGATCGGCTCCGGCACATGGCTCTATGATCCCTCGGCCTCCAACTATGTGACTGCGGGTGCGACGGGTGTAACAACCACCGGCGGTGGTGCGGCACAAACCAACAGCTTCACCGTTTCCAATGCCGCTGGCCTCGTTGTGGGACAAACCGTCACGGGAACCAACATCCCGGGGAGTTCGATCATCACCGCGATCAATGGCAACACCATCACGATCAACACCACCATTGGCACTGCTGTCGCCAATGCCACGGCGCTGACCTTTGGCACGGTGAACAATTTCACAGGCACGGTGACGGTCGCGGGTGGAACTCTTCAAATCAAGGCAACCGCTGGCAGTGGCTCCGGCTCGGATGTTATCAACAACGCTTCAGCGCTCATTTTCAACCTTGATCCCTTAAATACCAATCAAGTCGCGGGCGGCACCTTTGAGTATCTGGGTTTCAGCGGCGGCGCGCTGACGGAATCACTCGGCGCTTTGACCATGACTGCAGGTGCGGGCACCATCAAAATCACCGCAGGTGGCGGTGCCACGGGTTTGATCTTCTCCTCGTTGGTCCTCCCTGCCATTGGAACGGGCCTCAACATCATCGGCGACGGCACCGTGACACTCACCGGCGTTGCCACGAGCACTGCCACGACGCTGACCGGGAACGGTCACATCTATTTTAACGGTGCTGACTTCGCCCGTTCCAATGGCGGGGTGCTGGTGGCACCCGTTTATGACACGGATGCAGGCTTCGTGACGGCAGGGGCTGCACTCACGGCTGCCAGTCATAATTTGGTGACTGGAAACACGAGCTCCGGGACGCTCACCATCAGTTCGTTGAAAATACTCGGCAGCCAGACCGTGGACCAGACGGGGCTGCTGACGATCAACGTCGGAGCCAACACTTCCGGCGGCATTTTGCAGACAGGTGGCTCGGGCATCATCAGCGGCACCGGCGTGACCACCGGTGGCAATCAGGACCTCGTCGTTCGTGTTGATGGCCTCACAGACTCCCTGCTGATTTCGGCACCTATCACCGCCACGACCACCGGTGGCCTCACCAAGAACGGAGCAGGCACTCTGGTTCTCAGCGGAGCGAATGCCGAGACGGGTACCGTCACAGTTAACGAGGGGACTTTGCAGCTCTCAGGCACCGGGGTACTCGGTGCAACCAACATCAATCTGACCGTTCGCCAAGGAGCCACTTTTGATCTTAATGGAGTGAACGTCGGCACCGCCGCATCTGGAACGAATTCAGTCAACGCCTTCAATGGCGCGGGCATCATCACCAACAGTGCTGTGAGTGGTACGGCCACTCTCCGGGTCAGCAATAACAACACAGGCGGTGTCTTCACCGGCCTGATTCAGGATGGAGCCACAGCGGCAGTTGCATTGGTGAAGGCTGGATCAACAAGCTCAGTCACTCTCACCGGTGCAAACACCTTTACAGGAGCTGTGACCATTCTTGGTGGAAATCTGGACATTCCAAACATCGCTGATATCGGCGTGGCAAGTGGCATCGGCATGGGTGATGCCACCAGCGACGCGACCAATGCAGCCAGCATTATTCTCAATGGAGGCGCCCTGCGTTATGTAGGTACCAACTCCGGCGGTGCGGTCACAGCAACCCAGACCCCGTCCGTCAGCATCAATCGCTTGTTCACCTTGGCCGGCAACGGAACAATCGCCTCCTATGGCAGCTATGGGAATCTTTCAGCTTCACGTATCACAAACCATGCGGCGCTGATTTTCAACAATACTGCGGATCTGGCATTCAGTGGGACCGGCACCCGCACACTCACGCTTGACGGTGATTCACTGGGGGATAACGAAATCGACATCCACCTCATTGACAATCCCAATGGTGGAGCGCTCTCGCTGACCAAGACCGGTGCCAGTCTGTGGATCCTCAATCCATTAACCGCAAACACCTACACGGGGACGACCTCCATCAATGGTGGTGCACTCCAGGCGGTTGACGGCGCAGGCCTTTCATCCGGCAGCAATCTTCTGCTCAATGGCGGTGTGTATCAGACTTCCGGCACATTCAACCGTGCCATGGGCACGGGTGCCGGACAGTTCCGGTTTAATGCCTACGGTAATGGAGGTTTCTCATCTGGCACATCCAAGCTGACGGTGGATTTTGGCTCCTTGGGCACACCGGTGTGGGGATCGACCGCCAATTTCATCGGCGCAGGTGCGTTGATTCTCAACAACGCCACCTCCCTTGCGGACGTCGAAGTTACAGGCAATTTCGATCTCGCTGCTGGCATCAGCAAGTCCATCAATGTGACGACGACTGCTGGAAGTGCCACCGTCAATCTGACCAGCGGGACCACGGACGGACTGACCATCGGCCAGGCTTTTACTGGCAACGCCAACATTCCCACCGGGCTTTATATCACAGCCATCAACAGCGCGACTCAGTTCAGCCTGAGTTCGGGGACGGGGGTCGTCGCCGCCGCCGGTGTTCCAACAACAGTGACGGGAGAAGGCTGGCGTCAGATTCAGGTGGATGACAATGGCAGCACCAATCTTGATTTTGCCACTGTCTCAGGTGTGATCGGCGGGACGGGCGGCCTTGGGAAAATCGGTAGCGCCGGTCTTATTCTCGGGGATGCCAACACTTACAGCGGCAGGACAGTCATCCGTCAGGATGCAGTTTATGTGACGTCCATTGGCGCGGATTTGGCGACTTCTTCCAGTTTCGGCACGAACGTCGGCGGGGGCATTTTGGAACTGGGCAATCCCAGCACCTCCACCACAGTCAGCCTGATGTATGTCGGTGCGGGAGAAACCACCACGCGCGAGATCAACCTCACTGGCACCACGGGAACCCGGCGTATCGACTCCAGTGGTAGCGGGGCGCTGATCCTCACCAACTTGAAAAACACCACGGCGACATCGGTGAACACCATCAGTGGTGACAAAACCTTGGAAATCCGAGGCATCAACACGGACGCCAACATGATCACCTCCGTGCTCACTGACAATGCGCAAGGGCTGGCCACGCCTGCCTTTGGGGGCGTGGGTGCCTTGCGCGTGCTCAAGACCGATGGTGGCGTCTGGATCTTGAACGCCGCCAATACTTACACGGGCGGCACCCGGGTTGACGGCGGCCTTCTCGGCATCGGCACCACTGATTCGCTCGGTGCAGTCGGTCCCACGGGTTTGACCTCCGCTGCGGTGAGCAATTCCGCCACGATCACACTGGCGACTGGAACCACGGCCGGTTTGGTCGTGGGCATGAACATCAATGGGACCGGCATCGCTTATGGTGACGTCATTGCCAGCATCACCAGTGCCACGACGTTCACGATTTCTGCCGCCCGCACCATCCCCGTGAATGCCCAGTTGGTCTTCGGCGGACTTTTGATGTCGAACGCCGGGATCTTTGCCACCGATCCAGCAGGCTTGACGATCTCACAGCCGGTGATCTTTAACAACAATACGACAGCCATTTTCGCCGGTGCAAATACCATCACCATCAATGGCGACATGATTAAAAACTCCGGCGGCAACGATCATACCCTGAGCAACAATCTCGAGGGTGGCGCGCTTCTTACCATCAACGGCAATTTCCTCAACTTCCAGAACGCGGCTGCCACGCGCCAGCTCAACATCCGCGGCTATGGTTCGACGATATGGAACGGGGACATCAAGGACAACGCCCTGCTTTCGACCTCTCTCACACGTCTTGACATTCGCATTGCCAACGAAGCCTCCTTCACCATTGGCAGTGCCACCACACTGACTGGCGGCATTCTGCTTGGTCAGGGAACGCTTGTGATCGGCAATGTCAAAGCGCTCGGAACTGCCGCCAATGCCCTGATTCTTAATGGCGGTGTTTTGACATCAGCGTTTGATCTGACAGGAGTGAACAAGCTGGTAAACGCCGTGACCATTGCCGGTGACCCGGCTGTTATCAATGGCACGCAAAGCATCGAGTTTGGCGCATCGGTGACCAACAATGGCTCCACCCGGGTTTTGCAGAATGATCTCAGTGGCGGTGCTGTGCTCACTCTTTCGGGGGGGGTCAATCTTTCGGAATCAGCCACCAGCCGTACCATGGTCATTGCCGGCTCCGGGACGACCAACATCACAAGCGCCATTGTCAACGGCAGCACGGCCCCGGCCTCGGCGGTTCTGTTTCAGGGCTACGCTTTGAATCTCTCCGGCACCAACACCTTTGCTGGAGCCCTGACGATCAATCGCGGCACCGTCACCATCAGTGGCACCGGCGGCAGTATCAACGCCTCCTCAGGCATCACGCTCAATGCAGGTGGTGCACTGGCGCTGGATAACAGCGGTGGAAACAACGGCAGCGGCCGTGTGAATGGGCGCGCATTTACCTTCAATGGCGGTGCCTTGAGCCTGATCGGGAACAACACCTCTGAATCGATTGGGGTCGCCACCGTGAACAACATCATGGGAACCATCAGCATGTCCGGCACCGGCAGCAACACGCTGACCTTTGCCACCGCGAATTTCGCCAACTCCGGCTCGTCATGGGACTTGTCTGGAATCAGCGGATTGGGATCAACGAACAAGGTGAAGATCACCACCTACCAGCAGGGGGGCAGCACATTCACCAACGCCATTCTGCCACGCATTGTTCTCCTGGATGACTTTGCCGCCTATGACAGCACCAACGGCGTGGTGGCTTTCACCGCTTACAACATCACCAACAATCTGAACGCTGCGGCCAACGGCGACACGATGAACCTGACCAGCTCGGCCAATGTGTCGTTGTCGCGCACGTTAAATGCTCTGAAGATCAACGGCAGCGGCCTGTCCATCACCAGCACCGGCAACCGTGTGCTCACTTTGACCACGGGTTCTCTCATCAGCACCGGCGGTGACAACACGCTGGCGGTCTCACAGGTGAACCTGGGCGGCAGCGGCGGCTTTTTCCAGGTGCAGGCCGGCACCACACTGCATGTGACCTCCACTTTGATCAACGGCCAGCTCAGCAAGGTGGGCGGTGGTACTTTGAGTCTTGAAAGTACCAGCTACTACAACAGCACCACCAACGTCATGGGCGGCACCCTGCAGCTCAATGCCGGGCTCAATGCCATCTTCCCGGCGGCCAACAGTCTTAACATCGGCATCGGTGCCACCGTGGATCTCAATGGCAGCTCTCAATACATCGGCAACCTGACAGGTGGCGGGAACATGCCAAACACGGCGGGCTCACTGACCAACACCGCTTTGGCCACCAGCACCTTTGTCACCAATGGCGGTGGCACCTTTGGCGGTATCATTTCAGGTGCCATCAATCTTGGCCGCGTCGGTGGTGGCACCCTCACGCTCGAGACGGCGCAGACTTACACCGGCACCACCTCGCTTTTGGGCGGCACCACCACGCTCGAAAATGATGCCTCGCTGCTCACCACCTCGGCCATCGAAATCAATGGAGCCACCTTGATCGCCACCAGCAACAGTAGCCTGCAGACGCAGAACAATGACCGCATCGGCGATGCCATCGCCATCACATTGCGTGCGGGCAACATTCAGATCAACGGCCGGGTCAACACGATGGCCACTGAAAAACTGGGTGACATCTTTTTAGCGCAAGGCGCGAACAGCATTCAATCTGCGACCGGTGGCACTGGTACTTCCGGGGCTTTCACTGCCATGGATCTGACCATTGCCAGCCTGACGCGTTCGGCTGGATCGACGATAAATTTCCTCGGATCTACCGCGCTCGGCAGCGTCGGCAACTTCCCCCGCATCGTGTTCTCGACTGCGCCAACGACCTATGGTGATGGCGTTCTGGGAGCCTGGGCCATTTCAAACTCCAACGACTACGCGGCCTACAACACCACTAATGGTGTGGGCACGGTGGGGAACGGCGGCTTTGCCGGTTATTCGGCCGTGTTTGGCAGCGGCAACATCACGGACCTTGGAACTTATTCCGTAACGCCTCTGACCACCACCCTCTCTGGCGCCACCACCCCCGCCAGTATGCTTCGGTTGAGCGGCAATTTCACCAACAACGTGGCTTTTACGAACAACACTGATGTTCTCAATCTCGAACTTGGTGGCATCTTGCGCACCAACAACCCCTTTGACACCAGCTTTGGCACCACGGCCATCCGGGGTGTGATCACCGCCGGGGGCACGGAAACGAGCGGAATTCGTGAGCTCATTATTTACAACACCAACACCTCCAATCCATCGTTTGCCAATCCCAATACTGCCGGTGGCATTGTTGCTGGTTCTCCAGTGGTGATCATGAATTCCACGGTTGGCATCCAGCCAGGCATGACCCTCGCCAATGCCAATTTCCCTGCGGGCACCACCGTCGTTTCCGTGGACAGCCTGACGCAGATCACCCTGAGCAACAATGCCACGGCGAGTGCTCAAAACCAAACCTTCACCGCTGGTTCATTTGTCAGTGGCACCACCGCATTGGGGTCGGCGCAGATCACGATGAACTCCACCACAGGCATCGCTCGGGGCATGACTCTGACCGGCACCGGCATTCCTGCCGGCACTTATGTCGTCTCGGTGGACAGTCCCACTCAGGTCACACTCAGCCAGGTGGCTACAGCCGCCGGCAGTGCGCTGACTTTCACCGTCGGCATGAGCAACATGATCATCAATTCGGTCATCGCTGACAATGGCTTTGGCAACAAAGTCTCATTCGTGAAATCCGGCACTGGTATTGTCAACCTGTCCGCCAACAACACCTACACGGGCGGTACCGTCGTGGATCAGGGCACGCTGAATTTGATCGGCACCGGGGTGGTCCTTCCTGCGGGCGGTCTGACCATCAACAACGCGGCGGTCACCATGCTTACGAACGTTGGTCAGATCGATGCCTCCAACGATGTCATCCTGGTGGGCAGTTCCACCCTGACACTTGCCGGCGGGCTGGGGCTGAACAACACCCTCAAGAGCATCACGTTCAACAACAATGGCGGCTCCGGCACACCCACCATCACGAATCAGACCAACAGCATCCTGACGCTCACTTCCTCCGCGCCGATCACTGTCACCAGCAGCAATGCCTCCACGGTTGCTTCGATCAACGGCGGCTTCCTGGCTCTCAGCAGCGGAAACAACACCTTCAGCATCCAGGCACCGACATTGAATGGTCAGGTTTACACACAGCTTGCTTCTTCGCTTAGCATCTCCTCGGCAATCACTGGCACAGGGGCCAAAATCATTAAAACCGACAACGGTCTGCTCCAACTCAGTGGACAGAGCACCTTTGACGGCGGCATGGAAGTGCAGCAAGGCGGGATCATTCTTTCAGCCAGCAGCACCTCCACCGTTCCAAATTCACTTCTCTCCGGACCGCTGGGTGTCGGCACCGTGTCGTTTGCAGACGGAACCACCCTTCTGGTGGACAACAACAGCCGTATCGTGGCCAATGCCATGAGCTTCGCAGGCAACCCGATCTTCAACAACACCGGCACCAGCCTGCCCACTCTCACCTTGAACGGCGCTCTGACCTTTGACACCCTGGCCACCACCGGCGTTGTGATCAATATTCCCACGCCCTTTCTCAATGTGGTGCTCGGCGGCCCCATTGCCAACATAGGCTCGGTCTCTGCCATCGGAGGAACGGGTGCCAAAACCATCAGCAAGACCGGCCTGGGCAACATCACTGGGATTAATCTCAACGGCATCAACACCGCCGCTACGATCGACATCGGTGCATTGAACACCAGCACCTCCTTCTCTCTGCTGGTCGATGGGGACAGAACCGGTTCGTTCGAGACGGTTAATCTCGGTGCTATCACCTGGGAGTCCACAGTAACAGGCACAGCCTTGTCGCTTACCATCGGACGCGCTGGCACCAGCGATTATTACCCGCTGGCTGTAAACAAGGTGGTCGCGCCAAGCAGCTTTTCCTCATCCCTGCTGGGCAACGGTCTGACCGTGACCAACAATAACAATTACGGCCTGCTTCTGGCTGACAATATCGCTTTCAATACGGTCTCCTCCAATCAGGGCCCCACTTTCAATGTGGTGAATGGCAGCACTTCACTGCAGCTTGATGGATTGACCCTCAGTGGTGTGCTTTCGGGGGGGCCGACGGGTGCTTCGGCGGTGGTTCTCACCAAATCAGGTGGCGGTGTGCTGTCGTTGACCAATACGGGCAACACATTTGGCGGTGGCGGGTCCATCATCGACATCACAGCAGGGTTGATTGCCGCATCCTCCGACACCGTATTGGGCAATTCAGGCAACATTATCCGCCTCAGCGGCAACAATCTTGGCTTTGGTTTCCGCGCCACCGGCACCTTCGCCACCTCCCGCACCTTCAACCTCAATTCCGCCGCAGGTGAAATTGAAGTGACGCAGGGCAACACTCTGACGTTGAACAACGCTTTCACCTTTGCATCTGCCAACAACGCTCTCAGGAAGTATGACCTTGGTACTCTCGTGCTGACATCCGCCGAAACCGGCTGGAACGGGGTCATGTTTGCTCAGCAGGGCGTGCTTAGAATTTCCAATGGAAACCAGCTGGGCAATGCATCGTCCACCACCGCTTCGACGGCGACCACAGGAGCCTCTGGTCAGACCGTCCTCACGCCGACCGGTGGCACAGCCAATTATGGGGTGGGCCAGCTGGTGTTCGGAACGGGAATTGCCGCAGACACATTCATCACCGCCATCACTGGCACGACGATCACTCTCAGCGCCAATACGACTGGGGCGAATCCTGCCATCACAACCTCCGCAGGCGGAATCTTGATGGCAAACGTTGGTGCTGCTATCGAACTGACCGGCGGAGCGACGGTTGCAGATGGTATTTTCATCAATGCCACCAACAATGCGACCAGCAACGGCATCAATGGTGGCGGAGCCATCCGCAGCACGGCGGGGACCAACACCGTCTCTGGTCTGATCACCATTGCGACAACGACTGCAGACAGCCAAATGCGTGCCGTGACCCTGGCGGCGGATGCGGGTGCCACGTTGAACATTACCGGCGGTGTTCTGGGCCAGGTGGGAACAGGTGGTTCGAATCGTCATTCCTGGGTCGGGATCGGCGGTGAAGGCACCACCAACATCACCACCACAGGCTTCACCAACACGGGAACACTGGGCATTTACCAGCTCAACAAATTCGGCACCGGCACGCTGAACATCCAGGTGGCAAACGCCTTTTCTGGCAGGGATGTCTTCGTCAAGCAAGGCACGCTGTCATTGAATGGTGCCGGTACCTTCAGCACTCTGGGTTCCGGACAGGGCTC
>CALRWM010000039.1:0-55010 GCA_943371875.1 Prosthecobacter debontii | reverse complement strand
AGAAGATCGCTTTCGTTGCTGTCCTTCAACAAATAGCCATTGGCTCCTGCGCGCAGCATTTCACGCACATAGACAGAGTCTTTCTGCATGGAGAGCGCCAGGATGCGCGCCTTCGGCACTGCCTTGGTGATCTGCCGCGCCGCCTCGATGCCGTTGAGCTCGGGCATCGTCACGTCCAGCACCACCACATCCGGCTGGAGATTGATGGCCTTTTCCACCGCCTCCCGTCCGTTGGCGGCCTCTCCCACGACCTCCATGTCCCACTGCGCAGCGAGGATCATTCGGAAGCCGTTGCGGACCACAGCGTGGTCATCGGCAAGAAGTATGCGGGTTAATTTGGCAGACATTAGAAGGTCAGAATAGCCAACGAGCGGCAAAGAGCAAAATCTGCGGTCATTTTGTGGGACCGCCACGATCGGTCATCCAATCTGCCGCAACATCTCCCCCCTTCTAGACCGAGGCACTCCCAGTGCCTAAGCGGCAAAGAAGCGGCGATGCCAGTTGTCAAAACTTCCCAGCATACGACCTTTCGTCGCCATGGGTCCTCCATTGCCAAATTCCCTGCCAGCCAGCCCTCTCGCCGATCCGCTCCCTGCGACCACTGGCAAGGACACGCCCAAGGTGGTAGAATAGAGGTGAGAAGTAAAAAGCTCCTCTACCCTGAAGCTGAATCAGCCATTCAGACTCGCAGAACCTTGCGGCCTCTGCTCACCAACAGGGACAGGCACGAAGCATTTCCACACCATTTCTGCCAGCATCAAGCCTCGTCCATGTGGCGAATGAGACGGCCCCTGCCGCTTTTACCACGAGCAAAGCTGGGTGGCCAAACCTCTGAACGCCGGTTTACATCGATTCTGTGGTGGTCACCGCATGACCTCAAGACGCTCCCCTCATTTGGAGGTGTCATGAATTTGTCATATATATCATAAACGAGTAAATTATTGTAAATGAATTGCAAAAAAGCCACCATTTCGTTCAGCGACCCAACCATTTAAGCATAATTAAATGAAAAATTCATAATTGAAACGCTTTACAGAGAATTGTTTCAATTATAATTTATTGCCAGTCCTTCATTTGGATTCAGTGAATCTATTTTGAGTGTCATAACTGTTAATTTTTGCAACCATGAAAACGCCATCTTCTGCTCATCAGCTGCAACGTAAGCCCATTTCGGTTGCTGCTGCGGCCATGCTGCTTGCTTTTACCAGCCTTGGTTTCGCTGCATCAACCATCGAACTGACTCAGCCCTATGCACCGGCTGGCGAAAACTACAGCATCACGGCACTGCAAAACCTCACTCCTCTCACTTTGGATGGTGGAAATTCGGCAGGGGCCAATCCAAATGTGAACTTTGATTTCCAGGGTGGTTTCGGCGTCCGCTATGAGAACGCTTACGGCATACTGACGGACTTCGGCATCGGCCTCTACGATGCGAGCTGTGCCCCCGGCATCCAGACTGCCTCCACCGGACTGAACATTGTTTTCGATCAACTGGTCTCGAGCCACGGCCTGTCCGCCACCCTGGGAGACTTCGGCCTCAATGAATACTCGACCGATGCCGACCCGAGCCAAGTGGCCCCGACCATCTCCATCTACGGCATCGGCAATTCGTTGCTCGGAAACTTCTCGACTGCGGACATCCTGGCAAACAACGCCATGAGCCTCCTGAGCAGCCTGGATCCAATCGCCAAGACTGATATTTGGAAGCTCAATCTGGACGCCTTGGTCGGCCCCGGTGTGCTGGTTTCAGGCTTCACGCTGGCCGCAGACACCCACAATGGCGCTGGCAGCCCGATGGCCGTCAATAGCGACCCTTATTTTCTCGTTGCTGTGAACGGCTGCGAATGCGCCTCGATTCCTGAGCCCGGCTCGGCTTTTCTGATTCTGAGTGCTGGCCTCGGCACCCTGATCATCACGCGCCGCCGCAACCGCGACCTGTTTAGTTCCAAGTAACCGGTCTTTACGATCCCCCCTTCAAAATGAGCCGTGGGAGAGTCTCCCACGGCTTTTTTGTGCCTCCTGCATCAGGATCTACTCCTTGAACTCCCGGTCCGGAATGCGTGTGAAGGCGATCTTAGTGCCCGAAAACGTGCGCACGGTGTCCGGTGTGAAACCGATCACTACGGAGTCGCGGCCGAACTTCTGATTGACCTCATCCAGCACACGACTGAGCTGTTCACGCTGTTCTTTGGGTGCCGATGCGCCCGAAGAGTCAAAAAGTTCAAGCTGCCGTGGAGATGCCTCGGCCACCAGACCAAACAGGGTCACTGAGACCTTTTTCACCCGCTGCCAGCGCGCCTGCTTCATCACCTTCTGCCATAAATCCGCCAGCACCCGTGCCAGCACGATGCTGTCGGACCCTTCGTCAAATTTTGCCTGCGCTTCAAAGCGCGGTCCGTCCTCTGTGCGCACACTCAGGTGCAGATGCCTGGCACGGTACTTCATGCGGCGCAGCCGGCTCGCGGCCTTCAGTAACAGTCTGCGTGCCACAACGCCTGCGGCAGGTGGTGTGCGCAGTTCAGGGGCCAGCACATGACTGTGTCCGATGGTGCGGTGTGCGGGTGGAACATCATCCTCCGTCACGCCGCCATGTAGTCCATGCCAGAACCGGTCCCCACCCACCCCGCCCCAGGCTCGGTGCAGGGTCTCGCGCTCCGCGGCCCACAGATCCTCCATCGTACGAATGCCGCAGGCATGCAGGCGCGGCTCCATGCGGCGGCCGATCCCGCACAGATCACTCAACTCCAGTTCCAGCAGCCGTCCCGGCAGCTCTTCCTGCAGCAGCACCACCAGACCGTCAGGCTTCTGCATGTCGCTGGCCACCTTTGCCAGAAAGCGGTTCGGTGCCAGACCGATGGAGCAGGTGATGCACTCCCCCACCCGCTCCCGCAGCCCTTGTTTGATGCGTCTGGCCAGATCCATCGCTGCATCCAGTCGGCGGCGCGGCGCATCCAGTTTGCAGGCCATCTCGTCGATCGAGCAGATCACGTGCACCGGGAAATGCCGCTCCACCTCCTCAATGATTTTGTGATGAAACTCCACATACACATCGTGCCCTGCCATCACGGTGATGAGTTCCGGGCAGCGACGCCTTGCCTCGCCGATGTTGGTGCCGGTCTTGATGCCAAACTTCTTGGCCTCATGGCTGGCCGCAATCGCACAGGTCGCGTCCGAATCGACCGGCACCACTGCGATCGGCTTCCCCCGCAGTTCGGGGTGCAACTGCTGCTCCACGCTTGCGAAGTAACTATTTAGGTCGAGAAACAGCCAGTCTACGAGCGGTTGGGAATCAGGAATGGCATGAGTAGCAAGCATTGGCGGACCCAATTCTCGCGCAAATCAACAACTGTTCAATAGAACATTATTCAGATTAAGCTAAAATCTCATTCAAGCCGGTCTTACATGCTTCTTACCAATGCTGAGTTGATGGTTTTATAATTTCCATAAATGGTAAGGCATGCAGCCCGCATCTGCTGATCCACCCCTTTCTTCTTCTGAAACATCTCCCACCCCCTATCCCCTACTAACGTCCGACGAAGCACTGTTTCACGCCTGCCTGGAAAACATCACCGACCATCGCTGCCACATTCAATGCAAGCCGCGCCTCCTAGAAATCCTTCATTCTGAAAACGTTGCGGGGTTCCTCAAGATTTGCCAGCGCCACATCGACTTCCTGATCTACCGCAAAGGAGACTGGCTTCCCATGGTGGCCATCGAATTCGAAGACGACAGCCCCGGCAAGGCGAGCCGAAAAGTACGCGACCGCCATCTGGTAGACGACATCTTTTCGAGCTTCGGAATTCCCCTGCTGCAAGTCAATGCCAAGGACATCAACCAGATCGACACGCTGGTCCACAAGTTGAGCAACGCCTGGCAGCAGCGAAATGCGAACCTGGAAATCATGCCTCCGCCAAGTGAGGAGTGCGCGCCCCACCCGCCCACGACCACCCTGCTGGCAGCCACGTCCAGTTCCAGCTCAAGCCCCAATTCCAGTGCCAATACAAGCCGCATGACCTCCGCAGTCTGCTCCTCGATTTCCTGAAGGCTCGGCGAATTGCTAACCACCCACCTCGAAGCTCAACGTGGTGGCAGCGGCCGCTTTCAATGGCGCATCACGATCCACTTCAAACGGTCCGAGCAGGTTGTTACCCGCCAGATCTTCGAGCAGCGGGTCGATCTCCAAAACGCAGGCTCCAGGCGTCCAAGCAACCACTGGAGTGAACAACCAAGTGCGCGCATCTGAGGCCACTGTCACCACGCCAGCGACTTCTCCCTCACCGCGTTTTACCTTCAATGCGGAGACGAGAATCGCAGGATCCAGCGGTTCATCAAAACTGACCAGCAGCCGATCATGAGTTCCCGTCTTCGGCGCAGTGATCTGCCAGCGCTGTGGATTGGGGCAGGCATGATCCACAACACCGGCAGCGAGTGTAAATGCCGTTTCCTTACCTAGAGCCACACCGGTGGTCGAGCGCCAGTTGGCAGCTATCTTGAGCGTGTGCAGCCTGCCCTCTTGTAAAACAGGCCCTTCATCAAGATTCAGGTTCACGCCAGTCTTTTGCCGCCCGGGATGCAACCAGAGGGTGAGGCGTTTTCCATCCGGCGACCATAGCTCAGTCTCACGAAAAGCACCGTGGACCACGCTGCCATCCTGGCGCTGCAAGGTGATGCGCTCCAGAAACACGCCCTGCTCCATCGGTTGGCTGAAGTGCAGGTAGAGCTTTAGCGCATTGGCAGGCAGCACCGTGGGAAATGGCGAGATGCTTACCGTCGGAGCAGCAGTCGCCGGATTCGTGAACTTCAGCCGCTGTGTGCTCCAGGCACCCTCTGCCGTTTGAAACTCGACGCGGTAGGTTTCTCCCGACACCAAAGGCAGTGCGGCGGCAAAGCACACGCTTTCCCGCGTCTTCACGACGCTCCCAAACAGCGGTTCGGTGGCATCGCCACGAAACACGCGGACAGCACCGCCGCGAGCTTCGATCTGCCCGGCTTCGTTCACCCACACATCTGCGGCGAATGTAGCGGAGCAGACCAGACTTAGAATGCTGAGCCAGCGTTTCACGGAAGTGCTGCCACTTCGAGGCTCAGCGTGCCTTCGGTATCACGCAGCACCACAGCTTCAGTGTCGCTCAGCTTGTCCACCTGCACGGCACCAAAGAGCGCATCCACGATCTCAATGCCTTCAGGGCCTTTGGGCTCCTTCTCATCGCGACGCGCGGCGTTTTCATTGGTCTTCTCCGGTGCCTTGGCATCGAGGTAATCCATGCTGATGCGCGCGCCCCACATCTTGCTGGGGCCAAAGGCATTCTGCTTGAAGCGCTGGGTGTGCACCACCAGCCACTCCTTGCCGCTTTTGTCCGAGTAGCTGAAGAGATCCAGGGGGCGGTTGCCGCTGCCGAGTTCCACCATGCTCACGCCTTTGACCTGCGCTCCGCTCTGGATGTCGTCCACCTTGAACTTCGCCACCGGCGTGCAGGCAAAGGCGCCGACGACAAAGGTGCCCTCTTTTGATTGGTAAGGGATGAAGCTCTGGATCGGTGCCTTGGTCTCCCATTTGCGATGCGCCACATGATATGTCTCCGCACTGAACACACTGGCCGTGGCGCCATTTTTGAGCGGTACGGGGATCGTGAAGATGCGGGAGGCGAATTCTTCATTGCAGGTGCCGGTGGCAAACACTCGGTCTTTGTCGAAGGCCACATCGGTGATGTTCGTGACCTTGCTGGCGGTGCCGCCGGGCAGGGTGATGCGCACCCAGGCAAGCGGAGCGAGATTCAGCGGAGCCACTTTGCCGTCTGCGCCAACGCTGACGATTAGCACCGCGTTGTCAGGGCGGCGCTGCACGCCGAGATAGATGCGGCCACTGGCTGGATTGACCGCGAGGTCTTTGATCGTGATGTCCTCCTTCTTCGCCCCGAGTCCGGCGGCAATCTGCGCGCCGATGTCGGCCACCGGTTTGGCGAGGCGTTCGCTCTTGGGTCCGGCATCGCCCGTCTGGATAGCCATGACGCTGGCCGTGGCCGGCTCCGCGACCAGCAGCATACCTTCCGGGCCGAAGCTGAGCGAACTGAGCGATTGGATCTGCAAACCGCCCTTTTGTGGCGATTCGAGCAGCGCGGCGGAGGCACCGAGCGCAGAGGCGAGGAGTAGAGAGAGACAGAGTGCTTTCATGGTCGGATGGAGTGTTTGCAGTCGTATGGTACGGAAACCGAACGTGAAATGTCACGCCCAAAGTAGGATTGCCTTCTGTAGCGGCATTTCATAAGATCGGTCGAATTCCCGATGAAAGCGTTCCTGCACCCCCAATCTCGCTTCGCCTTAGGGTGGCTTTACGTGGTGATTTTGATGGTGGGATGGCAGTCCGTAAAAGCGTACATCACCGATTGTGGCAAACCGATCATGCTTAACGAGGTCAAATTCAAAGATGCCACCCTGGAGGAAGCGGTGGCTTATGTGAAGCGGGCGGTGAAAAACCACCATACCTTTGGCGACGGGAATCTCAATGTAATCATCCTGGGTGTCAGCGAGGAGCAAAAGAAAAAGAAGATCAGCCTCGATGTTCGGGAAATTTCACTGCGCAGCGCCATGGATCACATCGCCCATGCGGTGGGTCTGAAGGTCCGCGTCGATGCCCACGCCATTGTCCTGGCACCTGCTTCGCAGTCCAATGAGCTGAGTACCCGCACCTACCGGGTGCCGCCCGATTTCATATCGACTGGATCGGCTGCAAAATGAAATGTGAAATTGAAGTTCACACCGAGTTCATCGTCTGAGGCTTGATCTTTGGTCCAAAACCAGCGACCCGATGACTGCCCCATGAAAAAGAAGCCCACTGAAGAGCGCAAGCCGACGAAACCCACCCTGTCGCGCTGGCAGTCGTTCAAACGGCTTGGCGTGATTTTTCTCATGGGAGGTTCGCTCCTTTGCACGCTCACGGCGGCGGTGGTCATCGGCGTTTACAGCCATCTGGCGAAGGCCTACGACCTGACCAAGCTCGGGGACATGCCGGAGCGGACCATCGTGATGGACTACAAAGGCGAAGTCCTTGGCCGCATGCATGGTGAGAACCGCATCATTGTGCCGCTGAGCGAGGTGTCGCCGTGGTTTGTCAAAGCCCTGCTGGCTCGTGAGGACTCACGCTTCTACGATCACGGCGGCATCGATTACAAAGGCGTGGCGCGCGCCATGGTGCGCAACCTCAAGGACATGCGCGTGGTGCAGGGCGCGAGCACGCTGACCATGCAGCTCGCGCGCAACAGCTACCCGGATCTCGATGACCGCAGCATCCACCGCAAGCTGGTGGAGATGATGCTGGCACGTCGCATCGAGAAGGCCTGCACCAAGGACCAGATCATTGAGCATTACGTGAACCGGATTTTCTACGGCCCCGGCATTTATGGGGTGCAGCGCGCCAGTCAGGTTTACTTTGGCAAGCATGCCAGCCAGCTCAGCCTGAGCGAGGCTGCGATGATCGCCGGCATCATCCGCAGCCCCGTGCGCTTCTCGCCGTTCCGCAACTATGAAGGAGCGCTGAAGGAACGCGACACCGTGCTCAAGCGCATGCTGGAAACAAAGGTGATCACGCCGGAAGAGGAAATCGCAGCCAAGTATGCTGACATCGCCCTGCATGCGCAGCCTGTGTTTCAAAGCCAGGGCGGCTACGCGCTGGACACCGTGCGGCGTGATCTGGATTTGATTTTGGAGCAGCAGGAGATCGAGGATGGCGGACTGCAGGTCTTCACCACTCTAAACAAAAACCTGCAGGACGTCGCGGAGGCGGCTGTGGAAAAGCGCCTGGCCGCTGTGGAAAAGCAGCATGGCTATGCGCACCCGAAGAAGGCGGATTTTGACAAGACTTGGGACGGCTCGCAGGAAATTGCCTCCACGCCCTATCTACAGGCGGCGCTCATGATGCAGGACAATGCAACGGGGGGCATTCTCGCTCTCGTGGGCGGGCGTGACTACCGCCATAGCAAATACAACCGCGCCACTCAGGGTGAGCGGCAGATCGGATCGACAGTGAAACCCTTTGTTTATGCCGCGGGCATCGCCTCCGGTTTCATGCCTGGCACGCTGATCAATGACGCGCCGATCCAGCCCGGTGAGATTGACGGGGCTGATCCTGGCTGGAGTCCGCAGAACTCGGATGGCAAATTCCTCGGGCCCACCACGCTGACGGACGGCATTGTGAAAAGCCGTAACACCATGACCCTGCGCCTCGGCAACTATGCGGGGCTTGATCGTGTGATCGATCTGCTCACCAACGCGGGCTTCATCAAGCCTGCCGAACGCACACCGCAGATTTTCATCGGCAACATCGGCGGCAATCCGCGGCAGCTCACCAGTGCGATCAGCATCTTCCCCAATCAAGGCCTGCGCCGCCGCCCTTTCCTCATTGACCGCATTGTCGATAAAGCGGGCAACATCATCTACCAGACACCCGTGCTCGAATCCGAGGTCATCACCCCGAGCGTGGCGTTCCTGATGCGCAACATCCTCGCCCAAGTGCTGGATCGGGGCACTGCGGCCTCCCTGCGCAATGAATACGGTTTCAAAGAACCGGGTGGTGGCAAGACCGGCACCACGAACGATTACAAGGATGCCTGGTTCGCCGGTTTCACGGATCGCGTGAGCTGCGGCATCTGGGTGGGCCTCGACAAGCCAGCGACGATTGTCGAGGGAGGTTACGGAGGAACCCTCGCACTGCCGATCTGGGCTGATGTGATGAAAAAAGCCGTGGCTCTCGGCTACAAAACTGAAGTGCCCAAGGTCACGCTGCCGCTTTCGCGCGTGACTCTGTGCCGCGTGAGCAGCCAACTGGCCACCGATGGCTGCGGCCAGGCTGGCACCGCATACGAGGATGCCCTGCCCTACGATCTGGTACCCAAAAACTTCTGCGCGGAGCACCAAGGCTACGCAGCCCCGCCACCACGCCAGATGCAGCAACCCGGACAGGGACGCGGCCTGTTCGACCGCATCCGTGGCTGGTTTCGTTGAATGTGCAGAAGCCTCAATAGCCGAGCCAAGGACCAAGCCAGCGCTCTGCCTCGGCGAGCGTCATGCCTTTGCGCTTTGCGTAGTCTTCAACCTGGTCTTTGCCCAAGACGCTGATACCGAAGTAGTGCGACTCTGGATGTGCGAGGTAGAGGCCGCTGACAGCGCTGCCGGGATGCATGGCCATGCTTTCAGTCAGCTCCACGCCGGTCTTGGCTGCGGCATCGAGCAGATCAAACAGGATGGGCTTCTCGGTGTGGTCAGGCTGGGCGGGATAGCCAGGCGCTGGACGGATGCCGCGATACTTTTCTTTGATGAGTTCTTCGCGGGAGAGCTCGCCGGGTTTTTCATAGCCCCAGGCGTAGCGGGCCTGCTGGTGGAGGTATTCGGCAAAGGCCTCGGCCAAACGGTCGGCCACGGCCTTGGCAATGATGGCACTGTAGGGATCGTGCGCGGCTTCGAATTCCTTGGCGAACTCATCCGCACCGTGAATGCCGACGGTGAAGCCGCCGATGTAGTCAGCGCGGCCACTGCCCTTCGGCGCAATGTAATCGCTTAGAGCATAGTTCGGCGTGTCCTTCTTGATGACCTGCTGGCGCAGGGTGTGGAAGGTGGTTTTCACCGTGGCGCGTGATTCATCGGTATAGACTTCGATGTCATCGCCAATGGCGTTGGCGGGGAAGAAGCCCATGATGCCACGAGGGTTGAACCGGCTTTCAGCAATGACGCGGTCGAGCAGATCGTTGGCATCTTTGTAAAGCTTGAGGGCCTCCACCTCGGCTTTGCCTTTCATCTCAGCATCTTCCTGGGCGGAGGAGAAACGCTGCTCGGCAGCGATCCAGCGGCCACGCAGTTCCCACGAATGGAAGAAGGGTGACCAGTCGATAAACTCGCGCAAGGCTGCGACAAGCTGTGGACCTTCATAGGTCTTCGTTCCAAGGAATGTGGGCGTGGCGATGTCCTGCGTGGCCCAGTCAAACTTGACGCCTTTTTCGCGAGACTCGGCGATGCTGAGAAGCACGCGGTCCTTCTTCTTGCCGTACTCCTCACGCAGGCGGGCATGGCGGGCCTCGTTGCTGGCCACAAAGGCTTCACGCTGATCTTCACTGAGCAAAGAAGTCGTGACGGGCACGCTGCGGGAGGCGTCCAAAACATGCACAATGCTGCCGCTGTATTTTGGCGCGATCTTGATGGCGGTGTGCGCCGGGCTGGTGGTGGCACCGCCGATGAGAAGTGGTTGCTTGAAGCCACGCCGCTCCATCTCGCTGGCCACATGCGCCATCTCATCCAGCGAAGGCGTGATCAGGCCGCTGAGGCCGATCACATCGGCGCCGATTTCGAGAGCCTTTTCCAAAATCTTGTCGCAGGGCACCATCACGCCCATGTCCGTGACTTCGAAGCCATTGCAGGCCAGAACGATGCCCACGATGTTTTTGCCGATGTCATGCACGTCGCCTTTGACGGTGGCGAGAACGATCTTGCCACCGCCCTGTTTGGCCGCCTCGGCAGGAATCAAGTCTTCGGCGGTCAGACCATTGGCCGAGCCGGCAGCACCACCAGCGGTGGACTGAGCATGGTTGAGGAATGGGGCGACGACACGGTCGGAGTTGGAAGCGTCTTTACGAAGGCTTTCGAGTTTCTGCTGAAGAGCGGCCTCGCCCTCCACTTCAAACACAGCACCGAGTTCGGCGGCGAGCTTCACTTCGGCGCGGCGCTCTTCGAGACTCAATCCGCTGCTAGGCGTGTAGCTGAAAGATTCGACTACCGAAACAGCGCCGCCACTCTGCAAAGCAGTGATGGTCTTGGCGGCGACTTCGAGCAGCAAGGCGCGCTCACGCGCTCTGCGAGCCTTCTCGATTTCCATGAAGGGTTGCAGATAGGCCACGCTCTGCTTCATCACGCGGGCGCTTTTGACGACCTGCGGGAGGAACATTTTGCCAGCACCGAAGAGATCGCCCACGACGCTCATGCCATCCATGAGGGGGCCTTCGATCACAGATAGAGGCTTGCCTAGCTGGGCCAGCGCCTCAGCGGTGTCTTCATTGATGAAGTCCGTGATGCCGCGCAGGAGGGCGTGTTCGAGACGCTTGCTCACAGGGCCCTGCCGCCAGCTCATGTCGATCTCCACCTTCTTGGTGGTGCCGGCCTGGCCTTTGAACTGCTCGGCGTAATCGACGAGAATCTCCGTTGCATCCGGGCGGCGGTTGAGAATGACGTCCTCCACCTTTTCGAGCATGTCCTTCGGGATCTCCTCGTACACTTCGAGCATGCCGGCGTTCACAATGCCCATGTCCATGCCCGCCTTGATGGCATAGTAGAGGAACACGCTGTGCATGGCCTCGCGCACCTTGTTGTTGCCGCGGAAGCTGAAGCTGACGTTGCTGACGCCGCCGCTGACTTTGGCATACGGGAGGTTCTCCTTGATCCAGCGCGTGGCGTTGATGAAGTCGAGCGCGTAGTTGTTGTGCTCCTCCAGGCCGGTGGCCACGGTGAGGATATTGGGATCGAAAATGATGTCTTCTGGCGGGAATTCAATCTCGTCGACGAGGATGCGGTAAGCGCGCTCGCAGATGCGGATCTTGTCTTCATACGTGGCGGCCTGGCCCTGCTCATCGAAGGCCATGACCACCGTGGCAGCGCCGTACTGTTTGATCTTGCGGGCGCATTCCTTGAACTTCTCCTCGCCTTCTTTGAGCGAGATGGAGTTCACGATGCCCTTGCCTTGCAGGCATTTGAGACCGGCCTCGATGATCTCCCATTTGGAGGAATCCACCATGATGGGCACTTTGTTCACCTCCGGCTCGGTCTGGAGCAGGATGAGGAACTTGGTCATCGTGGGCACGCCGTCGATGAGACCTTCGTCCATGCAGACGTCGATTACATTGGCACCACTCTCCACCTGCTGACGGGCCACGGCCACGGCTTCCTCCAGCTTGCCCTCCTTGATAAGCTTGGCGAACTTGGGTGATCCGGCCACGTTCGTGCGCTCTCCGATCATGAGATAAGGCGGGCGCTCCTCCGGTGTTGTACCCTTCAGCACAAAGGGCTGCGAGCCGCTGAGGCGCATCGAATGCGTGTCGGCAGGCACCTGACGCGGCGCGAGGTTTTCCACCGCCTTGGCAATAGCGGCGATGTGCTCAGGCGTGTTGCCGCAGCAGCCGCCCATGATGTTCACGAAACCGCTGCTGCCGAAGTCTTTGGCAAACTCCGCCATGTCCGGTGGGAGCAGATCAAAGCCCGTCGGTGCCAGCGGGTTGGGCATGCCAGCATTCGGATAGGCGGAGACGAAGCAATCTGCCTTCGAGGAAAGCTCTTCCAGGAAGGGGCGCATCTTGTCTGGCCCCAGAGAGCAGTTCAGCCCGATGGACAGGGGCTTCACATGCCGCATGGCATTGAGGTAAGCCTCGGTCACCTGACCGGAAATCATCGTCTCACCGCCGGGCCCGACCGCAGCACTGATCTGCACGGGCAATTCGACCTGATCCTCTGCAAACACCTCACGGATCGCCACGAGAGCGGTCTTGGCATTGAGGGAGTCGAAAATTGTCTCGACCATCAAGGTGTCCACCCCACCGGCGATGAGGGCGCGAACCTGGTACTTGTACGCCTCCTTTACCTGATCGAACGTGACATAGCGGAAGCTGAGGTCGGAGAGATCTGGGAACTGCGAAAGCGAGACGGTGAGCGGCCCGATGGCCCCTGCCACGTAGCGTTTCCGGCCGGTCTTTTCGCCCACGAGGTCGGCCCACTTGCGGCACTGCTTGGCGGACTCGAAGTTGATCTCCCACGCGAGATCGTTGAGGAACTTGTCCTCCAGCACGGTCTGGAAGAACTCGGGATCTTTACGCCGCCCTGCTGGCACTTCCGTGAAGAACTCAGCTTGGGCAATGCTGGTGCCGCTGAAGGTGTTCGTCTCGATGATGTCCGCCCCAGCTTCCAAGAAGCGACGGTGAATGTCCTCGATGATGTCAGGGCGGGTGATGGAGAGAATGTCGCCGTTGTTGAGCAGATCTTTCTCGTTGGACAGGAAGCGTGTGCCGCGCGCGTCGGCCTCTTTCAGTCCGTATCCGCGAATGGTTGTGCCCATGGCCCCATCAATAACCAGGATTCTCTGGCGCATGGCGGCTTCGAGTTCGGAACGGACGTTGGGGCGTGCAGGCATGGTGGAAATTAGCGTTCTAGCTGGGTAGGTCAACAGTCATATCAACGCATCATGATTTGAGCATGTGACTATTATTTCTAATTTACAAGAGAATCATCCGTTATACCGACACCCATGCCCCCCAAACCCAAAGCCGCCCCCTCTATTGAATCCAGCCCTGAGGCCATCAATGAGAATTTGGGGAAGCGGGTGAAAAAATTGCGAGGGGACCGCGGCTGGTCGCTCGAAGAACTCTCCACGGCGAGCGGTGTGAGTCGCTCGATGCTCAGCGAAATCGAGCGTGAAAAGGCCAATCCGACCCTGACCGTCACCTTCCGCATCGCCCGGGCCTTTGGTCTGACCTTGCAGGAACTGATCGAAAGTGCCGAGGCCAGCGCTTCGAAAATCCAGGTCATCCGGGCCAGCGACCGCGCCCAGGTCTATCGCAGCGACAAGCAGTGTGAGATCCGCACGCTCTCCCCCATCAATCTCGAAAAGGACGTGGAGTTTTACGAGATGACGCTGCGCCCCGGCGGCACCCTGCGCAGCCAGGCTCACTTTGAAGGCACCCGCGAATTTTTGACTGTGGAGGACGGCAGCGTGCGCATCGAATCCGACCAAAACAGCGAAGAACTCGGCAAAGGCGACTCCGGCACCTACCGCGCCGACGTGCCGCACGCCATCGTCAACACCGGCAAAGGGGACGCTCTGGTGTTCCTCGTCGTGATCTATCGCTAGTACTCCGTTTCCCAACCCAACCATGAAATCAGCCACCACACTCTTCCTCCTCGCTTTTGTCGGGGTCTTGCATGCGCAGATGCCGCCTGCGATCGTGAATGCCGAACGCGCCAAAATCCTCGAAGGTGTCAAATCGTTGCCGAAGGCAGGTGCGCCGGGCCCCATCGGCATCTGGGGGAATATGGCGTTTCCCATTCTCTCCGCACCTGACAAGGATGGGGTAGAGATCGCAGTCGCAGCGGCGGCAGGTTATGCCAAAGGACGCGTCATTCTTTTTGGTCACAACAGCTACCTCGCAGGAGGTGAAGGCGGAGATCACGCGAAGCTCATGGAGAACTGCGTGAATTGGGCGGCTAACAAAGAAAAGCCTCGTCTGGGCCTCAAAGGCGTGAATGCGGTCAATTTGTACAAGCAGCACGAATTCCAAGTGGAGACCTTTGACAAGATCGACAAGAAAAGTCTGAGCGACTTCGACGTCGTCATCGTGAACATGCAGGGCATCATCAGCGCCGAGGAGGGCGCGGCGGTGGCGGAGTATGTCAAAGGCGGCGGCGGCTTCATCGGCGGCATGACGGGCTGGGCTTTCAGTCAGACGAGCGGCGGCAAAGACCTGGCGGTGTCACACGGCCTCAATCAGGCGCTAATGCCCGCAGGCATCGCGATCACAGACATGAGCGCATTCGACCAGCTGCGCAGCTTTGAAGCACGCGCGGAACTGCCCCAAATGATGAACGCGTCGGAGGCCATCAGCGCGATCAAAAAGCAGCGCGACGGCGGCACCGCGCTGACGGCTGAGCAAATGAAGCAGGGCACGAACGCCATCCAGATCGCCATGGCGGCTCAACCACCAGACCGCAGCAATCTGAAGACTGCCGTGCTCGCCGCACTGGGCTCTGCAGGCGCAGATGCCGTGGTGCCAACAGCCCAAGCCCCGCTCACTGCCGACAAGCATGCCGCGCAACGCCTGCGCCTCGGCATGGAGACACGCGTGCTGCGCCTTGCCGCCGGTGAAGGAGTGGCCGCACATCCCGCGCATGAATCCTTCCCCGGCAAAGTGCCTGAGGGTGCACCACGTGTCTCGGGCGAGATTAAAGTGAATCCCAGCATCCCCGGCTGGACCAGCACCGGCCTCTACGCGGCTGCAGGCGACACCATCGCTGTGATACTGCCAGAAAAACTTGCCGACAAAGGGTACGCCGTGCGCATCGGCTGCCATAGCGACACGCTTTACCATCTCGACAAATGGGAACGCGCGCCGGACATTACCCGCAGCGTCGGATTGGCCACCGCCACTACGAAAACCGCCAGCGCCTTTGGCGGGCTCATCTACATCGAAGTTCCTGGCCGCGCCAAGGACGACGAGCCATTCACCGCCACGATTCAAAACGCCGTTCCCGCACCGCTGTTCGTTCTCGGCCAGGATGACGATGCCAAATGGAGCGAGATCAAAAAGCGCCCAGCCCCGTGGGCCGAACTCGCCTGCGACAAGATGATCGTGAGCTGCCCCACCGAGGTAGCGCGCGCCATCAACAATCCCACCCAGCTCATGGAATTCTGGAAGAAGGTCGTCGAAGCGCAGGACGACATCACCAATCAAACGGCCGAACGTAAGCGCCCCGAGCGCATCGTGGCGGACGTGCAGATCAGCGCCGGCTACATGCACAGCGGTTATCCGATCATGATTCCGACGAGCGCCGCACCGGAGATGACGACTTTTGGCAAACTGAAGTTCCCCGGCTGGGGCTTCTACCATGAAATCGGCCACAACCATCAGCGTGGCGATTTCACCTTCGACGGCACCGGCGAGGTCACCAACAACGTGATCGGCATGTACTGCTATGACGCCGTCTTGAAGAAAGACTGGCTCATCGGCCACACCGCTATCACTGAAGAAGAGCGCAAGGAGAACATCCAAAAAATCAAGAAGGCGTCCAACAAGTGGCAGGTGTGGAAAAGCGAGCCCTTCACCGCGCTGACCACCTACATTCAGCTCATGCAGGAGTTCGGCTGGGAGAGCTGGCGCAAATATCTCTACAGCTTCGACGACTCCTCATTCGGCCCCGCCCCGAAGGGCGATGACGAGCGCCGTGACCAGTTCCTCGTGCGCTACTCCAAGATCACGAACAAGAACCTTGGACCATTCTTCGATGCCTGGGGCATTCCCGTCAGCTCTGCCGCCAAGGCGGAAGTGAGCAAGCTGGATCCGTGGATGCCGAAGGGAATGTGAAGCAATTTGCTTCGCCCCCCACCCTGCATCCTCTCACCTACACTCGAATCAATTCCCGGATGGGTGTCCCGTTCGGAACGATGGGTGTGGGGCGACCACTGAAGTCATTGATCGTTTCTTTGGCAGAGTCGATACCCAGATGGTGGTAGATCGTGGCGAGGAAATCGTGCGGCGAGCAGGCGTGCTCGGCCACGTCTTCGCCGCGTTTGTCGCTGGCTCCAATGATGCCGCCGGTTTGCAGGCCTCCACCGGCCCAGAGATTGGTAAAGGCACGCGGCCAGTGGTCGCGTCCCGGCTGCACGACACCTGCCGCTGCACTGGCCTCTCCGGCACCGGAACTTGCAACATGGCTGATTTTGGGTGTACGCCCAAACTCACCACTGACCACAACGAGCACGCGTTTGTCGAGGCCGCGCGCATACACATCCTCAACCAACGCTGAAACGGCCTGATCGAAGGCTCCGGCACGGAAGCGCAGCGCATCAAAGACGTGGTGGTTGACGGCGTGATCGTCCCAGTTGCCCACACGACCGCATTGCGGCCCATCAAGACAGCTCGTGATGATTTCCACACCCGATTCAACGAGACGTCGCGCCAGCAGCAATTGCTGCCCCCAGCGATGCATGCCGTAACGTTCGCGGGTGCGCTTGTCTTCTTTGGAGAGATCAAAGGCATGTCGCGTCTGCGGATTGGTGAGCAACGTCATCGCCTGCGCTTCGAACTGATCCATCGCGCCCATTTCACCAGCGGCATCGACGTTGCGTTCCAGATTGTCGAGACTGTGCAGCAAGGCCATGCGGTCGTTGAGACGGGCCAGCTTGGACGGGTCGGACAGGCCGACGTTTGGAACGGCGAAATCCGGGCGGCTGGGATCACTCAGCACCGCCAGCGGCGAATAGGCAGCGTTGACAAACCCCGGGCCGGCGATGGTGAAGCTGTCGTAATTGATGATCGGGTTCACGCCGATGTAGTTCGGCAACGGACTGCCGCGCTTGTTTTTCGAGCGCATGAAATTCGCCACGGTCATCCAGTCCGGCAGCAAGGGCTTGGGTTTGTCACGCGCATCCGTATCGCCACTGAGCATTTGCAGCGATCCAGCCGGATGTCCGCCGCCGGTATGCGTCATCGAGCGCAGCAGAGTGAATTTGTCGGCGATTTTTGCCTGCAATGGAATCAACTCGGTGAGCTGCATTCCGGGCACTTTGGTTTTGATGGCCTTAAACGGGCCACGGTACTCACTGCCGACGTCCGGTTTGGGATCATAGGTGTCGAGATGCGAGCAGCCCCCGCGCAGCCACACCAAAATAACCGCAGTGCGTTCACGCTCAGGCTTCGCGGCATTCTCAGCGCGCAGCTTGAGCAGGCCCGGCCAGCCAAGGCTCGCAAAGCCCGTGAGGCCGATGCGCATGAAGCCACGCCGATCCCGAGGACCAGAACAGACAGGCTGAGGAGAGGCAGAAGGCATGAGCAACCATACGCTGCCCGCCGGAAATTCTTCGGTGTGGAATCACTTCGCCAGCGACGCGCACACAATCTCCTCGTCGTTGCGCATGAAGACGCATTGATTCGCGAAGGCCGGATGTGACCACACGACCGCACGGCGTGGATCGGTGGTGGTGGGTTTCAGCAACTTGGCACGACTGATCTCCTCGTACCCCTTGGGCGTGAGATTGGCGATGATGAGCTCGCCCTGCTCATTGGCGAGGAAGAAGCGGTTTTCGTGTTTGATGAGGAAGGCGTTGGCCCAGCGAACGGGTTTGTCGCCGGTGGTGGCGGCGAAGGTTTCCCACAGGCGTTCGCCTGTGTCGAGCTTCAAGCAGCGGAGCTGGCCGTAGCTGCACACGCCGTAGATGTGACCGTTCTCGATGAACGGAGTGCTGATGAGGCTGTGCAGTGTGTCCGTGTTCTTTTCGCTGAAGCTTTTGCCCTCCCACTGCAGCACTGCCGCGGACTTGGTGGCGTCCAGCTTGAAGCATTTCGAACTGGTGTAGAACGAGCTGAAAAGGAGCAGATCTCCCGCAAGCCTTGGAGTGGCGACGGTGAGCCCGAAGCGTACCTCCCATGGATAAGACCAGAGCACTTTGCCCGTGGCGGGATCGAGCGAGTTCACCGCCTGCGGATGCCAGAGGATGAGTTGCTTTGAGCCCCCTGCCTCAATCATCGTCGGCGGGCAGTAGCCGGGCTCGCGCGCATCCAGCGCACGCCAGATTTCTTTGCCGCTGTCCTTGTCAAAGGCGACCGCCACGCTGCCCGGACCGCCGCAGAGACAGATCAGGCGCTGACCATCAAGCAGCGGATGTCCGGCAAAGCCCCACATCGGTGTCTTCGCTCCATATTCGGCTTTGAAGTCATGCGACCAGAGCACCTTGCCGTTTGCGGCATCAAGGCACAGGAGGTTTCCCTCCGCGCCGAGAGTCCACACCTTGCCACCGCTCACCATCGGAGTGCAGCGCGGGCCGGTGGAATAGCTCATCGTGTAAGTGCATTCGTAGCGATGCTCCCAGAGGAGCGCACCCGACTTCGCATCCAGACAAAACACGCGCTCGGTGCCGGGAATGATCCCCCGAGCGAAGGCGCTGCCTGGCACGCTGCTCTTTTCGGCCACCTGGCGGTCCATGAGATAAACCCGGCCTTCCGCGACGGCCGGACCGGTGTAGCCACCGCCGATCTTTGCCCGCCACAGCACCTTGGGACCACCTGCTGGAAAAGTGTCGATGATGCCGGACTCGCGCCAGACGCTGTCGCCTTGAGGCCCCAGCCAGTGCGGCCAGTCGTCGGCACGGAGCATGTCGGACAGCAGGAGAAGGATGAAAAAGGCGGAGCGCATGGATAAACAAACTCACCACCATGAATCATGTTGCAGAGGATTTGGCGTATCGCAGGTTTGGCCCATTATGATGAAACTGCCCGACTCCCAACGCCTGCACAGCCTGGTCACGGCCACTCACACGCCATTTCATCCCGATGGCTCGCTCAATCTCAACGTGGTGGAAAAACAAACGGAGTTCCTACTCTCAAAGGGAGTAAACACAGTTTTCATCGGTGGCAGCACCGGCGAAAGTCATTCGCTCACCTACGATGAGCGTCACCTGCTGGCCAAATGCTGGATGGCGGTGACGAAGGGCACCGCCATGCGCGTGGTGGTGCATGTGGGAGCAAACTGCGTTGCCGATGCGAAAGCGCTGGCGGAGCAGGCCGAGGATCTGGGTGCAGCAGCCATCGCAGCTTTGGCACCGATGTACTTCAAACCAAAGAACGTCGAAGTACTGGTGGAGACGATGGCCCAGATCGCTGCAGCAGCGCCGGACACCCCTTTCTACTACTACGACATTCCTTCGATGACCGGCGTGAATCTCTCGGTGCCCGATTTCCTGCAGCAGGCAGGCAAACGCATCCCGAATCTGGCCGGCGTCAAATTCACCAATCCCGACCTCATGGCCTACCAGTATTGCCTGCGTGCCGACAATGCTGCCTGGGACGTGCCTTTTGGCTGTGATGAGCACATGCTCGGCGCTTTGGCGATGGGCGCCAAGGGTGCGGTCGGCAGCGGATTCAATTTCGCCGCACCCATTTACCTGCGCCTGCTGGCCGCGTTTGCGCAGAACGATTTTGCCGCTGCACAGCGGGAGCAGTTCCGCGGGGTGCAGATCATCAGCACCCTTGTCAGCTACGGCTACATGGGTGCGGCAAAAGCTGTGATGGCGATGCTCGGTGTCGATGTCGGTCCGGCCCGTCTTCCCAACACCACTCTCAGCCCCGCACAAAAAGACAGGCTGCACGGCGAACTCGAAGCCATGGGCTTCTTCGAGTGGGTCAAATAAGTGGATCAGCGTTGTATCCGTAGCAGAGGCGTCGGCAGGTGCTCGCTGGTGATCCAGAGTGTGCGGCTGTCACTGTCATAGCAAACGCCTTCGACCTGCCTCAGCAATTCGGGCTCGATTCGCACCGGCGCTTCTTTCAGGGCCTCGGCGAGTGATTTATCCTTGGGCAGCAGCCACTCATACAGGCTGCTGTAAGTGGAGACGACCATCCGTGATCCATCCGGTGCAAAGCATGCCGCCGTGGTCATGCAGTTGTCATGTGGTCGCTTGCCGGCGCGAATTAACTTCGGAAAAGTCAGATCGGCCACTTTTTCGAGCACCATGCCCAACTTGGGCTGCAACGTCTGTGGAAAAGCATAGAGAGCGCACCTGCCGTCATCACTCTTGGTCAGGACATAAAGGCGCCGGGTCTGCGGATGCATGAGCAGGCTTTCGGCGTTGTACTTCCCGTCAGGATAATTCGCACGCCAGATCTGCGGTGCGGCGGTTTCAGTTTCCGCCACAGACTTGCCTGCTGCACTGATTTCAGGCTCGGGGATCTGATAAACCTGTATCGAGGCTCGGATGAAAAGATTGTCGCCAATGTCCCCGATGAACAGCGTCGGAGTTCCCTTGTCATCTTTACCAGAGGTGATGTCCTCCCAGTCAAAGTTTGCCGCATCTCGCACACGCACCTTGGCGCGCGTTTTACCACTGCGGTCGATCGCAAAGACACAAGGCTCCCCGCCCGAATCGTTCAAGGTCCAGAAAATCGAGGGATCACGGACACCCAGCGCCAGACCGGAGCTTTCATTGAGGCGCTTGTCTTCCAGGATGGCGACCTGCTTGCTCGTGCTGGGCACCGGCTTTTCCGGCCATGGGTCCGCGCTCTGCCCGCAGCAGGCCGAAACCACGGTGAGAGCGAACGCAAACTGGAGCAGAGTCGCATTCATGTTTTATCAACCCAGCGGATTTGCCGGACCTGCCAGCATACGGTTGTAATGAAACTGCACGCGGCCCTGAAACCACCGCCAGGTCTGACCCGGGCGGCCATGTTCCAGCAGGAAATGCGGGCAGTCTTTGTGCAGCGGACTGACGCCAACACGCGGCCAGTGATAGTGCGGCACCACGTGATCCAGCGAAATGTTGTACGCACGCATCAGATACGCGGCCAGCCGGGCCGTACGGTCAATGGTTTGCCCAAGGTCATTGCCATGGTGCTCACACATTTCGATGCCGATGCTGTAGTTGTTGCCGACACCGTCGAAATCAGCGTGCTCACCCTGCTCACGGCAGGGAAGGTGCTGGATCGCGATGTCATCCTGCACGGTGAAGTGCCAGGTGAGAAAGCCGATGCGGTTGCCCCCCTTGCGTTTCGTCGCGCGCAGTGCGCCACGCTTCAGCGCCAGGGCATGCTGATAGGCATTGCCGGTGTAGTTCTGCGTGCTGTGAATGGTGATGTAGCGCGGCTGCATCGGCCGGTAGTAGCGGCGGCCCACCGTGCCGGCGGGGATGATGTCGAGTTTGACATGCGCCTCGGCGAGCAACTGATCCGGCGTCATGGCCCCGGGCGGCACTGCGGCAAAGCGCGACTCCCAGCGCGCAATGCGGGAGCCGTCATATGTAGCGCAGGCTGCGACAATGAAGGCAAGCGTCAGTGGTAGGAAGATTGCGACGTTTTTGCGCATGAGAGTGTTTAAAGGCCAATGGTCAAAATTCAATGCGCTTGTTCAAGCAAGTTCATGCAGAACGTACCTGCCGCGCTTTCTGGTCTCATAAACTTCTCCGGCCGATCACGAATAGGTGAAAGAAACGGTGCCCTGGCTGCGGCATGATTCCTTTGATTTCGGGATTGTCATCCTCCTCCACGTCATTCAACATCCGCGCTTCTCATGAGCACCTCGTCCATTCCCGATCCCACAGCGCCTTGGTACAAGCAACTTACCGGTTACCACTGGTTTGTGCTGATCGTCGCCTCCGCCGCATGGTTCTTTGACTGCCTGGATCAGCGCCTGTTTTCGCTCGCCCGTGTGCCGGCCTTGGTGGAACTGATGAAGCTGCCGCCGACGAATCCTGATTTGCAGGCCTTTGGCAAGATCGTCACCGCATGTTTCCTCATCGGCTGGGGGGTCGGCGGACTGACCTTCGGTGCCTTGGGAGACAAATTCGGCCGGGCCAAAATGCTGACGCTGACGATCCTGATCTACTCCGCCTTTACCGGCCTGAGCTATTTCAGCCGCACCCAGCTCGACTTCACGATCTTCCGCTTCCTCACCGGCGTGGGCGTTGGCGGCGTGTTCGGCCTTGCCGTGGCATTGATCGCTGAAACCGTTCCCAATGGCGCGCGCACCCAGTGCCTTGGCCTGCTGCAGATTCTGTCCACCATCGGCAACATCGCCGCAGGCTTTGCGAAGATCGGCATTGATACCCTGGAAGCGAATCACACCATCACGGCCGGATCGGGCTGGCGCTGGATGTTCCTCATCGGCGCGGCCCCTGCGCTGATGATCATCTTCACCCGTGGCTACCTCAAGGAGCCCGCTTCATGGCAGCACCTCAAGGATACCAACCAGCTGCCAAAGGGAAGTATTTTCGCACCGTATGTCAGCCTGCTGGCCAGTGCCCGCTGGCGCAAAAATCTATTCGTGGGCGCTGTCATCGCCAGCACGGGCGTGATCGGCCTGTGGGCCATCGGCGAGTATGCCGTCGATTTGCAGAAGGTGGTGTTCAAACAGTATTTTGAGAAGGCGGGGGTAGCCCCTGACAAGGTGGCCGCCGAAGTGAACAATGCCATCTCCGTGGCCTATCTCTGGAACATGATGGGGGCCGCCGTCGGCATGACCTTGTTCACCAACGTAGCCAAGCTGGGCCGTCGCCTGGCCTTCTTCCTGGGCTTTAGCGCCGCACTCGTTGCCACATTCCTCGTTTACTGGAAAATGAGCGACCCGATCTCCGCGCGCTGGATGATGTTCCTCATGGGCACCGCACAGTTGAGTGTCTTCGCCGGCTTCGCCATTTATCTGCCAGAGCTTTTCCCGAACAAGCTGCGCAGCACGGGCACCAGCTTTTGCTACAACCTGGGCCGTTTCGCCGCCGCCGGTGGCAGTTTCTTCTCCGCAACTCTCACGTCCGGCATCTACGGCAAGTTTGCCGCTCAGGATCCGGCTCTGCCGCTGCGCTACGCGGCGATGACCATGTGCGCCATCTTCCTCATGGGCATCATCATTCTGCCGTTCGCTCCTGAAACCAAAGGCAAGCCGCTGCCAGAAGACGATTGAAATGACCGCTGCTGAACTCAAGACCACCACGCAAGCAGCGGCTGAAGCTGTTTCGCCTGAAGCGCTCGCCCTCTGGCATGCGAAGCAGGGAAACTGGGACGCCGCGCACAACATTGCGCAGGACATCCATACGAAGATGGGCTCTTGGATTCATGCGCTGCTCCATGTGATCGAAGGGGATCAGTGGAACGCGGACTACTGGTTCTCGAAAGCCGGCAGGCCTTCGCACGGCCCCAAGGAGATCGACAAACTTTGGGACGAAATCGCAGGTGTTGTGCTATCTTGATCACTCAAACAGTGAACAACGACCCCGCCAAACCCCAGCAGCGCTTCGAAGACTTGCGCGGCATCCTGCGCTACGTGCCACAATTCCGGCAGCGCGTTTTTGTGATCGCCTTTGATGGCGCGCTGATGATGCAGCCGGGCTTTGCCAGCCTGCTCCAGGACGTGGCGGTGCTGCAATCTCTGAACATCGAGGTTGTTCTCGTTTTTGGCGCACGTGCTCAGGTGCGCATGCTGGCCGAGAAACGCGGCATCTCTCTCTACAATGACGACGGCATGGGCCGGACCGACACCGCAGGCATCGAGATCGCTGTGGATGCGATCATGCGGCAGTGCAGCGACCTGATGGCCGATCTGACAGCGCTGGAGATGCCCGTGGCTGTTTCCAATGCACTCGCGGTTCATCCGGCAGGCGTGATCGACGGCATTGATCTCGAATTCACCGGCCGCATTGAGCGCGTCGATGAAGAATCGCTTCGGGCACTGCTCAAGGCCGACATCATCCCCATTCTGCCTCCTCTTGGTTATGACGGCAAAGGTGCCACGCTGAGGTTGAACTCAGATGCGGTGGCCGTGGAGGTCGCCATCGCGCTGCAAGCCGCGAAAGTCATCTTCGTGGCCGAATCTGGCATCACCGCTCCCGATGGCACCCGTCTGGAGCAGCTTTCCGTCGCGGAAGCGAAGGAGATGCACAAGCGCAAGGATTCCAAGCATGACATCAGCATGCTCTCAAAGCTGCGCTATGCCGCACTGGCCTGCCAGGAAGGCGTGCCGCGTGTACACATCGTCGATGGCACGCAGGATGAAGCGCTGCTGGCTGAACTGTTCTCCAATGAAGGCGTCGGCACGATGATCCATGCCGACGACTACCAGCAGATCCGCAAGGCCCGCGCCTCCGACGTCCCTGCCCTGCTCTCCATGATGCAGCAGAGCGTGGACGATGCCGCGCTGGTGCCGCGCACGCGCGATCAGATTCAATCCAAGATCAAAGACTTCTTCGTGCTCGAACTCGATGGCAATCCCATCGGCTCCGTCGCGGTGCACGCCTATGAGGAGGACGGCAGAAAAATCGCCGAGCTGGCCTGTCTCTTTGTGCGTCGCTCGCACAAAAACAAGAACCATGGCCGCAAGCTGGTGGCCTTCGCCGAAGAACAGGCGCGGCAGCGGAATTGCGAAATCATCGTGGCGCTCAGCACGCAGGCGTTTCGCTTCTTTGAGGAAAAAATGGGCTACACCGTGACCGAGCCGGATGCACTGCCGCTCAGCCGCCGCGAGAAGTACGACAAAAGCGGACGAAACTCGAAGGTGCTCGTCAAGGCGCTGAAATAGCGCTTCCGCGTTATTTGATACGCTGGACCTTCGAGTAAGCCAGCGCCTGCTCCACAATGGCAATCGCCTTGTCCTGGAGTTTTTCGCCGATGTAGCGCTGCTGAAAATTCACGCGGCATTTGCGTCCCCCCTTGGCGAAGGCCACCCAGAACTCAGTCGATTTGATGCGTTCTGCGGCACTCGTCGCATCGGACCATTCATATCGAATGGACTGGCTGCGCGTCACCTCATGCAAGCCCTTGGCGCTGAGAGTCACGGAATAACCCATGCTCTGCCATCCCAGCCAAGTTGCCCCCGCACCGAGTAAAAACAGCAACACTCCCAAGACGATGGACGGCCCGATGACCTTGAGGCGGCCAAAGAAACCGCCGTTGCCAAATTCCAGCGCAAAGAATTTCACCCGCCCATACATGACCTTCACCAGCACTAAAGCGGCGATGACCAGCAGTGGCCCGCTGCCGAGCAGGAGGTAGGTATACACGTCTCCGATCATGAGCGTCACACCATTGCCCGCATCCACCCCTTTGGTCAGGTAGGGGGAAAGGTCCGTTGATTTAATGAAGTCGAAGGAAAGGGACGGTAGTTTCATGAGGGGCCTTTTGGGTATTAAACCAAGCTGCCGCCGTGGACGTCAAGCCTTGCTTCCGTGACTTGTTTGTTGCCGGATGAAGTCCTGCACCGTCGCCACGTCCGCCGCCATCGGCCAGGTCTGCAGCGATTTCGATTTCAGCGCTTCGAGCGAGGGATGAGTGGGCTCGTTGCCGGTGGCCTGCTGCACGACTTCGGGGAACTTCGCCGGACTCGCGGTGGCCAGCACGACGCTGACGCGGTCCTGCGCCATGTCGGTGAAGGCGCAGGCGGTGTGTGGATCCAGCACGTACTGCCAGTCCTGCCACATCTGGGCGATGACGCGGACGATCTGATCGTCGTCCATACGCGTCGAGCGCAGCGATGTTTTGGGCAGTTCGATCTTGAATGGAGCGCCGGATTTGATCTGCGCCATCACCTCACGCACGCGCTCCGCGCTTTGACCCAGGATGTAATAAAGGAAGCGCTCGAAGTTCGACGCGGCCTGGATGTCCATGCTCGGCGCATGACTGGGGTGCACATCGCTCTGACTGTACTCACCACTGGTGAAGAAGCGATGGAGGATGTCGTTTTGATTCGTTGCCACGCGGAAGCCGCCTGCGGGCATGCCCATCTGCTGCGCCATCCAACCGGCCATCACGTTGCCAAAGTTGCCAGTAGGCACGACGTATTCCGCCGTGGCACGGGCACTCTCCGGCAGCTTGAGACAAGCCCAAATGTAGTAGACGCACTGCGCCAGCACACGGGCGATGTTGATCGAGTTCACAGCGGACAGATTCACTGCCTTCGCAAATGCGGTGTCGCCAAACGCCTCCTTCACCACGCGCTGCGCATCGTCAAAAGTGCCGGGCACGGGAATGGCGAAAACGTTGTCCGCTCCGGTGCAGGCCATCTGACGCTCCTGCAGCGGCGCGACGCGGCCGTTCGGATAGAGAATGAAAATCGTGATGCCATCGCGACCGAGGCAGCCATGGATTGCCGCCGAGCCTGTGTCCCCCGAAGTCGCGCCGAGCACGGACAGGCGTTTGCCGGTCTGTTCGACCTGTCGTTTGTAAAGCAGTCCCAGGAGCTGCAGCGCAAAGTCCTTGAAGGCCAGTGTCGGCCCGTGAAACAGCTCCAGCACGTAGGTCTTGTCCGTGATCTTCTTCAGCGGAGCCACGTCCGGTGAATCAAAGCGCCGATACGCCTCCGCCGTGAGCTGATGCCACTCGGCATTGCTGATCTCCGGCGCGAACAACGTAAAAAACTCCGCAGCCAGCTCTGGATAGGTCAGCTTGGACCACGCCGGCAGCTTGTCAGCGATGTTCGGCAGTTTCTCCGGCAGAAACAGTCCGCCATCCGGTGCCAGCCCGGCTTCAACGGCTTCAGAAAAAGTATGCGGCTTCGTCTGGCCGCGGGTGGAGAGATAGTGCATACGAAAGAATGAGGGGGTGACATTCATGCGTGGGATTTGGGGAGACTCAACGAGTCTCTGCGGACATCATGCGCTGCCCCCTAGGCGCGCTTCAGGGCAAAGACTCACTTCTTCCGCGCAATGAACACATCCACCTGCTGTCCGACGTAAAGAGGCTGGTCCTTGGGTTTGTCGAGTTTATAGATGACCTGCAGGACGCGGGTGTCCACGCGTTCGGTGCTGGCGCCGGTGAGGGAGACCTTGGGGATGACGTAGGGCTCGATGCGAACGAACTGTACTTTGAACTTTTTCGAAGAGTCGCTCTTCAGAGAGAAGGTGGCGTCGCGATCAGAAGCCACTTCCATGGCGTTTTGCTCATCCACATCTGCGCGCACATGCAGCGTGGAAATGTCTCCCAGCACAAGCGCTGGCTCCTTGTTCGCCGGGGAGGCGTATTCGCCGGCACGAATGTTGACCTGAAGGATGGTGCCGGCCTTCGGTGCCTTGACGGTGAGGCGGTCGATGAGCAGTTCGGTCTGCTGCACGTCGGCCTTGGCGGAGGAGAGCTGCGCTTCAGCGGCCTGCATCTGAGCCTTGGCCACGAGCACGTCGTTGGTGCGGTTGCGAAGGTCGTCCTGGCTGATGGCACGCTGATCGGTGATGGACGTCATGCGGTCGAGCATGTCCTGCACCTTCGCCAGCTGGGCGCGGTTGATGGCAATGTTCGCCTGGGCGATGGCGATGGCCGCCTGCTGCTTGAGCAACGAAGCGCGCAGTTCGCGATCATCCAGGATGAGCAGGGCATCGCCCTCCTTGACGACTTGATTGACTGCGACTTTGACCGCTTCGACCAGACCCGGCGCCGGCACGCCGATGGCGACGTTTTCGTCCTTGGCTTCGAGGATGCCGGTGGCCGCGATGTCATCGGGCGCGTTCTTCTGGGGCGGCAGGACAGGCGGTGGCGGCATCTTGGTCTCCTGGCTGCGGATGGTCTGAAGCACAAACCCCATGGCGATCACGCCCGCAATGGCAAGCAGGTAGGTGGAATAGCGGATGGCGGTGGAGACTAGATTCATGGACGGAGGTTAGATGAGAAATCGGAAAGGCGAATGACGAATGCCCGACGAAATTACGCTCGACGAGGTGGTCAAGAAAGTCTCAAATCGGCAGAATGAAAAATGAACCGGGCATTGCAGGGCAGATCCTCCGCCAGGGCGGCGAGGTGGTGATCATTATTCTGGTGGCTGCGGGGCTGCAGGCACTGTGGGGGGCGCACTGGTTGAGCGCTCGCACGTTCTGCCTGGTGGTGCTGACGGCTGCATTCGCGAAGACGGTCTTCTTTTTCGTCGAAAATCTCCAGCACATCCTGCTGGCCACACAGCACGACATGCCCTACCACCGCGTTCTCGGCCTCATGGGAGTGAACATGGCGCAGATCACGCTGGCCTTTGCGCTCGACTACTGGTGCCTGGAGACGGCGGAACCGGCGAGTTTCAGCTCGATCGACGCCGCGTGGAACCAGAGTGAGCAGCTCTTTGAGTTCTTCTTTTTCAGCGTGCTGAATTTCTCCTTTTTCGGCTTTGGCGATGTCACGCCGCTGACCGTCCCGGCCAAGCTGGTCACGATGATGGAGGTGCTGCTGGCTTTTTTCACCGTGATCTTCCTGCTCTCGGATTTTGTCAGCCTCAAGGATTCGCTTCGTGTGCGGAAGCCGCGCGAAGACTGATCCGCATCTTGCACGTGCGGGCGGGCGCTCTACGCTGACGGCATGGACAGACCCGCCGCCATCGCTCAAATCCGCGAAGCCTGCAAAAACATCGCGCTGCAATTCATGAAGATCCACCCCGCCGTGCCCGGACTGGCGGATGAGGAGACGCAGAAAGAGTGCTTCCGCAGCGTACATGAAATGACCGTGCTGCTGGAGACCATCAAAAAGAAGATCGGCCGCCTGGAGCGCTCCGATGACAGCACCCTTCTCTGACATTTGGCTTACTTGCCCAGCCCAGCCCCTCATACGACAATTCACCATGAAATACGCCATTCTCTGCCTCCTCCTGCTGGCCACCAGCCTGCAGGCCGAGGTCAAACTGCCAGCCATTTTCTCCGATGGCATGGTTCTGCAGCAGTCACAGCTCGTCCGCATCTGGGGCACCGCTGAAGCCGGCGAAGACGTGAAGGTCACCTTCGGTGATCAGTCGCACAGTTCGCTCACGGATCAGACCGGCAAGTGGTCGCTCACGCTGAACCCCATGAACGCCAATGCCCAGCCTGCCGATCTCGTTGTGGCTGGGAAAAACACGATCACACTGAAAAACGTCCTCGTCGGTGAAGTGTGGGTCTGCTCAGGGCAGTCGAACATGCAATGGACCGTGCAGCAGGCCGGCAAGGCTCAGGAAGAAATCGCCGCCGCCAATCATCCCCAGATTCGCATGTTCAATGTCGAACGCAGCCCAAGCATGACACCGCAGTCCGACTGCAAAGGCGCATGGAAAGAGGCCACCAGCGCCAATGTGGGCAATTTCTCTGCCGTGGGTTACTTCTTTGGCCGTCACCTGCACCAAGTGCTGAAAGTGCCAGTCGGCTTGATCAACACCTCCTGGGGCGGCACACGCGTCGAAGCCTGGACGAGCCGCGAGGCGCTCGAAGAACGGCCCTGCGCCGCCGAAATGCTCACCGACTGGAAAGATGCCGTCGCCAAATGGGATGGCCCCAAGGAACTGGCCGCTTTTGACAAAATTAAAGCCGACTGGCAGGCGCAGGTGCAGAAGATCGACACCGAAAACGCCAAGCTGCCCGCCAATCAGAAGAAGACCAAGCCCCAGGCACCGCGCCCGCCGGAAGATCCCACCAAGACACCGCACCACCCCGCTGTGCTCTTCAACGGCATGGTGGCCCCGCTGATTCCCTACGCCATCAAAGGCGTCATCTGGTATCAGGGCGAGTCGAACCAGCGCCGCGCCTTCCAGTATCAGGAACTCCTGCCCACCATGATCAATGACTGGCGCAAACAGTGGGTTGACGCGTTCTCGTTTTACATTGTGCAACTGGCAAACTTTGGCAACGGCAAGCCCGTGACCACGGAACCCGGCATCCCCGATACCTGGGCCGAACTGCAGGAGGCCCAGACACTGACGGCTCAGACGCTCGACAAATGCGGCATCGCCATCATCAACGACATCGGAGAGCAAAACGACATCCATCCCAAGAACAAGCAGGAGGTCGGCCGCCGCCTCGCTCTCTGGGCCCTGGCCCAGGACTACGGCAAGTCCGGCGCGGAATACTGCGGCCCGCTCTATCTTTCCTCCGTCGTGCAGGGAGACAGGATTCGCATTCAGTTCACCCACACCGGCTCGGGTCTGAAAACCCGTGATGGCGGTGAACCGAAAAGTTTCCAGATCGCCGGAGCCGATCAGAAGTGGGCATGGGCCAAAGCCAAGATCGAAGGCAGCGAAGTCGTTGTCTGGAGCGACGCCGTGCCGCAGCCGATCGGTGTGCGCTATGCCTGGGCCTGCTGGCCGGAAGGCGCCAATCTCATGAATGCCGAGGGCCTGCCAGCGTCCTGCTTCCGCACCGATGACTTCCTGCCGTCCACGCTCGGTGTTGTGTCTCCCTTCAAAGAGACGACACCGGCAAAGCCAGCGCCTGCCAAACCATGATCGTTCGAGCCTAGCGTGCATCTTTTCCTCGCTGAACCTGATACATCGCCGTTCCTCGCCGATGAACTGCGCCGCGCCGCGCCGGATGCGGCACAACGCGAAATCGAAGGCATCGGCAGTGCTGCGGATCTGAAGCTGGAAGGACTTCTGCTTGCCTTCGCGCGTCAGACACTCCCCAATGCCACTGAAGTCCATGCCGCTTCCATCACTGCGTGGGCGGACCGCATCATCGAGGCCATTGCCGGCGTGTTTCCTGATGACCAGCCCTGGCGCCTGCATCTCTGGCCGCAATACGGTGAAGGCAAAGCCGGGCAGCACCGCTGTGAATTGATCCATGCCAGCCTGGTGGACCGCCTGAAAAAGCGACGCAGAAAGCTGCTGCGCTCCTTGGTCGAATCCGACGCTGTCTTTGATGCGCAAACCTCACTGGTGCAGTGCATACTCACCTCACCGGAAACCGGCTGGCTTTCCACCTCGCTCGCACCGCAGCCTTATGCTCTGCGCAGTTTGATTTCGAGCTTCCCTCGCGGTGAAGTGCCACTGGCCGACGACAAAAGCGCCCCCTCGCGCGCCTTCACGAAACTGGTGGAGTCCGAGCAGCGCCTGGGACGCCAGATTGAGCGCGGTCAGACCTGCGTTGACTTGGGAGCTTCACCGGGAAGTTGGAGCTATGTGCCCATCATGCGCGGAGCGAACGTCATTGCCATCGACCGTTCAGAGCTACGTGAGGATTTGATGCGCAATCCGCGCCTGCATTTCCAAGTTGCCGACGCCTTCAAATACAAGCCGCCGCAAACCGTGGACTGGCTCGTCTGCGATGTCATCGCGGCACCGCAGCGCAGCATCGATCTGCTGCTCGAATGGCTGCGCGAGAAGCGCATGCGCAACTTCATCGTCACGATCAAATTCAAAGGCCACGATGAGTATCCGCTGCTCGACATCCTCAAACGCGAAGCTCCGCCGCTCTGCGCTGAGTTTCACCTGACGAGACTCTGCGCGAACAAAAACGAAGTGTGCGCGTTTGGCGTGGTTTGATAGTCAAGGCGGGCCACGCCGCCGTCCCTACAGCAGCGCCTCATGCGCACGGCCATCCTTGGCCTCGCAGTAGAGGATGAAGGACTGGTTCACCACTGAATAGCCGCCGGGAGTCGGATAGTCACCGCTGAAGTACCAGTCGCCGTACTCGGCACCGAGAGCGGTGTGGAGGTCGGGAATCGTCTGGTAGATGACTTCGACGGTGCCATGCCACGGCGTGTCCTCAGGACTGATCATCTGGGCGATGCGTGCGGAGATTTCTTCGTCGGTGAATGGCGCGTAGATAGCCTTCACCGCATTGCGCATCTCTTCCTTTGGCTTCTTCATCTCAGCCTTGCAGGCCAGATAAGTCTCATGCACGATGTTCGACATGCCGCGTGTACGCAGGAGTGAAATGGCGGCCTGGAAGGCGATGAACTTGCCGAGTTCGGCCATGTCGATGCCATAGCAGTCGGGGTAGCGAATCTGCGGCGCGGTGGAGCACACGATGATGCGCTTCGGATTGGTGCGGGCGAGAATGCGCAGCAGGCTTTTCTTCAGCGTGGTACCACGAACGATGGAGTCGTCGATGACCACGAGGTTGTCTTTGGGCGTCACGACACCGTAGGTAATATCGTAGCTGCCGGACACGAGAGCATCACGCCCCGTCTCCTGGGCGATGAAGGTGCGCATCTTGATGTCCTTCAGGGCGATTTTTTCGCCACGCGGCCAGTTGCGCAAAACGAGATCGTCGAGCTTGGCCTCGTCAAACTCACCACGCTTGAGCATGTCCATGAGCGCTTCTTTGACGACGACACGGCGGCTTTTACGCAGGCCGTCGAGGAAACCGAAGTAGGCCGTCTCAGCGGTGTTTGGGATGAAGCTGAGCACGGTGTGCTCGAAGTCATTGTCGATGGCCTTGACGACCTGCGGCACCAACTGCTCACCGAGCGCCTTGCGCTGGTGGTAGATGGCGGAGTCGTTGCCGCGTGAGAAATAAATGCACTCAAACGAGCAGGGCTTGAATTCACGTGGCTCGGTGAACTTCTGGATGGTCATGCCACCATCCGCCTTGATCACGGCCACATGCGCCGGGGGGATCTCATGCGTATCCTCTTCATTGACACCGAAGACGGACATCAAGGCCACTCGCTCGGAAGCCATGGCAAAGATCTCGTCGTTTTCGTAATAGTGGCAGGGGCGGATGCCGCTGGGATCGCGCATGGCGAAGAGGTCGCCATTGCCGATGACGCCGACGATACTGTAGCCACCATCCCAGCGTTTGGCGGACTCTTTGATCACTTCGGTCACATCCAGTTTCTCACTGATGTGCTGCGGGATGTCCTCCCCGGGCATGCCCGAGTCACGCAGGACGTGGTAAAGCTTGGTGTGCGCCTCATCGAGCTGAAAGCCGATTTCTTCCAGCACACTCTGAGTGTCCGTGCCGAAGACGGGGTGCTGCCCGCGCTTCATCATCACCTCGTTGAGTTCGCGGGTGTTGGTGAGGTTGAAGTTCCCCATCACCATCAGCGTACGGGTTGGCCAGGTGGTGCGGCGCATGTAGGGATGCAGCGCGCCTTTGCCGAAGTCACCGCTGGTGCCGTAGCGCAAGTGGCCGATGTAAATCTCCCCGGCCATCTCGAACTCGCGCTTGATGGCGTCCGGATCGTCCTCAAAGGACACGAATTCCTTCCCTTCCTGGTCACGCTCATCCTTGCGCTGCTTGTCGATACGGCGGGCGATGCGCTTGAACTCTTTGCGTTCATCCTCAAAGACTTGGCCGATGCGTTCCACACTCTCGGTGCTGCGCATGCGGAACATATATGGGAGGCCGGGGGGCATGCCGAGCTTGCTGCAGCCGATGCCCATGCCGTCCTGGCCGCGATTCCGCTGCTTGGTCATGATGGCCTGCAGTGCGTCAAAGCCGTAGAGGGCGTTGCCGTATTTTTGATAGAAGTATCCAAGCGGCTTTTTCAGCCGCACCACTGCTATGCCGCACTCGTGACTGATTGGGTCGCTCATCGTAAAGGAGCATCCATCATTGGCATGCCATGGGAGGAGTGCAAGACGTGGAAAAACTTTCTCGTGGGTGTCTATCGCTGCCTGTCACGCGTAAGTCCGGTAGAATCAGGCATGCCAATCCAGACAGCACGGCCGGACGTGGGTCAGCCCACGAATCAAAAGGTGAGGGGACACCGGACGATCATGTTGCAGAAAATCTCATGCCATCTGCATTCTTCCCATGTAATTCGAGCAAAACAAGATCCATGGCTGTCAGGATGGCATGGTCCATGCAGTCAGAATTCCCAACCTCCCGATGAAAATTTTCCTATTCCATCGCTTTTGGCTGCCCGCCCTGACGCTGGCAGCCTTCTTCATGCCAGCTTCCAGCTACCCGGCCATTCCAGAAATCGGCTCCCCCCTGCCCGTCCCAGCAGCACCGGAAATTCCGCCACTGGAGCTTCCTGAAGAGCCGATGCCGGGAATCGTGCTGCGCAAACTCGCCTTTGACCGTGAGTTCGACTCCCCCGTCATGCTGGCCTCCATGCCGGATGCTGGCGGAGAGCAGGTCATTGCCATGCAGCGGGGTGAATTCTGCGCTGTTCGGCTAGACGGCAGCGGCCAGTGGCGGCCCTTTCTCGATTTCCGTGAAAAAATGAAGGGCATTGTGCTCTTCGAGGAAGGCGTGCACGGCATCGCTTTTCATCCCCGCTTTTCTGAGAACCGGCTGTTTTACCTCAGCTACTCGCAAAACGACCCCCGCCGCACAGTGATCAGCGAGATGCGCGCCTCCAAGGACTCCACCCCTGATGCAATGCCGGAGACGGAACGCGTGCTCATGGAGATTCCCCAGCCGCTGGCAGATCACTGGGGCGGTCACATCGCCTTCGGGCCGGATGGCTGTCTCTATATTGCGCTCGGTGACGGTGGCCTGCGTGATGACCCCTATCGGCTGGCGCAAAACCCCTGGGTCCTGCATGGCAAAATCCTCCGCATCGATGTGAACGGCCGCAGCGGCAAGCTGCCCTACGCGATTCCCGAGGACAACCCCTTCACCAAAGTGCAGACCGTGCGTCCTGAAATTTTCGCCCTCGGTTTTCGCAATCCTTGGGGTCTCTCCTTTGATGCGCGCTCCGGCCAGCTCTGGTGCGCAGATGTCGGCCAGGACCTCTGGGAGGAGATCAACCGCGTAGAAAGCGGCGCCAATTACGGCTGGAGTGATCGCGACGGCCCCGCAAAGAGCGCCTTCCACGCACACAGCTATCTCCCGAACACGACCACCACCGACCCAGTCCATGCCTACACCCGCATGCGTGGCGAAGGCATCTGCATCGTCGGCGGCCTGCTTTATCGTGGGCAAAAACTGCCACAGCTCGACGGCGCGTTTGTCTTCGCGGATTGGGGCTACGGCAGCGTGTGGGCACTGGGCATCGATCCCGCCAGCGGCCAGCCCGTCCGCCGCAGTGTGCTGCACCGCAAGGACCCGGAGCACAAGTTCAACCCCACACTCGTCACGGCGGATCTCGATGGAGAACCTGTGCTGCTGTCTCAAGATGGAGCCCTCTATCGTCTGGAAAAGGACGACGATTGAGCAAAGCTTCACTGCAAGACGCTGACCATGGCCACGTTCATGGCGGGCCATGACTCGTTTCTTCGCCCTGTTCCTGCTGATCAGCTCTGCTGCGGTCGCTCAATCGAAACCCGATGTCCTCTTCATCGCCGTCGATGACTTGAACGACTGGGTGACCTATCTCGGTGGACATCCGCAGACGAAAACACCGAACATCGACCGCCTCGTGGCCCGAGGCACGGCGTTCACCAATTCGCATTGCGCCGCGCCAGCCTGCAATCCCTCGCGCGCGGCACTGATGAGTGGTTTGCGTCCATGGCAGACGGGGATCTACACCAACGGTGATCCGGCGCAGGGCGTGATGAAGGATGTGCTCACCATCAACCGCCACTTTCTCGCAAGCGGTTACAACACCCTCGGCGGCGGCAAAATCTACCACGGTTATGGGAGCGAAGGACGCACCGATTCATGGACGAAATGGGAGAGCCTGTTCCCCTCCATTCAGGAACACGAGGAAAACATGAACGGCCTCAACCGCGGCCACTTTGACTGGGGCCCGGTGGACGCCAAGCCTTCTGACATGGGAGACTACAAAGCCACCGACTGGGCCATCAACCAGCTCAAGACCGCGCCGCAGGACAAGCCGCTCTTCCTCGCCCTGGGCTACATCAAGCCCCACCTGCCATGGTATGTGCCCAAGGAGTATTATGACCGCTTTCCGCTCGCCGACATCAAGCTGCCGATGACCAAAGAGCATGACCTCGATGACATCCCCAAAGCCGGCGTGCGCATGGCCGGCCCCGAGGGCGATCATGCCGCCGTGATCAAAGGCGACCAATGGAAGAAAGCAGTGCAGGCCTATCTCGCCACGATTTCATTCCTCGATGACCAGGTGGGTCGTCTACTCGACGGACTCGATCAAAGCCCTCGCAAAGACAAGACGATCATCGTCTGGTGGACCGATCACGGCTGGAATCTCGGAGAGAAAGAGCACTGGCGAAAATTCGCCCTTTGGGAGGAAACCACGCGCACCTCCATGGCCATTGTCGCCCCCGGCGTCACCAAGCCGGGCACCACCTGCACAGCACCGGTCGATTACCTGAACATGTATCCCACGATCTGCGAACTCACCGGCCTGCCCGTCCCGGAACATGTCAAAGGCGCGAGCCTCATGCCGCTGCTAAAAGACCCTGCCGCCAAATGGGACGGAGTCGCCGTCTGCACCCACGGCAAAGGCAATCACGCCGTGCGCGACGCCAACTGGCGCTACATCCGCTATGCTGATGGCACCGAAGAACTCTACGATCACACCAAAGACCCGTATGAATGGACCAACCTCGCAGGTGAGGTCGGCATGAGCGAGATCAAGGCCAAACTCGGTGCTGCCATCCCCGCCGCCGATGCCGAAGTCAAAGCCACGTCTGGCGGAGAGAAGAAAAAAGGCGAAGGCAAAGGCAAGAAGAAGAAAAAGACCGAGGAGTAGCCTGAATCTGTATGGCAGGGTGACTCGCAGAAGCCCGTCATGGCCCTTCTGCTTCCACCGTGAAATCAAGCCCCAAACCGTTTGGTTCGGGTGACTTCATCGCTGTGGCAAATTGCGCGAGGCTCCAGCCCTGCGGACCGGTTTTCTTTGGATCATTTTTGAGTTCGTGAAAGTGGATGAGCAGCTCACCCTTGGCCTTGTCCACTGTCTCCAGTTCCACCCAGCCTTTCCAGCGCGCAAACAGGCCGTCCACTTTCGCGGCATGCTTCGCATAGTCCGGCACATGGAGTTTCAGCGTTGCCAGATAAGGTTTGCCGTGAATGGGCAGCGCCTCGCGCACAGCCTGCGCGATCTGGTGCTCGCTCGATACCTTCGGGTCAAAGACAACATTGGCGTAAGTGTCTATCACCTGCACGACCGTCGCATCTGCAACACCCTTCGTTTCACTGATTGACTGCTGGACGACATAGACGCAGCTCCCGCACTCCACGCCTGAGACATAAAAGGTCACAGTCGGCTGCTTTTCGGCGGCTTGGAGACCGGACATAATGGAACCAAGGAAGACGAGAAGGCGAAGTGTGTGTTTCATAACGGCAATTTCAAACCAGCCCCCGGATCGGCTCGCCACGGGTTAGCACGCTGAGCAGGCTCGGCGGCAGGCCGTCGGTCACTCGCGCCTCGCCCACATCCACCAGTGTGTGCATGATGGTGGCGATCAGATCGGGAATTGTGACCGGCTCTGAGGCGGGCTCTCCGCCATTGCGTGCTGACTGCCCGATGACTTGGCCCATCTTCAAGCCCCCGCCATAAATCATGAGCGGCGCCAGTCCACCCCAGTGATCGCGCCCGCCTTTGACATTGATCTTGGGCGAGCGGCCCATTTCGCCACAGCATACGAGCATGATTTTTTCGCTGAGACCGCGTGACTCGATGTCTTCGATCAAGGCCGAAACCGCGTGGTCAAAAGGACGCCCCACGTAGTCCATGCCAGTGCGGCACGGGGCGTTGTTGTTGTCAGCATGCATGTCCCATACAAAACTCGTCGTGACGGTGACAAAGCCGCAGCCGCGCTCGCACAACCGCCGCGCCATGAGCAGCAGCTTGCCAAGCGTTGCCGCGTTGTCGGCATAGTGCTCGCGGTTGTTCCACTGCGTACTGATGCGGTCTTTGGGCAGCAGTGCAGCTGTGTCGTACCGGGCCATGAGTCTCGGGTCCTCTCTGGAAAGATCAAAAGCATCCGACACACCGCGCCGCAGCACATCGAAGGCAAGCGTTTGAAATTCTGACACGCCACTAACGGCCTGGCTGCCGTCCATGGTTCGCTGCCATTGATCCAATGAAGTGAGCAATGCGCGACGATCATCCAGCCGGTTCTGCGGCATGCTCAGGGTCATGTCCGCCTGTGCTCCACTGCCTGCACCAGGCACAAAGGGCTGGTAAGTTGTCCCAAATTCGCCGCTGGAGGTGAAGTCGCCGAATTGTTTGATCACGGGTCCTGCCGTGGCTGAAACCGCCTGCGGAAAGAGCGCCACGTTCGTCGGCATCGCGCTGCTTTTGCGCAACGGCCCCGCCATGCGGGAGTACAGCGAGCCCAGATTCGCCTTCATCGTGTCTTTGCCGACGATGGTCTTGATGTCGTGCACCGCATCTCCGGTGACGAAGGACCGCACGATGCTGAACTTGTCCGCCAGCTTTGCCAGCCGCTCAAACGTGCCGCCAAACGTCACCCCGGGCAGCTTGGTTTTGATCTCGCCCGTGACGCTCCTGATTTCCGACGGCGCATCCATCTTCGGGTCAAAGGTTTCAAACTGCGACGGCCCGCCGTGCATGAACAAAAAGATGACCGACTTGTCCTTGAGCAGCGACTTTTTAGAAGCTGCCAGCGACTTGATCGCCATCAGATCACTCAGCCCGAGCCCGCCCAGCCCCAGGCCACCAATGCGCAGAAAATCACGCCGCTGAAGGCGCGAAGAACCCTGGCTGTGGTCGGAAAAGGTCAGCATGTCCCTTCCAAATACGCCACCAAGGAGGCACTCCTTCCTGATTGTGCTTGCCACCCTGCATCGAGTTCGGGATGCTCGCCGCCATCATGCGCATCCACCCTTTCATTCTTGCTGTCGGATTGCTGACCTTGGAGGCCGCCGCCGACTCCACTGAGTGCCTGCACTGCAACAAACATTTCCTGCCGCAGCCGCTGAAGCTGATCCCGGGCCGCAAATATGCACGGGATCGCCGGGCGGACATCCTGCATGTGAAACTCGATGTGACGCCGAATTTTGACAAACGCACGATCTCAGGCACGGCGACTCTTCGTTTTAAACCGATCGCTCTTCCTTTGGAGAAACTGGAACTGGATGCCGTGGACTTGAAGATCGCCTCCATCACAGCCGCCGGTGCGCAGGTCTCGGAGCATCAGGTCACAGAAGACAAACTCATCATCACCTTCGCGAAGGCCATTGCACCGGACGCGGAGGCGACGGTCAACGTCACCTATTCTGCGGTGCAGCCAGATCACGGCCTGTATTTCCGCACGCCGGAGATGGGCTACAAAGCAGGAGACACGCAGGTGTGGAGCCAGGGCGAGGCGGAGGAGCATCGCTTCTGGTTCCCCAGCTACGATTACCCCAATGAGCGCTTCACCAGCGAAGTCATCTGCCATGTGCCCAAGGGCATGCAGGTCATCTCCAATGGCACGCTGCAGAGCGAAAAGCCCGGCAATGACGGCCTAACGACCTTTCATTGGCTGCAGGACAAGCCGCATGTAAACTACCTCATCGCGATGACGGCGGGCTACTTCCACAAGCTGGAGGACAAGGCGGGAAATCTGCCGCTCGCCATGCTGGTTCCTCCCTCGCACGCCGCACAGGCGGCAAACGCCTTTACCGATACCCGCAAGATCATCGAATTCTACCAGAAGGAAATCGGCGTCCCCTTTGCCTGGGATAAGTACTATCAGGTCTACTGCCTCGATTTCATCGCCGGCGGCATGGAGAACACGAGCTGCACCTTTGAAGCTGCCGACATGCTGTTCAACTCCGACACCGAGCAGTTGCGTTCCCTGCACGAACTCGATGCTCACGAAACGGCCCACCAGTGGTTCGGCGACCTCGTCACCTGCCGTGACTGGTCTCATCTCTGGCTCAACGAAGGCTTCGCCAGCTACTACACCATTCTCTATGAGGAGCAGAAACTCGGTAAGGATGCGATGAAATACGCACTCTGGAAAGAAGCCCAGCAGGTGTTTCAGGCGAACGACACCCGCCCCATCGTCTGGCGCGATTACGGCGACCCCATGCAGCAGTTCGATTCCCGTGCCTACCCAAAAGGCGCCTGGGTGCTGCACATGCTGCGCAGCCAGCTCGGCCCGGATTTGTATCGCAAATGCATCCGGACGTATCTTGAGCGCCATCGCAACAGCATTGTCCGTACCGAAGATCTGCAGGACGTCATTGAAGAAGTCAGCGGGCTTTCATTTGACCAGTTTTTCGACCAGTGGCTCTTCCACGGCGGCGTGCCAGAATTGAAAATCGACTATGCATGGGACGCCGCTTCCAAGCTGGCCCGGATCACCGTTCGGCAGACTCAAAAACTTAGCGAACAGGTGCGACTCTTCCGCGTGCCGCTGCCCGTCGGCTTTGCCATTCCCGGACAAAAGGAGCTGCTGCGTGTCAAAGCAGACGTCAGCAAAGAGGTCGAAGACTTTTATTTTCCCCTGCCCGCCCAACCGGAACTGGTGCGCATCGATCCCGATTACACCGTGCTGGCCAAAGTCGCCTTCACTCCAACGGGCCCCATGCTCGACAAACAGCTGCAATCCGACGTCCTCGGCCGCCTGCTCGCCATCAGCACACTCGACGACAAACACATCGACAAGCTTGGCAAAGCCTTGCATGAAGATACCTTCTACGCCGTCCGTGCCGAGGCAGCAAAAGCCCTCGCGAAAATCGCCGAGCCCGAAGCCCGTGCGGCATTGATCGCAGGCAGCAGCAACCAGCCCGATGCACGCGTGCGCAGGACCATTGTGCAATCTCTTGCGGCCCTGAACACGGCGGAATCCCAGGAGACGCTTTGGAAAATGGCCCAGAGCGAAAAGAACCCCGACATTCTCGCTGGCATCATCGAAACTTGGGGCGCTCGCCCTGGGGATGCCTCAGTTGCCAAAGCACTCCGCACCCACCTGAGCGGCACCAGTTACAATCACTCGCTCCAACTCGCCTCCATCAAAGCACTGCGTGCGCAGGACGACGAATCCGCCGTCCCAGACCTGCTGGCCCGGCTGCAGTCCCTCAATGATCTCCGTGGTCGCGATGCTGTCATCGCCTTCGATACAGTCGCCTTCCTCGCACGCCGCCCCACGAACACGCAGCGCGATGCCGTGCGTGAGTTTCTCTCCACCAAACTCACCGACCCTCGGCCCAGCTGGCGTCTCGCCAGCACCAAGGCCCTCGGCACGCTGCGCGATCCCAAGGCGCTCGCCGTGCTGGAACCCCTTCTCGCAGGTGGCAATTCTCGCATTGATCCCGTGCGCGAGGCTGCAGCCAAATCAGTGCAGGACATCCGTGCGGGCTTGGAGAGCCCTGCCGATTTGAAAAAACTCTGGGACCGCGTGCAGCAGTTGCAAAAGCAGGCCGAGGAACAGCAGAAAGAGCTCGAAACCCTGAAGAAAAAATCACAGCCAGCCGCCCCAGAAAAGAAAGCGGGCAAGTAAACCACCATGCGATTCCCACGCCTACTCACCATCGCCACCAAAGTCGTCAAAGACACGCTTCACTCACTGCCGACCGAGATCCGCAATGAAGCAGGAGACTGCCGCATTGAGCTGACGGAGATGGATGCGCTGATCGATATTGATGAGGATCTGGATCCCGATCTGCTGGGGCTGTTTGAAGGTCTCTCCCGCAGTGACGGGTTGCCGGAAACTCCGGACGAGATGCCGCGGATCCGTCTGTTTCTGGACAACCTGTGGGACGAGTGCGCCGGTGATCTGGCGACGTACCGTCATGAGGTTCGGATCACGTTTCTCCACGAGCTGGGCCATTATCTCGGACTGGATGAAGACGAGGTGGCTGCGCTGGGACTGGAGTGATTCACCCCATCTTCCGCCGTCCATGCAGGGCCTGATACAGCGTGAGTTCGTCCACGTGGTCGAGTCCTCCCCCGGCAGGCATGCCCTGGGCCAGACGGGTGACGGCAATGCCAGCCGGACGCAGCAGATCCGCGATGTAGCTGGCGGTGGCCTCGCCTTCGACATCGGAACCAAGGGCGATGATGACTTCTTCCGTGTGAAGATCCCGCACACGATTGACCAGCGACTCCATGCGCAGGTCTTCCGGGGTCACGTTGTCGAGCGGCGAAAGCCTGCCACCGAGGACGTGGTAGAGGCCTTGGAACGCGCCTGAACGCTCCATGCGCAGCACATCTGCGGCCTGCTCGACCACGCAAAGTTGGTGCTGCTGACGGCGCGGATCGTGGCAGAGCAAGCACTCGCTGTCGCTTTCAATGAAGAACCCGCAGTCATCGCAGGGAATGATGCGCTCCCTGGCCTCCACCAGCGTGTTGGAAAGCAGGGAGATGCGCTCATCACTCTTTTGCAGCAGCCATATCATGAGACGCTCCGCGCTGCGCGGTCCCAGGCCCGGCAAAGATTTGAGCTGGGCGACGAGTCGCTGGATCGCAGGTGGATAGTCGATACGCACGGCAAAAAAACTCAGGTCACCGCGAGCTTGCGCGAATGTTTCGACGTCTCTTTGCCCGGCGAAGATTTTTCCTTCAGAGCCTGGTCGACGCGGTCCATGAAGTACTTGAGCGGCGCATCCTCACGGCCCTCGATGACAGCACTGTTGAAACTTTCCTGCGCCTGCTTAAGATCGCCCTTGCGATACTGCACCACGCCCTGCCAGAAGGAGTCACGGGCGCGGATGTCCGGCTCAGGCAGCGTGCCTTTTTCGGCAAGCAGTTCATACACCTCGCTCATCTGGCTGGAACCCACGGTGCTGACCATTTCCATCGGACGCACCTCGGCATTGTCCTTTACCAATGCATAAGTCCTCGCGCTCAATAGCACCTTGCTGCCGTACTCGGCGTTCAAGACGCAGAGCTGCGAGGCAAAATCGATCACATCACCCACGGCGCTGAAGCTTTCAAAGTGACTCACTCCAAACAGACCGCAGACTGCCGGCCCCGTGCTGAACGCCACACCAATCTGCGCCTTCTTGCCGAAACGCTGCTCGATCTCTCGCGTCAGCGTGGCCACGTGGTTGCGCAGCACAGCGGCCACTTGGACGGCATGCAGAGCATGATGCTCGTCTGTGAGCGGGAATCCAAAGAAGACGCGCACCTGCCGCGCATTGCAGTCATCCAGATAGGCCCCGCGCTCGATGAGAAACCCTGAAATGCTGCGCTGAAAATGCGTGGCCAGTTCCTCGAACTGCGATGCCTCAATGCCCGTGGCAAGTTCCCCATGATTCAACAGGCGGCAGGTCAGCACGGTGATCTCACGGCGCTCCGTCATTTTCGCCGGGTTGTTTTGATCCGCGAGCTCCTCAAACAAGCGCGTGGAAAGCCGCCCGACAAAGTAATCGCGCATGACGTGGCAGCGGTAAGCATTGACCGAACCACCCACGGCAATACCCGCAATGCCGGCGAACCACAGCGCCAGCGAGCCCGATATGGGCTCAAACAAAACCCCGCTCATGGCCATGATGCAGGCAAAAGTGGTGGTGAGGAAGGTGCCGCCAAGGAGGAACGCAAAACGCCGCCACTGTGAGGGCATCTCAATGCACACCCAGGCGCTGATGAAGGCCATGCATGTGTAGTAGCCGTATTGCAGCCAAAGCATCTGCTTCAAGCCACCGGCCGGCAAAATGAAACCTCGCGCATACAGCACAGCGAACCATTCGGCCGTGGCTTTGAAATAACCAAAATGATACAAGGCCAGCAACGGGATGCAGACCAGCACGCCAATGAACATGGCGGCGACATGATTACGATTCATGGGCAGGAGTGTCAGGGGTGATGTCGATGATGTTGTTGGAAACCGGCTCCGGCTGGCTGCGGCAGGCGTTTACGACGAGCTCGCTGACATACTTGTCAGGATTCGCGATCGCGTCCGGAGTGATGACAAAGCTCGTCGCGCCGGTGCTGCGAGTGACGAGTTTGAGGCCAAAAGGATAGTCTTTGAAGAGCTTCGCGCACATGGCCTCCACATGCAGACCTTCACGCTGAGCGCGGGCGGCGACTGCGGCGATGGCTTCACTGTCAAAGTCGAGCTGGAAGCCATGCTCACGCTGAAAGCGCTCTGCAAAAGCCCTGACTTCACCTGCATGGGCGGCACCGAGTTCTCTGAACTGGCTGACCGCTTCGGCGCGACATCTGGCAAGCGTTTGCTCCGGCTCTTTGACGAGCGAGCCGTCGACTTGGAGTTCTGGCAGCCCCAGGCTGGGCATTTCAAATTTGAAGTCACGCAGCACGCGTTCCCAGGCGGTGACAAGACCACGTGCACCGGTTTTTTCATCCTCCGCACGGCTGGCGATCTCGCGCAGGGCATCGTCCTTGAAGACAGCTTTGACACCGTAGGCGGCAAACTCGCGCTCATACTGGCGGATGAGGCTGCCCTCGGAGTTTTTCATGATCTGGAACATGTCGTCCGCGCTCAGCGGATCACAAACCACACGCACGGGAAGGCGGCCAATGAATTCAGCCTCGAATCCATAATCGATGAAGTCCTTCGTGCGCGCCTCACGGAACAAATACTCGGAGGAAGTGTCTTTCGCGTCTGCGGAAACGAAGCCGATGGATTTCCGGTTCGTGCGCTTTTCGATGATCTTTTCCAGACCGCCAAACGCACCGCTGACAATGAAGAGAATGTTGCGCGTGTTCACCACCTCGCGGCCGGTGCGGCCTTTGCGGGTGTCGAACATCATCTGCATCTGGCTGCGGATGTCGTTCGGCGCGTAGAGGGCGACCTCGGTTTCCTCCATCAACTTTAGCAGGGTGGTCTGCACCCCACGCCCGCTCACATCGCGCCCGAGTCTTTCGGGGCCGCTGCTGAGCTTGTCGATTTCATCCAGATAGATGATGCCATGCTCCGCGAGTTCGATGTCGCCATTGGCCTTGGCCACGAGATCGCGCACCAGGTCATCCACATCCGCGCCGACGTAGCCGGTTTCACTGAACTTCGTGGCATCCGCCTTCACAAACGGTACGCCGATGAGATCGGCGATGTGCTTGACGAGGTAGGTCTTCCCGACGCCGGTGGGGCCGATGATGATGACGTTCTGCTTGGAGAATTCGAGCTTCGGCCCACCGGAGTTCGACTCACGATCATCCCGCAGCATCTGCGCGTGGTGGTAATGATCACACACCGCCGTGGCGAGCACTTTTTTGGCCTCGTCCTGGCGGATCACGAAACGATCGAGGTGGGCCTTGATGTCGGCAGGGCGGTAGTTGAACTCGAAGACCCGGCCATGGTCGGGCTTGGCCTCTTCGACGGGCTTCTCCTCACCTTCCGGCATGGGGCGTCCTCCGGGGCCTTCCACGCGGGTGAAGAGCACCTGGCCGCCCAGGGTGTTTTTGATGAAATCCTCCAACTTGCGCGTGATCTCCTCCGGACTGCCGGGCGCTTTGGGTTTTTCGGTCTCTGGGGGTTCAGGCGTGGGATCGCTCATGGGGGTGCTGACAGTGCGCGAGGCGAAGCCCGCTGACAAGCGGCACGATGCGTGCTCTGGAGGGGCGAGAAATGCTCTTTTTCAGGGTTGCATGCCCCCCATGACATCCCATACTCCGCCCCCCGCAATATGTCCTCACCCGTCAAAGTCGCCGTCGTAGGAGCCAGTGGTTACTCTGGAGCAGAATTGCTGCGCCTGCTGCTGCGGCACCCAAATGTGGAACTGGTGGCTGTGACCTCGCGTTCGCTGGCTGGAAAAGCCCTGTCCAAGGAGTTTCCGCGCTTCCGCAGTGTGGGCGTGGCCGATTCGCTGACCTTCACCGCGCCTGACGCCGCCGCCTTGAAAGCCGCCGGTGCCGAGATCGCCTTTCTGGCCCTGCCTCACGGCGTGTCCGCCGAGTATGCCAAGCCCCTGCTGGAGCTGGGACTCAAAGTGATCGACCTCAGCGCGGACTTCCGTCTGCGGAGTCCGGCACTGTATGAGGAATTCTACGGCCACGCCCATCCTGCGCCTGAACTGCTGGATGAAGCTGTGTATGCCCTGCCGGAAGTACGTGCGGAGCAGATCAAGATCTCACGGCTCATCGCCTGCCCCGGCTGCTACCCCACCAGCATTCTGCTGCCTCTTCTTCCACTGCTGAAGGCTGGCCTGCTGGCCGAGTCTCCCCTGGCTGTGGCCAGCATGAGCGGTGCCAGCGGTGCCGGACGCAAAGAAAGCATTCCCCTCCTCTTCTGCGAAGTACAAAACAGCGTGCGCAGCTACAGCGTGCCGCTGCACCGGCACCTGAGCGAGATCGGGCAGGAACTCGCCATCGCCGCCGGCCGTGAGGTGAAGCTCTCCTTTGTGCCGCACCTCATGCCGACGCATTCCGGCATCTGCACCACGACATTCGCGCAGCTGCAGCCGGGAGTCACGATTGACCAAATCAGCGCCGCGCTGCATTCGGCCTACGATTCCGCACCCTTCGTGCGTTTGCTGGGGGTGAATCAGTCTCCAGACACCAAAAACGTTACCGGCACCAACTTTGTGGACATCGGCTGGTCCTATGACGCCCGCGCAGGGCAGCTCATTTTGATGAGCACCGAAGACAACATCGGCAAAGGCGCCTCTGGCCAGGCAGTACAAAACATGAACCTCATCTGCGGCTTCGAGGCCACCGCAGGCCTGCTGTACGTCTAATTTTATGGCGACCAAAGCACACGACGAACGCGAATGCCGCGTCTCTTTCAAAGTCATCGAAGGCGGCGTGACCGCCGCAAAGGGGTTCCGCGCCAGCGCCGTGACCTGCGGCATCAAGAATCCTGAAGCCACCCGCTTGGATCTCGCGCTGATTGTATCCGACGGCCCGACCACCACAGATGCAGTCTTCACGACAAACAAGGTCCGCGCCGCCTGCGTTCGCGTCTGCCAGCAGCACATCAAGGAAAGCGACACCCGTGCCATCATCGCCAACAGCGGCAATGCCAACGCCTGCACCGGCGTGCAGGGCATTCAGGACGCCAAGGCCATGACCAAGGCTGTGGCTGAAGAACTCGGTGTGAAAATGCGCCAGGTGCTCGTCTGCTCCACCGGCATCATCGGCATGCCGATGCCGATTGAGCGTGTCATTGTCAAAGTGCCCGATGCCGTGGCCAAGCTGAAGTCCGATGGTTCCGATGACGCCATGCGCGCGATCATGACGAGCGACACGCAGCCCAAGTCCTTCGCGGTCGATGTGCCCTGTGGCAAAGGCAGCTTCCGTATTGGCGGCATCGCCAAAGGCGCGGGCATGATCTGCCCGAACATGGCCACCATGCTCTGCTTCATCACCACAGACGTGAGGATCGGCAAGGATGAGCTGCACCGCTCCATGCGCTACGCCGTGGAGAAGAGCTTCAACTGCATCACCATCGACGGCGACACCAGCACGAATGACACCGTCATTGTGATGTGTAATGGCCAGTCGGATGTGCCCACCATAAAGAAGGGCTCGCCCGAAGCGGAACTCTTCCGCTGCGCGCTGCACAAAGTGATGCTGGAACTCGCCAAGATGATCGTTTGCGATGGCGAGCGCGTGACCAAGTTCGTCGAAATCCGCGTCCGCAATGCACGCACGCTGGCCGATGCCCGCAAGGTGGCCGAGACCGTCGCCAAATCCCTCCTCGTGAAGTGCTCCTTCCATGGCTGCGACCCAAACTGGGGCCGCATCATCCACGCCGTCGGTTATTCCGGCGCACGGATTCGTGAAGAACTCATCGACATCTATTTCGGCGGTTTGCAGGCCTGCAAAGGGGGGCTCGTCAACCACACGCCTGTGGCCGAACTGGAAAAGGTCGTTAAGGAACCGAAGTTCACCGTCACCATTGATCTCAATCTCGGCACCAGCGGCTACACCGTTTACACCAGCGACCTGTCCGAAGAATACGTGGATTTCAACAGCTCGGAATACTCCGCCGCCATTCATGCGAAACGCCAGAAAGGCTTCGCTTGATCGGTTCACGCAGTCATCTTCATCGCGATGAATCCACTCGACGCTCAAATCACCAAATCCGCCGTACTTCTTGAAGCCCTGCCCTACATGCAGAGCTTCCGTGGCTGCACGTTTTTGATCAAGGTCGGCGGCAGTGCCATGGAAGACCCCGTGCAGGTGGATTCCTTTCTGCGTGACGTCGTCTTCCTCGAAGCCGTGGGCATCAATCCCGTCATAGTGCACGGTGGTGGCAAGGCGATCTCAAAGGCCATGACCGAGTCCGGACTGCAGGCCAAGTTCATCAACGGCATGCGCGTCACTGATGACGAGACGATCAAGATCGTTGAGGAAACGCTCGCCCGTGTGATCAACCCGGAAATCGTGACCAAGATCATTGCCTTTGGCGGCAAAGCCGTCGGCATTCCCGGCACGGAAGTCTTTCTGGGCGAAAAGATGAAGGGCGATCTCGGCTGGGTCGGCGAAGTCAACGACTGCAAGCTCGGTCTGATCCAGGCCGCTGTAGCCGGCGAATTCGTGCCTGTGGTTTCTCCCGTCGCCCGTGAGCTCGCCTCTGGCAAAACGCTCAACGTGAACGCCGATCTCGCAGCCTGCGGCTTGGCCAAGCGCCTCAAGGCCACGAAGCTCATCTTCCTCAGCGACGTGCGCGGGGTGATGCGTGATCCAAAGGACGACACCACACTGATCCCAAGCCTCGACGAGGCATCGATCGCAAAACTGAAGGCAGACGGCATCATCAGCGGCGGCATGATTCCCAAGGTGGACTCTTCGCTCGATTCCCTTCGCGGTGGCGTGGGCAAGGTGCATCTCATCGACGGCCGTCTGCCGCATGCGCTGATTCTCGAAATCTTCACCGACGGCGGGATCGGCACTGAAATCCATTTGTAATCCTGAGATGAGAACGAGTGATCAACTGATGCAGGAGTTTGTCCTGCCGAACTACGGTCGTTACAATGTTTGGCCGGTGCGTGGCGAAGGCCCGTACGTCTGGGATCGTGATGGGAAAAAGTATCTCGACTTCGCCGGCGGCGTGGCCGTGTGCCCGCTCGGTCACTGCCCCCCCACAGTGGTGAAGGCGCTCACAGAACAGGCAAACACGCTCATCCACGTTTCAAACTGGTACTGCATCGACAAGCAGGCCGAACTGGCGCGCATCCTCGTCGAAGAATGCGTCGGCATTGCCGGCAAATGCTTCTTCTGCAACAGCGGCGCGGAGGCCAATGAAGGTCTGCTCAAGCTGGCGCGGAAATACGGCCAGCAGACCGGCGGTCGCTACGAGATCATCACCTTCACCGGTTCCTTTCATGGCCGCACTTTCGGTGCCATGACCGCCACGGCGCAGGAGAAGATCCATGGGGGATTTGGTCCGCTGCCGCCCGGGTTCGTCTATTCGCCTTTCAATGACATCGCGGCGCTCGAAGCTGCGATCACCGACAAGACAGTCGCCATTTTAGTGGAGCCCATTCAGGGTGAGAGCGGCGTGAACGCTGTCACCCCCGAGTTTCTGCGCGCCGCCCAGCGTTTGTGCCGCGAAAAAGATCTGCTGCTGCTGCTGGATGAAGTGCAGTGCGGCTTTGGCCGTGCAGGCGAAATGGCCGGCTGGCGCAGCATCATTCCGGGAGATGAAATCCAGCCCGACGGCATCAGCTGGGCCAAGGCCATCGGCAGCGGCTTCCCGCTCGGCTCGTTCTGGGTCAATGATCGCCGCGATCTGAGCAAGACACTCGGCCCCGGCACGCATGGCACCACCTATGGCGGCTCGCCCCTCGCCTGCGCCGTCGGCATCGCCACACTGCGCACGATTTTGGACGAACATCTCTGCGACAACGCCAAAACGCGCGGTGCTGCCATCGCTGCTGCGGCCTGTTCATGGAATCACGTGCTGATCAAAGAGGTGCGCCAGCTTGGCCTGTTCATCGGCTTTGAACTCAATGCAGAAGCCATCGCCGCGAAGTCCGGCGGCAAGCTTTCCTCCATCTTCCTCGCTCAGCAATTGCTCGATGCCGGCATGATGGTCACCCCCGCCGGCCCCAATGTCGTGCGCTGGCTCTCACCGCTGAACATCACCGCAGCCCATGCCGACGAAGGGCTCGCCATCTTCAAGAGCGTGCTCGATCAGCTCGCGTAAAACCCGCCATGATATGAAACACCTCCTTTCCATCGAAGAACTGACCCGGGAACAAATCGAGAGAATCGTCAATCTGGGCTGCGTGCTGAAAAAGGACCGCAAGGCATCACCTCAGGTGCTTACCGGCCAGCAGTGGGCCCTGATTTTCAGCAAGTCTTCGACACGCACGCGGGTCAGCTTTGAAGTCGGCATTCGCGAACTGGGCGGTGCAGTGATGTTCCTCTCCAGCGCTGACATCCAGTTGGGCCGCGGAGAGCCGATCAAGGACACCGCACGGGTGATGGGCCGCATGATTCATGGCGCGGTCATCCGCACCTTCGCCCAGCAGGACGTCGTGGATTTCGCCCAGTACAGTGGCATCCCCACCATCAACGCCCTGACCGATGACGAGCACCCCTGCCAGGTGCTCGCGGATTTGCAGACAATTCAGGAACGCCTCGGCAGTTGGAAGGGCAAACGCATCTGCTTCCTGGGCGATGGCGACTGCAACATGGCCCGCTCGTGGATATGGGCCTCCGTGCATCTCGGCTTTGAACTCGTCATTGGTGCCCCCAAGGCGTTTCAACCGCAGGAAAGCTTCATGCATCGTGTGCCCGGCAACACCGTGAGCATCGTCGATGACCCCGCCGAAGCCGTGGGCGCCTGCGATGTCGTTTATACAGATGTCTGGGTCAGCATGGGCAAGGAAGCCGAAAGCGCCGACCGCATCGAAACTCTCAAGCCCTGGCAGATCAACTCCGCCCTCTTGAAGCACGCCAATCCTGGCGCCCTCGTCATGCACTGCCTCCCGGCCTATCGCGGCAAAGAAATCACCGAGGAAGTCATGGAAGCCCACGCCGATTTGATCTTCGATCAGGCTGAAAACCGTCTGCATGCGCAGAAGGCCATCATTGTGGAGCTCACGCGGAAGGGGTGACGCCTCTTTTTGGCAGCGCCAGGCCAGTTTAGTTTATCACGACTAATGTCCACAGTGTGCTCTTCGAATAAGACTGAAGACTCCCATTTAGTGCAGCCTCTCGATTGGACTGCCTGCTGCGGAGTTTGGCGCGTCAGCGTTCGACCTTTTCGAAGATGTGGGCGGTTGGAGCGGTTCAGTTGAAAGGCTTGGGTTCGGCGTTAAGCACCTCGATTTACTGCACCAGCCACTTAAAAGCCCCCCCTTGTTTAGATACGGCCTATGAGACGGTCGTGTGCCGGAGAGTATTAAAAGTTTGGTCTTCTCTTTTTCTCTCCCAAGTGTATTTCTGCATTCAATTAACAGGAACTTAAAAACAATGAACTATTATTCGCAATATGGGGAAGATCGGGCTCTATGGGAGTTTTTCAGCTCTAAGAGCAGCGGCCTCTGCGTTGAAGTCGGCGGCTTTGATGGTGAGACTTTCAGCAACTCGCTTTCATTCGAGGAGAATGGCTGGCGCGCCATCATCATCGAGCCCATGCCTCACTTCGCTGAAAAAATACGCGCTCGCCGGCCAGATGTCACACTCTTCGCATGCGCCGCGGGTGCACAAGCTGGAGAGGCAACGCTCATCATCGCCCACGGTGTTGAAACCCTTTCCACCACCGCTGCCATGCCGGACCATCTGGAACGTATCCGCAAGACGGGAGGTCATACAGAGGCAGTCACCGTGCCTATGCGCACACTCAACGACATGCTAACTGAGGCTGGAGTGGAGGAAATTGATTTCATCAGCATTGATGTCGAGGGCGGTGAGCTGGAAGTACTCGCTGGATTTGATCTGGCACGCTGGCAACCGCGTGTGGTCATCCTTGAAAACAATGACAGAAAAAGGTGCGGCGACTTGCAGGACGAGATGCTGCGCCGGGGTTATCATTACTTTACCAACACGGGCTGCAATGAGTGGTACGTGCCTGGCAGCGAAAAGAAAATCGTCACACCGCTGCGGCGGTTAAAAAACCGCATGCACCGCCTTGCCATCACCACTCGCGGCATCACCAGGAACATCACAGAAGCTACAGGCTTGAAAACACTGGAGCGCGCCATCCGAAAAAAAATCAAAAACCGATAGGTCTGGCGCGGTCATTCAACCGCCCATACTTGAGGCGTCTTGAAAGCTTGTTTCCATCCAGGACCGGCCAAAGGCTGTCCAAACAAGGAAGATTGGTTTTTTCCTCCCCGGCATTGCAGTGATGCGATCGGAATGGTTTGATAGGTTTTATTCATCTCATGAGCCCCCCCGTCACAGCCAGCAGCCCTCTCGGCGTTTTCGACTCCGGCGTTGGCGGCCTGACCGTCGTGCGGGCGCTGCGGGATCTGTTGCCCAATGAGTCGATCGTTTATCTCGGAGACACGGCGCGCGTGCCGTATGGCTCCAAATCTCCGGACACGATCCGACGCTTTTCGATGGAGGACACCCAGTTCCTCGTCTCCCATGGCGTGAAGGCCGTGGTGGTGGCGTGCAACACGGCCACCGCGCATGCGCTGCCGCTGCTCCAGTCCACATTTCGTGTTCCGGTCATCGGCGTGCTTGGTCCAGGAGTGGAAGCGACACTCGCAGACGCCACTTGCGAACGCGTGGGCATCATCGGAACAGCGGGCACGATCCGCAGTCATGCCTATCAGCATGAGATCGCCATGCGGCGGCCGGACATCATGATCGAGGCGCGTGCCACACCGCTCTTGGTGCCGTTTGTGGAGGAGGGCTGGACGGATCATCCGGCACTCAAGTCCGTGCTGCGTGAGTATTTGAAGCCGATGCTCGACAAGGGCATCGACACCCTGGTGCTGGGCTGCACGCACTATCCGCTGCTGATTCCGGTGCTGAAGCGCATGCTGGGGCAAAAAGTGCGGCTGGTGGACTCCGCCAGCACCTGCGCAGCGCATGTGAAAGCCAGCCTCGAACAGGGCGGCCTGCTGCGGACGACCAAATCGAAACCCACACTCGACATCTACCTCACCGATCATTCCGAGCAGGCAGAGAACCTCGCCAAGCGCTTTCTGGGCACGGATTTCGGCAAGGTGAAGAAGGCCGTCGTTTGAAGCAGCCTATGGCAATCTCAAATTGCCCGGCGCTGAAGACTCGCTAGCCTGAACCACCTCATGTTCCCGCGCATCTTTGACCGCTATCTTGGCCGCCAGGTCGCATCTGCCACGCTGATCGGCGTGGCGCTGCTCAGTGGCGTGATGGTTTTGGGCAATGTGTACAAGAAGCTGGACCAGCTCCTGGGCAACACCGAGCTCCCGGCCTCGGTGATCGCGGAGTTCGTGATGCTGGTCATTCCATTCTCGCTCATCTTCACGATTCCCTGGGCGTTCCTGACCGGGATCCTGCTCGTGTTTGGCCGACTTTCTGCCGACAACGAACTGGTCTCACTGCGCATGACCGGCATGTCCATGCCACGCATCTGCGCCCCTGTCTTTGTCCTGGCCATAGCACTGAGCGGCATCTGCCTGTGGGTGAATGTGAGCCTCGCACCTGCGGCGAAGGACCGCATGAAGCGGCTGTTTTATCAGGTGGCGGTGAAAAATCCTGAAACCCTGTTCCAAGAGGGCCAGGTGCTGGAGCGCGTACCCGGCTACCGCATATACACCAGCAAGCGCCATGACAAGACCCTCACAGACATGCACATCGTCATGCTGAAGGGCACCGAGGCCAGCACCTACATCCACGCCAACAAAGCGACCCTTCACACCACTCCCGGCTCGATCGATCTGCAGATGGAACTGGAAGGCATGACGGAAGAGACCGTGCCTGCCGACGGTCAGGGCCAGCTCGGCGGACTGGCCATGAACAAGCAGTGGTTGAAACTGCCGCTCTCAGAAATGCAGAAGGACACCGTCCGCGTGAATGCCAGCATGAAGACCACCAGCGCGCTCTCCGAGGAAGTGCGCACCTGGAAGGATACGGTCACCGGCGAAGCACTGACGCCTGTGACGCGCTCCCTCTCGCTCACTGAGTTGAGCAAACGCTACAGCTTTTCGATGGCTTGCTTCACCTTCGCCCTGGTGGGCATTCCGCTGGGGGTGACTGCGCAACGCCGTGAGACCTCTTCGGGCTTCGCCCTGAGCCTGATCACGGCCACGGTTTACATCGTCTTCATCATTCTGGCAGACACACTCAATGACACACCGGCGGCGATGCCCCACCTCATCATGTGGCTGCCCAATGTGATCTTTCTCGGCATGGGCGGCTGGCTGTTCTACAAGCTCAGCCGGAAGTGAAAGCGGCCGGCTTTATTTCCTCAGCAAGCCCATGACCGCTGAGGTCATCGCCGTCACGCCAGTCTCGATGCTGGGCTCAGGAACAGGTTTGAAATACGGCGAATGCAGTGACGGCAGCGAGGTGGCTTTGGCTGCGGCCACCACTGCAGGCGGCTGCGTGCCGAGCCAAAACATGCAAAGCGGCACCTTGTCCTTCGTCATGCCGTATTCGGAAAAATCTTCCGCACCCATGACAGGCTCGCGCGTGAGGACATTGTCTGCACCGATGGCCGCACCGATGAACCCGCGCACCTCCTGACACAGCTCCGGCTGATTGTAGAGCGCCGTTGCGCTGTCATCTGACACGAGCACTTCCGGCATCTTGTCAGCAGGCATGCTGGCGGACTCGGCCTGGGCTTTGACGATGCGCTTGATGGAGTCAATCAGGTGCTGCCGCGTTTCCTTTTTGTAGCTGCGCAACGTGAGTTGCAGGCGCACTTCGTCGGAGATGATGTTGCTCTTCGTGCCCCCATGAATGCTGCCCACCGTGATCACCGCCGGATCTCCAGGCCTCACCTCACGACTGACGACGGTCTGCAACGCCAGCACAATCTGTGACGACAGCAGGATGGGGTCTTTGCAGAGGTGTGGCATCGAGCCATGCCCGCCCACGCCCTTCACCACGATCTCCACGGTGTCCACATTCGCCAGTGCAAAACCCTCGACAATACCAACCGTTCCATGCGCCATGTCAGAGGAGCAATGCAGCGCGATGGCTTTGTCCGGCTTGGGAAATTTCGAGAACAGCCCCGCGCGCAGCATGAACCGTGCGCCGAGCACCCGCTCCTCCGCCGGCTGGCCAATCATGACGATCGTCCCCTGCCACTGATCCCGCAGTTTCACCATGGCCCGCGCCGTTCCCACAAAGCTGGCCATGTGCACGTCGTGGCCGCATGCGTGCATCACGTTCACCTCACGCCCGAGATCGTCCTTCACCACCTTCGTACTCGCATAGGGTGCCTCCGTCTGCTCCTTCACCGGCAGCGCATCGAGATCCGTACGCACCAGAATCACCGGGCCTTCCCCGTTCTTC
>CALRWM010000038.1:0-56781 GCA_943371875.1 Prosthecobacter debontii | reverse complement strand
GCAAACGCGGCGCCAAGATGTGGGCCGTGAACACCGAGACCGGTGAGCAGAGCGCGGGCCTTGAACTGACGAGCCCCGCCGTCTGGGATGGCATCACCGTCGCCCAAGGGCGTGTGTATGTGAGCACCATGGACGGCAGGCTGCAGTGCTTTGGGAAATAGCGCCATGCGACTCGCCACCTTCATCATCGCCATTTGCACGAGTGGTGCCTGTGCCTGCACCATTCCGGTGTTCCGCTTTGCGCTGGACCGCTGGGAGGCGGACAAGTTTCACCTCGTGATGCCATCGGGGGTGGCCAAAGATTCCGCGATTCAGGATCTGCTGCGACCACTGCGCGCCAATGGAAAGGCGAATCTCGACTTTGCCACTGCAACGGATGCGGCCCAGCAGGACACCATTCTGCGCTATTCGAAGGAGAGCGACAAGCAGGTGTGGTCGGGCAAGCTGGACGCGGCCACGCTCAGTGCCGTGCTGGATTCTCCGGCGCGCAAGAAACTCGTGCAGCGGCTGCTGGCGGGGGATTCGGTCATCTGGGTGATCGCTGACAGCGGATCGCCGGTGGATGTGCTGGAGGTAGAGCGGATCGAGAAACGGCTCAAGTTCCTGGAGCAGGTGGCATCCCTGCCCATCCAGGACCCCAACGATCCCGACAGCCTGCTTGGCCCCGGGCCGCCGCTGCGGCTGAAATTCAGCACCCTGAGGCTGCGGCGCGATGATCCTGCGGAGGCCATGCTGCTGCACATGCTTGCCGGACCCAGAGGTACATTTGATCCCACCAGCACCAGCTTTGCCGGGGCGGTCTTTGGCCGGGGCAGGGTGCTTGGAGCCTGGCCGCTGGACATTCTGGATGACGCCTCGCTGGAAGACGCCTGCATGTTCCTCGTGGGCCGCTGTGGCTGCCGGCTGAAAAACGAAAGCCCCGGCTGGGACATCTTGCTCAATCTTGAATGGGAAAAGGCGCTGCCAGCAGCGGCTACCAGCGCGGCCGAGCCTGCGGGATCTGAAGCGGCCAGCCCTGCGACGACCATCCCGGAGTTCAAACCCCTTGCGGTGCCTGAATTGGTGACGATCCTGCCCGAAGCTGAAATGCCTGCTGAAAGCCGAAAAGGCCGACTGATTGCAGGTTTGGCAGCGGGACTGGCTCTGTTGGTACTGCTTCCGCGCTGGCTGAGAAAGTAAAGGAGCGATTCGCGCAAGGGGGCCTTTCATAGGACATATAGGTCCTATAAGACCTATTCAATGCCTGCTCGAAGACGCAGTGTCATAGCGACTGGATTGAATGGAAATCTCAAAACCAAAAAAAAGATTTGCCCAATCTATTGATTTGAGAGATTATTTAACCTATCTAAATAATCAATAGATGCCCCACTTCTCATGAAAAGGATCCTAATTTACGCTTTCAGCGTCAGCGTTGCCTTTTGCCAAAGTGCGGTGGGCCAGACTGGTTATGGCGTCATGGGTGTTCCTCCTCCTGGCTATGGCACTCCGCCCCCAGGCTATGGTACGCCACCGCCCAGTGTCCCTGCATATCCTAATTCTTTGCCGCCAGCCTCCGTCACGCCGGCAGTGACTGCCCCTCCTGGCTATGCAGATCCGTACGCCTCGGCACCACAGCCAGGAGGAGTCTCCTCTTACACACCCCAAGGAGTGAGCAATTACAGCTCACCGCCAGCAGGTGCGGCTGGTTACGGCGCACAGCCGAGTGGACCTAACATGGTCAATTTCAACAACTTGGAAGCCTATTACCGCTACGTGGCTCCCAAGGCCAACAACCTCTCGGGAGCAAACACCATTGGTGCGACGCTGACAGTGGCCTTGTTCAATCCGCTCTATTTGAAATTTGGCGCTTCCTGGGGCAGCGGCGGTGGTGGCAGCGTCACAGGCGCTACCAAGGGTAATTATGACTTCGCCAGCATTCAGGCTGGTGCTGGTTTCCACACCTCTTTGATCAACGAAAAGCTCACATTTGTGGCTGAAGCCGGTCTTGTTTACGCCAGCTTGAAAGCGCAGGACACCACCGTCAGCTTCAGCGATGGCTCCATCTATGTGCGTCCTGCATTGAGATTTACCCCCCTGACTTGGCTGGAAGTTCAGGCTGGCGTGACCGTGAGCAGTGCAGACAAATATGACAGCAAGGTGGTCGATTTGTCGACCTACTTCCGGGTGCTGCCCATGTTCGATATCGGTATTGGTGGCGACTTCGGCAATACCACTCGGGCTTTCCGCACCAGTCTGCGTCTGCGCTGGTAAGCTACTGGCGGCAGATCTTTCCTGATATGGCGGAGACCTTCAGGCCTTTTTGGTGCTGACTGGATTCCGCCGCTTCGCGTAGCAGGTGCGGCAGATTTCACACACGGTGCCATCGCAGCCACGTGCGCTGCAAAACTCCCTGCCGTAGAAAATGATCTGCAGGTGCAGCTTGTTCCATGATTCCTCTGGAAACAGGTGCTTCAAATCCCGCTCAGTCTGCACCACGGACTTGCCATTGGTCAGGCCCCAGCGTTGGGAGAGCCGGTGGATGTGGGTGTCCACGGGAAAGGAAGGGATGCCAAAAGCCTGAGCCATCACCACTTGGGCGGTTTTATGGCCGACTCCGGGGAGCCGCTCCAGTGCCTCCAGCGAGGCGGGAACCTGCCCTTGGTGCTCCGCCAGCAAGATGCCGGAAAGCTGTTTGATGGCCTTGGCTTTCTGCGGTCCCAGGCCGCAGGGACGCACAATGGCTTCGATTTGATCGAGGGGGGCGGCTGCGAGTGCCGCCGGGGTTTTGCCAAGCCGAAACAAGGCTGGGGTCACCTGATTGACGCGGACATCGGTGCACTGGGCTGATAGCAGCACGGCCACCAGCAGGGTGAAAGGATCCTCATGATCCAGAGGAACCGGGGTCTCCGGGTACAACTGCCCCAGCCGACTCCGAACGTAATCCGCACGCTCCTGTTTGGTCACTGGCTGTGAAATCTGGTTCTAAGAACTGCGCTGAATGCGGCCCACCATGCGGCGGATGTGCTCATAGCCCATGCGCTCCCTCATGATGGAGAGGCTCTTGGAAAACGATCCCCATTTGATCACACGGATGTTCACATTTCGCACACCCCACGCATTCATGGTGGCCTTGTCCGGCTTGTAGAGGTCGATGGTGTTAGTGCCCACCAAGGCGGAGCCATAATCATCCACTTGATAGACGTAGGGCAGACCTTCGATCTGGAAAATGGTGCCTACCGGATACACCGACCAGTCGGCAGCAGCACTGCGCACGTTTCCATACTTGAGCTGGGTTCCGACGGCCGTCTTGGCACCGTAAATGATGTGGTCTGACTCGCCATGCGTGTAGGCAGTGGTGCGAACAGAGGTGATGCGAGTGCCCCGGCCAATGAAGCCTGTGGATTCACAAGACGCCAGAAAACAGGCGGAGAGGCTGAGGAGAAGGAGTGTGTGGTATCGCATTTTTATTAACAATATCTGATTGTTAACTTTCCTTTTAGAATACTTATTGTGGGGTAAATCGCGGCTGAAATCAATCTTTGATTTTCGGACCACTTTTGAGAAAGGGGGGGCAGGCGGTATCAAAGGCAGCAGTTCCCGTCGTGAAAGGGAACTCTGTATGCATTCCTGGCTGTGATTGAGCCTGCAATTGCGGCGGCAAATCACGCTCAGCTCCCGCTCTTCGGGGAGGCTTCCGCCTTCTTCAAAACCTTGGTCAGCTTTTGGGCAAAATCTTTGGGGGCCGTGACGTCTTTCAGTTCGTCCAGGGTGGTCTTGCCCGTCGAATCGAGGAAAAAGAGGTGGGGGATGGTCTCCACCTTGAAGCCTTCAGCGAGCTTGCTGTTGGCTTCATCGTCGATGTCAAGGTAGGCCCAGTTGAACTTGTCCTGCAGCGGCTGCACCTCGCTGCTCGGGTAAACCTCCTTTTTCATTTTCTGACAGGGGCCGCACCAGGCGGCGGAGAAAACAAGGATGACGGGCTTGCCATTCTCCTTTGCGGCCCTCAAAACCGCGCCCGAGGAGGTGAAGAATTTCGGGCTGCCTTTGGGAAAATCAGCGGCGTGGAGGCTGAGCGAGAACAGGGCGGCGAGTAAGAGGAGCGCTTTTTTCATGGGAGGTGCGGGGATAGGGACGCAAGCCACGGCATGAATATTTCAACTCCTCGCGGCACTCTTTCAAAGAGCAGCCTTGCCACCTGAGCGAAGCGCCTGGGCTATGACGGACAGCCGCCGCCAGCACGTCCAGAGTCCACCGAAAAAGATCAGCGTCAGCGCCAGCAGAATGCCCCAGCGTTCGTGCCCGGTCAGATGCTGGATCATTTCGATCAAAAGTCCGCCGCACAGCATGGCCATGCGGTGCTGTTTGGCCATGGGGCCGCGAAAGTCGTGCTTGCCGGTCAGGGAGGCACCCAGCACGCGGATGTAGGCCGTCCAGACCGCCGTCACCGCGCAGCACCAGCCCAGCGGAATCACATGGAAGAGCTTCACCACCCCGGGGTCTCCGGCGCCGCTGTAGCCCGCACCCACCATGATCAGCACATCCGCCACACGGTCGGGCGCATCGTTGTAAATAGCTCCCACTGGTGAGCCTTTACCGCCTTCCACCGCCACCATGCCGTCCATCAGATTGCACACCAGCCTCATTTGGATGCAGACGAGGGCACCCAGCCAGGCCGCGAGAATACCCGTGAGGCTGCTTTGATCTCCGGCGATCATGAAGCAGGCCATCGCTCCGCCAGCAAAGACCACGCTCAGCAGTGAAATCGCATTCGGTGTAAAGCCAGAGCGCGCCAGCCAGCCCGCCAGCGCATGCGCCCAGCGGGTGTCGCGGGATTTCAGGCTGCGGCGTGACGCCAAGTGTTCTTCGGGCACGCTCATTTGCGGAGGGAGTTGGAGCTCAGCGTGCCGTTGACTTCCAGCTCACCACCCGCCCGTTAACAAAATCTGCCGTTCCAGCGGTGTAGGGGATGTACGTCACAGATGTGCCGCTGCCCCACATGGGATAACCGCCGTAGCCATAGGGGCCGAAACCACCAAAGCCGGGGTATCCGAAGCCACCATAACCAAAGCCACCGTAGCCAAAACCCATGTTCATATTCATGGAGCGGACCGGACGCTGGCCTTCATAGGTCCAGTTTTCGCTTTCCCTTCCACGATTGATACCGACCGAGACGGAGTCAGGACGCCCCCAGGCCAGGAAAACCGCATCTCGAGTCATGCCCTCGCGGATCAGGCCATGCGTCACAAGCTGGCGGTCTTTGGCGCTCAGTTTGGAAAACATCTGCGGGTTTTTCTCAATGCGCGTACTGGGCGTGGAGGAACACTGGACGAAAAGGGTGGCGATGGCCAGAACCAGACAGAGGCGGACGAAGAAGAGCTTTTTCATGGCTGGGAGCATTTTGTTGCCGGTAAAGTTGTTTGTCGAATGTTCTTAATGACCTGAAGACTCTACGTTTCGTTCAGCTTTGCTGGTTGTAAAAACGCGCAGCATCATCCAGCCGCCCGCCATCAGCACGGTTCCAGCAAACCACCACGGCCACAGTTCCAGTGCTGCGGCAAACACGCGGGGATCGTCCGCGCTCAGGTGCAAATGGCCGCCCACCCAGCTGGTCTGCCAACCGAATAGCAGGGTGAGGGTGCCGTAGGCCAGATTGATCGTCAGTCCGCGAAAGCTCAGTGCCGTGGCCCGCTGCTCTGAATCCACAATCTCATTGAGATAATGCGACAGGAAGAACTGGAGGAAGCGCATGCCCAGGAACAGCGGCATGACCAGGGCGATGCCCGTCCAGCCCGGCTGCGGATGCGCCGCCGCCAGCAGGCCGCCAAGCACCACAAGGCCGAGCCAGATGAAATTCTGCCGCGCTGTCATGACCTTGGCGCTTTTTTCCATCAGGCTTGCGGTCACCAGCCCGAGCAGAGACACCCCGGTGCCGATCACTCCATACCAGCCTTCCTCAATGCCCACGAGACGGTAGAAATTGCTGGCCACGGTCAGGAACAGGCGGATCACGCTGTCAAAGACCAGCCCGAACAAGATCAGCGCGAAGGCGGCTTTCGTGCGCCAAATCCAGCCGCCTGTCTGCAGGATGGAGATCCAGGTCTCGCGGATGCTCTGCGGCAGGGAAGTCTTGGGGGCAGGAGCGCGCACTTCGGTCATGCGCAGGGTCACCACCAGGCAGGCCAGCGCCGTGCCCAGGCCGAGCAGCAGCGGCAGCTTCATGGACACCTGCTTGGCCACCGTTACATCCAGACCAATCCAATGCACTGCCGTCGTCAGACTGTTTGCGTCATACAGCACTGATCCGGTGATGGAGGACACGACAAAACCCAGGGCCATCCCGCGTGAAAGCTTCGCCATGATCTGCGGCCACAGCGTCGTGCGCTCAGCAGCTGGTAGGGAGTCGTAGGCCAGCGCCTCATCCGCCCCGCTCGCACAGGCTTCGGCAGCCCCGCTGAGCACACGGTTCAAAACAAATAACCACAGCACCAGGTCATGGTGCCCCGGCTGCATCAGGCACAGCACCGCCATTTCCAGCACCATCAGTAAACCTGCCACCACCACCAGCGGCCTGCGCCCAAAGCGGTCTGCCAGCGCTCCGGAAGGCACCTCCAGCACCACGCTGGTCAGCGCCCACACCACGTTCAGCGCCGCGAATTCACCAATGCTCAGCCCCAGATCGAGGAACAGAATCGTGAACACCGGGTAGTAAAACCGGCAGTTGAACAGGATACGGAACCATACAAACAAGCGTGCATTGGAATGCTCAGGCATGCCTCTCTCTACGCTTCAAAACAGGACGCGGGCAATGCAAAGCCTCGAATTCCGTACTGCTCTAAAACCGCACCCGCAGGTACGTGCCCAGCACGGATTCGCTTTTCCACGTCGTCTTGGTGCGCCTGGAGTCGATCATGTAGAAGAGGTCGAGGTCCATCGAATCGGTGAGCTTGAAGGTGAGCCCCAGCGGGATGAAGCGGTTCTCTGTTGGGCGGCGAAGATGCAGGTCCATCAGACACTCATCGCTGGCATAGATGCGTGTCAGCGGGCCCAGAGGCTGTGGCAGTGTCCAGGCGACCTGCAGGCGGTGCCGGATGCGGTTTGACGTGGAGGGGACACCCTGGTTCTCGCGCCATTCCATGCGGTTGCGCCAGTCCAGGCGCACCTGCTGTAGCTCGTAGTGGGGATTGATTTCCAGTTCCGGGCGAAGCTGGCCGTAACGGTCGTGCGTGGCAATGTTTTCGAGCCTGAACATCGAGAACCCCAGTCCGAAATCCAGCCACTTGGACGCAGCATACTTCACGCGCGGGCTCACCATTTGCGCGTAGGAGCCGTCCGCTTCATCGGCAAAGTTGCCCATGAACACACTGCCGGTCCACGGCGGCTTGCGGTAATAGTCCACATTCGACCAGGCCCACCACTCATCGGCTTGTGCTGTCAGAGTTGAAAGAAGGCAGAGGAATAGCAGCAGGCGCATCCGGTGAATCAGTAGGAGGCGCCGATGATCTCGTTGGTCATGGCGTTGATCCGTTCGATGACTTCATCCGCTTCTTCCTGGGTCACTCCCATGTCGAGCAGCGTCTCAATCAGATGATTGGTGAAGCTGCTAAAATGATGCCGGGTGATGCCGCGTCCATGATGCGTGTGTGCCAGGGGCCGGCCGCTGTACTGAATCGGCCCGCCCGTGGCCATGACAAAGAACTCGCGCTGCATGGCGTGGAGTTTTTCCAACTCAGTGTCTTTGAAAAACGGCCCAAGTTCAGGATCGGCCAGCACGCGGACATAGAAGGCGGGAATGAGGGCGGAGATCATGTCTTCGCCGCCGAGACGGTCATAGAGAGAGGGTTTGTTGGTATTCATGCAGAGAAGCTTTAAGCACAAACAGCGCCGCTGTGCCGGGGCAAATCAGTTCAGGCCAAATCCGGCGCAGCGAATGCCAGCCTGCGCGTGATGCGCACACAAGAATGGCACACAATCCAATTGCGCCTCTGGCACTAAACATGCCTATGAGAAAGGAATGTCATTTCTTCAGCAACTGCATCTGGACAATCCCGTGGCCTGCGACCTGCTCATCTTCAGCATCGTCATTCTAGGCGGCATCGGCCTGGGCAATATTCGTTTCCGGGGAGTCAAGCTGGGCACCGCAGGCGTGCTCTTTGCCGGTCTGGCCGTCTCTCATTTCGGGATGCGTCCCAATGCGGAGGTGGCGCACTTTATGAAGGAGTTTGGGCTGGTGCTCTTCGTCTTCGCGCTGGGCATGCAGATGGGGCCGGGCTTCTTTGCTTCGCTGCGGCGTCAGGGACGCCTGCTGAATGCCTATGCCTTCGCCTTGGTGTTTTTTGGGGCCGTGGTGGCTTTGGCGGGTGGCTGGATGTTTGACATGCCGCTGCCTGCCGTGGCGGGTTTGTTTGCCGGTGCCACCACGAACACGCCCGCACTCGGTGCCGCGCAGCAGGCGCTTGCTTCAGCCCATGTGGACCCTGCGCTGATCACGCTGCCGGCCCTTTCCTATGCGGCGTCCTATCCATTGGCCATCGTCGGGATCATTGTCTCACTCATTGTTCTGCGTGCCTTTTTCAAGATGGATGTGGCGCAGGAGGCAGAGATCTTCCGGCAGGACCAGGGCGCTGGCATCGAGGCCCTGCAGCGCATGAACCTGCGGGTGGAGAATTCGAACCTCGAAGGCGTCACCATCGCCAACGTTCCGGGTGTGCAGGAAACAAGTGTCGTCATCTCACGGCATCGCCCGGCAGCAGGGGCAGAAGTCACGGCCGCCACGCCGGAAACGAAGCTGCATGTGGGCGATGTCATCATGGCTGTCGGCACGCAGACGCATCTGGACCAGTTCCGCCTCGTCATCGGCAGCGTGAGCGAGGAGAATCTCATGAAGGCTCCCGGCAGGATCACTTACCGCCGTGTGGTGCTCACGAACAAGCGTCTGCTGGGCAAAACGGTGCGCGAACTCGGCCTCGATCACTACCACGGCGTGGCCGTCACCCGTGTGAGTCGTGGCGATCTGATCTTCACCGCTCTGCCTGACCTGCGCCTCCAGTTTGGCGACATGCTCCAGCTCGTGGGCGATGAGGATTCTCTCAACGCCGCCACGCAAAGGCTCGGCAATGCGGTGCAGATGCTGCAGGAGACCAAGTTTGCGGCCATCTTCGCGGGCATCCTTCTCGGGGTGCTGCTCGGCCTCTATCCTATCCATATCGAGGGACTGCCAGCACCGGTGCGCCTGGGCCTGGCCGGTGGGCCGCTCATCGTGGCCATCCTGATGAGTCATCTGGGGCGTCTGGGGCCCATGGTGATGCACATGCCCATCAACGCCAACCGCGCTCTGCGTGAGCTGGGCATCATCCTCTTCCTTGCCAATGTGGGCCTGCTTTCGGGCGAGCATTTTGCCGCCACGGTTTTCTCAGCTCAGGGGCTGCAGTGGGTGCTGCTCGGCGTTCTTGTGACGATGGTGCCATTGCTCATCGTGGGCTTCATTGCGCGCAAAGTTCATCGTGTGAACTTCATGACGCTGTGCGGCCTGCTCTCCGGCGGCATGACCGATCCGCCCGCGCTCGCCTTTGCCACCACGATGGCGCGCTGCGATTCACCCGCCGTGGCCTACGCCACGGTGTATCCGCTCACCATGCTGTTGCGCATTGTGGCGGCGCAGGTGATCGCCCAGCTGGCCTGAGGAGGGAGCCGTTTCGTTTCAACTCCACGCTAAAAATACAAGACATCCGGCGCACTTGGCGTTCCTTGCGGCCTGCCATGAAGTCAACCATCGTCGCTTTTCATCTTGCCGCACTCCTGTCGGGCTCTGCTGTCATGTACTCTGCGGAGACACCGCCTGCTGAAGTCAAACTGCCGGAAAAACTGCCGGAGGATCTCAAAAAGCAGGCGCTGGAGTTCAAGAAGCAGCAGGCGGCTGTGCGTGAGTTCATGCAGGCCGGAAAATACGCGGAGGCCGAGACGGTGCTGCGCTCCCTCATCACCGCTTTCAAAGGCTTCTTCGGTCCTGGCAATGCACTGCTGCCGGAGTGTCAGGGGGCGCTGGGCACCTGCCTGCGTGCGCAGGGGAAACCAGCGGAGGCGGAGATTGAATTCCGTGCGTCATGGGAAGGTCACGTTAAGTATTCAGGGGCGGACAAACCTGAGACGCTGCGCATTCACAACGCTCTGGCGGAGACTCTGCACGAAGAAGGGAAATTTGAGGAAGCGGAGAAGGAGATCCGTGCGGTGGTCAAGGAGATGACCAAAGTGTACGGAGCCGAGCATGCTGCGACCTTGCTGAACCGCACCAACCTTGCCGTGGTACTCGGCGATCAGAAGAAATACGCCGAGGCGGAGAAAGAACTGCAGGAGGTGCTCCAGATCGACCTGCGAGTGCTCGGCATTGACAAGCAGCCGACCCTCATGGCCCGTGGAGCTCTGGCCGTCAACCTGCGCGAGCAGGGCAGGCTGGCGGAGGCCGAGAAGGAGTTTCGCGCCGTGCTGCTGTTCATGGACATTAATCCCGGGGAGGCACACGTGGACACGCTGACGTTCCGCTATCAATTCGCCCTTTGCTTGACGCTGGAAAAGAAATATGCCGAGGCCAAAAAGGAAGCCGAGGCGGGGCTGGCGATGGCGAAGAACAAACTCGGCAACGATCATCCCAACACGAAAGATCTGCAGCAACTCGTCACGACTCTGCAAAGCGTGTCCAAGTGAGCTGCCTCAAACGTGCAGTAATGATACGGAGACCTTGCCGCTGAAGCAGGTCTCCACATCGGAACCGGGATCACGCGGGCGTGAGGCATAGGAGGCGGAGTAGGCGTAGCCATGCTCCTCTTTGCGATAGCTCACATTGAGAGGTGAACGCGCCGGGTGGCACAGAATGCGTGGCGGCAGGACGCTCTGATCCACTGGCAGATGTGGGATGTTGATGTTCCAGAAGGTGCTGCGTGCATGGTCTTGGGCGTGCGTTTCCTTCACGATCTCTGCCATCCATGCGGCGGTGCGCTGCCAGTCCACCGCGATTTCGCGGATCATGTAGTGAGACAGCGCCATGGAGCGGATGCCATGGTAGGCGGCCTCGCGCGCCGCAGCCACGGTGCCGGAGATGACGATGTCCTGTCCCATGTTGCCACCGGCATTGACGCCGGAGAGCACCAGATCGGGTTTCAAATCGAGCGCAAACAAGGCCAATCTCACGCAGTCGGCCGGCGTGCCGTGCACGGCGTGGCGGTTCTCTCCGATCGTCTCCACCCGCAGATGCTGATGTGTGGTGACACGGTGCCCGCACTGGCTCTGCTCCGTGGCTGGAGCCACGATGGTGTATTGCCAGCCAAGCTGTGTCACTGCATTTTCCAAAGCCTGCAATCCTGGGGCGGCAATGCCGTCATCGTTCGTGAGGAGTACGTGCATCGTTTAAGCGAGATCGAGGATCACTTTGCCGCCGCGTGAGCCTTCCTGCGCACGCGTGATCGCCTGTTTGAAATCAGCCAGCGGGACGATCTCATCGATAGCCGTCACCAGTTCACCTGATTGGATGAGGGCAGTGAGAGGTTCGAGCACTTCGTAAAGTTCTGCCGTGCTGGCTTTCTCAAACCACTTGGTGATCCACAGGCCGTGAAGCTGCAGGTTTTTGAAGATGAGGAATTTGTTGGGCACCTTCAGGCTGCGGCGGCTCATGGCACCATAGGTGACGAGGATGCCCTCGGGGCTGAGCAGGTCCATCATGTGGATGGCGCTGTCACCACCGACGGCATTGGTGGCCAGCATCACGGATTCGTCGCCGATGATTGATTTGGCTTCAGCGACACCTTCGTCGGTGTCGAGCATGACGAGGTCAGCCCCCAGCGTTTTCAATTCATCGAAGAGTTCGACGCGGCGCACGAAATTGATGGTGCGCAGGCCGAAGTGGTGCACCAGTTGGATGAAGGCACGGCCCACGCCGGAGTTCGCCGCATTCTGCGCCACCCAGGCGCCTTTCGGGAGGTCGGTGTAGTGCTTGAGCAATGCCCAGGCGGTGACCGGATTGATGCGCAGCATGCTCGCCTGCACGGCGTCCATTTGAGAAGGCACCTTGGCAAAGTGATGTTCTGCCGCTGTGAGGTGCTGCGTCCAGCAACCGGTGCCCACCAGCGGAATGACAACATCGCCTTTCGCCAGCGATGTCACTGCGCTGCCTACTTCTTCGACTTCGCCACAGCCTTCATGCCCCGGAATGCAAGGCGGATGCGCCGCACGACCGTAGGTGCCTTCGATGAAATTGAGATCCGCCGGATTCACCGGCGCATAGCGCATGCGCACCCGCACCTCATGCCCTTCGGGCGGTGTGAGCGTGCGCTCGTGGAGCTGCAAAACTTCAGCAGGATTGCCGGTGCGGTCGAATTGAAGAAACTGGGACATGGTGAAGGGGATTACGTTGGGGAAAGGGAATGAGGCTGTGCTTTCTGCACAGTGGGTCGGAGTGGACGCGTGGCAAACTTTTGGTGACAGATGGAGGCGCACGAGTCATGATCAATCTAAGCCGCGCAACCCTGCGGCTTATTTTCCACCATGAGACCTCTCATGCCCTCTTTCATCAAGAAGCGGATACTTTGGATCTCAGCAGCCGCCATCTTGCTGGTTCTGAGTTTCCTGGCGTGTCGGTGGATTCTAGAACGTGGGCGGGCTCTGGCGACACTGGAAATGGAATGTGAGGCAGGGCTGCACGTTCAATGGCGCGTGCCCTCATGGGCGAAGGATCAGCCTTATCTGGCCAGGCTTTGGCCGGGGTCCACTTTGGGCAAGGTCCATATCGACTACGCAATGAAGGATGCTGCTGCATTGGGCGATCTTCTCTGTCATTTTGGCAGCTTGGAAACGCTTTCTATCGGTGCTGGAGAAGCGGATGAGATACACCTTCTGCTTTCTCGTTGTGGCGACCAGCCTCACTTGAAATCGCTGATGATCTTCAATGTGGAGGTGGATGACCGCATTCTGCCCGTGCTGGCAAAATGGCACTCCATAGAGACACTCGCGATGGTGCCCAATGAACTGACTGGTGAAAGGTTTCCGTTGATGCCCAACCTTCGCAGCATCGACATGTCTTACTCTCGCGTCAGTGACAAGGGTCTCGTGCAATTGATTGAGAGTCCGAAATTAGAAGATTTGAAATTTTCCGCCACAAGCCTGACATCATCCGCCCTCGTGCAGGCGGTTCGCACCGGCAAGGGGCATCTGAGGGGGCTATGGCTGAGTGAAGTCAATTTGAAGGATGGAGATACTGACAAAGAAAGAGACAAACTGCGTGAGACGGTGAAGCTGATTGCTCCCGAACTCCAATTCGGTTTTTGAGTCTGCGGACTCCCGTGAATGAGCGATTCAAAAATTGAAGGAGCAGTTACCTTTTCGGCGGCAGTGAAAGCAAATATTCTGCAAAAGCTTCATGCGTTCTAGTGCGCTTCATGAACTCCTCATCGTTGATTCTTATGCCGCCGCGACTGCATGACTCTTTGTCGATTACTTCGCCAGTTCGCTCATCATAGGCCAAGGAGACAAGCTTGTCTCCGGCCAGGAAGACCGGGCCATCCCATCTTGTAATCATGTCTGTGGATGTTGAGCCATCAATGCCACTTGGATCGATGATATGTGCTATTGGCATGAGATGATTGCTGGAAATGCAGACCGTATGAAAAACGTCCTGAAAACCACCGCTCACCAAATAGGCGGTCGTTTTCCCTGAAGGTGATCGCATGATTTTTGGATCATAATCAAACTCAACGATTGAATGCAGCGAGTGCGCGAGCACGGCAATGCGATGATGAAATGCGAAGGCATCGACAGTCAAAAAGACAAATGACAGAGCCGGAAGCAGCCATGCCCAGCGAAGCCAGCGTGATCGCATAGCGGTCAGCACTAATGTGGCCAAGAGGGCCATCAGAAGCGGGGTCCAATAAAAACATCCGATTTGAAAAAAAGCGCTGAAGGCGATGATTAGCAGAAGATAAAATTGAAAACACCGAGGGACCAAAAAGGCTGCCGCAGCCGCTGATATTACGAAAGTAATCAGCCACTTAAACGCATCTTGTCTGAAAACGACCCAAGGATCCTCGGTGACCAGCACGAACTCACTGATCAACAGCTTCAAGCCGCCAAATACGGAAATCAGCAGGAGGGTGATCCCTGCGGTGACTCTGAGCACCTTGATGATTTGCGATCCATTCATCAGTTCTTCCTCACCCCAATCTCATCCACCGGGATCGCCTTGAAACCCAGCTTAAACGCAGGTGATTCAGGCTTCAGCCGGAAGTCATCGTTCTTTGCGTCCATGAAGAGGGGATCAGCAACCAAGCTGTGCTTGTCCCATCCGGCGTTTTGCCAAGCGGCCCATTCGTCGAGGGGTTCGGCTTCGATGATGCGGATGTCGTCGAAGAAGACCTGGCCTTTGGGCTCGTGGCAGTCGACGCGGAGCCAGAAGGCGGTCATCCAGGGTTTCCATGTGGACTCGTTTTCACGCGGCATGCGGCCGGTGGCTTCGACTTCTTTCCACTCGCTAGTAGCGGTGATGCTGGTGCTGCCGGCCTGCCAGTAGCCTGCGCCGTTTTTGAAGGAGGCAAAGGCGAGGCTGATCTTGGCGGTGGGTTCGCTGGATTTGACGCGGAGTTTCACGCGATACGCCGCACCGGGCTTGATCGGCACATCGGGGCTGTGGAAGACGCTCTTGGGGTTTTTGGGATCGGTGCCCAGAGCACAATCCACACGCAGTGCGCCATCGGTGACGATAAGCTGCACGTCTTTGTTGGGCTTGTGGTTGAAGCCCCAGCCTTTCGGTGTTTTGCCGGGTTCGGCGCTGTCGAAGTTTTCGGTGACGAATGCTGCTCCTTTGTCAGGGCCGACTTGGTTGATGCCGGTGACGATGGGGTGGCCGCTGTTCCAGGCGATGTTGTAGTCGATGGTGTTCCACTTCGGCGTGGCATTGCGGATGTCGCCGTATTTCACACCGGGGGTGTCGCCAAACATGATGTTATGCTGAAAGCTGTTGCCGCTCATCATGGTGCCGTCGTCGCGGATGGCGTCCTTGGGGTGCAGGTCCATGTTGCGCATGCTGGCCCAGGCGAGTTGACCGGCGACGGATTCGTAGCCTTTGATCATCGTTTCGAGGTGGCTGGTGTAGAAACGCTGATCCTTGGTCCAGCCATGGAGATCGAACTGAAACTTGCCGCCGAGCGCGAAGATGTTGTTTTCCACGATGCAGTCGCGTGAGTTGTGCATGTGGATGGGCGTGTGGGCCACGCGATAGACAATGTTGCCGATGATGTCGAGGCCGCCGCTGTTGTCGTCCGGGTAGAGGCCAAAGGTGAACCATGGGTGTTTCAGACCGCCGGATTCCTGACCGCAGCCGATGACGTCGTGGATCAAATTGTAGCGCCATTTGCTGCCACGGCTGCTGATCCAATCGCGCCCGCCGGTGTAGATGGCGCCGCCGTCCTGCGTTTCTAGGCAGAGGTGGTGCAGGTGGTTGTACTCCACGATGAGGTTGTTGCCACTCATCTGCACGCCCATGCGCGGGCCGTCGTGGATGTGGTTGTGCGCGGCGGTGTTGTCCACGCCATACATGCTGATGCCGCAGGCGTTTTTGTTGAAGACACCCATGTGGTGGATGTGATTGTCCTCCGCGATATGGCCGGGGCCGGTGAGCGTCTTGCGATCTCCGCCGCTCAGGCTGATGCCGTTGCTGCCGGTGTAGCTGATTTCGTTGTGCGAGAGCCGCACGTTTTTGCCATCGCTCACGCCAATGCCGCTGCCGCTGAAGGCACCCACCTGGGTGATGATGCAGCGTTCAACGAGGCAGTCCTCTGCACGCTCAAAGGTGATGGCGGAGCCATGGCTGCCGGTGAGTGTGAGGCCGCGAAGGGTGATCTTCTTTGCCCCGGGCTTCACTTTGAAGAAGCTGTCGAGCGTGGGGATGCGGACTTCTGGAGTGATGCGGGCACTCTTGCCTGCAGGATCGGAATTGCGGGCAGGAGTGCCCACATCACTTTCTTGAGGCCAGAAATACAGCGTGCCGGTGTGCTTGTCGTAAAACCACTCGCCGGGTGCGTCGAGTTCTTCGAGGGCGTTCTGAAAATGGTAGCGGTTGTGCGGATGGAGATCGTAGCCGCAGTCCTTCTTCAGCGTCAGCTTGCGAGTCTGGGGATCGAGCGACACCACGGGCTCGATGAAATTCCACCAGCCGTATTGCGCGAAGATGTCGAGCTCCACGTCCTCGGGGTGTGACCACTGGCGCACGTCCTCGGGTTTCACATAGAGCGTGCGTTTCCACAGGTGGCCCTCGGGAGCGCCTGCGGGCGGGAACTCGGCCACAAAGGCCCAACCGCCGTAGAGCGGGTCCTTGGCATCAAAGTTCGGGTAGCGCGCCAGGATCTGCCGCTCGCCGTTGCTGAGGAGTTGTTTGGGCACAAAGCCCTTCGGCAGCAGCTTGGAGACATCCGCCTTCACAATCTTGCCCTCATGCGGCTGCCAGCCGGTGACGAGGGGGGCGCCGATGAGCGTGCTCTTCGTGCCTGCGATGGTCAGATTGGAATCCTGAGCTTCGAGCTGGATCGGCTGCGTCAGTTCGGTGGTGCCTTCCGGGAGAAGAATCGTTGCTGGGGAGTTGTCGCCGGCTTTCCGCGCCTCACGGACTTGATTGAGCGCCTGGTTCAGCGTGAGGGCAGGGGAGACCTTGACCTCCAGGGCATGAGCGGTGGAAAGCAGGGACGCAGTGAATGCGAGGAGCAGAGAACGGGTCGGGAACATAGGTTGCGCAGCGATACGCCATGCGGACGGGAGGGCAAATGCGTGTTGTGGGCGGGAATTGGCGTGGGGGAGGCAGATTTGGGGCGAACGCGGCAGGATTAAGGACGAAGCCCTCCGTCCTTGCCACCCGCCCCCATCTCGCTAGGCTTCGCGCTCCTTTTCCCGAACCATGAGCGCCCCTGACACTGCCAAGAACTACAAAGACACCGTCCTGCTGCCGAAGACCGACTTTCCCATGAAGGCCGATCTCGTCGCACGGGAGCCGCAGCGCCTGGCGAAGTGGCAGGAGGGGAATCTCTACCAGCGCATCGTGGCGCAGTCGAAAGGCAAGCCGACCTTCATCCTGCATGACGGCCCGCCGTTTGCGAATGGCGATGTGCACATGGGCACCGCGCTGAACAAGATCCTCAAGGACCTCATCGTGAAATCGAAGACGATGGCAGGCTTTCACACTCCCTTCATCCCCGGCTGGGACTGCCACGGGCTGCCCATCGAATTCAAGGTTGTCAAATCCGCCGCCGGTCTCACCCCGGTGGAGGTGCGCCAGCGCTCCGAGGCGGAGGCACGCAAGTACATCGACATCCAGCGCAACAGCTTCAAGCGCCTCGGCGTCTTTGGCGACTGGGAGAATCCCTACCTCACGCTGGACCCCGGCTATGAGTCCGGCATCCTGCGTACCTTTGGCAAGGCCGTGGAGCAGAAACTCGTCTATCGCATGAAGCGCCCGGTGCTGTGGAGCTACGGCGCGCAGACCGCGCTGGCCGAGGCCGAGGTGGAGTACAAGGAGAAGACCTCGCCTGCGGTGTATGTGAAGTTTGCGCTGGTGAATCCGCCGCCGGGCTGCGATGGCGCCTCCCTCGTCATCTGGACCACCACGCCGTGGACGCTGCCTGCCAACCTCGCCATCGCGTTGCACCCCACCTTTGACTACGTCAGCGGCACTTTCACGCATGAGAGCGGTCGGGTGGAGAAACTGGTCATCGCCAAGTCACGCATCGAAGCCTTCCAGGCTGCCACCGGTTACAAGCTGAACACCGAGCACGCCAATGAAGAGCTCAAGGGCAACGCTCTCAATGGCCTCGACGCGCAACATCCTTTCCTCCCGCGCACCTCCAAGGTGATCAATACTTTGTTCGTCACCGACGATACCGGTACAGGCGCGGTGCACATCGCCCCCGGTCACGGTGCGGACGATTACCAGGCTGGCCGCGAGCATGGTTTGGACATCCTTTCGCCTGTCGATCCCGATGGCAAGTACACCGCTGAGTGCGGGCTGCCGGAGTTCGTTGGCAAGCATGTTTTCCAGAGCAATGACGGCATCGTCGCCTTGCTTGAAGAAAAAGGCGCGCTCCTCGGCAATGAGAAATACGTGCATCAATATCCGCATTGCTGGCGCTCCAAGACACCGATCATCTACCGTGCGGTGGAGCAGTTCTTCATCAAGATCGACGACATCCGCGCCAAGGCGCTGTACGAGATCGACACCGTTCATTGGATGCCCGCCTGGGGTCGCAACCGCATCTACGGTACGGTGGAAAGCCGTCCGGATTGGTGCATCAGCCGCCAGCGCACCTGGGGCGTGCCGCTTCCCGTGTTCTACTCCGCCAGTGGCGAGATCATCATGGATCCCGAGGTCATCGCCAAAGTGGCCGTCATCATCGAGCTGCACGGCAGCAATCTCTGGTTTGAAAAAGACGACGCGTGGTGGGCTGAGGAAGTCGGCCTGCCTGTCGGCACGAAGCGTGGCAATGACACGCTCGACGTCTGGATCGACTCGGGCTGCTCGCACGTCAGCGTGCTGGACCGCCATCCCGAACTGCACGCTCCGGCGGATCTCTACATCGAGGCCACAGACCAGCATCGCGGCTGGTTCCAGAGCAGCCTCATGATGAGCATCATCGCCCGTGGGCATGCGCCGTACAAGGCCGTGATCACCCACGGCTTCGTGGTGGACACCAGCGGCAAGAAGATCAGCAAGAGCGACCAGGGCGCGGGCAAGAGCTCCAAGCCCATGACCGCCGACCACTACTACAACACCTACGGCGCCGACATGGTGCGCCTCTGGGTGGCCAGTGTGGACTATCAAAACGAAGTTCCGTTCTCCGAAGACCTCTTCAAGCAGAACAGCGAAAACTACCGCCGCATCCGCAACACCCTGCGCGTGCTGCTGGGGAACCTCAGCGGCGAAACCGCGAAGCCTGCTGCTGTTGCCTCAGCACCCGCCTACACCCTCGTGGATCGCTGGATCCTGGAGCGCCTCCACGTCGTGACCAAGGAGTGCGTGGACGCCTATGCGCACTACGACTTCCGCAAGGTCTTCAGCGTCATCAACAGCTTCATCACCGGCGACCTCAGCTCGCTCTACATCGACATCACCAAGGACCGGATGTACTGCGATGCCGCCACCAGCCCGCGCCGCCTCGCCACGCAGGCCGCCATCCGCGAGATCACCGAGACCCTGTGCCGCCTCCTCGCCCCCATGCTCGCCTTCACGGCGGACGAAGCCTGGGAGCACCTCGGCCACAAGGACAGCGTCCACATGGAGCTCTTCCCGCAGCCCAATCCCGCCTTCCCCGGCAGCGATGCCACCCTCGCGGTGAATGAGCTGCTCAAGGTCCGTGGCGTCATCCAGCAGGCCATCGAAAAAGCCCGCCAGGAAAAGAAGATTGGCTCCAACCTCGAAGCCACCGTCGCCCTCACGCTGCCAGCCGAAGGCTTCGATCATCCCGTCTTCAACGAGCCCGCCACCCTCCACGAATTCCTCATCCTCAGCGACCTCAAGATCACCCGCGGCGGCGATCTCTCCGCCGTTGTGCAGGAATCATCTCACTGCAAATGCGGCCGCTGCTGGAAGTATCTGCCGGATGTGGGAGCCAATGCCGAGCATCCGACGCTGTGCGGGAGGTGTGTGGAGGCGGTGGGGTGAGCCGAAGTCTTGCTCTTAGTGCCTTTAATTTGAGCAGTGCCAAGGTAAAAATGCGAAACCCCATTTATGAAACGTTTTCCCAAGTTCAGCGACTCCCAGCGAATTGGGGAACTGGGAGCTTCTATTGTTGAAAAGGTGGTTCGTAAGGAGCTGCAGTGGATTTTTAGACGTGTTCATCAAGAGTCGGATTTCGGCATTGATGGCTATATCGATCTAGTTGATGAAAGTCGGAATGTGACCGGCAAGAGTTTGGCTGTTCAAATCAAGGCTGGTAAAAGCTACTGCGACGCCACTGCTGACTATGGCCTAATGTATACGGGTGAATTTAGGCATTTGAATATCTTCCTGAACAACCCTGCGCCGGTTCTTTTACTGGTTTGTGATGAGGAATCAGAGGTTATATGGTGGAGGCAATTCGAGGTGGGTGAAGTTAAGCCCTCTGAATCCAATTGGAAAATTCTAATTCCATACGCGCAAACGCTCGCTGCAGCTTCAAAGCCCAAGCTGGAACGGATTGCCGGACCTGTTCTCGATCATATCGAGCCTTTGCGCGAACAGTGGCAAATACGTGACAGCATAAGAGAGCATGATTTCATCATTTTCATTGTGCCAAAGATGGAGATTAAGGCTAATGATGTGTCACGAGTTATTGCGTTTTTTGATTCTCTTTCGCAAAGCATAGAGTCTGCGCTTGCTCACGAGGGTCGAATTGTATTATCCATCGACGGATATGATCATTGCAAAAAAGAGCTTTGGGAATTCGCAGAGGTTAGGCGGTGGATGAAGAAATTCGAAAGACAGGTGAACTCGGCTTTTTGGTTTTTAAATACTACCCCGCCGAGCTATTCACTAACTGTTTTGATGTTCTGTGTGTGTGATGGAAAAATTAAATACAGGGATTACATTAAGCGTCGGGCTCTTACCGAAACTCCGGTTAGTAGGAAGTTACATTTTATAACACACGGATTTAAACGGCTAAATGAATTCACCTGTAGAATGGGGATCAGCATTGATGATAACCGCCGTGTTTCAATTCGCGTTGGCGACTACTTGATGAAGTCTCAACAAGATGCTGAAGAGGAATGGCGGAGCATAATCTCCAAGCCAACTGGCTGAATGGATGGTATCTTCAAGAGATGGCCCATGGCGATAGTCATGCCCCCTCCACGAATCCCTCATCCTCAGATGTCTCCAAATCACCTGAGGTGTTGAACGCGCCACTTTCGTACAGCGGGCTAACCACTGCAATGCGCCCGCTGCAGGAATCATCTGCTGTAAGTGGGGGGCGTGCCGAGTGTTCGACGCTGTGCAGCAGGTGTGGAGGCGGTGGGGTGAATGTGCTGGATGTTGTTACCCACTCTAATAATCATCGCCGCCCCAATTGAATGTCCATTTTCGCAGCTGTTTCATGTAAGATGGAACAAAAAGACCTTTGGTTTGGTATTCTAGTATTTTTCGCCCTTCGTTAGTTCTCCACAAAGCTTTGCACAGATACCAAGCCATAAATGGCGGTTCGTCAGCAGTTGTATAGCCCAAATAATCTTTCCAATGGTGTGGACTCGGTTTGAGTAAGATGCTTTCAAGAGGAGGTATCGCAATCGATCCAAAAGTCGCCAAAGCTGAAATTGCAGCGGTTGATATATATGGCTTTTGCAAGCTGTCCGATCTAACTAGTGCTGACAATGCCTCGACAATTATGCCTCTGTGCACTCCCAGATCGGCGGCCAGGGAATATCCGATCATATAAAAGTCATCTTTTTCCCTTCGAAATCTGGAACCCCAGTCATTGATTTTGCCTGGGTTCATTCCGGCCATACGACTTGGCGTGCCTTTGATGATTTGAGCAATATGCAAAGCTACAATCCGCTGCTGTAAGTCGAGCAATTTTTCAGTTTTCGAAAGCTCGATCAAATATTTGTCGATGGCTGCCCAACCTGCCTTCTGTTCCTCAAAAAGATGGCTTGTTAAATTGGAATGATGCCTCGTAAACATAAGATTGACTCCAGCTTCGCTGTGCCACTCTGTTGAGGCCAGCCATCCGCATTGCGGGCAAATTTGATCGTCAATAAAATATTCGTGACGGCAATCAGTGCACTTCTGAATAAGCGTTAGACCACATTGACAGAAGCGTGTTCCTTTCGGAGCAAGCCTCCCACAAGACTTGCATACATGCTCACCCATCTGACGAAGGTGGAGTTGTTTGTTGATAACGAGAACCGAGGTCATGCCGCAGGACTCGCACTTGAAATCCGCTCCAAAAACGTGTTCTCGCAATTGTTCGTTGTGGATGTTCCCACAAGAAGGACATTTTAACGGGATAATTTGACCGCTCATGGTCTGCACCATCGGGCAATCCTGGTATGGTGCAACAAACTGACAGGTGTTCAACTGTGTAGCACAGTCCAGCCTGAAAGAGGAGCGCTGACTCTCGCTTTCACCTCACCAAAAACTCCGGCGTGATCTGCTTGATTGACGCCGCGCCAGCCTAGCGCATGTCGGTCTGCAGTTCTTTGCGCAGCAGAAAAACCGATGCCCGGCATTTTATTGGCATGCCTGCTTTAAGCGTCTGATCTATAAAGTTTTGAAGAGGTGTTCTTGGGGGCGAAATGGCGCGTATTTTCACGCCTGGCCGGTAAGTGAAGGGTATATTTCGCCTCTTTGACGCGTCGGATACGGCCTCACGGCACCACACAAACAAAGCCGCCGAGAACCGTAAAATCACGGGCGTTCGTGGTGAGAATCGACTGAATACCTGCTTCGCGGAAGGTCGAAGCCAGCAAGGTGTCGAGGATGCGTTTGCGGCCCAAGCGATGCTGACGCATCCAGTCGAAGAAGGTGCGTACTGAGAAAGCATCGGAACCGAGTTGATCCACTTCGGGAGATTCCCACCAAATTTCTGCTCGTTCCAAGGCCTGCTCCATCGCCAATGGCTGGGTAAAACGTTTCGGATCGGTCACGACGTGAACGAACTCAGCCAGAACCTGCGGGACGAGCGCAAACCGATCTCCAGCGGCTCGAAAGCTCTGAAACTTCTGTCTCGCTGCCTGATGATCCGGATGCTCTGCCACCTCGGCGGCCACCAGAAAGCCCGTGTCAATCCCGTGCGTCATCAAGCATCTCCTCCAGCAGATCGTCTTCGGGAGTCAGAGGCTTGAGAACTTTCCCAAGATGCAGCGGGCCCAGATCAAAGGCGCTAAACCGCTTAGTAGGCGCCTTGCGCAATCGCAGAGAGTGAACCACGCGCTCCAAATGAGAAAGCTCCGCCAGATCGAGATGCGGGATCGCCATTTCAATCTCTGTCAGAGTGCTCATGCTTCAAAATGATACCTTTCGCGAATGACGTCCAGAAAAAACTGGTTTGTTTCCAGCAAGTGTAGGTCGCTTGGGCGGACCGTGTAGCAAGGCATCGAAGTAGAGCTGATCGTGCAGCACAGCTCTGCCGAATCTGAAACGCCTAAGTCAGCATTGCCAAAAGCCGCGACAGGAGCATCTTTGTCTCATGAATCTGCCAGCAATCGTCGCACTCACCACCGAGCCGCCGAAAGGTCTGCTGGCGGAGTCGCAGACCTTGGCTGCCAACTCTGACGCGACAGATGAGAGCTGGCTGGGCACCTTTGGCTGGGCGAAGAACAATCCCGACTACGACGACGCCATGAAACTCGGCGAGCAGTGGCGGCAGGATGTGAACCGCCAGTCGTTGGCAGAGATGGACCGCAGCGATGGTCATTCTTGATACCAATCACTATTCCGAGCTGGATCGTGGCTCTCCGATTGGGATTCATCGTGTCTCTGCGGTGAAAGTCTTCGCTGTGAGGAGGTGGATGAATCAGAATTCACCACAGAGGCACGATGGCCGCAGAGATTTCCAATCCGGATCAAATTCAGACCTCTGTGCTCATCGTGTCTCTGTGGTGAAAGTTTTGGATGCGAACAAGATTCTTATTCAAAGCACGACGCGTTTCAGCCCTTCCAGCATGGTGGTCGAGTTGAAGTTCAGGATGAGCCCCTGTCGCCAACCGCCCTGCCGGAGGCGTGCGAGTGCTGTGGAAACATGGAGAACGGTGATGGAATCTGCGCTCATCGGGAAAACCGGCACTTCTTTTTCGATCACGAGGGGCACTTCAGCATGAGCGCTCAGCGGCTTGCCATCGAAAAGGATCGGGAGCCGTTTTTCCTTCTCAAAAGCGAGCTTGCGCAGACTCAACTCATGACACAGGCAGGCAAGGTAGGAACTGGCCAGCATGCCGGGGCCGATGTGACGATGTACTTCAATGGCAGCGAGGATGATGGCTGCAGATACAGGGCCGAAGGCCTTGACGGAATCAACCTCGGCTGAAGTTGCGTTTGGAGGTGTCCAGACCCGGGTTTCGGCACTGCGGTGAATGCCATGCTTGAGCACGGGAACGTTGAAATTAATCAGCAAACCCAGAGGGAAGCGCCCCACACGCTGATAGGTCAGCAATTGGGCTTCATGCACACTCAGAGTCTCGACGACCGCTTTGAGTTCCAGTGGCAGGCGCTCTTCTGCCAGAATATCGAGCCGATAGCCGCAATCGAGACGCACGTCCTTATAGATCAGTGGCATTGGAACCTGGCGTTTGTTCATGATGCCAAGTTGGGTGAGCTTGAGATTCAACGCTTCTTCATAAGCGGCCTCATCAAGATCAGGGCCGAGCTGGCGATGGACATCGATTGCCGCTCCGATGATAGCCCCGGTGAGTTGGTTGTCTGCACTGATGTTCATGGGGCCGATTTTTAAACCACAGAGACACGGCAGCCACAGAGAATTCCATTCACTTCAAAAATTCATACCTCTGTGTTCATCGTGCCTCTGTGGTGAAAGTCTTCGGTGCGAGGGCAGATGAATCAGAGTTAACCACAGAGGCACGATGAGCACAGAGCTTTCAATCAGAACTGAGGTGGGACTTTTCGGGTGTTGATCGGCGCTTTGCCTATCGACTAAGAATACTCATCGTCACGCATTCTTCTCGACCACCGGCCATTCGCTCTCCAAGTTCGCGGCCCGTTATGCCTACTGCTACCCGCGACATCTTTCTCGGCACCGATTCCGGAGCCACTACTTCCAAGACCGGCGGCGTGTTCGCCAACGGTGAACCCGTCTCCCTTCAGCTTCGCCAGAGCTCAACCAATTCCCAAAACGGCACCGCCGCCGTCGTGGCCGGCTGGGTCGAAGGCGCAGAGGGTTTCCTCAAGGACAACGGCCTCACGTGGGACCGTGTCGCCGCTGCAGGACTCGCACTGCCGGGCCCTTACCAGACGTATGGCGTCCTCGATAAATCCTCCAATCTGCCGGACAGCTTCATCGGCTGGAATTTCCATGCCGAGTACTCGGCGGCGATCGCCAAAGCCGCAGGCCGCGAGATCCCGCTCTACGTGGGGAACGATGGTGACTTCGGTGGTGTGGGTGAAGCTGCACGTGTGCGTGGTGACACCAAAGCGAGCGTGCTGCTTCTGGCTCCAGGCTCCGGCCTTGGCGCTGCCTACATTGATGCCAATGGTCTTCCGCTCAGTGGCGATCACCTCGCTGGCATGGAGGGCGGGCATATGCCCATCCCACGTCATCTTCTTGGTCATGGTCTGGATGAAGTGCCCGCGTTTCGCTGCGGCTGCGGTCGCGACTGGGGCTGCATCGAGGCCTACTCCACCATCTCCGGCCTGACGCAGTTCCTGGAGTTCTTCCTGCCGAAGTATCCGGATCACGAACTCGCCCTCAGCAACGATACGCCCAAGAACAAAGGCTTCTCCCTGCGTGGTCGCGCACAAAAGGGCGATCCTCTCGCTCTTGAGATCTTCGACATTCAGGCGCGTGCCCTTGGCATCCATGTGGCGAATTTGTCGATGGCTCTGGATCCTGGCATCATCGTTATCGGCGGTGGTCTGGTGGATCCCGAAAGCACGACGCCCGAATTCCGCGAGCGCTACCTCGGCGGCATCCGCGCCGCAGCGCTGCCCTACCTCTTCCCGAAACAACGCGCTGAACTCAAGCTGGTGCCTGCGACTTTGGGTGAGCTTTCTCAATCCATCGGAGCGGCACTCGTGGCTCTCTATTCCTCCAAGGATTGAAGCAGGCACGCGACCTCATTGCGGACGTTTCGAACTGCCTTTGCCCTGCTGGAGGTTGGCAATGGTCGCGTTGATTTTCTGCACCATTTTACTCTTGTTGCCGGCTTTCAGTTCGTTGATTGCCTCTTCCAGTTTGTTCAAGGCATCCTTGCGGTCACCGAACTTGTTCCCTTTATTGGCTTTGGTGAGGCGTTCTTTGGCCGACTGCAGCAAGGGCATCGGATCGTCGGCTTTCTTGGCGGCCTGGAGATCGTCGAGGGCTTTGTTCTGGTTGGGCAGATCCGCAAGCAGCGGCGTGGCGGTGATGCCCAGCATGAGCATGACGAATGAGGCGTGGAGCAGGATGAGGAGGCGCTGTTTCATGGCAGTGGGTGGGTTCGATCAGATGGACGCACACTGAAGGAATCATTCTCTCGTCGGAGAAGTTCCGGCACAGGATGACTGTGTCGGTGAAACAGACGCCGAGAGCACTCCTGCGCAAGTCCTTTTCAGCCGCCTGCCTAAGCCTCTCGCCCATTCTCGAATGCCGCCCAGCATCCGCATAGCGATGGTCCGAATAAACCAGATGGTTGTATGCACAATCCGCAGTGGAAAGGCGAACCAACCCGGATGAAGAGTCCTCTATGCCCACCGAGATCGAACGCAAATATCTCCTCAAGCCCGGTCAATGGCAGCCCACCGGCCCGGGCCGTCGCATGGCGCAGGGTTATCTGTCACGCGATCCCGACCGCACGGTGCGTGTGCGCCTTGTCGGTGAAGATGCTTTCATGACCGTGAAGAGCCGTCGCACGGGTATCACGCGCACGGAGATCGAGTTTCCCATCACGCTGGATCATGCGCGGGATCTGCTGCTGCTCTGCCATCAGCCCTTGATCGATAAAACGCGGCATCACGTCGTGCATGAAGGCATGCTGTGGGAGGTGGACATCTTCCACGGCGCGAATGACGGCCTCGTGGTGGCGGAGATCGAACTGCCTGCGGAAGATACGCCGTTCGCGCTGCCCGAGTGGGTTGGCGAGGAAGTGAGCCACGACATGCGCTACACGAACTCGAATCTCTGCGCGGTGCCGTTCAGCGAGTGGTAAGAAACTTCTCCAGCAGCGGCTTGGCGAGAAGTCCTTCGCGCCAGGCGGCAGGAATGGCTTCGAGGCCATGCGCTGCTCCGAGAAGCATGCCGAGGGCGAGGGCACGTGCGCAGTTGTCGCCGCCTGCCATAGCGTTTTCGATGGTGGCGGTGGCGAAGTTTTCGCCGTGATGGCGGATGAGCCAGAGCACGGCGGGAAGTGCCTGAGGAATGGGGCAGGCGCGGCCGAGTTGGCCGATGGCATCGCCATCCGTGGCTGCCTCGGCGGCTTTCAAAGCCCATGCGGGCGCGGTGGCGGTGATGACGCTTTGCAGTTCGCCGCCATGCAGCAGGCGATGTGTGGCACGTGCGAGAAATTCGGCGCATTCGATCGTCTCGGGTGAGCGATGTGTGATCACCGTTTGCTCAATGGCAGCGGCGACGGCTTCGGACTCGGCCTTGTCAGCGAGGAAGGCCATGAGGGGCGCGATGCGCGCAGGTCCAGCGAGTTCATCGGAGAGAGCGCCGCTGGTGGCGGCGGTGGCACCGACCTGGAGATTGGCGAGCGTTCCTTTCGTGGCCTTGTCCACGTAGTCGTTGTAGGTCGGCCACATGGCCTGCCAGTCGGAGAGGAATGCGGTGGCGTCCCAGCGGCGCTCACGCTGAAGGAATGTGAGCAGACGCAGGGCCTGATCTCCCGCATGCCCTTGCGCACCCGCTTGCTTGTGCGGGTGGTAGGACTCCGAACCCGGGGCGAGGTAGCCAGTCACACGGCCATGCTTTTTAAGGATCAGCGCGGGATCGTAAATCCAGTGAACACCGAGAGAGATGGATTCAGCGATGAAGCTGCCCTGCAGCATGCCGGCAAGGCGGGAGGAAGAGTCGGGAGTCATGTGGCGCAGATTACGTCTGCCCGGCACAAAGGGGGACTGAAAATTGAACCGAGCGAAGCGAGATAGACTGCCACAGGCAGCCCGAAGGGTGAGTGAAACGAATCAAAACTGTGCGCAAAGGAACGAGCGCTTGTGTCCATTCAAAGCATTCGCCATCGTGGCTGCATATCCACCTCTTCATCTCCCATGACTCTACGCGAACCTGAAATCGTCGAACTCTCCACACCCACCGGTCCCATGCGCACGCTGGTGCTGCGTCCAGCGGGGGCGGGGCGGTTTCCGGGACTGCTGTTTCACTCGGAGATCTTTCAAAACACGGGTCCCATCTGCCGCACCGCCGCGTATCTGGCAGGGCATGGCTTCATTGTGGCGCTACCGGAGATCTACCATGAGTATCTGCCTGCTGGAACGGTGCTGGCTTACGATCAGGCGGGCTCAGACGTGGGCAACAAGTTGAAGACGGAGAAACCCGTGGCGGCCTACGATGCGGACAACCGTGCGGTGCTCGACTACCTGAAAACTCACGCAGACTGTACGGGGAGGCTGGGTTCATTTGGCCCCTGCATCGGCGGACATCTGACCTATCGCGCGGCCTTGCAGCCGGATGTGGCTGCTGCTACGTGCTTTTACCCCACGGACCTGCACAAGCGCAGCCTCGGTGCGGGCATGAACGATGATTCGCTGGCTCGTGCAGCAGACATCAAAGGCGAGCTGATGATGGTGTTTGGCCGGCAGGACCCGCATGTGCCCGCCGAGGGGCGTGCCATGATCTACCAGACGCTTACGGCTGCTGGTGTGAACTTCACCTGGCATGAATTCAATGCAGCCCATGCCTTCCTGCGCGATGAAGGCCTGCGCTACGATGCCGAGATCGCCCGTCAGGCGCTGGGCATGACGGTGGATTTCTTCCGCCGCTGCCTGTGCGAGTAGGCGAACCTCACTCCGCCGGCACCTCTGCAGCGATCAAAGAGGTGCGGCAGAGGCGGGCGTACATGCCCTCTTGGGCGATGAGTTCGTCATGCGTGCCTTGTTCGATGATGCGGCCGTGGTCGAGGACGTAAATGCGATCGGCATTGCGCACGGTGCTGAGACGATGGGCGATGACGAAGCTGGTGCGGTGCGCCATGAGGTGCTCCAGCGCTTCCTGGATCTGACGCTCGGTTTCGGTGTCCACGCTGGCGGTGGCTTCATCGAGCAGGAGGATGGGCGGGTTGCGCAGCAGGGCGCGGGCGATGCTGATGCGCTGCTTTTCACCGACGCTGAGCTTCACGCCGCGCTCGCCCACATGGGTGTCCAGCAGATCGGGCAGGCGTTTGACGAAGGCATCCGCGTTGGCGCTTTTCAGGGCTTCCCAGAGCTGTTCGTCGGTGGCATCACGCCGGCCAATGACGAGGTTCTCCCGCACGGTGCCGTTGAACAAAAAGCTCTCCTGCGTGACGTAGCCGATGTGGCGGCGCAGCCATGCCTTGTTGAGTTCGTGAACGGGCGCGCCGTCGATGGTGATGACGCCTTCATCGTATTCATAGAAACGCGTGAGCAGATTGATCAGCGTGGATTTGCCTGCGCCCGTAGGCCCGACTAGGGCGATGGTTTGGCCGGGATGAGCATCGAGTGAGACGCCATGCACGGTGGGTGTTTTGCCCGCATAGCTGAAGCCGACATTCTCATAGCGCACATGGCCGGTGACGCCGGACAGTTCGCGTCCACCTGTGGTGTCAGCTTCCGGTTCGGCATCCAGGATGTCGAAGACGCGCTCTCCAGCAGCACGACCGGTTTGCAAAATCTGATTGAGTTGATGCAGGCTCTCGATGGGATCGTAGAAAAACTTGAGGAGCAGCAGAAAGGCGGTGAGGTCCCCGGTTTGAATTTTGCCAGCCATGAGCTGGCGTGCACCCACCCAGAGCACGATGACCATGCCAGTGCTGGTGAGGAAATTCATGCCGGGGCGGTAGATGGCCCAGATGCGCATGACGTGGAGCGTGGCGGTACGCAGAGCGCCGCTGGCGCGGTTGAAGCGGTCGTGCTCCTCGCGCTCCATGGCGTAGGCTTTGATCTGACGCATGCCGGAGACGTTGTCCTGGAGCAGGGAGTTCATGGCGCTGCTGGCCTTGCGCACCTTCCTGTGGCGGTTCTTGGAGGTGCGGGTGTAGAGCAGGGCACCGGCCATGAGAAAGGGCAGGGGGATGAGAGCGTAGAGCGTCAGAGTGACGTCTGCCTGGAGCATGAAGCCGCCCACGACGATGATCTGCAGCACGGAAATGAGCCCCTGCTCAAGGCCATCAATCAGTACACGCTCCACGGAAGGGATGTCTTCGGCTACGGTGGTCATGATGTCGCCGGAGGGGCGGTTGTCGAACCAGCGGAGTGGGAGAGTTTGCAGGCGCTGGTAGATGTCACTGCGGAGATCGTAGATGACCTTCTGCTCAAAGGTGTTGTTGAGCTGGATGCGCAGGGAATTGAACAGGTGCTGGGCAAAGTAGGCGGCCAGCGCCCAGCAGGCGAGCGGGCCGAGGCGGTCCCACTGCTTGCCGGGCACGACGACGTCCATGACCTCACGGGTGATGTGCGGGAAAACGATGACCATCAGGGTGCCGATGATGGCACAGGCGATCTGGGCGGAGCCGAGCCAGGGGTAACGACGAAGGTAGGAAAAGACGCGGGCGATGGTTTTCAATCGGGATGGGAGCTTGATGCGTGCGGGTTAGCAGCTATCTAGCATACGACATACAGCAACAGGCATATACATGAAATACCATCTGGCACGCGGCGAAGAACAGCTCGGCACCTTCAATGATCTCGATGTGAGCGCCGGACTGCGGGAGGGGCGTTTCAAATCCACCGATCTTTGCTGGGCGGAAGGTATGGCTGAATGGAAGACATTGGGCAGCCACTTGCAGGAGCTGAACATTGAAGAAGCGGTTGTGCCATCCTTGGCGGAGCCGCGCTCCATCACGGCGCTGCGTGCCGAAGTCCGGCAGGATCAGGTCATTCGCCTTGAGATGGCGTCATTGGGCCAGAGGTTTGCCGCCAAAATGATCGATTTCGCCCTGATTATCGTGCCTCTATGGGTCGTTCTCACCATGGTTTTTGACCCGGCATTTGTGGAGGAAACCCAGAAACTGCAGAATGATCCGACGGCAATGGTGAGCGCCATGCAGAAGCGGGCGGAAAAGCTCCAGGCATCCGGCGGCATGAAGCTGCCGCTCGCCAGCTTGGTGTTTGATACCGCATTGATCGTGAATGTGGTGTTGCTCACCCTGCGTGGTCAGACGATAGGCAAGCTTTGCCTGGGCATTCAGGTGGTGCGTTTTCCTGAAGGGACGCGGGCTGGTTTTATCAAAGCCTTGCTGCTGCGGTCCATTCTCTTTTTCATCCTTGTCTTTACCAGCCTCATTTACTTTGGGGGCATCGGACTGGCCCTGCTGATGGCTGACTCCCTCATGATCTTCCGCAAAGACCGCCGCTGTCTGCACGATCTGGTGGCCGACACTCTGGTGACCAAACGGAACAGCTGATCACAAGGGACCACCCGATTTGCTGCTGTTCTGATACTTGTTGATCTCCTGAATGCTTTCACGCTGTTCGGGAGTGAGATCGCGCATTTTGTCACGATAGCGGTCAGTCACACCGAGCACAAAGCAGGAGACATCGATTACTAGAATGACCATGGCAATCACGATGCCATAGCGCTTCAAGGCTTCGTCGATGACTTTGTTCTTATTGACGGAGAAGGTCTCCGATTTGGAGAACATGGACTGAAACAGCCGCCGCCAGCCTCGTGGCTCCCGGGCAATGCTGAACGACCAGATAAAAAGGGCGGTCAGTATGACACAGGCGATTTGGTAGGGGATGGGAATATCACGCATGACTTTATCGCCGAAGGACGGCTGGCTTAACAGGGGCGCAATTTATAGGTTGCCCATGTAATGTGTGCAAACGGCGATTTGTCACGGAGCTGCGAATTGATCGAGCGCCGGGCTGTCCCCTGCGGAAACAATTCGGGCCTGGGCATTCGCGGCCAGGTGATTGAGCATGTGGAAGGCATCCTCGGCATCAATCCCAAGCATGGCGGCCACTTCATCAGCCGTGCGGCCTGTGGCGGTGAGTGCAGCGCGCACCTTGGCAAGCTGAGTCAGGAAGTCTGTAGCGGCTTTCTTGCCTGCCTCAACGCCGGGCTGATGGTAGGCATTGATGTTGACCAGGCTGGCGTAGAAGCTGACGGCACGCTCAAACAAGGCGATAAGCAAGCCCAGAGTAAAGGCATTGAGCTCGGGAATGGTGAGCGTGATGGATTCACGGCCTTTCTCCGCCAGTGCCTTGCGGGTGCCGCGCAGGAAGCCTTGGAGGTAATCGCCGGTGGTGAAGCCGGGATCGACTTCGAGGGAGGCGGTATCGCGGGACTTGGCCACTTCGATGAAGGTGACAAAGAAATTGTTCACGCCATCGCGGAGCTGCTGCACATAGGCATGCTGGTCGGTGCTGCCTTTGTTGCCATAGACGGCGATGCCCTGATTCACCACGGCACCATTCAGATCGTGCTCCTTGCCCAGGCTCTCCATGACAAGCTGCTGAAGGTACTTGCTGAAGAGAACCAGCCTGTCCTTGTAGGGCAGCACCACCATGTCCTTCAGACCTTTGCCTTTGCCGGCCTGGTGCCACATCAGCGCCAGCAGCATTGCGGCGTTTTCGATGGCGGGACGCTGACGTGTTTCCACATCCATGGCTGCGGCGCCGGCAAGGAACTGCAGGACGTCCACGCCTTGCAGCGCGGCGGCCAGAGTGCCCACGGCGCTCATCAGGCTGGTGCGTCCGCCCACCCAGTCCCACATGGGGAAACGAGTCAGCCAGCCCTGTGCGGTGGAGTGCTTGTCCAGTTCGCTGCCCACGCCCGTTACGGCGACGGCATGCTTGGCAAAGTCGAGTCCTGCGGCCTTGTAGGCGGTTTCGGTTTCGAGCATGCCGTTGCGCGTCTCCTTGGTTCCGCCGGATTTGGAGATCACGATGGTAAGGGTCGTGGCCAACTCATCACCGATCTGGGCCATCACGCGGTCGATGCCGTCCGGGTCCGTGTTGTCGAGGAAGGAAATGGCCAGCGGCGGATTGGCCGGGGTGATGGCATGCGCGACGAGCTGCGGGCCGAGCGCCGAACCACCAATGCCCACGACGAGCACGCGGGTGAACTTTTGGCCATTGGCGGCCTTGACCACTCCGGCATGAACATCAGCGGCGAATTTCAAGGTCGCGGCGAGGGTCTCGCTGATCTCATGTTGAAGCGCGTCATTGGGAGCGAGGCGGGCGTTGCGCAGCCAGTAGTGGCCGACCATGCGCTGCTCATCAGGATTGGCGATGGCACCGGCTTCGAGTTCGATCATCGCCTTGTAGGCGGACTCGATGCGGCCTGCCATGCTGCTGAAGATGTCATCCTCGAAAGCCATGTGGCTGATGTCGATGGAGAATCCCAGGTTGGAGTAACGAACAAAGTATTTTTGAAAGCGGTCCCAATGGCTCATATAAGTTGTTAAGGAGCATGCACGATGCCACGGCGCAACCTGTTTGAGGCATTGACGCAAAGTGCTCTTTGCGACATTCTCGCGCACCATGAAAGCCGCCTTCTTTGCTCTCGCCATTCTCCTCTCCGCCATGACCACCCTCGCCACCGCCGCAGACGCCCCCTACCGCCACGTTGTGTTCTTCAAATTCAAGGACAGCGCCACACCAGCCGAAGTGCAGGGCATTGAAAACGCCTTCATCGAACTCACCAAGAAGGTCAACACGGTCACCGCCTTTGAATGGGGCACAAATGTGAGCCCGGAAGGTCTCAACGACGGCTTCACCCATTGCTTCCTCGTCACTTTTAAAGACAAGGCGGGTCTTGACGTGTATCTCCCGCATCCGGAGCATTCGGCCTTTGTTGCCAAGCTCAAGCCGCTGCTGGACAAGGTCTGTGTGGTCGATTTCGTGGCGAAATAAATCAGCCGCACACCGCGCAGTCATCACGCTTCGGCAGGCGAATCTTGCGGAACTGCATCGTGGAGAGATCCATGGAGAGCAGCACCCCGCAAAGCGTCTCGCCGACGCCGGTGATCAGCTTGATGACCTCCATGGCCCCGATGCAGGCGGCGGTGCCTGACACCGCGCCAAATACCGGGAACTGACGCTTCCACGTGGGGGGCACTTCGGGGACGTAACAGGCCAGGCAGCCCGTTTTGCCGGGCACAAAGGTCGTCACGCTGGCTTCCAGCGTGTGCATGGCGCATTCCACCATGGGCTTGCCAGCCCGCATGGCGGCGGCGTTCAGAGCCAGCCGCTCCTGAAACAGGGGCGCGGCATCCACCACGAAATTCGCCTGGGCCACCAGCGCATCGGCGTTTGCCGGGGACACGTTTTCAGCGACGCCCACGATTTCGCAGCGGGGATTGAGTTCATGCAGGCGGCGAACGATTGAATCCATGCGTGGTTTGCCGATGTGATCGTGCGTTTGCAGCAACTGCCGGTTCAAATCTGACGGCTGCAGATCGCCACCGTGGGCGAGCACCAGCTTTCCCACGCCCGCCGCAGCGAGTTCCAGCGCCACCAAGCCACCCAGACCACCGACGCGGGAGACCAGCACCGAGGCTCCTTTGAGTTTCCGCTGGCCTTCCTCACCCACTCCAGGCACCCACATCTGCCATTCATAAATAGCACGTTCGGGATCGGTCAGTGGGGGGAGTTCGGGCATAGGCTGATAAGGTGAACACTCTTCGATAAAAATATTTTCATCATTTTTCAACACTCTGCCAACTACCCCTCACTAACACCGGTACAGTAAATGCGGGGATTTCAGCCCTCCATAGACTGGGTCTTGAGAGTGATTGGTTGTTGACTAAAACCCCTGCTTCACCGCAGGGCCAAGTTGAGGTTTAACAAACCAGAGGCCGGGCGGAATCGGGAGCCGCCCGGCCTCAATCTTTTCAGCGGTGCTGCTAAGCTGCCGCCGTCATGGTGGATTGGACCCAGGAAGTCTCGCCACACCATTCACGGGCTTTGACGGCCAGTTCTGCCGCCTGGGCCGGTGTTTCAGTGAGGGCAAACATGGTGCTGCCGGAGCCGGACATCAGGGCGGCGTGGACCTCGCTTTGCTCAAGCAGCCAGGTTTTCAGCGTAGGCAAAAGCAGGTGCTTTTGGAAAACGGGCCGCTCCAGATCATTCGACATGGCACCCCATGGGCAAAGTTGTGGTGCGTAAAGAATGCTGGGGATCTCCTTGGAGTCAGCCCAATTCTTATAGGCCCAAGGCGTGGGGATGGGGAAGGGGGGCTTGATCAGGACCAGCGGCAACTGCCAGGGGAAATCCACCCCGGTGACCTGCTCGCCACGGCCAGCACCGTCAGCAGCGGGGCTGTCGAGAATAAAGCACGGGATGTCCGAACCGATCTGCGCGCCCAGCTCGATGAGCTGCGCCTGCGTCAGCGGCGAGCCTGCGAGTTCATTGGCCCCCATCAGCACCGTGGCTGCATTGCTGCTGCCCCCGCCGAGGCCTGCGCCTGCCGGGATCTTTTTCTCCAGATGCATGCGCCAGGAGGACTGCCTGCCGGTGCGGTTTTCAAAGGCACGCAGGGCGCGCATGGCCAGATTGGTTTCATCCAGCGGAACCGTGGGGTCTGAGCAGGTCAGGGTCACATCCGTGCCTTTGCCCAGGTGTTCGATCTCGACCGTGTCTCCCAAGGCCAGCCGGCACAGACGGGTCTGCACCTCATGAAAACCGTCCGGTCGTTTGCCGAGAATGCGCAGCCAGAGATTGATTTTGGCGGGTGAATGAAATGTCATGGTTATCAAGCAGTGCGACCGAGCAGCGCCAGCATGCGGCCGGTTCGGCCTTTCTCCATGCGGTAGGAATAAAAGCCGCGCAAATCCAAAGACGTGCAGAGCCCGGTGTCATGGATCTGCGCTGCAGGAACGCCAGCATCCAAGGCCTGCTGACGAATCTGCGCGGCGAAATCGATCTCATATGCCGGGGGCCGGATGCAGGGACTCAATTGAATAAGGAGGTCCTCCGGGCGCGTGCCGAAATGCTGCTGCATTTTTTCAATCGCCAGTGCCGTGATGCCGTATTCGGAACCTTTTTTGCCCGAATGGACGATGCCGAAGGCTCCGGTACGTGGATCGGTGAGATAGACGGCGCAGCAGTCGGCGACATAGATGCCGATGACCAGCCCCGGGACGTTGGATATGAGACCGTCCGTACCGGTAATGACGTCGCTCGTCGGAGCCGTCAGCACCGCAACCTCCCGCCCGTGCACTTGTTCGGCGATGCAGAGCGCAGCACCTGAAAAGCCGAGTTCCTCAGCCTGGGAGCGATGCCAGTCCCACAACCGACTCACGACGACAGCGCGCTCGTCGCTCACATCAATGTCGGGGTGCCGCAGGGTGAAGCGATGCGCAAATCCAGGCAGTGCTTCGAGGGCGGGGAAAGTCATCCAAGGTTGATTGTGATTCATCACGGGACTGTTCTGCCATGAAAAAAACAAAGGCGCACGGAGAAACCGGGCGCCTTTGCAAAATAGGGAGACAGAACCGATTAGCGAGCCGTCGCCTCTGTGTTCAGAGAGCGGTAGGAGTTCATGAAGCTGTCGGCGTCTGTAGAAGAGGTTTCCGTCATGGCGTCAGCGATTTGGTTCTGCAGTTCGTCACGCAGGCGGCTGACGAGCTCGATGCCACGTGAGGTGATGCGAACGAGCACCTTGCGGCGGTCATCCACAGCGTGGGTGCGCTCCATGAGGCCGAGCTTTTCGAGACGATCCACAAGACCGGTGGCGGCTGCGGTGGAATGCCCCATCTTGCGGGCGATGTCGGTCATGGTCAGCTCTTTCGATGTCGCGAGATAGCCGAGCAGGAAAAATTGAGCGAAGGAGATGTTATCCCGGTTCAGCTCTCGGGAAAGATTAAGCAAAAACTCACGCTGACTGAACAGGATAAAATCTGCCAGTTTGGCGTGGTCTTTGGCGGGGTTTTTGGTTCCGTTAATCATGGAGGGTGTCCTTAGAGCTATGGTTTCCGAGAAATTCTTGAATAATGACTAATGTAACAAGATCCATTGGTAGGATCAAGGTAAAATCATAGAATCCATAAGTTTTTACTCAGCGCGGTGAATAACTTCTTATTTGTGAGAGGTTAATATACGCGTATTATTATCAATGAAAGGAGATTTAGCAAACACTCTTTCAAGGAGAGGTTTGAGTCAATCTCCCCAAATGGGGGCTATTGCAGAGTGCGGCCTTTGGTTTCGGGTGCGAACCACACCAGCACCATCCCCACAAGGTAGATGCAGGAGAGGACCGAGTAGGCATTGGCAGCGGACTGCACCACGGTGACGGTGTCAGTCTTAAACATCGCCGTCAGATTTCCGAGCTGCAGCGCACCAATGGCGGCGATGAGGCGGCCAAAGTTGAAACAGAAGCCCTGACCCGTGGCGCGCACGCTGGTGGGGAAGAGTTCCGGGAAGTAGAGCGGGAAGAAGCCGTAGAAAGAGGCCGTGATGCCGCCCAGCAGGAAGGCGGTGGTGATCAGCGAGCTGGGAATCTCATTGCCCACAAAAGGGACATTAAAACGGAAGAAACCCAGGGAAGCAGCGAGGGCGGCGGCGCAGAGCAGTGTGTAGGTCACGCGGCGGCCCAGCTTGTCGGCGATGAAGGGGGTGATCAGGGTGGCGATAATCGCACCAAGAGCGGTGGAGATGACCACAAAGTCGATCACAGGCAGAGTGCTGCCCTTGGGTGCCAGATCGGAAGCCCAGCGAGCGGCCTGCTGAGCGGAGCCCCAGGTGCCGAGCAAGGCCACGGCGGCGAGTCCCGCCCCGATGAAAAGATTGCGCATGATGACGCTGCGGTCAGCCGTCAGTGTGCTGCCGGCAGCCACGGAGCGGGACATGTACTGGCGCATTGGGTGCATGTAGCCCCACAAGGCGATGGCAAGGCCCACCACCGTCACCAAACCAGCTCCGAGTCCGCCAAGGTTCGCCAAGGGGGACCACACATAAATGATTCCCATGGCCGCGATGCAGGCGATGAGCACGCCCAGCAGATCCATCGTGGCCCAATGCGAGGTGCTGCCGGATTTCTTTTCCGCCTCCCATTTGTGGGACTCGGGTACAAAGACGAGGATGAAGAAATTGATGATGGCCGGAAGAGCGCTGCTCACGGCAATGAAGCGCCACGCACGGTTGTGCAGCAGATACTCGGTGTTCTCCGGGGAAAGGCCCATGGCATGAATCCAGCCGGTGACGACGTCCAGGCTGGCGTTCAGCTTCCAACTGATCAGGCCGGTGAGCAGGAAGCCAATGTTTGAAGCGGCACCGATCATACCGGCGATCCAGGCGCGGTTTTTGTTGCCCCAGATTTCATTGACCAAAGCAACACCCAGAGCCCACTCACCCCCCATGCCGAGGGAGGCAACAAAGCGCAGACCGGCGAAGTGCCAGGCCTCGGTGACGAAGGCGCAGAGGCCGCTGAAGATGGCATAGGTAAAGATGGCCAGTGTCATGGCCTTCACGCGTCCGAGCTTGTCTCCCAGCCAGCCAAAGAGCACGCCGCCGGTGGCAGCGCCCACGAGGAAGACGGCGATGATCACCGTAAACCACTGGGTCTGCACGATGGCGCTCGCCTGTGGCAGCAGGTCCTGCAACGCCGGTTTGCCGATGAGCGGGAACAGGCCCATTTCAAAACCATCAAAGAGCCAGCCGAGGAATGCGGCGATGAGGGCGGCCATGGCGCCTTTGTTGGTGGATTTGGTGTCGGTCATGGGTGCGTCGGTGGGGAGTTGAGGAGAGTGGGAGGCTTGAACGTGTCGGGGAGTCGTGGGCGATCAAAAAAACAGGCCGCTGGGGAGCAGCGGCCTATTTGAGATCAGTGGGAAAGCATGTCGTTATTCTTTGGCGACACCGTTGTTCCAGGCGGCGAACATCTCTTCGACCGTGGGGATTTCAAGAGGGCGCACGATGCGGAAGCCGAGCCAGGTGGCGTCCGTGAGGTACCAGATGCTCTTCGGCAGCTGCGGGTCCTGCTGCTTCCAGAGGGCATCGGAAGCCTTGCGTGAGGAACTGCGGAGAAGCTCGGGATCGTCGTCATAGGTGCCGCCTTTGGCCACGTGCGGGTAGGGGGTCTTGGAGCGCACCCAGTCGTTGCCGAGAATCGAGGCGGCTGGTGTCGTGGGGGTGTATTGATCGAGGCACCATTCGCAGACGTTGCCGTAGATGTCGTAGAGGCCCCAGGGATTGGGCTTCTTCAGGCCGATCTTCGCGTACTGGAAGTTCGGGGCGTTGTCGAAGTACCAAGCATAGTCTTTGAGCTGCGCTTTGTCGTCGCCGAAGAAATAGGCGGTCTTGGTGCCGGCGCGGGCGGCATATTCCCACTCGGCCTCGGTCGGCAGGCGGTAGAACTGTCCGGTCTGGGCGCTGAGCCACTGGCAGTACTTGTTGGCAGCGTGCTGCGTCATGCAGATGGCCGGGTAGCGGTCACGGCCCATGCCGAAGTCCATCGGCTGATAAGGCGGGGTTGGCTGGGAGATCAGGTCTTCCGGCTTGTCGGTCAGCTTGAACACCTGGCGGGAGCCATCCTTGTTGCGGCCGATGCTGGTGAGCTGGAAGGGTTCATACTCATCCCAGGTCACTTCGTATTTGCCCATCCAGAAGGGTTTCAGAGTCTTCTTCACCTGCGGGCCTTCGTCATCGCCACGGTCGGCCTCGCTGTCGGGGCTGCCCATGGTGAATTCACCGCTCTTGATCACCACCATGCTGAAGGGGATGCCCGTCTTCGGGATCTTGGAGTCGTAGGGCTTCATTTCAGCCTCTTTCTTCTCCTTGGAGGTCTGCACGATGAAGGCGTGAATCTTCTTCACCAGCTCCAGGTTGTCCGGGTTGGTCGAAGCCGGGCCCTTCTTTTCCTTGGCGGTCAGCTTGAGATCTTCAGGCCATGGTGCGCCTTGCAGGACCCACAGGCGGAGGAAGTTGATGTCTTCCTTGCTCAGCGGGCCGCCGCTCTTCTTCGGTGGCATCAAATCGTCGTCATCAGCGGCCAGCGTCGTGGCATGGTAGATCGCACTCTTGAGATCGAAGGGGAGGATGTTCGGGGCGTTCTCGCCGGTGCTGAAGGCTTCCTTCCGCGTGGTGATGATCCAGTCGCCTTTCGCCTTGTCGGCATTGTGACAGGAGACGCAGTTCTGCTCCAGAATCGGCTGGATGTGCTTTTCAAACTTGATGCGCGGGGTCTGCTCCAGCACCACGCCATCGGGCCACTCAGCGCCTTGCTCGATCCAGGTCTTGATCACTTCGATTTGCGACTTCTCCAGCGCGCCTTCCTTCTTGGGAGGCATCGCGGTGTCTTCTTCCGAGGCAAGGAGCAGGGTGGTGTAGATGGAGCTCTTCTTGAGATCGCCGGGCGTGAGGCCGGGGCCGTTCTCATTGCCCTTCTTGATGTCTTCCAGCGTGTGCATGCGGAAGTCGCCTTTGTCCTCTTTCTCGCCGTGGCAGTGGGTGCAGGCACCTTCGAGCAGGGGTTTGATCTGCTTGTTGAAATCAATCTTCTCCGCAGCGCCAAGAAACGCGGGAGCCAGGGCTAAAAGTGGAAGGAGAGTTCGGGGAGAAAACATGGGTGCGGGCGATAGCATAGGCTTGGGCGGATGTCCAATACGAGCAAACATTGTGAAAATTGCGGCGAAATCAGGCCCCAAACGCCCGCTGGCACACCTCCATGATGCCAGCACGCGTCGTGCAGCGGCGCATGGTACTGAGGAAGCCCTCGGCATCGGCCAGGCCCCAGGCGAAGAAATTGAGGTGTTTTTTGATGCGGTTCACCATGTCGAGCTCGCGGGTGTCCGGCATGGTTACGCATTCGTACAGCTCCTCCACATAGCGCAGGCGGTCGGCGGGGGGGGGCTGGAAGACGGGCTGGCCGCGCACCTGCTGGCGGATCTGGTCAAACATCCACGGATTGCGGATGGCCCCGCGCCCGAGCATCAGTCCGCGCACGCCGGTCTGCTGAGTCACCTCGGCGGCATCCACATGGGAGCTGATGTTGCCATTGGCCAGCACAGGGCAGGGGAGCTTTGCGGTCGCGGCGCCGATCAAGTCATAGCGCACGCCGTCGCGATACATCTGCAGCACCGTGCGGCCATGGATGGTGACGAGGTCCACGCCATGCTTCGCAAACAGCGGCACCAGGGCGTCGATCGTTTCCGTGTCGTCAAAGCCGAGGCGTGTCTTCACGGTGAACTTGATGGAGATAGCCTCGCGCAGCGCACCCAGAATGCCTTCGATGCGTGGCACATCACGCAGCAGGCCGCCGCCGGCGCATTTTTTGTACACAATGGGAGCCGGGCAGCCGAGATTCAGATCCACCGCCGCGATGTTGTAGTGCTGGAGTTCCTTGGCGTTGCGCACCAGTGAAGGGATGTCATTCCCAATCATCTGCGCGATGGCGGGTTTGCCTGTGGGATTGTGAATCAGTGAGGCGAGTATCGGCTTGTCCAGGTGCGAGTCCGCATGCACGCGGAAGTACTCCGTGTAATATACATCCGCCCCCCCATAGCGTGCCATGAGCCGCCAGAACTCCAAGTCCGTGACATCCTGCATCGGCGCGAGGGCCAGCAACGGCTCAGGCCGTGCCAGCAGGGCGTCCAGATGTTCGGTGGGAGTCATGAAGAAAGTAGTGCCGAGCTTTAGCTCGCTCTGGGAACGCTCGCAAGACCTCCCAGAACGAACTGAAGTTCGGGAGTACTTTATAGCGCCGCGCGATACAGCTCCACGAAATCCGCCACACTCGGCAGGCGCGGATTGAACTGCGCGGTCCACTGCTTCGCGGCCATTTCGGCGAGGTCTTGGAGGTGCTCTTCCTTCACGCCGTACTCGGCGATGTTGCGGGGCATGCGGGCCTCCCAGAGGAGTTCGCTCACGCGGTCGGCGAGGTCGCCGTCGAAGTAGCTTTTGTAGATCGCGGCAATCTCCGGGTCGCGGGAGTTGAAACGGATCACGTGCGGCATCATCACGCCCACGGCCTCGCCATGGACGACGTGAAACTGGGCGGTGAGCGGATTGGCGCAGGAGTGCGCGGCACCGAGCATGCTGTTCTCGATGGCGATGCCTGCATACGCTGCACCCAGTTGCATCATGCCGCGTGCTTCCAGGTCTTTCGGGTCGCGCAGCACACGGCTGAAACCGCTGTGGCAGAGGCGGAAGCCTTCACGGGAGTAGAGTGATGAAAACGCATTCCGCTTGTTGGTGACGGCGGTTTCCAGCGTGTGCGTCAGCGCATCGATGCCAGTGCAGACGGTCACGCGGTGGGGCTGGGAGATGGTGAGTTCGGAATCGAGGATGGCCACTTTCGCGGCGGCTTTGGGATCGCCGCAGGCCATCTTCACATGCGTCACCGCATCGGAGATCAGCGCAAAGCTCTGGCACTCGCTGCCCGTGCCGGAGGTGGTGGGGATGGCGATGATCGGCAGCATTGGCTTCGTGGCCTTGCCCACGCCCCAGTAGTCTTGAATGCGGCCGCCGTTGGTCAGGATGAAGTTGCAGCCCTTGGCCGTATCCATGCTGCTGCCACCACCGAGGCCGATGATGATGTCCGCCTTGAACTCACGCGCCACGGCCACGCAGGCATCCACATCTTCCGTGCTGGGATTCTCCCGCACGTCACCAAACACGCGCGCCTGCAGCCCGGCCTCGATGAGGAAGGAAACGGCGCGTGTCACGTAGCCTGCCTTCACGATGCCCGGATCACTCACCACCAGTGCGCGCGTGCCGCCGAGGCCACTCGCCAGTTCACCCACTCGCGCGAGCGTGCCGTTACCATAGATGAGACGCGTGCGCGGCTGGTAGTCGAAGGGGGCGAGGGACATGCAGTTCGTGATGGAGTATGACGCCTGAAGGCGGAACGATGGGTCGAACCGCCTGCAGGCAGGATGACGAACTCAAGCGCAGTCGATCGACCGGCGCTTGTACAGGAACTCGAACATGTTGCCTTCGTGCGGCTGGTCCCAGCTGATCTTCATCGTGCTGATCGGCCCGATGTTGAGGCGGTCGATGTCGCCGCACTCGAGCAGGTCGTTGATGAAGGCGGGGTCCTGGGTGATGGCGGTGACGATGAGGGAGTAGCCGATGCGGCCGAGCACTTCGCTCTGCGGGATTTCCAGCACGCTGGCGTAAGGGCAGAGGAATTCGCGATTGGCCAGAGGATGCTTGTTATCCGAGCACCAGATGATCGTCGGGCGCAGGAAAGTGCCGCCTTGGAATTCCACTTTGCGCGGTCCGTTGCGGAACTGTGCGGTGACGTCTTCGGCGCCGGGAGTCTGCAGATCGTGGTCGATGGCACCGTCGATGTAGTCGGCCATCTTCACGTTCGCAAAGCCTGCAAGGCGTGCGTTTTCGTCTTCGGAGGTGGTGGGCTCCACCTTGCCCAGGCGCTCGGCCAGGGCGGTGGCGATTTCCTTGCCATACTTCGGCACGATCACCGCGGAGGCATTGATGCAGGAACGGCCGCCGTTGTCGCTGATGGAGGCCACCATGACATCAAGGTAGTCCTTCCAGTTTTCGATCTTGTCTTCGCCGATGATGATCTTGCTCCAGCCCGGACCATGCACCTGCACGGCGGGATTGCCCTCATACATCTTCGCCATGGCCACGTCACCAAAGACGAGGTTGCGACCGCTGAGCTTCACGACTTCGCCGCTGCCTTCGTGGTCGGTCGGGTAGAAGCCGAAGGCCTCTGCCGGTGCGCCTGCAGCGATGAAAGCCTGGATGAGGCGATACGGCGTCCACGGCTCTTCACGGCCCGGCTTGATGACCACTGGAATCTTCAGCGCGATGGCGGGCAGCCAGAGGGAATTCACCGCAGGGGAGTTGCTCGGCATCACCAGACCGAGGGACTTGGTGGTGGGGAAGTAGGAGACAGGGCAGCCGGACTGTGTGCCAAAGCCGCGATCAATGACACTCAAATCAAGGCCGCGTGTGAGGCCGTTGAGGATCATCTTCATGTTTGTGAGCGCAAAGTGCAGCTTGGCCATGTTGCGCTTCACCATCACGTGCGGCAGGCCGCTGGTGCGGGAGAGCGTGGCGATGTATTCTTCCGGACTCTGCGTGTGACCTTTGTCACCCAGGGGCAGGGTGCCATTGAGGAAAAGCTCGCCGGCTTTCGCAGTGATCTCGATGAGCTGCTCCACGGTGAACTTCTTCAGTGCGGCGCGTGCTTCACCGATCTTCGCCAGATCCTTGCGCACGATGCCGGCATTCACCTGGCTGATTTCGGCGCAGACTTCGCCGGTTTTGTGATCTTTGACCTGAGCCTTGTCGAGCGACTCATAGGGGCGGCCTTTGCGGAGGGCAGGAAGATGGGGAATGGACATTGGCGGGTTGGTTTTTGGAAGGTGTGAGGGTTACGAGCGCCGATCACACTGGGCAATGGAAAAACAGGCCCATTCGGCGAACTCTTTCAGAGACATTGAGACGTCCTACTTCTGCGGACGCAGGGCTTCGGGAATCATCTGGATGAGGGCTTCGCTGAGATTGGAATACTGCGGGTAATCCGGGTGCGGCACGCCATGCTCGCCCACCGGGCGGTAGCGCCACTGCTTGTACATCCAGAGCCAGCATTCGGGGTGCTTGCGGATCTCGGCTTCAAAGAGGTCCCAGATGCGCTGCGTCACCTCACGTGTGTCGTCCTCCGGCTTGGGTTCAATGGCTTCAAACAGGTGCGCCTCATAGCGTCCGTCATCCAAGGGGCGGCACACGCCGGTGATGATCGCTAGACCGAGGCGCTTCGCCAGCTCCACATGCAGCGTCGGCACGGAGGTCCACAAACCGTAGCACTGAATCGCCGTTGCGGCCCTGCCTGGGGCGATGCTCAGGTCCGTCAGCAGTCCCGCGTGCCCCTTGCGCTTGAGCGCCTTCATCAGCTTGATCATCGCATTGTCCTGCGAGATAAAGGTGTGGCCGGACTGCTCCCGCAGTCTTCTAAAGAGATGCGTGATCGCCGGATTCTTGAAATCCTGAGCCACCACCGTGAAGGGGAAGCCACGAAATCCCCAGATCTGGCTGATGAGTTCGAAGTTGCCGTAGTGAGGCGTCACCCACACCGCGCCATTTTCACGCGCTTTTTCTTCTGCGGCGGCATCCGTGATGATGTCGAAATGCGGCTGCCAGTTGTCCGCCCTGAGCTGGGGAGACCAGAACAAATCCACGAAGGTGCGCGCGAAGACCTGGTAGGAGCCGCAGGCGATTTTCGCCCTTTGAGCCGGTGTGTACTGATCACCAAAAGCGCAGCGCAGATTGTCTAGCGCCGTGGTGCGTCCGCGCGCGTCCAGCCAGTAGGCCAGCCTGCCGAGCACGCGTGACAGCACCATGAGCACGTGACGCGGCACTCGTGGCAGCAGCCACACGGCCAGATCCAGCAGCATGATCTCAAGAGAATATCGGAGCTTCTTCACAAAGGTTATAAGGGGGACGTTTCGTGTTACGACGGCGCATGCCTGCGATCAACCACAATAGCCATTGTCGTGACTGCAACCACATGCTCATGCATCCAGGCGGCCTCGAAGAAAAATCGAAGCAGCTTCACGTGGCGTTTGTTGTTTGCATAAATTCGCTTTAGGATGGCGCATGCCAGCCACCAACCTCAACAACATTCTCAAGCGACTCCTCAAGCAGCCGACGGCCCCGTTTCATGAATATCATGTTCGTGCGGAGATCGAGGCGCTGCTCAAAGACTGCCCGCATGTGAAGTTGAAGCGCGACAAGTTCGGCAACCTGCTGGCCACGTACAAGAACGGCAAATCCAAGAGCAAGCCCACCTGGGTGCTCGGTGCCCACATGGACCACCCCGCTTTCATCAAGCCCCCCGGCAGCACGAAGCGTGACGAATGGGATTTCCTCGGCGGCGTCGGCCAGCTGGAAGTGGACGCCGGTGTGAAGCGCGGCCTGCGCAAGGCCAAGGGGCAGATCGCCACCTGGAATTTCCCGGTGAACATCTCCAACACCCGCATCGAAGCCACCGCCTGTGACGATATCATCGGCTGCGCGGCCATCGTGATGACCTTCCTCGATCTCGCCCGTCTGAACATCCAGACCACCGTGCATGCGGCATTCACTCGTGCGGAAGAAGTGGGCTGGCTCGGAGCCTGGCACCTCGCGCAGAACTGGCCCTTTGGTGCCGACAGCGTCTTCCTCTCTCTTGAAACCAGCCGTCCCGTCAATGGTGCCGTCATGGGCGGCGGACCGATCCTCCGCGTCGGAGATCGTGTTTCCATTTTCGACAGCGAAGCCATGGCTGTGCTGATGACCACCGCCAAAGAGCAGGGCATCCGCGTGCAGCGCTGCCTGCTTGACGCCGGTGCCTGCGAAGCCACCGCCACTCAGGCCGCAGGTGTCCGCAGCGCGGGCATCTCCATTCCTCTGGGCAACTACCACAATCTCAACGACGCGCGCCAGATCGTTCCCGAGTACGTCATGATGGACGACTTGAAGTCCCTCATCGACCTCCTCAAAGCCCTCGTCGCCACCAAGCACGACGGCATCGGCGAACGCACCATCCGCGAGCGTGTGGAACTCCGCATGATGGAGCACGAAGCGCACCTCAAGGCAGGGACGAAGCTGTTTAAGTAGAGGGCCAAGGTGCTGACGCGAAGCGCCAAGGAGCGCGGAATTTATTCCGCAGCTCTCCGCCGAAGCGCCAGTTTCTTAACGACGAACCATCCTCTTCAATCCGGGGATTTCCTCATCCTCGGCAGCTAGCAACATGGCTCCGCTGTCACCGTTGGAGCGGCGAAGCCTGAGGGCAAAGCGGAGGCATGGGGGGGCTTGCGGAGTGCTGCGGAATGAATTCCGCGCTCCAAAGAAGCTGCGCGTGAAAGCGGCAGCGCAAAGTACTCGTGAGCTTTAGCTCGCTCCGGATTCTGGCTGCTGCGGAGCGTTCCCAGAACGAGCTAAAGCTCATGAGTACTTAATTGACCTCTCTCCGACCCTCGCCTTGTTTCGCGCCCCCCTATGAGCAGCGAGCAGCGCAAAGCCTTCCCATTCTCTGAGTTTGAACCGAAGTGGCAGGATGTGTGGGAGGCTAAGAAAGCCTTCCGCACTCCGAACCCCGGCGATGCCGACTTCGATGCCTCGAAGCCGAAGTACTTCGTGCTCGACATGTTCCCCTATCCCAGCGGCGCAGGCCTGCATGTGGGGCATCCGGAAGGCTACACCGCCACGGACATCATCGGCCGCTTCAAGAAGATGTCCGGCTTCAACGTCCTGCACCCCATGGGCTGGGACGCCTTCGGCCTGCCTGCGGAACAATACGCCATTAAGACCGGCCAGCATCCGCGTGCGACCACGGAGAAGAACATCGAAGGCTTCCGCGGCCAGCTCAAGCGACTCGGCTTTGCCTACGATTGGGATCGTGAGGTGAACACCACCGACCCCGGCTACTTCAAATGGACGCAGTGGATCTTCCTGAAGCTGTACAACTCGTATGTAAATGACGAGGGCAAGGCACGTCCCATCGCCGAACTCGAAGGGAAGGGGCTGAGCCGCGAAGAGATCGACTCACGCCGCCTCGCCTACGTGTCCTCCGCACCCGTGAACTGGTGCCCGGAGCTCGGCACCGTGCTGGCCAATGAAGAAGTCGTGGACGGCAAAAGCGAAGTCGGCGGATTCCCCGTGGAGCGTCGCCCCATGCGCCAGTGGATGCTGCGCATCACCGCGTATGCCCAGCGTCTGATCGATGAACTCGACGGCCTCGACTGGCCGGAGAGCATCAAGCTGCATCAGCGCAACTGGATCGGCCGCAGTGAAGGCGCCGAAGTGAAATTCAAAGTGGCCGGAAGCGAAGAGACGATCACCGTTTTCACCACACGTCCTGATACGCTTTTTGGAGCGACCTACATGGTGCTCGCGCCTGAGCATCGTCTGGTCGATGTTCTCGTCAGCGAAGAGCAGATCACCGCCGTCGAAGAGTATCGTGAGAAAGCCGGTCGCAAAAGCGACATGGAGCGCACCGAACTCGCCAAGGAAAAGTCCGGCGTATTCACCGGCGCGTACGCGATCAATCCCGTCAACAACGAGCAGATCCCCATCTGGATCGCCGACTACGTCCTCATGGGCTACGGCACCGGCGCCATCATGGCCGTGCCTGCGCATGACGAGCGCGACTTTGAGTTCGCGCAGATGTTTGAACTGCCGGTCAAGCAGGTGGTGCAGCCTCTCGAAGGCAAGGACTGGCAGGGTTACACCGACCACGGCATCGCCGTGAACTCCGGTTTCCTTGACGGCCTCTCCACCTCTGAGGCCAAGCACAAAATCGCCGCCTGGCTCGAAGAAAAAGGACTCGGCAAAGGCACCACCAATTTCAAGCTGCGCGACTGGCTCTTCAGCCGTCAGCGTTACTGGGGCGAGCCCTTCCCAATCGTGTGGGAAGACGGCAATCACCGCAGCATTCCTGAAAGCGAACTGCCGCTGCTGCCGCCGACACTGGAAGACTTCAAGCCAACCGGCACGCCCGAGCCTCCTCTTTCCAAAGCCACCGACTGGGTGCGTTACTCCGCCACGGCCACCCGTGAGCTTAACACCATGCCGCAGTGGGCGGGTTCCTGCTGGTACTACCTGCGCTACTGCGATGCGCAAAACAGCGAGCGCTTCGTCGGCGAAGCGGCTGAGAAGTACTGGATGGGCGGCGGCAAACCCGGCGGCGTGGATCTCTACGTTGGCGGCACCGAGCACGCCGTGCTGCATCTGCTTTATGCCCGTTTCTGGCACAAGGTGCTGTTTGATCTCGGCTACGTCAGCACGCCGGAGCCTTTCCAGCGTCTGGTGAACCAAGGCCTCATCCTTGGCGAAGACGGTCAGAAGATGTCCAAGTCACGCGGCAATGTGGTGAACCCCGATGACGTCGTGAAAGAGTACGGCGCGGATTCGCTGCGCCTGTATGAGATGTTCATGGGCCCGCTGGAGCAGGTGAAACCTTGGAGCATGAAGGGCGTCGAGGGCGTGTACCGCTTCCTCGCCCGCGTGTGGCGTCTCGTCATGGAAGTCAGTGAAGAAGGTGTCTGGAGTGTGTCTCCCGCACTGCAGGACGTGCCTGCCAACAAGCAGGTCACCAAGGCCCTGCATGAGACCATCAAGAAATGCGGCGAGGACATTGAGAAGCTCAGCTTCAATACGGCCATCAGCCAGATGATGATCTGCACCAAAACCTTCACGGCCGAAGAGGTGATGCCCGCCTCCGCCATCGTCACTTTCCTCAAGGTTCTCAGCCCCTTCGCCCCGCACATCGCGGATGATCTGAATGCACGCATCGCCAGCAAATTCCCTGACCTCGCAGTGCAGGGTCTGCTCAGCGACGCCACCTGGCCGAATTACGATCCCGCCGCCCTCATCGAGGACGAGGTGGAGATCGTCTTCCAGGTCAATGGCAAGCTGCGCGACAAAGCCCGTCTGCCCATTCAGGCCACCAAGGAGGAGATCGAAAAGGTCGCCCTCGCCAGTGTCCGCGTGCAGGAGTTCATGGAAGGCAAGACGCCGAAGAAGATCATCGTCGTCCCCGGCAAGCTGGTGAACATCGTGGTTTGATCCACGCTGTTCAGCGGCAGCCCGGCCGGCTCACTTCTTCAGCTTCGGCTCGCCGACGCCCAGCGCCTTGAGCTCTGTGCGTACGGCGTCCAAGTCCTCAGGCGAGACGAACAGCATGGCGTAACCACCATTTTCACGAACGATGAAAGCCGGCTGGCGGCCCAGTTTGATTTCAATGTTGAGCTGGTTCTCCATCTCCTTTTCGTCAATGAACGCCCGCCAGGAGTACTCGGCCTTAAACTTGAGCTTGCTGGAATGGATGGTGCGCCATTGGTTCTGGGCGCTGTCATACTCGAAGTAAACCAGCTGCTGGCCCTTCTTCCACATTTCCTCGTTATAAGCCATGGCGGCCTGACCTGACATCCATTTGGAAAAGAGCTTCCCGCGCTCCTTGCCTTTCGAAGACTCGACTTTGGATGGATAGGATACCCGCAATTCGTCTTTGGCCTGTGCCGGGATCAAAACGACCAAAGCGAGAGACAAGGCAAAGCAGACAGAGTGTGCAGTCATTTTCATAGCTTAAAGAGTAGGAGACATTCAGTCCGGCACGCTTACTTCTTCAGCCTCGGCTCACCAATGCCAAGTTTCGTGAGCTCCGCGCGCACTGCTACCAAGTCTCCGGGTGAGACAAACAGCATGCTATAGGCCCCACTGACGTTGCGTGAGATGAATGCAGGCTGGAGGCCGGCCTTGATCTCGTTGTTGAGTTTTTCCTCCATGGCTGCTTCGTTGGTGAAAGAATAGCGGGAGAACGGGCCGCTCAGCTTAAGTTTGACAAAAATACCGCGCGATTGCCCATTCGTGTTGTTGTACTCAACGAAGACGATCTGCTCGCCCTTGGTCCGCTTGTCATCGATAAAGCTGCGCATGGATTCACCCGTCATCCAGGGAGAGAAGAGCTTCTCGCGCTCCTTGCCCTTCGAGGCCTCGACTTTGGAAGGGTAGGACAGACGCACCGTTTCGTCTTTGGCCTGCGCTGGGAGCATGGCGAACAGACCGAGAGAAAAAACAATCCAAACAAAGGGGGTAGTCGTTTTCATGGCATCAACTCATAGGTTAAAATGCCGAAGTCTGTCAAGCAACATGCGTACACCTTTTTCTAGGCCCGTCGTCATCCTTCACTGCTCCTCAAGCCGCCAGCCTGTGGTGGCATGCTGAAAATTTCGCCGAGAACTTCATCATTGTGCTGAGCCAGAGGGGGAGATCGAAGTTCGAGTTTGGGCCCATGGTAGACTATGCGGCGAGCCGCCGGGCTTGGTCTTGGGACTGCGAATGGACCCCGCATCTTATGCGCCAATAAAGCCTCCACAAAGAGCATCGACCTTAAAAGTTAAGATTGCTGGTAAAAAAGATGAGCCTTTGGGGCTGAGCGCTGTCTTAATCAGAGTGAATGAACTGCCTGCACTTTTCCCATGTAACCGCATCAGGCACGAAGATATATTTACAAGTTAACCCATTGGCCGTGAGTTGCTTGGATTCATTCCTGTTCTAGGTTTGGAATTGGAAGAGCAGGGCAGGCGGACTTCAAATCGGGTCTAAAAAAATTAAATCAACTCACCCTGAAATAACGCTCGTTCCTTAGCTAACTATAATTACCATAAGTGTCGCAATTGCCCCCTCTTTCATGTTGATAGCTATTCTTCATTACTCAAAACCGCCCGTCATTGGTGGCGTGGAACGTGTCATCGGCGAGCAGGCCGCCGCGTTGCGAATGCTGGGACATGAGGTTGAAATCCTCACCCGTGAGGAATGGCACATGGCACCCTGGGACGCTGTCATCGTACACAATGTCTTCACCATGCCCTTCGACCTCGCCTGGACGAAAAAGCTCATCGCACTCACACGCTCCCGCCCCGACATCCGCTGGATCAACTGGGTCCATGACGTGCGCTGGTGGGACCAGGTGCCGGAGGCCGTGCATGTGGCGGTTTCAGAGTTCCGACGGCAGGACTACGCACTGGTGACGCAGGAGCCGGTCCACGTCATTCCCAATGGCTGCGACTCAGCCGCCGTTCTGGGACTCACCGAGCGTGTGCGTGACCTGAAACTCGAGCACGAAGGCCTCGTCCTGCTGCAGCCCACGCGCTTCGTGCGGCGGAAGAACATCGAGCTCGGCCTGCGGCTGCTCGCGGAACTGCCCGAGGCCTTGTACCTCGTCACGGCAGCTCCTGACCCGCATCAGTCTGATGGAGCGAAGTACTACCGTGAATTGAAGCAGCTGGCCAAAGAACTCGGCGTGACCAAACGCGTGCGCTTTCTCGGTGAAAAATCAGCGTTGAACGACAACGACGTGCGCAGCCTCTACCACATGGCGGATCTGCTGTTTTTGCCCAGTACGCAGGAAGGTTACGGACTGCCTCTGATCGAAGGCGCGCTGCACGGTGTGCCGGTGTACTGCTCCTGCATTCCTGCGCATCGGGAAGTGGCGGTAGGCGCCTCTTTTTTCAAGCTCACGGCCTCCCCCAAGGTCCTCGCACGCAAGATCAAAAAAGACACCGCCGTCCAGACGCGGCAGTCGCAGCGGCACATGATGGCGCGACTCTCTTGGTCACGAATCGTACAGGAGATGCTAGAGCCGTTGCTTTCTGGTCGAAAGGCTCCATGAGTGCCTTTGATGAGTCAATATTCCCACAAAGCCGAGATCGAAGCCGTGCTGGCTGCACGACATCAAAATGTGTTCGCCTTCCTCGGAGCGCATGAGGCCGGGGCAGGGAAGCAGGTGGTCCGCACCGTGCAGCCCTACGCCAAGGAAGTGGCGGTCATTGTTGGCAATGACCGCGTGGTGGCTGAGAAGCTGCACAAGGACGGCTACTTTGAAGCCATTACTCCCCAAGGACTCTACGAGCTCGAAGTGACCCCGTTTGAAGGTGAGGCCACCCGTCTCAGCGATCCCTACTCCTTTGGCCTGCAGCTCGGAGACCAAGACATGTACTTTTTCCGCGAAGGCACCCATCAGCGCCTGTGGGAAGTGCTGGGCGCAAGACTGAAGACGGTGCACGGCATCGCCGGCTGCCAGTTTGCCGTATGGGCCCCGAATGCCCAGCGTGTCTCCGTCGTGGGAGACTGGAACCGCTGGGATGGCCGCATGAACGAGATGCGCAACCGCATCGAGGCAGGCATCTGGGAGATCGTCATCCCCGGCATCACCGAGCTGACGCATTACAAGTTTGAGGTGGTGGACGCTCACGGGCACATGTGCCTGAAGAGCGATCCCTACGCCGTCTTCGCCCAGCATGGCACGCAGACCTCCAGCCTCGTCTTCAACATGGACCGCTACAGCTGGTCCGACAATGAATGGATGCAGAAACGCGCCAAGTGCGATCTCTACCACTCCCCCATGAGCGCCTACGAGGTCCACCTCGGATCCTGGAAGCGCAAAGAAAGCGAGGGCAACCGCTGGCTGTCCTACAAGGAGCTCGCGGACGATCTCATCCCCTATGTCAAAGGCCTCGGCTTCACGCACATCGAGATCATGGGCATCGCCGAGCATCCCTTTGACGGCTCCTGGGGCTATCAGGTCACCGGTTACTTTGCGCCGACCAGCCGCTTTGGAAACCCGGACGAGTTCCGTGAATTCATCGACCGCTGCCATCAGGCCGGCATCGGCGTCATCCTTGACTGGGTGCCCGGACACTTTCCGAAAGACTCCCACGGCCTCGCCAAGTTCGACGGCACCGCGTTGTATGAACATGCGGACCCACGCCTCGGCGAGCACCAAGACTGGGGCACCCTCATCTTCAATTACGGTCGCCATGAGGTGAAGAACTTCCTCATCTCCAACGCCCTCTACTGGCTCGAGCAGTTCCATATCGACGGTCTGCGTGTAGATGCTGTGGCATCAATGCTTTATCTCGACTATTCACGCAATGCAGGTGAGTGGATTCCGAACCATCTCGGCGGTCGCGAAAACCTGGAGGCCATCGCTTTCATGCGCGAGCTGAACTCCGTTTGCTACGCCAAGCACCCCGGCGCCACCATCATCGCCGAAGAAAGCACCGCGTGGCCCGGCGTCTCCAAGCCCGTCAGCACCGGCGGTCTCGGTTTCGGTTTCAAATGGAACATGGGCTGGATGAATGACAGCCTGCACTACATGGCTGAGGATCCCGTGCACCGGAAGTATCATCATGGCGAGGCCACCTTCGCCATGATCTACGCCTTCGATGAAAACTTCATCCTCGTGCTCAGCCACGATGAAGTCGTCCACGGCAAAGGCTCCCTCATCAACAAGATGCCCGGCGACCGCTGGCAGAAGTTCGCCAACCTCCGCATGTTCCTCTCCTGGATGTGGATGCACCCCGGCAAAAAGCTCCTCTTCATGGGCTGCGAATTCGGTCAATGGAATGAGTGGCGGCATGACAGCAGCCTCGACTGGCATCTATTCCTCGGTGAGGAGCACAGCGGCCTGCAAAAGCTCGTCAAAGATCTCAACCATCTCTACACCACTCGTCCAGCGCTTTACGCCAAAGACCACGAGCCCGGCGGCTTCCACTGGCTGGACGCCAACGATGCCGACAACAGCATCTTCGCCTTCACACGCTCCTCGAACGATGGCGACAAAGTCACCGTCCTCGTCAATGCCACCCCTGTGACCCGCAAAGGCTACCGCGTCGGCGTTGCTGAAGCTGGCAGCTACCGCGAACTCCTCAACAGCGACGCCCCGAACTACGCCGGCTCCGGCGTCAGCGCCGGTGCAGGCTTCCAAGCCCAGAATGTCCCATGGCAGGGCCAGCCTTGGAGCATTGTCGTCGATCTCCCACCCCTCGCCACGCTGGTGCTTGGGAGGTGAGCGGAATAGTCCTCGCTTTATCCCGCATTTAAGACTTGCCTGTCTTTGAGGGATGTCGCTAAGATTAGGGTTAACACCCCTTAATTAAGGTTTCATGAGCCACGCACTGACACCCTCTTCACTCCTGCGGAATCAGCCCCGCAAGGTTCTGCGCCTGTTCGGTGCTTGGGCGCTGCTGCTCATCGGCTCCGTGTCCTTGGGCCACGCCCAAACATCCACGACGGATACGACAGATACCACGAACAGTGGCGCAAGCACGACCAACCAGATCAACACCAGCGGTGCCACGGTCGTGGTCAATAATTCGAGTCTGACTCTTTCTGGAGCCACCACCTACAACGGCACCACCTCACTGAGTGGCGGCACGCTGACGCTGTCGAATGCGGGTTCAGAGTTCGGCACGGCCGCCACGACAACGATCAATAATGGGACGAGCAATACGTTGGTGTTCACTGATCCTCTCACCGTTGGCGGTCCCCTTGCCGGGTCCAACACGACCACCACAACCGGATTGGTCCTTACGGGGACGAGCGGCTCACTGTGGGTGACTGATCCGCTCACTCTGAGCACCGCTAACAATCTCTCCACGGGTCTCACATTATCCTCCGGTTCTTCGATCGGTAACGGCGGCTGGATCGATTCCGGCAGTTTGTTCGATTTCGGCAGCTTGTTCGATTCGATCTCCTTTAGCTCCGCGATTTCTTCGGGCTCCGTGATCACCGTGGTTGGCGGTCCCACCAGCACTGCGCTGACGAGAACCAGCGGCAGCACGCTTTCACTCGGTTCCACCGGGGTGATCAACCCGGGCACATCGCTTTTGAGCAATGCAAACGGGGGCACTATAACGCTCGATGTCAGCGGCACGAACACGGCTGCCAGCATGGTCAATTCCTTGGGAACTCTCCCCGCCTCCGGCACGCTCGTCCTGAGCAGTGGTGGAAGTTTAAACCTCACGGGCATCAGTGCCTCCGGCCTCACAGTGGTGGGCAGCTCCAATGTGTCCGGCGGTACGACGCTCGGCAGCACTGGGCTCACCCTGACCAGCACGGGTACCACGCAGGCCACGGGGGGCGTCAACGTGACCACTCTTGGCAGTATGCCGGTCGGCAACACGCCCACCAGCGTGAGTTTTGCCGCCCCCGCAGTGGCGCTGCTCGGCGTTGGCAATGTGGGCGCTCAGGGCATTTCGGAACGTGGCGTCATCTACTCCCTGACCTCGGCCAATGGTTCGCCCACGCTTGGCGGGAGCGGTGTCGTCAAGGTCGTTCATACCGGCAATCCGACTGCCAGCGGCAGCTTTAGCCTGACAGCCGCCGGACTCGCGGCCAACACGTCTTACACCTATCGTGCCTATGCCACGGACAGCACCGGTGCCACCACCCTTTCCACGCCAGCCACCTTCAAAACGCCCACCGTGTTGCAAAACTGGCGGCAGACCTTCTTCGGCACCATTCAAGGGGCCGACGTGGCGGCGGACAATGCTGACCCCGACGGCGATGGCGTGCCGAACCTGCTCGAGTTCGCGACCGGGAAGAATCCCACCAGTTCTCAAAAAGCTGCGAGCGCCGTCCCCAGTTTCAGCAACGGCAATCTGGAGTACCGTTACTCCCGCAGTCTGGACGCCCTGAACTCAGGGACCACCTTCATTGTTGAATGGAATGACACGCTGAACCCCAACCTGTGGAGCAGCAATGGTGTGAGCGAAGTCGTCCTCTCTGACGACGGCCTTCTGCAGCAGGTGAAAGCCTCGGTGCCCGCCGGCAGCACCGGCAGACGCTTCATGCGGCTGAAAGTCGTGCCGCCGCCCGCGCAATAGGAAGAAGAGTGAGCGGACTGGGTTCTTCGCTCCAAGATGCCGATCCTCGCAACACTTGCGCATGCCGCAGCGTTGGTCTCGTCCCATGAAATTGCTTACCCTCGCTTCCTCTCTCCTCCTCGCCGTTGCTCTCAGCGCGGCTGACGCACCCAAGTCTGTTTACGATGTCCCCCTCAAAGACATCGACGGCAAAGACACTTCCCTGAAAGCTTATCAGGGCAAGGTGCTGCTGATCGTGAATGTCGCCTCGAAATGCGGCAAGACCCCTCAGTATGCCCAACTTGAGCAGCTCAATCAGGCGTTCAAGAAGGACGGCCTGGCCGTGCTCGGCTTTCCCTGCAACGACTTCGGCGGCCAGGAACCCGGCACCAATGCCGAGATCAAGGAGTTCTGCTCCCTGAAGTACAAGGTGACCTTCCCGATGTTCGACAAACTCGTGGTGAAGGGTGCCGACAAAAGCCCGCTTTACCAGGTGCTCAGCGGACCTACATCTCCCTTCCCAGGCGACGTGAAGTGGAACTTCGGCAAATTCCTCGTCGGCCGTGATGGCAAGATCCTGAAGCGCTTCGAGCCCGGCGACAAACCCGATGCACCTGCCGTGGTGGCCGCGATCAAAGAAGCGCTGGCAGCGAAGTAAGGGCGAAACTGCGCAGCAGTTCTAATCATCCAAGCGGCGATGACTCACTGAGTTGTCGCCGCTTTTTTGTGATCCGAAAGCTAGATCAAGCATTGGTGAGCCTGCAGCAAGCTTTGCCGGTTGAACCCGGAGCATGCAATAGAGGCGGAGCGGAAGGCGCAAAAGGTTGAACCATCAGGGGATTGACGCATGTGGCACACTCACCGTCATGGTGAACCTGCCCATTGAATACTCTGACAAGCCGGTGACGCCCTTTGGCGGCATGGCGC
>CALRWM010000037.1:0-58777 GCA_943371875.1 Prosthecobacter debontii | reverse complement strand
CGATGATGCGCTTCTTGCCCAGGCGCTGCGCGAGCAGGATTTGCCCGAGGGCGTTGTTGATCTTGTGTGCGCCGGTGTGCAGCAGGTCTTCGCGTTTGAGGTAAATTTTAGCGCCGCCGAGCTTTTCGGTCCAGCGTTCGGCAAAATACAGCGGCGTCGGGCGGCCTACATATTCGTGGAGCAGCCGGTCCAGTTCTTTCTGGAAAGCAGGGTCGGCTTTAGCCTTTTCGTAATGATCTGAAAGCTCGGTCAGCGCCGCCATGAGCGTCTCTGGCACGAACATGCCGCCGTACTGGCCAAAGTGGCCGTGGCTGTCGGGCATCACGGGGAGGGGAAGGATGGAGGCGGCGGTCATGGGGGGATGAAAATAGAGCGAAGACCTGCCCTTGGCAACGTCTGCGCTGGCTTCAGACAAAGTTACGCGTCTTGCTCAGGAATGGACCGTTCCGGCTTCAAGCGCGGCGAGTTTTTTTTCCAAGGCGCGCACGCGTTCCAGCAAATCGGGGATTTTGGCCGGAAGGCTGAGCATCTTGCGCCCTTCCATGAGCGGACGGGCGGGGTAACCGGTGTAGGCCCCTGCCTCCAGGATGCTTTTGGTGACACCGGATTTGGCAAAGAACATGACCTTGTCGCCAATCTCAAGGTGACCGGCCACGCCGACTTGGCCCCCCATGGTGACGTAGCTGCCCAGGCGGGTGCTGCCTGAGATGCCCGTTTGAGAGACGATGATGCAATGCTTCCCAAGCGTACAGTTGTGACCGATCTGCACCAGATTGTCGATCTTGCAGCCCTCGCCGATCCAGGTGCGGCCGAAGCGGGCGCGGTCAATGGTGGTGCAGGAGCCGATTTCGACATCGTCATCGATCTGCACAATGCCGACCTGATCGATCTTCTGATGGCGGCCTTGAACCTGCTCGTAGCCAAAGCCGTCGCTGCCGATCACAGAGCCGCTGTGGAGAATGACGCGCTGGCCCAGAATGCAGTATTCCTTGATGACGGCGTTGGCGTGAATGACGCAGCCGGCACCCAGTTTGACTCCACGACCAAGATAGACGCCCGCATGAATGGTGCAGCCATCGCCAAGGTTCACGCCGGTCTCAATGACGACATTCGGACCGATGCTGACCTTTTGCGGGTCGTAAACCACGTCACTGGCCACCGTGGCGGTGGGATGCACGCCGGGCACAAATTCAATGGCGGGAGGGCCAAAGAAACGAATGACATGAGAGAAGGCGAGAGTGGGGTTTTTAAGGCGAATGAGCGCAAGCCCCTCCCTCGCATCTCCAGCGTCAAGGTCCTCCGGCACGAGGGCGGCGGAAGCACGGGTGGTTTTGAGCGCAGGCAGGTAGCGTGCATTGCCAAGGAAAGTTACTTCGCCCGGGTTGGCCTCCAAAATGGAGTTCAGGCCGGAGATGATGGATTCCGGGCTGCCCGCAGAGAGTGTTCCTCCGACGAGTTCAGTGAGTTTCTGAAGAGTGATGGAATTGCTCATGGTGCCGACGAATATGCCTACGCTGGAACAAAAAAAGGCACGTCGCAAATGTTTGCGGCGTGCCTTGGAATAACTTACAGCCGCAGGCTATTTTTTGGGTTCCTCAGCCTTGGGTGCCGGTGCGGCTGCTCCCTCTTTCTTGGGCTCGGCACCAGGAGGTGGCGCATCCTTGTTCAATTCGACGATGAGCTGATCGGTGAGATCGGTGGCGGCACCTTCTCTGACGTGCAGGATGATAGGCACCGTGGAAAGGCTGACGCCGGTCTTGTCGAAAACGATGTCATAGGCATCTGCCTTGGAGCGGTCGCGGACGACAACAAGAATTTCCTCATACAGGCCTTTGCGGATCTGCATGTCTTCCTGCTTGAGCTGCTGCTGGCGGCGGTCCGCGAATTCCTGCATTTCCATTTCCAATGCGCGGATTTCTTTCACTTTTTCACCCAGTTCAGCACCGTATTTCGCACGCTGTTCGGGAGTGATGATCGGATCGCTGGCGATTTTCTGAAGCTTTTGGGCTTCCGCAGCCAGGTTTTTATACGTGTTCTGACGCTCAGTCATTTCCTGGGCGGCTTTTTCGTAATTGGCCTTGTACTTGTCCGCAGCGGTTTTGGTTTTGTGGAACTCCTGGAAGACTTTGGACATGTCGATCACACCGATTTTGAGATCGGCGGCCTGAAGAGTGACGGTGGCGAGGATGAGGGCGATGAACGCGCTGCGAATCATAAGTGTGGGATTTTGAATGAGATTGGAGGGGCAGACAAACAAATTTGTCTGAACAACGGGCTGCTAGAACTTGTAGCCCATGTTGAACTGGAAGCGGCCGCCGTTGCCTGAAGAAGCGTCCTTGCCGATTGGAACGGCATAGTCAACACGGATAGGTCCGACGGGAAGGAAGAGGCGCAGGCCGATACCGGCATCTGAGTAGATGGCACCATTGCCATAGGCGGCACCGGTGGCCCCCCCGATGGAACCGATGTCACCGAAGAACACCACGCGCGGTGACTTTTCCGTGTTGGCGGTGATGTGCACCGGAACGGAAAATTCACTGGAGGCGTAGATGGATGTCAGGCCGCCGATGGGCTCACCCGTGTTGTCCTTGGGGCCGGCATGACGGTAAGTGAAACCGCGCAGGTTGTTGGCACCACCGAGGAACTGGCGCTCAAAAATGGGCACCCGGCTGTTGTTCCAGCTGTTCACAACACGGAACATTCCTTCAAAGCTCAGGATGGTGTCCCCGGGCAGATTGAAATACTGCTGGCCGCCGATGTTGCCGCCATAAACCGGGACATCTCCACCAAGGCCGGAAAGCAGGATGCCTGCTTCGATCTTGTGACCGCTGCGAGTGATGAAGACGCTGTCGCGCGTGTCGTGCACAAAGTTCGTATCAATTTTGCTTTGGATATAGGATCCGGCCTCCTGGGCAATGAGAGCAGAGGCTCCGCTGGCAATGCTGTCGATTTTGATCTGCTGCAGGGTGTAGGTGCTCTCGATGTAGGAGTGCTCACCAAGCCGTTTACGCAAACCAGAAGAGACGCCGACGTTGGTTTGATTGAAGAAATTGGAGAGGTAGTAGAGGTTGTGATAGAACGCCTCAACGGTGAGTGCCAGTTCGCGCCCAAGGAACCACGGTTCGGTCCAGCTGATGGTGACGTCACGACGGAGGGCACCCGCACGGATGTTGGCGTTGAAACGCTGGCCACCACCACGGAAATCCTTCCAGTCGCGGATGTCAAAGTTGGTCTGGGTCACCTGAATGAATCCAGTGATGCTGTCGATGGAGCTGAAGCCGGCGCCGAAGTTCACCGTGCCGGTGGACTGCTCCTGCACGTTGATGTCCACATCCTTGTAACCGGGGGCGGTGGTGGGCGTGTTGCGCATGTCCACCGAGCTGAAGTAGTTCAGGTTTTGCAGGCGGCTTTTACCAGCCTCGATTTTCACGGTGTTGAGCTCCTCACCTGGGGCAAAGGGAAGTTCGCGACGGATGACTTCATCCTTCGTGACCGAGTTGCCGGAAATGTTGACCTTGCTGATGTAGGACTTGGTGCCTTCCGTGATGTTGTAGGCCACCGCGACTTGTCCGGCACCAGTCTCCAAAATGCTGGTCTCCACACGTGCATCGGCGTAGCCACGGGAGCCGTAGTAATCCTGCACCATCTTTTCATCAGCCTTGATGAAGCTGCCAACATAAGGGAAGCCCGGCTCAGTCTTGATGCCCTGCATCAACACTTCAGTGGTGAAAATGGTGTTGCCGGAGATCTTGACTCCCGAGACGTCATACTTGGCACCTTCATTGATCACATAAACGAGGTCCATCTGCTTGGAGGAGACTGGCTCGCGCCGCACCTCGGTCACTTTGGCATAGACATAACCCTTGTCCTGAAAGGCCTGCTCGATCTTCTTGATGTCTTCCTGCAGATCCTGATTGCTCAGCTTGCCTTTTTTGCCCCACAAGTTCCAGATGTGGTGCTCCTGGGATTTGATGCTGCCGCGGAGCACTCGGGATTTGATGGCTGTGTTGCCCTCGAAGCGGATGTCATGAATGATGCCGCGCGCACCCTCGTCGATTTTGAAAGTCACCGTGGAGAACCCTTCACGTGCGGAAGGGGTGATGTCATAACTGGCGATGATGTCGGAGAACCCTTTCTTTTCGTACAGTTCCACAATCTTCTGCTGTGCAGCGGAAAGCTTGATGTCATCCACCGGGTCGCCCACTTTGACCGCGATGTCCTTGCGCAGCTTGCTGTTGTCGATGGCGGTGTTGCCAATGAAATTGATCTCAGCAATGCCGCCGCGACCGATGATTTCGACGATGACTTTGACGCCGCCTGCCACGTCCACCGCGTTGATGTCGAGGTTTTCCACCGCTCCTGTGCTGTAGAGCGCACGGATGTCGCGTTCCACTGATTCATTGCTGAAGGGCTGGCCCACACGGGTGGACAGCTGGCTGCGAATGCGATTTTCATCCAGCTTGACCGCGCCTTTGATGATGACTTGAACGTCCTGCACGATTTTCTTTGCCGCAGGTGCCGCAGGGAGGCCCGCTTGTGCTCGTGCCTGCTGAGTTGTGGCGACAAAAAGTGTGACAGCCACTACAGATAAAAGTGTCAGGCGAGACAGGGTGGAAGTTCCGTGATTCATAGGCAGGGCAGAGTAAGCAGACGGGATAAAGACTGGGCGGCAAGCCATGCTCAAACTGGAGCATGACAAGCCTGCATTACTGCTTCCACACCGCTCCACGTCAAGGCGTAAGTTCTAAGGGGGTTCTTGCCATAATTTGAGGTCATAGGATGTATAGATGGCGGATTAGTGGTTTTCGTCCTTCTATGAGAACGAAAAATGAGCCTCCCAGCCCATGGAACGCCGGGAGCAACAAATCTGTCACCAAGCATGTCCCGGTCCAATGTGCGTAATTACATCCAGCTGCATCTAGTCGTGCTGGCATGGGGGCTCACGGCGATTTTGGGCAAGCTCATCCTGCTGCCGCCGGTGGATGTGGTGCTTTGGCGCACGGCGCTGGCGGTGCTCTGCTTTGCGGGCCTGGCCCGCTGCATGGGTTACTCGCTTTTGGTGTCTCGACGTAGAATTTTAGCGATGCTTGGTGTGGGGGTTATTCTAGGATTGCACTGGATTTTGTTCTTCTGGTCCGCCCGGCTGGCCACCGCTTCTGTCTGTCTGGCGGTGATGCCTACGGCCATGCTGTGGTCCTCGTTGATTGAGCCTGTCATTGATGGCTCGCGGCGCTGGCGGTTTTCAGAACTCCTCGTAGGCGCAGTCATGGTCGGGGCTGTGTGGCTCATTTATCAGGTGGAGTTCCGTTACTGGCTCGGCTTCTCCGTGGCCATCGCCGCCGCCGTGCTGGCCGCCTTCTTTGCCACCATGAGCAAGCAGCAGGTCGCGCGGGACACCCACTGGAGCGTCATTGGTTTTTATCAAATGGGCGGTGCGTGCCTTGCCGCGTTCTTTTCCCGCCCCTTTCTCGAAGACGGGCTCCTGCCGGAACTGCCAGATGCCGCTTCGGCGCTTTGGCTCGGTGTGCTCTCTCTGGTGTGTACCGTGGCCGCCTATGCGGGTTTCATGGACGTGCTGCGCCGCGTCAGCGTCTTCACGGTCAATGTCGTCTACAATATGGAGCCGGTGTATGGCATCGTGCTTGCCGCCTGGGTCTTTGGGAAGGCCGAGTTCATGAGCGCGGGCTTTTATCTTGGCGCATCGGTCATCATCGCCGTCGTGCTGACTTTGCCATGGATTCGGCGCTGGGTGGAAAGGTGAGAGTGCTGGACATGGCGCGCAGCGTGGGCTTGCATCGCCGACACCTTTGAACCGCCTCCGCCACATCCTCGTCTCCGCCTCCGCAGGTTCCGGCAAAACCTACCAGCTGGTGCGGAGGCATCTGCATCTGCTCGCGCTCGGGCAGCCTCCGGAGCGCATCGCGGCGATGACCTTCACGCGCAAGGCGGCGGGGGAGTTTTTCCAGCGCATCCTGCAGCGGCTGTCCGTGCTTTCGCAGCACGGTGAGCAGCCGGAGCACTACTTCACGGGCATGGCACCTTTGCCCGAGCATTGGCCGGAGTTTGTCGACCTCCTGCGCAGAGTCACCCAGCAGCTCCATCGCCTGCGCTTGGGAACGATGGACAGCTTTTTTGCGAACATCACCGCCTGTTTTCCGCTGGAGCTCGGCCTTCCGCTGGGTGCCAGCGTGATGGCCGAAAATGAGGCGGCACAGGCGCGGCGGGAGGCGCTGGATGCATTGCTGGAACGCATTCATTCCTCGCGTGACGAGCACGCGGGCAGTGCGCTGCTCGAAGGCTTCAAGCAGGCCACCTTTGGCATTGAGGAGCGCAGCGCCGCAGGCAGCCTGGAGTCCTGGATCAATGACCATCATGCCACCTGGCTCGACAGCGGAGATGGTTCGCCATGGGGCAGGCTGCCAGGACTGGAACTTGCAGAGGCCGGCCATCTCACGGCGGCGCTCAATGACCTGCGGGATCGTTTTGTGCCGCGCACCGATGAGGGAGCCCGGTTCTTCGACGAATTCCTGGCGGAAGCCTCCGTCTTGGAACCCGGGGCCTCACTGCCGCCGAGGGTGAAGTATTTTTTGGATAAAACGACCGCAGTCTGGAAGGACCTAAAGGCTGGCAGGGCGGAAATCGGCTGGGGGCGCGGCAAAAAATCCGAACTCACTGGGGAAACCGCGCGCGCCTGGGCGCGGGTTGCCGGGGCGATTCTAGACCAGGAGCTGATCTGCCGGGCGCAGCGCACCCAGGGCATGGCGGCTCTCATGGCGCTTTATGAGGCCGAGTACGCCCGCCGAGTGCGTTCCCGCGGACGGCTGTCCTTTGCTGATGTCCAGCGACTGCTGGCCGCTGCCACGGCTGACGGCGCGGAATGGGCGGACGGTGAAAGCGGTGATCTGTGGTTCCGGCTCGACGGACGCTATGACCACTGGCTGTTTGATGAGTTTCAAGACACGAGCCGCGTGCAGTGGAATGTCGTGCGCGGGCTGGTGGATGAGGTGATGCAGGATGACTCCGGCAGGCGCAGCTTTTACGCCGTGGGGGATCCGAAACAGTCCATCTACCTGTGGCGGCAGGCGGAGCCGGGCCTGTTTGACGATGTGCTGCGCGAATGGCCGCATCAGGACCAGGACGGTCTGGAACCGCAGACGCTCAGTCAGTCCTTCCGCAGCGCTCCGGCGGTGCTGGATGCGGTGAATGCGGTGTTTGCAAACCCGGCAGGCATCGAAGCGGTGCTGCCGGGCTGCACCGTCGGCTTTGCTTTCAAAGAGCATGTGGCCGCAGAGAGGAATCAGCAGCTCAGCGGTTACGCGGCGCTGCTGTGCGTATCGAATGAAGAGGGGCAGCGCAACCCCTCCACCACGCCCACGGTGACGGCGCTGCTGAACGAGATCCGCCCCCTGGAGCGTGGGCTGACCTGCGCGGTGCTGGTGCGCGGGAATAAGAACGCCAATGAAGTTGCGGAAGAACTGAGGGCGACAACGGGCATGGAGGTCGTATGCGAATCGCAGATTCATCCGGCCACGGACAATGCGGTGACGCTTGCCCTGCTCTCTCTGCTGCAACTGGCGGCGCATCCCGGGGATACCCTGGCGCTGGAGCACCTCAAAATGACGCCGCTCTGGCCGCAGATCGAGATTCCAGAGCGGGGCTGGCGGCTGACCTGCCATCAGGTGCGTGAATCCGTGTTTGAGCGCGGCTTTGTCGGCTTCACGGAAGTCTGGACCCGGCATGTGCGCGCCCTGCTGCCGGAGATGGATGCCTTTCACGAGCTGCGGCTGCGTCAGTTCGGTGAAATGGCCGCCGAATTCGACGCCGGTGGTTCACGCGACATCGATGCATTCCTCCAACATGCGCGCGACATGCCGATGCAAGTGCGCGGCGCGGCGAACGCGGTGCAGGTGATGACCGTGCACAAGGCCAAGGGCCTGGAGTTTGATGTGGTCATTTTGCCGGACCTCAATGGCGATGCGATGGATCATGTGCGGCGGCGCTCGTTGATCGTGAATCGCGATGCACAGGGCATTTCCTGGGTTTTGCAGGAGCCACCTCGCATCTATGCACCTTTGCATGAGGCTTTGGATGAGGAACTGGAGACCTCGAAACAGCGCTCGGGTTTTGAGTCGCTCTGCCGCCTGTATGTGGCCATGACCCGTGCCAAACGCGGCCTGTACCTGATTGCCGAACCACCACCGAAGTCAAAAGAGCCATCGATGAGAGAGGCGCAGTTTTTGCGCCGGATGCTGGGGGTTTCGGGTGAGTCCGAAGCAGGCGAGTCTTATTTGATCGAGTGGCAGACGGGGGACGCGCAATGGTTTGCCACATCTCCTGACGTAAGGCTCCGGGCACCGGAAACGGCGGTGGTGTCGCGTCCGCTGGGGGAGCTGCTGCGGGAATTCCAGCCGCTGGCCAAGCGCGTGACGCCTTCGGGAGAGGAAGATTTCCAGGTGAAGGGCAGCATGCTCTTCAGCGCGGGGCGTGAGCCGGGCCGGAGACTGGGCAATCTGGTGCATGAACTGCTGGCTCATGTGGAGTGGTGGGATGCCACGTCGAACACGACCGAGCTCGAATCGCGCTGGCAGGCATCTGGACTGCTGCGCGGGGAGGCGGTTGAAACGACGGCGCTGGCGATGGTGCGCGGGGTGCTGCAATCAGCCGCTGCAAAGTTTGCCTTTGCCAGGCCGGCTGCGGACGCACAGGCATGGCGGGAGCGCCCATTTGACCTGATCCATCAAGGAAGCTGGATCAGCGGCGTGTTTGACCGGGTCGTGGTCCAGCGTGACTCGGTGCGACTGATTGATTTTAAGACAGATGAGGTGGCGAACGAGGAGGCATTGGCCGAAAAAGTGGCGGGTTATCGCCCGCAGATCCTGCTGTACCGCCAGGCTTTGGTGCGACTTACAGGATTGAAGCTGGAGCAGATCGAATCGGCCCTGCTGTTCACCCGCAATTGCCGTCTGGTGGACGTAAAGTGACCTTTTTTTGAATCCAGACCGCCTTTGATAACGCAAAAACTTGTGTGACCGCATTAGCTCTGGCATGGAATCCGCGCATCGTAGCCTTTTCGGTGCGATCCGTGCCCAAACCCCTCATGAGCCAGCCAGAACTTAGCGAAGAAGACCTGCTCCAGCGTGCTGGACGTGGGGATTCGCGCGCTTTTGACCAGCTCTATGACCGGATGGCGCCGCGCCTCTTTGGTCTCCTGCGCCAGATGCTGCATGACGAGCGCGAGGCTGAAGACATCCTGCAGGATGGTTTTGTGCTGCTGTGGGAGCGTGCCTCGACTTTTGATCCGGAGCGCAGCAAGGCGTTCACTTGGGCGGTGATGCTGTTCCGCCACAAGGCGATCGACCGCATGCGCATGCTGGGCCGTCGCAACCGCTTGGTGGACAGCGCAGCTTTGGAACAATCCACTTTGGGGGCGTCCCTCCAAGCTGGCGTGGACGAAGAAGTCCAGGCTCACGAACGGCGCGTGGTGGTGGGCGAGGCACTCAAAGAACTGCCCAAAGAGCAGCGACAGTTGATCGAATTCGCATTTTTGAAGGGCCTCACGCATCATGTGATCGCCGAGTCTCTGGGCATTCCGCTCGGCACCGTGAAGACCAACATCCGCCGCGGGCTGCTCCGCCTGCGCGATCTTTTGAAAGGAGGCGCATGATGGACGAGGAACGTTTCCAAGAACTGGCCGCCATGAATGCGCTCGGCATGCTGGAGAACGACGAAAAGCGTGCTCTGGATGGTGCTGTCGCTCGTGACAAAGAGGTGCGCTCGCTGACCTTGGAGCTTGAGCAGGTGACTGCGGAGCTGGCTTATCTTATCCAGCCGGTGGAACCGCCTGCGAACATGAAAAAACGCATCCGTGCCAAGATGCGTGCCAAAGGTGTCAAGGGGGCCGGTGTTTCACGCGGCGTCATCATTGGCGGCACCGGCTGGGCGCTTGCCGCCAGCTTTGCCTTGGTGTCGGTCTGGCTCTGGCAGCAACGTTCCAGCATGACTCAGCAGCTCGCTGCCGCCTCACGCGCCATCGCGCCTGTGAACAACCCCGCCACTCCCTTGGTGGATGATGGCAAGACGCGCACGCTGGAGGAAGAACTTAAAAAGCGGCGGGATGAATTCGAGGCGCAGAAGCTGGCGCTGGCGAAGGAGATCGAAATGCTGAACAAGCGCGAGACGGAAGCCAAGGCGCAAACTGCCCGGCTCACCGCCGAAGTGGCTGCGCTCAAAGAGCAGGAGCAGCAGTCCCAGCTTCAGATCGCCACCCTGCAAAGCAAGGTTTGGGAATACCGCCGGAGCGAGATGCTCGTGGTCTGGGACCAGAAACGCAGCCAGGGCGTGGTGATGCTTGATAAGATGCCGAAGGTGGATTCTGACAAAGATTACCAGCTCTGGGTCGTGGATCCAAGCAAGCCTAATCCGGTGAGCGCCGGGGTGGTGACCGTCGATGCCAAAGGTTCTGTGAAGACAGTCTTTAAACCTGTCGAAGCGGTCTCAGGTGAAGCCAAGTTCGCGCTGAGCATCGAGAAAAAAGGTGGCGTGCCGAAGAGTGAAGGGCAGCTCCTGATGGTCGGTCCGTGAGGCATGGTCCGGCTCTCTCCTTCTGATCAAGCCAAAGTCTGCGACCTGCGCCGCCGCAGGTTTTTGCCAGCCGGTGCAAACCTCAGCTCTTCCAGCCACCGCCCATGGCCTTGTAAATACGGACCCAGGCGGTAGCGACTCGGGTGCGGCTGAGGGCGATGTCGTTTTGCGCATTGAGGGCGACGCGTTCAGCGTCAAGCACGGTGAGGAAATCAGCGATGCCATCCTGGTAGCGTTTACGAGCCAAAGTGGCGGCTTCGCGGGCAGATGCGGCGGAAGCTTCGAGGTGGTGCAGGCGAATGCGTTCACGGTCATAGGACGTGAGTGCGTTTTCGGCCTCTTCGAGGGCGAGGAGCACTGTCTGTTCATATCGGGCCAGCGCGGCATCGGCACGGCGTCCGGCGGCGGCGATCTGCTGACGCACGCGGCCGAGATTGAAGGCGGCCCAGGTAATGCGCGGGCCCAAAGTGAAGCCATCCGAATTGCGGCCTGTCAGGGAGCTCAGCGTGGATGCCTCAAGGTCGATGCGGCCGCTGAAGGTGACCCGTGGAAACAAATCGGCGACCGCCACGCCAATCCGGGCGGTTTCAGCCGCCAGAATGTCTTCGGCGACACGGATGTCTGGGCGACGACGCAGCAGCTCTTCAGGTTTGACGATGCCGATCCGTGCGGGCGCAGCAGGCTGCTTTCTGATGCTTTGCAGCCGGGGGCGGAGTTCGGAGGGATTTTGTCCGCACAAGACGGCGATGCGATGGATGGACTTGGCGATGTTTTCCTGATGCGTGGGGATCTGCGCCAGGGTGGCGTTCCAGAGCGCGTTGGCCCGGGCAACATCGAGCTGCGTGCCACGGCCCCCTTTGAGGGAAGCCTCGGCGATGTTCAGGGCATCGGACTGATTGCCTGCGTTCTCGTTCGCCACGGTGAGCTGGGCCTGGGCACCGCGCAGTTCCAGGTAGTTGATGGCAATCTCGGACTGCAGGGAAATCAGCAGGTCATGCAGGTTGGCATCCATGGCACTCGAGTTTGCCTTGGCGGCTTTGACGGAGTTGCGGATGCGCCCAAAAAAATCCAGCTCCCAGTCGGCATCAAACCCGGTGCGGTACAGCTCGTAATCGCGGGTGCGCAGTCCCGAGAAGGAGGTGGCTCCATTGCGGATGTTGTCATAGGTCGAGCCGAAGGTGACGGTGGGGGCATAGTTGAAGCGTGATTCACGCCACAGGGCACGGGCTTCGAGCAGGCGGGAGCGTGCGGCCGCGATGTCCTTGTTCTGGGCGTCTGCCTGGGCCACCAGTTCGTTCAGCGTGCTGTCATTGAGCTTGCGCCACCAGGTGGCATCCACCTCGGCAGCATGCGCCGCATTCGCCCGTGAGGCGAAGTCATCAGGCATCTTGGGCTGCGGCTTGACGAAGCGCGGCCCCATGTTGCAGCTGGAAACCACGCATGTGATGAGCAGCAAAGACTTAATGGGCTTCATGAAGCGTAGGGGAGGTTGCGGTGGAACGACGCTGTTCACGGCGTTCGACGAAGGCGCGGAGGATGACATAAAACACTGGCGTGAAAAGCAGGCCGAAGATGGTGACACCGATCATGCCAAAGAACACCGCCGTGCCAAGCGCCTGACGCATTTCCGCACCCGCGCCCGTGGCGAGCACGAGCGGCAGCACGCCGAGAATGAAGGCAAAGCTGGTCATCAAGATGGGGCGCAAGCGCAGGCGGCAGGCTTCGACTGCGGCATGCACCCGGTCCATGCCCTGATCCTGCAGCTGCTTGGCAAACTCGACGATGAGGATGGCGTTTTTGGCCGCGAGGCCCACGAGCACCACCAGGCCGATCTGCGTGAAGATGTTGTTGTCCTGCGCCCGCAGCCACACGCCGCCGATGGCGGAGAGCAGACACATGGGCACGATCAGGATGATGGCCATCGGCATGCTCCAGCTCTCATACTGTGCGGAGAGCACCAGGAAGACAAAGATAACGCAGAGCGGGAAGATGTAGATGAGCGTGTCTCCGGCGAGGATCTGCTGGTAGGTGAGGTCCGTCCACTCAATGGCAAACCCCACGGGCAGGTTGTCCCTGGCCAGACGCTCAATTTTTTCGATCATCTGACCAGAGCTGATGCCGGGAAGCGTGTTGCCGTTGATGTCGGCGGAGTAGTAGAGGTTGTAGCGCTGCACGCGGTCGGCGCCGCCGGTCTTGATGACTTTGACGAGCGCTGCCAGCGGCACCATTTCACCAGCCTGGTTGCGAATTTTGATACGGCCAACGTCCGTCGGGTCTTTGCGGTAGGCGGGTTCAGCCTGTGCGGTGACCTGGTAGGTGCGGCCAAACAGATTGAAATCATTCACATAGACTGAGCCTAGGTACACTTGCAGCGCTTCATTCAGATCGGCCAGTGAGACTCCCATGGTTTTCGCCTGAGCGCGGTTGATTTCGAGTTTGAACTGCGGGCTCTTCGCGCGGAAGCCGGTGATCAGAGAAATCAATCCCGGCTCCTGCTGGGCCGCGGCCAGCAGTTTCTGGGTTGCAGCTTCGAGTGCCGGCAGACCGGCGTTGTTGAGATCCTGCACCTGGATTTTGAAGCCGCCGGCATTGCCCAGACCACGCAAGGGTGGCGGAGGCAGCACCAGCACCCGGCCTTCTTGAATGGTGGAGAATTTTTTGCGGATGACGGCCAGCAACCCGTCACCCTTGACTTCGGGATCGTGACGATTGTCGAAAGCATCGAAGACGAGGAAGGCGGCGCCGACGTTGGGCTGGTTGGCCTGCAGCACGGAGGAATAACCGGAGATGGCAAAGGTATGGGCAATGCCGGGGATTTCGCGCGCCATGGCATCCATTTTGCGCACCACGGCGTCAGTTCGCTCAAAGGCCGCGCCATCCGGCAGCTGCACCAGCACGATGGCATAGCCCATGTCCTGCGAAGGAATGAAGCCGGCCGGTACATCCTGGAACAGCTTGCCAGCCAGACCGATCAAAGCGGCATAACCGATGAGCACCAGCACGGCCAGGCGAATGAGTTTGCCGACCAGCCCGGCATACAGATCGGAGCCGAACTGGAACACACGGTTGAAGCCGCGGAAGAACCACCCAAACAGGAAATTCAGCACACTGCTGAACCAGTCGGGCTTCGCGCCGTGGGGCTGCAGCAGGATGGCGCACAGTGCAGGACTGAGCGTGAGGGAATTGAACGCCGAAATCACCGTGGACACCGCGATGGTGAGGGCAAACTGCCGGTAGAACTGGCCGGTGATGCCGCTGATGAACCCAGTAGGCACAAACACCGCACACAGCACCAGCGCCACGGCGATGACCGCACCGCTGACCTCGCTCATTGCACGCACGGCCGCCTCATGAGGGGCGAGTCCTTTGGCAATGTTGCGCTCGACGTTTTCAACCACGACGATGGCGTCATCAACGACAATGCCGATGGCGAGCACCAGGCCGAACAGGGAGAGGTTGTTGAGCGAGAAGCCCAGCCACTGCATCACCGCCAGCGTGCCGATGAGTGAAACGGGAACCGCAAGCAGCGGGATCAAGGAGGCTCGCCAGTTTTGCAGGAAGATGATGACGACGAGCACCACCAGCAGAACTGCCTCCATCAGCGTGTGCAGCACCGAGGAGATCGAGGCGCGGACGAACTTGGTGGTGTCGTAGTTGATTTTGTAATCCACGCCCGGAGGAAAGCGCTCCTTGAGCTGTGCGAGCCGTTTGTAAACAGCATCGGCGGTTTCGATGGCATTGCTGCCAGGAAGCTGGAACACGCGGAGTGACACGGCATTGTAGCCATCCATGTAAGTACGGCTGGAGTAGTCGCGCGAGCCGAGTTCGATGCGGGCCACATTGGCCAGCCGCACCACATCTCCCTGCTTGCCAGTTTTGAGCACGATGTCGCCAAACTCAGCCGCCTTCTTCAGTCGTCCGGGCGCAGTCAGGGTGTATTGAAATTCCGATCCTGTGGCTGCAGGCGGCTGGCCGAGTGATCCGGCGGCGACCTGCACGTTTTGCTCACGAATCGCGCGCACAATGTCACCCGCAGTCAGACCCAGGCCTGCGATCTTTTCAGGATCGAGCCAGACCCGCATCGAGTAATCAAGTCCGCCGAGAGAGGATGCCTCCGCCACCCCCGGAATGCGGGCGATTTCGTTTTGAATCTGCAGCGTGACGTAGTTGCTGAGATACGCGACCTCACGTGAGCCGTCAGGACTGTAGAACTGCACGGCCAGCGTGAGGTCAGGCGAGCGCTTGTTGACCATGACCCCGAGGCGGCGCACCTCCTCCGGCAGCCGTGAGATGGTGGCGTTCACGCGGTTTTGCACGAGCACCTGCGCCTGGTCGAGATCTGTGCCGAGCCGGAAAGTGACAGTGATCTGCACCTTGCCGTCACTCGTGGAGGAGGATGACACGTACAGCATGTTCTCGACGCCATTGATTTCCTGTTCCAGCGGCGTGGAAACGGTCTCGGCCAGCGTGCGGGCATCCGCACCGGGATAAGCCGCCGAAACCACCACGGTGGGCGGAATGACCTCGGGATATTGAGCGATGGGCAGCGACACGTAGGCGAGGCCACCCAGCATTGTGATGACAATGCTCAGGACGGCCGCGAAGATGGGCCGATCCACGAAAAAGCGGGCGAAATTCATGATGTGTTACTTGGTGGCCGCCACTGGCAGCATGTCCGTCGGTGTCGCCTTCACTTTGCCGCCATTGCGCACGCTCATGAGGCCAAGCACGACCACGCGATCATCCGCCTTCAGGCCGCTGCGCACCACGCGCAGTCCATCGAGCAGGGGTCCAAGAGCAACGGGGCGATAGACGGCTTTGTCTTCCGCATCGAGCACCCAGACGAAGCTGCTGCCCTGATCATCGCCCACGGCGGAATCACGAATGAGCAGGCCGTCATATTCACCGCTGCCGGGAATGCGCACCTTGGCGAAGAAGCCGGGCGCCATCAGACGGTCTGTATTCGGAAACACGGCACGGGCACGAATGGTGCCGGTGGCGGGATTGAGCTGGTTGTCCACGAAATCGACCTGGCCTTTGTGGGGCCAGCCTTCTTCGTTGATGAGTGACATCTCGGCGGGGATCCGCTCGAACATCGCGCTCACACGTTCGCCCTGCTTGTGCATCTGGCGGTATTTCAGCACCGAACGCTCATCGGCTTCGATCTCACAGTAAATGGGGTCCAGTTCGACAATGGTGGTCAGCAGCGTGGTGTTTTGGGTGCCGCCGCTGACAAGATTGCCTTCAGTCACTCTGGCATCACTGATGCGCCCGCTGATGGGGGCGCGAATCTGGGTGAACTCGAGATCAAGCTTGGCGGCGCGCAAGGCCGCCTCCGCCGCGCGCACACCGGCCAGTTCCCCCGTGGCGCTTTTCAGGCGGCGTTCCGATTCCTCCACCGAAATCGCCTGCCCTTGACGCAATGCCGTGGCGTTTTTGGCTTCGACGCCGGCGAGTTCAGCCGTCGTTTTTGCTTGGGCGAGCATGGCCTCGGCACGTTCGACAATGGCCTCATAAGGGCGTGGATCGATGGTAAACAGCAGGTCTCCCGCCTTGACCTCCGTGCCCTCTTTGAAGCTGACCTGGGTGATGTAGCCGGAGACGCGCGAGTGAATCTCCACGCGTTCACGCGCAGTCAGTCTCCCGGTGAATTCGTCCCAGTCCATGAGCCGTTTTGCGATGGGTTTGGCAACGGTGACCTCTGGAGTTGGAGCCTGTGGCGGTCCGCCTGGACCCAGGGCACCGCGTTTGCAGGAGGTCAGGCAGCTTATGATGAGCAGGCCTGCCATGGCATTCCGCCAGGTGAGAATATGGGGAATCAGGTAAAACGAAGCGCGTTGCATGCACAGAGTTACGTACGATGAAGCTTCTAAAATAGTGCATAAGTGACATATAGCTTATACATTAAATGAATGACCAACCTCAATGACCTCCAGCATGTCCGTGAATTTGTGCAGATCGCCGACACCGGAAGCATCTCCCGTGCCGCCAAGGTTCTCGGCATGGCCCAGCCCACGCTCAGCAGGCATCTTGCGGCTTTGGAGGCACAGATGGGGGCGCCTCTGATCCGCCGTGACACCCATACGATGAGCCTCACCACTGCCGGAATGATCGTGCTGTCGGACGCTCGTGAGCTGCTCACTCTGGCGGATCGCATGGGCAGCCGCCTGCGTTCTGAACGTCTTTCCCTGCGCGGCCATCTGCGCATGGTTTCCGTGGTCGATGTGGGCCAGTGGATCGTCTCCCGCGTTCTGTCACGGTTTAAAAAGCTGCATCCTGACGTCACCACCGAGCTCCATCTGATCAACCGCCCGACCAAGTTCATCAAAGAGGGCTTTGATTGCGGCATCATGGTCGGCGCGCCCACCGCCCGCCGGGTGACAATCCGAAAGATCGCTCAGCTCAATCGAAGGCTGATTGCGGCACCGTCGTTGTTGAAAGACCACCCTTTGCCCGCCCGTCCGGATGACTTGAACCATCTGCCCTGGCTGGGGATTTTGCAGCCTCATTTTTATTCACGAGACCGGGTCGATCTGGAGCGGGCCAAACAGGTCAAAAAGCTCAAGCTCCTGCCCGCCATGCTGTTGGACACCGTCACCGCTCTGCGTGAGGCCGCCATTGAAGGGGCTGGATTCACGATTCTGCCGGAGTGGATGGCGGCGCGTGACATCAAGGCCGGGAGACTCGTCCAGCTGCTGCCTGACTGGCATCTGGCCCCCCTCGATCTGCAAATCGCCCACGCCGCGCACGAACACCTGCCGCAGCGGGTGAAAAGCCTCATCGAGTACCTTGAGCAGGAGCTTCCCCTCGAAATCCACCGGCTGGATTTGAATGAGAGGTAGGTTCTGCCCCTATTTTTGGAAAACGCCCCCGGCCTACCAAAAAATTCCATGCGCAACGAGCACGCTCTGTGCTAGGAATCTGGCCCCCCGCCGCCCTGCGGCTCCGTTTACCCCCACCTAAAAACACCATGCCCAAGCAGACCATTCGTGACCTCGACCTCGCCGGAAAACGCGTCTTTGTACGTGTCGATTTCAATGTGCCGCTTGATGAAAAAGACGGCGAGATGGTCATCACCGACGCCACCCGCATTCAGGAGACACTTCCAACCATCAAGTTCCTGATTGAAAAAGGTGCCAAAATCATCCTCGCCAGCCACCTCGGCCGTCCAAAAGGCCAGCGTGACCCCAAGCAGAGTCTCGCCCCCGTGGCTCCGGCTCTGAGCGCTCTGATCGGCAAGCCTGTCGCTTTCGCCAGTGACTGCGTCGGCGAAGAGGCCAAGGCCAAGGCGCTCGCACTCGGCAACGGCGACGTGCTCCTGCTGGAAAACACCCGCTTCCACGCCGGTGAAGAAAAGAATGACCCTGAGCTGGCCAAAGGCATGGCGGACCTCGCGGAAATCTTCGTGAATGACGCCTTCGGCTCCGCTCACCGTGCGCACAGTTCCACCGCAGGCATTGCAGATTACCTGCCTGCCGTCTCCGGTCTCCTGATGGAGAAGGAACTGACCTGGCTGCACGACGAACTTGAAAATCCTGAGCGTCCGTTCGTGGTGATCCTCGGCGGAGCCAAGGTGAACGACAAGATCGGCGTCATCAACCGCCTCCTTGAAAAGGCTGACACCATCATCATCGGCGGCGGCATGGCCTACACCTTCCGCAAGCTCGTCCAAGGCATCACCATTGGCAAAAGCCTCTACAAGCCCGAGTGGGAGCCGATCGCGCAGGCCGCCCTCGACAAGGCCAAGGAGCGTGGGGTGAAAATCCTCATCCCTGTGGATGCGATGATCACCGATTCCTTCGACTTCGACACGAAGAAGCTCGGCAACATCAAATTCACGGCTGCAGGCGAAAGCATCCCTGACGGCTGGGAAGGTGTCGACATCGGTCCTGAGTCCGTGAAGCTCTTCTCCGACGAAATCGCCAAGGCCAAAACCGTCATCTGGAACGGCCCGATGGGCGTCTTTGAGATCAAGGAAAGCTCCAAGGGCACCTTTGACGTCGCTGAGGCAGTCGCGGCCAATTCCAGCGCCAAAACCATCATTGGCGGTGGCGACAGCGTGAAAGCCGTGAAAAAAGCCAAGCTCGGCGACAAAATGACCTTCATCTCCACCGGCGGCGGTGCCTCCCTCGAACTCCTCGAAGGCAAAGTCCTCCCCGGCGTCGCCTGCTTGAAAGACAAATAATCGCCCCCTCAGCTACCAACCCCATTTATTAAACACCCCATGGCTTTCGTTCCCTTCCGCAAACCCATCATCGCCGCCAACTGGAAAATGCACATGACACCGCAGGAGACGGATGACTTCCTCCGTGCCTTCGCCCGTCTGGTGCCGGACAAAGTTCCTGTTCAGATCGTTGTGGCTCCGCCCTTCGTCAGTCTGGCCAAGGCCCAGGACGTGCTCGTCAACGCACGTGAGCAGAGCGTTGAACTGGCCGCTCAAAACATGAGCGCCCATCCAGCGGGTGCCTTCACCGGTGAGATCAGCGCCCGCATGATCAAGGAATGCGGCTGCAAGCACGTCATCCTCGGACACAGCGAGCGTCGCAGCCTCTACGGAGAAACCAGCGCCATCGTGAACGCCAAGGTGCTCGCGGCACTCGAAGCCCGCATCCATCCCATTCTTTGCATCGGCGAAACACTCGCTGAGCGTGACAACGGGCAGATCGAACAAGTGCTTGGCAGCCAGTTGCGTGAGTCACTGGCTGAAGTGGGGCCGCGCCGCATCACCGACTGCGTCATCGCTTACGAACCCGTCTGGGCCATCGGCACCGGTCGCACCGCCAGCCCCGAACAGGCGCAGGAAGCCCACGCTTACACGCGTCAGGTGCTCGGCGAACTTTTTGGTGACGACGTGGCGGCAAAAATCCGCATTCAGTACGGCGGCAGTGTGAAGCCTGGCAACATGGCCGAGCTGATCAGCCAGAAGGATGTGGACGGTGCCCTTGTCGGCGGAGCCAGCATGGAGCCCGGCAGCTTCTGGGAAATCTGCCGCGCAGCCATCGATTATGCGAACGCCAACGCGTAGCATTTTAAGTTACATTCAGGTTTAGTCTTGTAAGCATTCGTCGTATTTGTCCATAATCGGACAAATGCGACGAATCCTCCTCCCGGTATTCTTGCTCCTTCAGGCGCCCTTGCTGGCGCAAACCGCATCGCTTTGGAGGGCGGGTGCGGCGGATGTGGACATCACGCCGAATTATCCGGTGCGCCTCAGCGGTTACGGCAGTCGTACGACAGAGACTGCCAAGGTGGCGCAGCGGCTTCATGCCAACGCCCTCGCCTTGAAGTGGCAGGACGACAAACCTGCGGTCATTGTCAGCGTCGATAACTGCGGTGTCCCTGCATCTGTCCGGGCCGAGGTGCTCAAACGGCTTGCCTCCGGCGGCAGGAGCATTGCAGACGAGCGCTTCGCCCTGCATTCAACTCACACGCATTGTGCGCCGATGCTCAAAGGTGTGCTTCCTTTTCTCTTCGGCCAAGACCTGGCTGCGGATCAGGTGAAGCACATCGAGCGTTATACCGAGGATCTGACCACACAAATCGTCAGCATCATTGGTCAGGCATTGGACAAAATGACGCCCGCCAGGCTCGAATGGAGTGTTGGCAGAGCCTTTTTCGCCTTCAACCGCCGGTTGAAAACAGACACTGGATTCCAGAATGCCCAAAATTTCAGCGGTCCGACCGACCGCGCTCTGCCAGTCCTGTGCGTCAGATCTGCCGATGGGAAAAAGCTCATCGCCATCCATGCCAGCTACGCCTGTCACTGCACGACTCTTGGCATCGACGAATTTCATGGCGATTGGGCGGGGCTGGCGCATGAGGAACTCGAACTGCGCTTCCCGGACTCTGTCTGCCTGATCGCCATCGGCTGTGGTGCGGATCAGAACCCCTATCCACGCAAGGAAAGCCGTTTCGCCTTGAATCACGGTGTCAGCATTGCCAAAGAAATCGTGCGTCTTATCAACGGCCCGATGCTGCCTTTGAGCGGCCCGCTCAAGTGCGCCCACCGGGAGGTGATGCTGCCGTTTGACAAGCTGCCCACGGTGGAAGAATGGCAGGCCAAAGCCGCTGACCCAAACAAATGGACGGCCTATCATGCCCGGCAGCATCTCGCCTTGCTGGAGCGTGGCGAAAAAATACCCCCTGCGCTGCCTTACGACATTCAGGTCTGGAATTACGGCAACGACCTGCTCACCATCAATCTGCCTGGTGAGGTGGTCGTGGATTACAGCCTGCGCTTCAAGAACGAGTACGACCCGGCCCGCACCTGGGTCAACAGCTACACCAATGACGTGCCCTGCTACATCCCCTCTCAGCGGGTCTGGGAGGAAGGCGGCTATGAAGGTGCCGGAGCCATGATTTATTATGGTCGTCCTACTCGTTTTAGTTCTGGCATTGAGAACATCATTGCGGGCACCGTGAAACAACTCGTTCCGCAGGATTTCATCTCCCGTCGCATGCAGAATCCAGCGGCGCCCTTGTCCGGGGATATCAAGCAGAAGTAAGCCGCAGCACGCGGAGGCTTTCGCGACCTGCGCGCCCCGGATAGGCCACCGTTGGCACATGACTTTCGACCACTTGAAAACGTGGCGTGAACAATTCAGCGAGTTCATCCGGCGAAATGCCGAATGGCGGTCCGGTCTCCCCTGGATCCATTTCAGGATTGATAAAGAACACCGCCACCAGCAGCCCGCCCGGCTTTAACAAGGAGGCAACCGCATCCAGATACTTCGTTCTCCACTCCGGTGGCAGGGCGCACAGGCAGGTGTGCTCCACGATGGCATCATACTCCCCGCGAAACTCAAACAGATCAGCACACACAAAGCGCTCCGCCAGTTGCGGGTAGCGCTCTTTGGCACGCGCCACGGCCGTCGGCGCGATGTCGAGTCCATAGGCGTCGATGCCGCGTGACACCAGATGCGCCACATCGTGGCCTACACCGCACCCGGGTACGAGCACCCGGCCTGAGAGCTGGTTTTTGGCCACCCACTCCACCAGCGGTGGTGAAGGCAGTCCTTTGTCCCATGGGGTGAAATTTTCCTGATAGGCCTGGTTCCAGTCGGTGATGTTCACTACGGTTGTTTCTCTTTCTGGTGCTTGATCACGCCTTGCAGGGTGGTCTGCCCGGTGTCTCCCGTGAAGGTGACTTTGCTTTCGATGACCTCTTTGGCATCGCCCGCGAAGGCTTCGGTGATGGTGATGCTGCTTTCGCCGCTGCCAGTGACGGCCTTGAGTTCAAACGTGAGATTGACCTCCGACACATGGCCTTCAAACCGGATCGTCTGGGAGCCTTCCGCCCCTGAGAGAATGGCCTCGTAGCTGTCCGCACCTTCGTTGTAGGTGATCGTCCATTGGAACGGTTGCGTGTCCCCATTGATCGTGCGCGTCCCTTTGACCACGAAGGAATTGTCGCCCTCCGCAGCGCCGGTCCATTCTTCCTTGATGTCGAGGATGTTGTTTTCCCCCTTCAGTTCACCCGCAGCCTTCCATGTGCCGATGTAATTTTTGAAGACTGGATTCATGCCAAGATCCTTGGCCGGAAGGCTGGTTGCAACCAGGAAGCAGAGTGTGGCGAGCAGTGTTTTCATGCGATGATTTCCTGGATGACTTTGCCGTAGCTGATGGGCACGGGGCGGTTGACCACGTCGCGCACCTCCGTGTCGGATTGAATACCCAGCAGGTGATACATCGTGGCAGCCAGATCATCCGGCTTCACGGGTTTATCTGCAGGATGCTCGCCGTTTTTGTCAGACGCGCCATGCACATAGCCGCGCTTCACGCCACCGCCTGCCAGCAGGGCGGTGTAGCACTGCGGCCAGTGGTCGCGGGAGACGTTCTTGTTGATCTTCGGCGTGCGGCCAAACTCGCCCACCCACACCACCAGCGTTTCATCCAGCAGGCCGCGCTCATCCAGATCCGTCAGGAAAGTCGGCAGCGTCTGCTCGGTGATCGGCATGTGATATTTCTCGATGATCGGGAACATGCGCGTGTCATTGAAGCCATGCGTGTCCCATCCGCCCTCGGTGGTGCTCTGACCGCCGATGCCCTGGGAAAAATTCACCGTCACAAACTTCACGCCCGCCTCGACCAGACGCCGGGCCAGCAGCAGGCTCTGTCCATACGGCGAGCGCCCGTAGCCATCGCGCACCTTGTCCGGCTCTTTGGTGAGATCAAAAGCCGCACGCAGCTTCTCGCTGTGCAGCATCGACAAAGCCTTGTCATAGTAGCTTTCGATCCCCCGTGCCTCGGCTGAGTAATCCAGCAGCCGCGTTTGGGAATCGACCAGCTTTTGCAGCTCGCGCCGCGCATTCAGCCGCTCAAAGCTCACCCCGCTGGGCAGGCTCAGCTCCGGCAGCGCAAAGCCCGGCGCACTCGGATCACGCAGCACGATGAAGGGATCATGCTCCTTGCCGAGAAAGCTCGCCCGTTGCCCCGGAGTCAGGGAGCCATCGCTCACGATGTAAGGGAAGGTGGCGGCGGTCGGGATTTCACCCTTCAGCGGTGCGATCTTGTCCACCACGGAGGAATAGGCAGGAAACAGATCCGGCGAATCCTTGAGCCGCTGGTCATCACTCGGCGGCGCGTGGCCGCTCAGCGCGTAATAGCCCGCGCTGTTGTGATTCTTCATCGTGTGATGCACGGACCTCACCAGCGTGACCTTGTCCATCACCTTGGCCGTCTTCGGCAGCTTTTCAGAGACCCAGATGCCGTCGGCGCTCGATTTGATCGGCTTGTGAAACCCGCGGATGCCCTCGGGCGCGTCCGGTTTCATGTCAAAAGTTTCCAGATGGCTCGGCCCGCCCCACTGAAAGCAGAAGATCACCGACTTGGCGCGTGCCACGAGCTTCTCGATCCCCTGGTTCTCCGCGCCTTGCAGGAATCGCGGCATCGTCAGCCCAAACATGCCCAGCCCACCTGCGGAGAGCAGCTGGCGGCGGCTGATGCGGGTGCAGGCACCGGTGGCATTGAAAGGGGAAGACATCCTTGGAATCAAACGTGGCACAGCATGCCGCACTTTCTGCGCTCTGCCAGCACTTGCAGCCCCCGGAGCAGCGTTGTATCCGCAGCAATGCCCAACCTCACCACCCCCACCGGATTTAAAGAATGGTCCTTCGTTTGCGACGCCCTCGCGCAGGGCCGGCTCAGCATCATTTTGCGCAAAGGCGGCATCCACGAAGGTCGCGGCGGCTTTGAGTGGAAGCACCGCGAGTTCTTCCTCTTCCCGACCTGGTTCCACAATCAGGCCGAAAAACTCAGCTGGGTGCCCGAAAACACCCAGCGCGATTTCCCACCCGAAGAAGAACGCACCACTGTTGATATCGACGGCTGCGCCACGCTGGAGCAGGTCTGGAAAGTCACCGACTGGGACAAAGTGGCCGCATTGGCGCCTCTGCACATCTGGAATGAAGACGTAGTGAAGGATCGCTTTATCTATGACGATGAGACCTGCCTGCATGTCGCTCTCGTCCGTGCCTACAAACTCCCGCAGAACTGGCATTTCCCGTATGCGAAGAGCTACGGCGGCTGCCGCTCCTGGATCACCCTCCCTGAAGAAGGCCTGGCCATGGCCGCTGCCGCCAACCCGGCACTGACTGACGAAGCCTTTGCCGAAGTGTCAGCGAAGTTGAAAGCGATCTTGGGCTAGTCGAGTGTGCCCCACTTGAATCCAACCGACGCCATCCGCCCAGCCCACGTCGAGGTCAGCCTCGGTGCCATCGCGCAGAACTATGACGCCATCCGTGCGCATGTGGGCACGGCGTCCGTTATGCCCGTGGTGAAGGCCAATGCCTACGGCCATGGCATCGTCGAAGTGGCCCGCCACCTGATGAATCATGGCGCGCCCTGCCTGGGCGTGGCGCTGCTGGAAGAGGCCATTGTGCTGCGTCAGGCCGGCATCACGCTGCCGATTCTCGTCTTTGGCGGTGTGGCCACGCGGCAGATCCCGCAGTTCATCGAGCATGATTTGGTGATGGCGGCCTCCTCCATCGACAAACTGCGCCAGATTGATGAAGCCGCCGCAGCAGTGAAAACGAAGGCGCGCGTGCATCTGAAGATCGACACCGGCATGGAGCGCATCGGCGTGCATTGGTACAACGCGGAGAAGCTGCTGGAGGCCAGCTTGAACTTCACGAATGTGGAGGTCGCTGGCATTTACTCGCACTTTGCCAATTCAGACTCTGCAGACCTCGCCTCAGCCAAAGAGCAGCTCGCACGCTTTCTCGAAGTGCTGGAGTTTTATCCCAAGCGCGGACTGCAGCCGCCCCAGCGTCACATCGCCAATTCTGGCGGCATTCTGCAGCTTCCAGAGTCCCACCTCGACCTCGTCCGTCCGGGCATCATGCTCTACGGCGTCTATCCCTCGAAGGAAGTGCCGCATACAGTCGCGTTGCAGCCGGCGCTGAGCTGGAAGTCTCAGGTGGTGTATTTCAAGGTCGTTCAGCCCGGCAGTTCCATCAGTTACGGTGGCACATGGCAGAGCGATCACCCGGTGCGCGTCGTCACCGTGCCAGTGGGCTATGGCGATGGATATTTTCGGGCGCTGTCGAATCGCGGACAGGTGCTCATCCGCGGCCAGCGTCACCCGATTGCCGGTCGCGTATGCATGGATCAGTTTATGGTCAATCTGGAGTGGGGCACCGCCTACAATGGCGATGTCGTGACAATCATTGGCAGCGACAGAAATGAGACAATCAGCGCCCAAGATGTGGCGGATTGGGCGGGCACGATTCCGTATGAAGTGCTCACCAATATCAACTCCCGCGTGCCCCGGGTCTACGTTTAATGCCTTGCAATCAGTCTGCTATGGCCGCAACGAAGGGGTGGGATGCGACAGCGTGTTCCGCCCGCATTCATGAACCTCATCATCTTCGACCTCGAAACCACCGGCCTGTTACCTTCCCAGCACGAGATCATCCAGATCGCAGCGATGAAGGTGAAGAACGGCAAATGGAACGAGGGGGAATACTTCGACAGCTATGTGCGGCCGGAAAATCATATTCCGTCGTTCATCACGAAACTGACCGGAATCACACAGGCGCAGGTGGCGGACGCTCCGCATCCCGTGGATGTGCTGATGGAGTTCTCCCGCTTCGTCGGTCATGATGCGACACTCATCGCCCACAATGGCATTCGTTTTGACATGCGTTTCATCGCGGAGAACTGCAAACGCCACGGCATTCCGGTGCGCGAAACGAGCGCCCTCGATTCACGTGACTTCTCCCGTAAAATCTGGGGCGGCAAAGGCGGCCATGGACTGGACGCGGTGCTGGGGCGTGTAGGCGTGTCCAGCAAAGGCGTGAAGCGCCATGATGCCCGCGTGGACGTTCAACTGCTGGCCCAGGCCGTGCAGTACATGTGGGAACGCCTCACAACGAGCGTGACCAACTGCCCGGTGGATCTTTCAGTCGGGGTGATTCCTGCGCTGGATCGCATTTGATGCAGCGCAGGGGAGCGGTTCAGACCGCGCGCTCCAGCTTCTCGTCGATGCGGGCCACCAAGGTGTCCAGCAGTTCGCCGTTGCCGAAGCGTTCGATCACACCGGCCAGGAATCCTTCGATGATGAGCTTCCGGCTTTCGCTATCGCTGATGCCGCGGGCTTTGAGATAAAAAAGTTCCTCGTCGCTGATGGGGCCGCTGGTGGCACCGTGGCTGCATTTCACTTGGTCGGCACTGATTTCGAGTCCGGGCAGGCTCGTCGCCTCGGCTTCGTCGCTGTTTAGCAGGTTGCGGCAGGTCTGGTAGGCGTCGGTGTAATGAGCGCCTTCATCCACGGTGATGAGCCCGCTGAAAATGCTGCGCGATTTGCCGTAGAGCGCGTTCTTGTACAGCAGGTCGCTGCTGGCATGCGGAGCCTTGTGGTTCTGCAGCGTGCGCTGATCCACGACCTGCTCGCCGATCGGCAGGGACACACTGAGCATGTCGCTGCGGGAGCCTTCGCCGATGAGATCGCTCACGCTTTCGCTGCGGCTGAAACTGGCGCCCAGCTGCACCTGGAAGCTCTTGATGGCGGAATCACGTCCTGCCACGATGCTGGAAAGATGCAGCGCCTGGGCGTCATCCGCCAGCTCCTGGCAGGCGGCATAGGTGATCTTGCTGCCACGTCCGCCCACAAGATCGGCAATGGCGATGCTGAGACCCCCTTCACCTTCAAGACTGCGGTAATGATCGACCACGCTGACCTCGGCATTATCAGCGGTGACGATGAGCGTGTGCGGGAAAATGGCGGCATGATCGCCGACCACCCAATGGAAAATTTCGACCGGCTTTTCAATGGTCACATTTTTCGGCACAATGATGACCGCGCCAGCTTTGACGTGAGCAAGGTGCAGGGCGGCAAACTTGGCTGAGCCCAGTGTCATCTCACGCTGCATGAAGTGCTCCTTGAGCACCTCGCTGTGATCCCGCAATGCATCCGCAAAGGTCACGCAAACCACGCCAGCTGGCAGATTCGTGGTGTCGGACTCGACGAGCACGTCGTTCACGAACACAAAGCGTGCGGCACGTTCCTTGAGCCCTTCCGTGGCCGCGAGGGCAGCAGCGGTGTTCGCAGCCGTAGGTGCGGTGGCAGGCGTGTGATCAGCGAGCTCAATTTTCTTCGAGCTGGAGTAGCGCCAGTTCTCGTCCTTGATACCAGGCATCGGCAGCGTCTGGAATTCAGCCCAAGCCGCTTCTGAGCGGGCGAAGAACCAGCCCGGTGCGGATTTTTCATCGCGCACGGGCACGGTGATTTCGAGGCCGGAAGGAGCGGGAGTTTCGGAGTCTTGAGACACTGGGACGGGAGTGTGTTTGGGGGCTGGTGCGAGAGTGGCGGACATGGCGAATGACAAAGTTTGTTGGATGCCGGCGGGTCAGATCAGCCCACGCTTCCTTCCATTTCGAGGTCGATGAGGCGCTTCAATTCCACGCTGTATTCCATCGGGAATTCCTTCACGAGGTCATTGATGAAGCCATTCACGGACAAGCTCATCGCTTCAGCCTCGGTGAGGCCGCGCTGCATGAGGTAGAAAATTTGATCCGCACTGACCTGGCTGACGCTTGCCTCGTGCTGTGTAGAGTGCTGGTTGCCCCGCACGCTGATGGCGGGGTAGGTGTCCGTGTGGCTGTTGCTGTTGATCAGCAGCGCATCGCACTCGGTGTTGTTCTTGCAGCCCTTGAGGTGCTTCGGGATGTGAACCAGACCGCGATAGGTGCTGCGGCCCTGGCCGATGGAGATGGACTTGGAGATGACGTTGCTCGTCGTGTCATCGGCGGCGTGGACCATCTTGGCCCCTGTGTCCTGATGCTGGCCGCTGTTCGCCAGAGCGATGCTGATGACTTCACCACGGGCGCGCTTGCCCTTCATGATGACGCCAGGGTACTTCATGGTGAGACGGCTGCCGATGTTGCAGTCGATCCAGCGCACTTCGGCGTCTTCATGCGCGATGCCGCGCTTGGTCACGAGGTTGAAGACATTGCTGCTCCAGTTCTGCACGGTCACATACTGGATCTTGGCACCCTTCATGGCCACGAGTTCCACCACCGCGCTGTGCAGCGTGGCGGTTTCAAACTTCGGCGCGGTGCAGCCCTCCATGTACATCACTTCAGCACCTTCATCCGCGATGATGAGCGTGCGCTCAAACTGGCCGAACTGCTCGCTGTTGATGCGGAAGTAGGCCTGCAGCGGATGCTTCACCTTCACGCCGGGCGGCACGTAGATGAACGAGCCACCGGAGAACACGGCGCTGTTGAGCGCGGAGAACTTGTTGTCGCCTGTGGGGATCACCTTGCCAAACCACTTCCGAAAGATCTCAGGGTATTTGTGCAGTCCTTCGGTGCTGTTCACGAAGATGACGCCCTGCTCTGCAACGGCAGCCTTGATGTTCGAGTAAGCCGCTTCGGAGTCATACTGAGCTTCGACACCCGCGAGGAACTTGCGCTCCTGCTCGGGGATGCCGAGACGATCAAATGTCTTCTTCACGTCATCCGGCACATCGTCCCAGGAGCGCTTCGGCTTCTGACCGTCGCTGAGGTAGTACCGGAATTCGTCGAACTTGATGTTCTCCAGATCCTTCGTGGCCCAATGCGTCGGCATCGGCTTGTCCTGAAAGACTTTGAGCGCCTTGTGCCGGAACTCGCGAATCCAATCAGGATCATTCTTCACGTCGGCGATGAAATCGACGGTCTTCTCGGTGATGCCAAAGCCGGAGTCGTACTTGTTGCGCTCGGGGAAAGTGAAATCGCCGACGCTGTCGACCTTGATGTCGGAGATGTCGTTGTCTGGGGCGGTGACCATAATATTAAAGTTTGGCGGGTTTCAGGTTTTAAAGTTTCAAGTTCTGGTCAGGCGATCTGCGAATGCTTTGTTTTGGCGGCCAGGAGGTCGAGAAAGCGATTATAGTCCGTAATAGAAGTGAAAGCGGTTTTGGGGATCCAGTCGAAAACATCCTTCTGTGAGTAGATCAGGACGCCGTCTGGTGTTGCCGTGGTTCCGTGGATATGCGCCCAAGAAGTGAATCCACGACTTGATCCAAACTGGCTGTCATAACCATCCTCTTTGAATGCCATCTCGGTCTTCTCGCTCAGGCCCGGCACTTGCTTTACGCGATCTAAAAAATCAGATTTGGCATTCCGAATTCGGACAAGCACTCTCCCTGCAAAACCAACTAACAGTCCAGGAGGTCCCAAGGCGCGAATAGAAACGTCGCCTTCTGAAATTGAAAAACAGAGCCAGGTGGCTGAACTAAGAATGATAAATATCAGCACAACTTTGCGCACTCCAAGTTTGGGGCACGCCCAACGATAGGCCTGCTCATAAGCAGTCACATCAGGCTTGTATGATACTGTAATCTCTTCGCTCATTGATTCAGTTATGCCGCAGCGGCCAGAGACTCATCAGTCACCCAGTCATAGCCACGTTCCTCAAGCTCCAGGGAGAGCTCCTTGCCGCCGGTCTTCACGATTCGGCCGTCTTTCAGGACGTGAACGATGTCGGGCTGGATGTAGTTCAGCAGGCGCTGGTAATGCGTGATGACAAGGAAGCCGCGGTTCTCGCTGCGCATGGCGTTCACGCCACGGGAGACAATTTTGAGGGCGTCGATGTCGAGGCCGGAGTCGGTTTCGTCGAGGATGGCGTACTTGGGCTCCAGCATCATGAGTTGGAGGATCTCGTTGCGCTTCTTTTCACCGCCGGAGAAGCCTTCATTGACGCTGCGGCTGGTGAAGCTGCGGTCCATTTCCAGCTGGTCCATGCGGGCGTAGAGCTGCTTGTAGAACTTCACAGCGTCGATGTCCTCGCCCTTCGGCAGGCGTGCCTTCAGTGCGGCGCGGAGGAAATTGGCGTTGCTGACGCCGGGGATTTCATGCGGGTACTGGAAGGCGAGGAAGAGTCCGGCACGGCTGCGGGCATCGACGGCCATGTCGAGGATGTTTTCGCCATCGAGGAGGACTTCGCCGCTGGTGACTTCGTAGTCGTCGTGGCCGCAGAGGACCTTGCTCAGGGTGCTCTTTCCAGAGCCGTTCGGGCCCATGATGGCATGGACTTCACCGGGGTTGATCGTGAGGTTCAGGCCTTTGAGGATTTCGCGGCCGGGGATCTGGGCGTGGAGGGCTTTTATTTCGAGGGACATGGAAAGGGGGTTGGGGTTCAGGCTTACGAGTTCAGGGCTTTTTCAGCGCATTTGGAGCAGGTGCCATGGATTGCCAGATCCGTGCGGGCGATCTTGGTGCCGGCAGGAAGGTTCCAGAACTTGGCGGGGTCGAAGTCGGTGGTGGGATGCGCATCGATCACCTTGCCGCAGGTCTCGCAGTGGAAATGGATGTGCTCGTGCAGGTTTGCGCAGTAGCGGGACTGGCCACGCTCCAGATGGACGAGCTTGATGAGCCCGGCGGTGGTCAGGTGCTCCAGGCAGTTGTAAACGGTGGCCAGGGACATGCCGGGGCTGCGGCTTTTCACCCGGTCCAGGATGTCGTAGGCCGTGGGATGGTCCGTGGAGGAGGCCAGGACTTCGAACACCTCACGCCGGTGCGGCGTCAGGCGGACATCCGAACCCAGCACGGCAAGGCGGCAGTCCAGACCGGTAGGTTTGGCAGGAGTGCGTGAAGGGGAGGGGGGCATGACGAATTTAGAATTAGAATGATTCTAACTGTATTGGAAACGCCCGTTTGGCAAGCGGGGATGCCGGTTTTGCTGAAAATTCTTTGCTCCAAAGCACGCCAAAACGCCCGTTGCGTGCTACAACCTGCCCGCATGACCCGCACCAATGCCGAAGACATCCCCTGGACCCAGCAAAACTCCCCTCAAGGCAAGTACGGCCTCGCCCGGCGGTCGCTCTCGATCGCCGCAGGCGGGCAGAAGGACATCGGCACCTGGGCTGGCGGCCATCCCTTCGACCTCGAAATCCAACGCATTCCAGCGGGGAAGCTCAATTTTCCCTTCCATGAGCACACCGCCCAGTGGGAGGCCTACTACATCCTCAGCGGCATCGGTGCAGTGCGCACCCCCAAGGGGCAGGAAAACATCAAGGCGGGCGACTACCTCGTCTTTCCGCCTGGGGAGGCGCACCAGCTCATCAACTACGGCTCCGAAGACCTCACCTTTTTCGTCATTGCCGACCAGCCGCAGGCGGATGTGATCCACTACCCCGATTCCGGCAAATGGATGACCAAACCGCACCGGAAAGCCTTCGAAATGCAGGAAGTGGAGTATTTCAAAGGCGAGGAGTAGGCCAATCCCTGCGCAAGCATTGCGGTATGAAGATCAGGAAATGCTGGCATGCTGAGTCATGAAACGACTTCTGCTCTCAGCCTGCCTTGTTCTGATTGCCTCCTGCACGCAGCCGTTCTGGCAAGACAAGCCTGCGACCGTAAGCGCCGAGTCTGGAAAATGGGGGCCCGCTCTCACCGTTCTCGAGCATCAGTGCGTGCACTGCCACGGCGACAACCGCCTCTCCACGATGCCGCCGATCAACGACACGCACGCACTTTCAAAGCTCATCGGTTCCCACTGGATTGTCCCCGGCAAACCGCAGGCCAGCCGCTTCTTCCAAGTCGTCACCTTTCCTGACGAAATCCCTGGAGCCATGCCTCCCAGCGGCCATGCCATCTCCAAAAAGGACGTCCGGATTCTACAAGACTGGATCAAAGCCGGTGCCAAACTGCCTGCGCAAAACGTGAAACTCATCCCTGTGGGACCGCTGCCGCGCTCAATCTGAATCACGCTTGCGGCTTGTCGCGCCCGTGCGCCAGCTCGCGCAGCAGGTCGAGCTGGATCTGCTGCACCTCCATCAGCTTGGTGGCGTGCTGATGCAGCAGGTAGTCCATCTTTTCGTGTAGATGACGGATCTCGAGCTCGGCCTTCAGATTGATTTTGTAGTCGCCCTCCGCGTGCTGGCGGTCACGCGCTTCCTGCCGGTTCTGGCTCATCATGATTACCGGAGCCTGAAGGGATGCCAGGAACGAAAGCATCAGGTTCAGCAAGATGAACGGATACGGGTCAAACGGTTGCCGCAACAGCACTCCCGCGTTGATCACGATCCACAGCACCAGAAAAAAACAGAACGAAAGGATGAACGTCCAGCTCCCGCCAAAGTCAGCGATCTTGTCCGCCAGCCGCTGGCCAAAGGTGAGGTTCTGCACCTCCTCCGTCTCCGAGAGCGGGCGCTCGCTCAGCACTTCGTGTTTGTGCAGGCTTTCCACCACCTCCTCGTCCAGCTTCGTCAGATCACCCACCTGGGTTTCCAGCAGGTGACGCATGTATTCCAGCCTCGCCGCGTTGACTGCATCAGCACTCACCTGTGAGTCATCAGCCAGTTCTGGATGTCGGTTGCGTAGGGTTTGGGCGATGTTGGGCCGCAAGGCCCGCAAAACCAAGAGTTTGGAAACCGGCTGTGACTTGCCTGTGACGGCGCAAATGCCTTGGGAGGCTGTTTTTGTGCGGGTGGACTCCATCCTGAACAATACATCTCTCGCGCATTCGTCATTCGGAATTCGTCATCTGCCATTTTCAGCCTACTCTCCTCGCCCGTTTTCGCTCCATGCCGCACATCAGTTATCCTCCAGACCTGCCCATCACGGCCCGCCGTGACGAGATCGTCGCGGCCATCCGCCAAAATCAGGTCGTCATCCTCGCAGGCGAAACTGGCTCGGGAAAAACCACACAGCTTCCCAAGATGTGCCTCGAAGCCCTGCACGATGTGCGAGGCCAGATCGGCTGCACGCAGCCACGACGTGTGGCGGCCATGAGCGTATCCAAACGCGTGGCGGAGGAGCTGAATGTTCCCTGGGGCCGCGAAGTCGGCTGCAAGATGCGCTTCAGCGACGACACCAGCCGCGACACCCGCATCAAGTTCATGACGGACGGCATCCTGCTGGCCGAGATTCAGAGCGATCCCATGCTGCGGAACTACTCCGTGCTCATTCTCGATGAAGCGCACGAACGCTCGCTGAACATCGACTTCCTCCTCGGCTATCTCGTTGGGCTGCTGAAAAAGCGGCCCGACCTCAAGCTGCTCGTCACCTCCGCCACCATCGACACCGAGGCATTTTCCGCCGCCTTTGGTGGCGCACCCATCATCGAGGTCTCCGGGCGCATGTTCCCCGTGGATATTCGTTACGCGCCGCTCTCGGGAGGTGAAGACGACTTCGGTTTCATCGACGGTGCCGCCGCCGCCGTCGAAAACGCCCTCATTGAAACCGACGACGGTGATGTCCTCGTGTTCATGCCCACCGAGCGTGACATCCGCGAAACACGCGATCTTCTCGATGGCCGCCTCGGTTCCGGCTTCGAAGTGCTCGCGCTCTTTGGCCGCATGGCCTCCGCCGAGCAGCAGCGCATCTTCCAGCCGGGCCGCAAACGTCGTGTCGTCATCGCCACGAACGTCGCTGAAACATCCATCACCATTCCGCGCATCCGTTACGTGGTGGATACCGGCCTCGCGCGCATCAGCCACTACAATCCACGCACACGCACCAAGCGTCTGCCGGTCGAGGCCGTCTCGCAAAGCAGTGCCAATCAGCGCGCAGGCCGTGCCGGCCGTGTGCAGGACGGCATCTGCATCCGCCTGTACTCGCAGGAGGATTTTGAGAAACGCGACCGCTTCACCATGCCGGAGATCCAGCGCGCGAACCTCGCTGAGGTCATCCTGCGCATGAAGGCCTACAAGCTCGGCGAGATCGAAGACTTCCCCTTCATCAATCCGCCCGTCAGTGCGTCCATTCGTGCGGGTTACGATTTGCTGCACGAGCTCGGCTCACTCAGCGAAACGCACGAGCTGACACCACTCGGTCGAGAACTCGCCCGCCTGCCTCTCGATCCCACCCTGGGCCGCATGCTGCTGCAAGCCCGCACTGAAAAGGCCCTGCCTGAGCTCCTCATCATCGCCGCCGGTCTCAGCATCCCCGACCCCCGCGAACGCCCCGAAGAAAAACGCGAACTCGCCAATGCAGCGCACAAAGCCTTCGCAGCACCCGAGTCCGATTTCATCACGCTGCTCAAGATCTGGAACGCCACCCCCGAAGCCTCCGGCGGTTCACGCAATGCGTTGAGAAAGTTCTGCAAAACGAACTTCCTCTCCTTCACCCGCATGCAGGAATGGCGCGATGTGTGGAAGCAGCTCTGCGATTCCTTTAGCGACGATCTGCGCCAGCAAACGCCACCCGCGACCGACGACGCCATCCATCGCAGCATCCTCGCCGCGCAGCTTGGCCACGTCGCGATGAAAGAGGAGCGCAATCTCTACAAGGCCGCAGGCAATCGCGAGGTGTCCGTCTTCCCCGGCTCAAATCTCTACGAGCGCCGCGAGAAAAACGGCAAGGGCAAGCCCGGTCAGGACAAAGGCCGCCAGCCGCCGTGGGTCGTCGCCGGCGAGATCGTGCAGACCTCGCAGCTCTTTGCGCGCACACTCGCCAAGATTGATCCGAACTGGATCGCGGAACTCGGCGCGCATCTCTGTCAGTTCAAATACAGCGAGCCGCATTGGAATCTCAAGGCCGGGCGCGTTCTCGTCACTCAGCGCGTGCTCATTCACGGCCTGGAGGTGAAGCGCCAGCACATCGACTTCCTCAAAGTCGATGCCGTCGGCGCCACGCAGATGTTCATCCGTGCCGCGCTCATCGACAGCCAGGAGGTGCCCATCACCCTGCGCTTCTACGCGCACAACAACAAGCTGCGCCAGAAGATCGAAACGATGCTCACCCGCGTGCGCAGCAATCGCGTCTACGCCATCGAGGAGTGCCTGTTCAATTTCTATGACGCGCGCATCAAAAACGTCTCGTCGATTCACGACCTCAACCGCTTCGTCAAAGAGCACATCGACGAGCAGCCGAACTTCCTCTGCGCCACCGAGCAGGAGCTCACCGCCGGCGAAGAGTTTGAGGCCGACCTGCAGATGTTCCCGGATCAGGTCGCCCTCGGCAACACCGCGCTGCCTCTCACCTACAACTACCAGCCCGGCGAGGAAAATGACGGCGTCACTGTGCGCGTCCCCGCGCAGCTCGCCGGTCATCTCACCAGCGGCCAGATTCAGTGGATGGTGCCCGGCATTCGCGAAGAACTCGCCAACGTCATGCTGCGTGCGCTGCCGAAAGTCATTCGCCGCCAGTTGATGCCCATCGATCCCAAGGCCCGCGAAATCGCCGCCGAATTCGATCCCGGCCGCGAAGCCTTCCTCGACGCACTCGCCGATTTCATCACGCGCCGCTATCGCATCCAGGTGCGCGCCGAAGACTGGCCTCCGCAAAGCCTGCCTGCCCATTTGCAGCCACGCGTCGAAGTGCTCGATCCCAAGAAGAACAACACCGTCATCGCCTCCAGTCGCGACCTCGACACCATCCGCACCAGCATGCAAAAGCAGGATCCGCGCTCGGATGCCTGGGACAAGCTGCTGCCCCGCGTCGAACGCTTCGCCTTGAAATCATGGTCCTTCGGCGACCTGCCCGAAACCATCGTCGTCGAAGAACTCAACGACACCCCCATCCTCGGTTACCTCGGCCTCGTCCTGCGCGAGAATGAAATTGACGTCCGCCTCTTCCGTACCTCCGCCGAAGCCGCACGCACCACTCCCGCCGCTGTTCGTCAGCTCGCTGAAAACACCTTGAGCAAAGACCTCGCGTGGCTCCCCAAAGAACTCCGCACTATCACTGGCCCCAGCGCCAAACCGCAGCAGCCCGCCAGCTTCCAGGCCGCCCTTACCCAGCTCAACGCACCCGCTGCAGCACCCGCATCCAATCTCTCCCAACAGGCACACGAGCACATCCTCGCCTACATGCTGCGCCTGCAGCCCACCTTCCCGCTCACCGAAAAACGCTTCTTCACCCTCTGCGAAACCGTCCGCCGCGATCTCCCCGCCGTCACTCATCGCGTGAAGACCCTCTTCACCCAGATCCACGATCTGCGCGCCAAACTCCTCGCGCAGCCCAAGCGCTACCCTGGCCTCGAACAGGATCTCGCCCGCCTCATTCCCGCCGACCTCCTCGCCTCCACACCGCACGAGCAGCTTCAGCATCTCCCGCGTTATTTGAAAGCCATCCAGATCCGCAACGAGCGCTGCCTCGCCAATCCCGCCAAGGACATCGAGAAATACAACCTCATCGCCGACTTCGACGGCTGGCAGTCCCACGTCCCCAAATCCCAGCACGAAACCTTCCGCTGGATGATGGAAGAATACCGCGTGCAAGTCTTCGCCCAGGAGCTCGGCACCGCCCAGCCTGTAAGCGTGAAGCGCCTGCAGGCCATGTGGGTGTAGCTGGAAGGGTTTGTCCTCACTTGATGTGCAGGGCTTGCCGTTTTCCTGCTCTGGGAGTAGTATCCAGCATGACTATCATCGAATCCATCACCCGAGACCTGCACGACTTGCCGCCGCCAAAACTGATTGAAGTGTCGCGCTACATCCATGCGCTGCATCCGCAAAGCGCTGATCGTCGCCGTGCAGCCATTCGTGCCACTGCCGGCAGCATGCCCGGTGAGATCGGAGCGGATTTCGAGCGTGCTGTGCGTGAAACCGCCGACCGCATCGATGCCCATCAATGATACGCAGCGACTGCTGGACAGCAGCGTGGTCATTCGCCATTTCCGGCTCGGCGGAGAAACCAGTGTCCGACTCGAAACCTTTACGGAGCTTTATCTTCCCGGCATCGCACTTGGAGAGCTTTATGCCGGAGCCTGGCGCTCGGCTCGCCCTGACAAAAACCTCGCACAAATCGAAGAATTTCTCACCAGCGTCACCGTGCTGCCTGCGGATGAAACTGTGGCACTGCATTATGGACGCATCAGTGCCAGCCTTGCGGCCAAAGGAACGCCTATTCCACAAAACGACATGTGGATTGCCGCCTGTGCCATGCAGTGGAATCTTACTCTGGCAACCACGGACCAGCATTACACCCTGATCGAAGGTTTGAGTTACGAAATGTGGTAGGCTTTGTGCGCAATACGGGGCAAGGAAGACGATACTCCCAATTCGTAAACGCTTGCAGGCGATGTGGTTCTAACGCTCAGATGTTACGCTGGCGGACTTCCTTGCAGCGGCGGTCATAAGTCTTCACATCCCCCGCATCAGTAACAGTAAAGTTGCCGCCCGACACACTGCGAACCGTGACACCAATGGCGCTCAGGCTGCCAAGGCGTTCACAGTCCTGGTCATAAGTGCGGATCCACCCGCCTTCCACCGTGACAAAGAAGTCGGAGGTATATCCAGCCAGCTCCACCCGGTTGTTTGGCATGCGGCCGACACACACACTGTCCTCGTCATACACCCAGATCTGGGATTCTTTGTTTTCGATATTTGAAATGGCCATGGAATGCGCTCAAGCAAGCATGGCCAGACCGCCCAGAGAAGCGGAAACTTTGCAACCGCATGCCTGTTTTTGGGAAAGTCATTTTCGAGAAGCGATGATTAGATATCACACGCTCACGCCACTACCTCAATCCGGCTCGTCCCGCCCGCCCCACGAACCACGCGCACCTGCGTGGTCAGGCGGTCCTTCAGCAGTTCCACGTGCGAGATCAAACCAATCGTCTTTCCACGTGATCGCAGATTCTCCAGCGCACTCAGCGCCACCTCCAGCGTCTCAGAATCCAGAGTGCCAAAACCTTCGTCAATAAACAGCGAATCAATCGGGTGATGACGGCTCGCCAGTTCGCTCAGCCCCAGCGCCAGGGCCAGACTTGCCAGGAAACTCTCGCCTCCAGACAGGCTCTCCATCGGCCGGTCCACATTCGCCTGATACAAATCCACAATGCGCAGATCCAGCTCATCACCTTCGGCCGCCATGAGGCGGTAGCGCTCTGCCAGCGATTTCAAATGCTCGTTCGCCAGACCGATGAGCTGCCTCAGTGTCAGCGACTGCGCGAACCGAGAAAACTTCGCGCCATCTGCTGAGCCAATCAGCTCCTTCAGCCGTCCCCAGCGCACTGCCTCGGCCTCTGCCGCCTGCAGTTCAGCACCACCAGACTCACGCCGCTTCCGTGCTTCATCATCATTGCGGATCTGCTGCTCCAGTGAGCCAAGCTCTGTGCGCTTGGTCGCAAAGGCATCATTCAATCGCTTCGCGCTCGCATCCAGTTCGCTCAAAGCCTTCTCATCCAGCACGCTTTGCCCTGCAAACGGCTGCCGGCGTACTTCAAGCTGCTCCAGCTTGGCCATCGTCGCCGCGCTCTGCGTTTGAAGCGCGTTCAGTTTTGTCTCCGCTTCACGCCAGATCTTCTCAACCGCCGTAACACAACCTTCACGCTGCTGACGATCTTCATTGAGCGTCTTGCCACCGAGCAGCTCATTCAACTGCGCCTTCAGCGCATCCGCCTTCGCCCGCAGTGTCACGCCATCGGCTCTCAATTCCTCCAGTCGCTTCGTCTTCGCCGCCTCCTCCTGCTGCGCGAGCTGGATGTCGCTTTCAATCTTCTGCCGCTCGCTGCCCTTCTGCACCGACTCATCACGTTTCTTCACAAACAACGCGGCACGCTGTTCCAGCGCACCGATTTCACGCTCAGCCTCCTGAGGTGAGGCCGGGCCGTTCGGTTGCGCACCCGCGAGACTGCTCTGAACCACGTCGCGCTTTTGCTTCTCTTCAGCGCTCCACTGTTCCAGCACTCCATCCGTCGGCGCCTCCAGCTCACTTACACGCTTCCGGATTTCCGCGATGCGCTTGTTCTCCGCCACCACCTCCGCCTCGTTCTTCGCCAGCTCACGCTCCAGCATCACGAGCTCACGATTCGCTTTCTCATGCTGTTGTTCGAGGCCCTTGAGCAACTTCCTTGCTGCTTGAAGCTGCGATTCAAAATTCATTTCCGCCTTCGCAAACGGATGCTCCAGCGCTCCGCAAAGCGGGCACTCTTCGCCCGGTTTCAAATCCTGCCGATGCTCGTCAAAACCCGCGACCTGCTCGGCATGTCTTGTCAGCTCCCGCTGCGCTTCGAGGACTTTCGTCAGCCGCTCCATCTCCGCGCGGTCCTTCTTCGCCTTGTCAGCTCCTTCCGTGCCTTGTTTGGTCAAAGCTGCTTCTGCTGACTGCGTTTTGCCAAGGTTTTGCTGGAGCACCAGCGCCTCTGCATGGCGTTTCCGGCCTTCCGCGCGTTTTTCAAACACACCCCGCCATTCGCGCACAGCCACACGAAGCTTAGGCAAAGTTTCTCCGAGTTCTGCATCGCCCGCGTTTTTCTTGAGCCACGCTTCAAGAGCCTGCGTCTCATCAGCATGTGCTGCGAGCGCCTTCTGGGCAGCTTCGCGTCGCGCCGCAGCCTCCTTTTGTTCCTTCGCCCACGTTTGATACATCGCACGGCTCTCGCCGAGTTGCTTTTCAAACTGCTCGCTCTGCGCTGCCATGCCCGCGGCCTGCTCCCACACCGGTTCACGTTTCGCACGTTCCTGCTTCGCCTCTTCAGCAGCGGTCCTCGTTTTGGAAACCTCAGCGCTCAGTCCAGCCTGCGATTGCTGCAGCGCTTGATGCGCTGCCGTGAGCTTCGCTAATTCAGCCGCAATGACCGCATGCTCGCGCTGGTCCCGCAGTTGCTGTGCAGCAGCCTGGCTCTCGGCTTGGAGTCGTGCAGCAGTGGTTTGAGCCTCAGCGAGACTTCCTTCCAGATGTGCGCGGCCAGCATCGTCCAGCACCGTCACCGCTCCGAGGCGCTCCTTCAGCGTGCGTGCGGCTTCATCCTTCGCCTTGTGCGTTTCAAAGGCCAGCATCGACAGATCGCTGTAAATTTCGGTGCCTGTGATCTTCTCCAGCAGTTCCGCACGCTCGTTCGGCTTCGCTTTCAGAAACGCCGCAAACTGCCCCTGCGCCAGCAGGACGGAGCGCAAAAAGCGATGCACATCTAGGCCGGTCTTTTCCTCGATGATTCGATCCATCTCAGCCGCCTTCTCGGCCAGGATCTTCCCCGTGGTAGCATTGGCCAGACGGCGCTCCACCGGCTGCAATTTTCCATCCGCCTTGCCGCGTGCACGCCGCAGCCGCCAGATCGCACGCAGCGTTTCACCGCCCGTTTCAAAATCCACTTCGGCCAGACACTCCGCCGTGTGCCGGCTCATCATCTCATCCGCCCGGTCATTGCCATAACGCGCCGCACGGCCATACAGCGCCAGCGTCATCGCATCCAGCAAAGTCGATTTCCCCGCACCCGTCGGACCCGTGATCAAAAACACCCCCGCCGCACTCAAAGGCACCGCATCAAAGCGCACCTCATGCGTCCCGCTGAGTGAGTTGAGATTCTGAAGTCGAACGGCTAGGAGGCGCATGAATTAAGCTGTAAATTTTTGTTCCCGCATCGCCAGCAGTTCATCAAACACCGCACTCAGTTCCTCACCTTCAATCTGCTTTTCCTTCAACAGTTCGCGGAAAACCTCACGGGGTTGGAGTTCGCTGAGTGCAGGTCCTGTATGCTCCCAGGTGGAAGCAAGACTCAGAGGCAGGTCCGCAAGAACTTTCAAGACTTCAAAGCGTCCACCCGCAGCTTCGCGGATTAACCGGTCAAGGTCGGCCTCCGGGGCATCGAGTTTTACCGTGACCTCCGCCCAGCTTGTAGCAGGCACCTTTTCCAAATCAGCAGCCAGTGTGGCACGACTGACACTGACACGAGTCAGCAGCCGGGTGACAGGGATCGAAAGCGTCTCGATTTTCATTCCCTCGGTATCGAGCACAACGACCGATTTTTTATCCGCAGCTTCAGAGAAACTGAGCGCTACGGGGGAACCGCTGTATCGCACATTTTCAAGCCCGGCGACTTTCTGCGGCTTATGCAAGTGACCCAGCGCGGTATAGCCAAAGCCCTCAAACACATCCGCGCCTACGGCGCCCAGATTTCCGATGTGGATGTCGCGCTCGCTGTCACTGGTAGTCGCGCCGAGCACCGTGAGATGCCCCATGGCGATGATGGGGCGTTTCCCCGCCAGCGCGCGGCAGGCACCGAGTTGTGCGGCATAGTGATCACGAATGGCGGCGCGTACCTGGCTTTGCACATCCGACATGGCCTCACCCACGGCGGCCTGCCTTAGATCGCGTTCTCGCAGGAAAGGCACGGCAGCGACGACGGCCTCGCCGAGATCCACGATGTTCTCACCCGCATGACCAAAGACATGCACCTCGAAGCGCTTCAGCAGTTCACGCGGCGCATTGAGATGCGAGGCGGAATCATGATTCCCGCCGGTGATGACGGCTTTCACCGTGCGCAGATCGGCAAGGCGTTTGAGAAAGTCGAAATACAAGCTCACCGCATCCTGCGGTGGATTTGCTGCATCAAAAACATCCCCGCTCAGCAGCAGCGTGTCGATCTTCTCGGTGCGCAACGTGTCGATGAGCCAGTCAAGAAAGGAGGCATGCTCCGGCAGGCGGTCACGCTCGACGAGCCGGGCGCCGAGATGCCAGTCTGCGGTGTGGAGGATGCGCATGCAGTTGAATAGAAAGGGCGCTTGCTCCTGCAAGCGCCGTCATCACCAAGAGTTCGTTGAGCTCACCGATATACCCACAGCAGGGCTCAGTTCCGATTCAGGAGCCTGCGTACTTCCTCTTCGGAGTACGCGCTCTTTTTACCTTCACCCCGGTCATTATAGTTTTCGATGATCTTCGGCGCCTTGCCGAGGCTTTTGGAGCGCGTCAGGGCGGACCCGGTATTGAATTGATTGTCTGCGCCGCCGAACAGGCTGTCGCCTTCGCGGGCCTTCTGGCTGCCAAAGCGGGACTCATCGGTTTTGAAGCCGTTTTTCTTGCTGAGGGCCTGCTTGTCTCCCAGCGCGTAGGTCATGTCGAAGCTTTTTGACTTGGACCTGCCGTAAATGCTCTCACCGGTCTTGAACTGCTTCTGGCCGGAATACGAGTCGCCGCCATTGAAGCTTTTGGAGTGATGCATCTGCTTTTGAAAATGAGATCCCGCGCTGCTGTTCGCCAGCTTTGGATCGTTCATGAACTTTTCATACTGGCTGCGCTTGGTCATATCCACTCCCGACGTGGTGCGGGTTTGCAGTGATTGTTCAGATGGATCCACCTTTTTCTTTTTCGTCGTGGTCTTGGTGGTGCACTGGCACAGGACAACGCCTGCGCTGAGGCAGATCAGAAATCGCATGGTTGGATTCATGGTTGAGGCGTGGTTTTGACTTTCGTCTGCCGGGCGAGGAACAGGATCTCCTGCTGCACACCTCCAGGCAGGCGGAACTTTGTCAGCTCCGTTTCGATGTTCGTTAGTCTGCCCCAGCTTTGGTAGAGTTCAAAGATGAGTTTTGCCGTCTCGGCCGGCATGGTCCAGTTCATGCGCATAAGAAAAATCTCCGCCTCTTCAAATTCCTTCTGACGAATCAGGAAGCGTGCCTGAGCGGCAAACAGCTCCGGCTGCAGCGCGGCGGTGTCTTCCAGTCGCTGCAGCGCCGCCCCCAGCAGTTCATGCGCGAGCCCTGCATGGCCGGTGTCCTCAAATGCCTGCGCCCACTGGATGGTCTGCGCACCGCCGGGGAAGGTCAGCCGCAGCGTCTCACTAAAAAGTTCCTTCACCGCCGTCTCATCATGCAGGGCATGCGCCACACTTACAGCCAGCGGCAGCTTGCGTCCCTGCTCACGGAATGTCGGAATGCCGGCCACGATATCGCAGGCGTCCCAGGCCCAGGCCGCACGGCCTGCCTTGAGCATTTCTTCAGCTGCCATCTCAATGCAGATCCGGTCTTTTTCCTCCACCTTCTGCCAGGCGCTGATGAAATCCTCATGCGCTTCCTGCGGCAGTCCCGCTGTGAAGGCACTCAGTGCCAGCGCAGCAAGCGGCCGGTCCGTGCCCGCCCGCGCCTCGGTGCGCAGCATCGCGGCCCAGCCTGCGGCCTGTTTGCTTTTGGCCAGTCCTTTGAGCCAGCCGTGCATATCCTTGAGGGTGTCCTGATCCCGGGTCGTCGTGCGGAACAGCGCGGCGATCTGTGCCCGCCCGCGTTCCGGCGCCCAGTCAGCCGCCGCTGCCAGCACCTTGAGCTGTTCCAGCCGCAGCGTGAAGCGTTCATGGTCGCCCTTGATCGTACGGTCCGCCTGCGTGAGCAGGTTCAGCGCCTCGGCTGCTCGGTCATGGGTGCGCAGCCCTGTGGCCAGCGCCACCACGCAGGGCAGGGATTTGCGTTCGACACACAGCGTCATCAGATCCCGCACGTCATCCCAGGCACCCGCAGCGGTGGCGATCTGGCAGCGCAGCTTCAGCAGGTCCTGCGCCACAGGGTCCAGCGGTTCGGCGAGAGGCACCTCACGCAGCAGCTTCAGCGCGGCCTGAGGTTGCGCAAGTCGCTGCAGGATCTGACCACGATGCAAACTGGCCTCGATGTCGAGGTCCGTGCCTGCCTGATCATTCGCCACATAGCAGGCGTGCAGACGATCCCAGGCGGAGAGCGCCGCCTGATCGTTCTGCATGCGTTCCTGCAGCAGGCCGAGTTCACGCAAGTAGGAAACCTCATGCGGGCGGCGGCGTTCGAGCACCTGTGTAAACTGCTCGCGGAAGCCCTGACGGCGCAGCTCATCCACATTGAAATTGCGCGCGAGGAACAGTGCATGCTTTTCCCGCAGGGTGTCATCACCCGGTTGCGGCGGCTTGAGCGGTGGTTCGGCCAGCAGCAGCTTCAATGAAAAGCTCAGCCCCGGCTCGATCTCCATGGACGTTTCACACACGCGCAGCAGCCAAAGTGCATAGTCGGGATTCGAAGGCGCACGGTCTGGCAGCATGCTGTAAATGTCGATGGCCTCGCGCACAAAGCCTGCGCTTTCCAAACGGCTTCCGAGATTGCCGAGTGTGTCCACCGAGTGCTCCGTGCGAAGATCAACCGCGGCCAGGTGCTCGCGAATCAGTCGCCGCCGCGTGGGATAATCCACGGCACGCAGCCTGCCCAGCAGGTCATTGATGCGCCATTCGCCAAATTCCGAATCCGAGCGTGGGCCCAGCATCGTCGCCCCGTAGTGCTTGGCCAGGGCGGCGTTCGCGTCTTTAACCACCCCCCCAATGCCCTGCTGCACCAGCAGTGCCTCGATCTCCCGCGTTTCCTCCCACAGGCTGCGCAGATGTGGAGGTTCTTCATAGCGTGACGATCCTTGAAGTTGCAGGCTGCCTTTGGAATCCGTCATATCACGCTGGGCGATAAACGGCCCGGACAGAAACCGGCCCAGTGATTTGCCACCAGCTTGATCCGCACCTGACAAGCCCGCCACCGCCGCCTTGCGAATGGCCGTCAGCGCCGAAGGCTGGGTGCGTTGCAGCCTGCGCCAGGCATCCTGCAGCGCCTCCCCGCGTTGCTGCTCAGAGTTGGTCATGCGGCTCAGTGAAGACAGGCTCAGCAAAAAAGGATCGTACGTGGTCCGGTAGTTTTCTGCGGCCACCGGGCCGCGCACCGCCACATCGAGGTACTGCCGCGCCAGTTCCCAGCGCTCCGCGCTTTCCGCGATGCGTGCGAGGAACAGCGAGTAGTCCATTTCCATCTCCGGTGAATTGATCGGCAGGCTGGAACCGAGCGCCAGCGCTTCGTCATATCGCTGCTTGTCCTGCAGCTTGCGGGTCAGTTCCAAGATGGCTGCGTTGCGCAGCACCCGGCAGGTGCCCAATTGCGCGAGACTGCTGGGACGGAAGCGGAAACTGTTCACATCCACCAGCATCGAGACGCAGGCCTGCAGCAGGCTGGCCCGTGCCTTCAGCACTTCAGGCGACCAGCCTTTCTCGCTGGCCCAGCGCACCGCCTCATCCATCCCATGGCTGTGAAGCATCAGCCAGAGCATCGCAAACTGCGCCTCCAGCGTGGTGGTGTCAGGCAGCACCTTCTTCAGCACCACGCGAAACTCCGCGCCTGCACCCGCATAAAACAGCGCCCAGAGTTTCTCCACTTCATTAGCCTGTTCATTGGTGCTCCATTGGTGGATCCACTCGTTCAGTTTCTCCCCACCATGTGAGTTGCGCAGTTTTGCCAGTTCTTCAATCGACCGCAGTCGCACCTGGGCCGCGTCCTCCGGCAGTTCAGCAAACTCAGCCCTTGGCTGGCCAAGGAAAGCCCGCAGCGTGTCCAGATCCTTGCGCTCCAGACCCGGCGCGAGATCCAGCAACGAGACAATATCCCCTGTTGTTACGCCTCCGCTCGTGCGCCGCGTATCCGTCAACGGCAGCGGCGCGCGAACACCCGTGGTCGGATAATTGCGGGCTTTCACCGGCGTGGCCAGCACCGCCTGCAACTGCTTCTCCGCTTCCGCTTCATCGGCAAATCGCAGGCACTTCAATGCCAGTCGCAACCGCGCACGGCCATCCCACGAGCGCACTTGGATCATCTGCTCATAGACCCTTCGTTCCGCTTCATCCTGCCCCGAGCTTTGATAATATTTCGCCAGTTCCTCCAGCGCTGTCGCATCTTGAGCAAACCGGCTCTCGAGTCGCCGCCTCACGCGGTCCGCCTCGGTGATTTGAAATGTCTGTTCCAGCAGTTCCACCAGCCGCCGCGACTCTGCCGCAATCTCTTTTGGCGGAGCCACTGCCGCGATCTGTTTCTGGAAATAAATCGCCGACTTCAGGTCTGCCACCTTCAGCGCAGCATCGCGCAGTTGATCCAGCGAAAAGGGTGTTTCTGGCGCGGTGTAATACGCCTGCTTCATGCTCGCAAAGGCTTTCACATGATCGCCGCCGCGCTCATATACCTGAGCCAGCGCTTCATGATAAAATCCGTCAAACGGATGCCGCTGCACCCGCTCCAAAAGTGCGTGCTCCAGCAGCTTCAGGCGGTCGCGCATCACGCTCGGTGCGAGTTCGCCGCCGCTTGCGTCAGAAAAAGTCAGCCGATCGATGCAGCGGCGCAGCACTTCTCGGCGGCGTTTCACATCCGTCTCGCGTTCCAAAATTTGCGCCTGCACCTCCACGTGATCCGTGATGCGATGCTGCCGCAGCAGAATGTCGGCATAATTTTCCAGCAGTGGGATGGCAGCCGGACCTTCGATCCGCTTCACCGCCTGCTTCCACAGCGCCAGCGCATCATCCGCACGGCGTTGCAGGAAATAAATCTGGGACAGCGCAGCGAGCAGCTGCCCTGAGTCTGGAAACTCGCGATACATGCGTTCCAAGAGCTGCGCCGCAGCCACACCCGGTGGCGGCAGGGGATTGGCGCTCTTCCATCCGGGGCTGCTCGTCTCCGAGTCCACCCGCCGCTCCGACTCCATCAGCAGTTCCGCCAGCCGTAGCGTGTACCGCACGCGTCCTGCGGGATCCAGATCAGAGAGCCGCCGCAGCTGCCGCTCCATCAGTGCATAGTTTTCATCCTCCTGCGCCAGATCCAGTTTCAGCTGCTCCACGACCAGTGAAGCGGGCTGTTTTTTCTCCGTCAGCGGATCAAATTCCAAAGCATTCAACAATTGATACGCATCCTCGAACTGGCTCGTGCGCACTGCCCACCAACAACCGCGAAACATCGTGGCTTGGGCGTTTTTGGATTTGAGATCGACCTTCCTGGCGCTGGAAATGGCTGTTTGTGCGAACTCCAGCACCCGCTCCGGCAGCTTTTCACGTTTTGTGCCTTCGGTGTCCTCGCTTGCGAAGCCCGTACCGGTAAATGCATCGGGCAGCTTGAATTCACCGCTCGTCACCGGCTTGACCGCCGCCTTCGTGTCGCCCATCAGGATCGAGAGCATGCGCTCATCCACATCCACGCGCTCCTCGTCGGTCGTGCTGGCATGCCATGCCTTTTCAATCCATTCCGCCGCCTCGTCATTCTCGCCCTGTTCAGCGAGAAGTTCCGCCAGATGCAGCCATGTGCCACGGCTTGCACCAGGTTTCGAAACCGCTTCACGCGCCAGGATGATCGCGCTGTCGAGGTTGTTGCTTGCCGCCAGAAAGATTGAGGCGTCGCTCAGCCGTTTCTGCCGTTCCTCCGGAGTGGTCGCGTTTTCGGTAAATCCGTGCAGAAGCTTGTCCTCCGACACCACATCACGGCGGGCACGGAAAAAGCCCGCCAGATCAAAGACAGCCTCTGCTTTTTGTGGATCGCGTTCCACGCGTGCGCGCAGGATGGTTTCAATGACGGCATCTAGGGCACGCGTTTGTGCAAATCCTAGAACCTGCTTTTCGACGTCGGTCGAGCTTTGCATTTCCAGCAGCTTCAGCAGGCGCTCTTTTGCGCTGTTTGCATCTCCATTGCGCAAATCTGCCTCGCAACGCAATAGCACGATGGCGGGCAGATCGCTGCCGTCGTTTTTAATGCGCTCATCCAGCAGCTTGGCAGCCTCTGCGGCACCTTCGTGATCCAGCAGGGTTCGTACCAGCTGCCAGCGGTAATCTTCCACCTGGGGCACTGCCTGGACCAAGGCGTTCAGCCAGCGCACCTGCTCATCGGGTTCGACGGTCAGTTCAAAGAAACGTGCGGCATCTAGGAGGGTCTGTTCTGAAGGAGGTGAAGCCTTGGCGGCTTCCACCAAGGTCTTGCGGAGATCCTCCAAGGTTCCAAAGCGTTCATGCAGGCGCACTCGCCTGCGGAAAAAGTCAAAATAACGACCGTCACGGAAATGCAGCAGGGCCAGCCCGTCGGTGAGGGCCTTGTCAGCTTTTGCGAACTGATCGGCGTGTTCGTAGATGCGGGCCAGATCGTAGAGCGCATCGAGTTTGCGCTGGGGGTCTTTTTGATCGGCGAGCTTGGAGAAGAAATTTGCTGCACGTTCTGGAAATCCGGCCTGCAGAAGAAGCTGGGCCACCTGGCGGGCGAGGTCGATGTCCTGCGGCTTTTGCTTCGCTGCGCGCTCATATGCGTCGGCTGCCTCTGCGTTTCTTCCACTTGCCATGGCCATGCCGCCCAGTTCGATCCACATCTGGGGGGCCTGGGGATCATCGGCTGGGGTGAGTTCAGCGGCTTTTTTGATCAGGGTGAAAGCCGTGGCGGGGTCGGACAGTTCGCGGGCTACTTCGGCGCGTGATTTTAGCAGGATGAGGTTCTTTGGCGCAGCTTTGAGCAGATCGTCGTAAAGTTGTGCAGCGCGTTTCAGGTCGCCGCTGCGGCGGATGAGGTGGGCTTCGACGATTTTGACGGCTTCAAACTTGGACTTCTCGGCCTGCTGGGAGACGTTTTGGACGAGGAGCTTGGTTGCGTCGTGTTTCTCATATAGGGCCCAAAGGAGGTCCAGGACGCGTCCGTATTCCGGTTGTTGCACCAGAAGTGACAGATATTCATTGGCTAGCTTTGTTTCGCGCTCGGCCCAGGGTTTTGAGGTGGTTTGTGCGTTGATTTTCAACGCCAAAGCGAGGGTCAGCGCCCCTGCAAGGCACCGGAATCTTCGGAACTGACGAGGCATCAACTTCACGGGTTGATCATAGATGGCTTTGCGGGCTGCGCCAAGCTGCAAGACGTTGCTTCAAGTTACTTCAGGAGCTTGGCGAGGTCGGGGGCCACTTTGTGGAGTTCTTCGGCGATGATGGCGGCGATGACTTCGGCGCCGTGGGCGTTGAGGTGGGTGCGATCGGTGGTTTTGGCTTCGGTGGGGGGGCGGACAACTGTGGGGTTGAATGTGTCGGATTCCGCAATTCCGAGCTTGTTGTGCAGGTTTACGCTGCGCGTGAAGAGGTCGACGAGGGGGACCTGCTGTTCGGTGGCGACTTTGGTGGCGGCGTCGGCCCAGGGTTTGAGTTCGCCGCGGATTTTGTCCTTGTCGAAAACGCGGCGGGCGAGGGAGGTGACGAGGATGGGTTTGGCGCCGATGGCGCGGGCTTCTTCGATGAAGCGGGTGAGGTTCTGCGGGAAGGTGGTGGCGGGGTCGGTTTCGCGTTTGGGGCCTTTGCCGGGCATGTCGTTGTGACCGAACTGGATGAGGATGTAGGCGGGTTTGGAGTCGAGGACTTTTTTCCAGTTGCCGGTGTCGCGGAAGCTTTTGGAGCTTTGGCCGCCGGCGGCGAAGTTGAGGCACTCGGCGTTGGGGCCGAGGAGTTTGGCGAAGGCGGCTCCCCAGCCGGCTTTGTCGGTGACGGTGGAGTCTCCGGCGAGGGCGATGCGGGTGCGGGTTTCTTCAGCGTGGCTGATGCTGAGGCTGAGGGCGAACAGGAGGAGGAGGCTGCGGCGGAGCATGGTCGGACTTTAACGTCCGATTTTCTGCCATCTCGCACGGTGAATGGTGCGGCCCATGTGGAGCCAGTCGGTTTCGAAGTCGGTGGTGGGATAGAAGAAGGCGTCGGCGGGCCAGTCGAGGCGGGTGAACTGGTGCTCGCGGGTGGCGAAGCTGGCGAGGGCGTCTTCGAAGTAGGGCTGGTCGTCGGTCTTGAGGAGGAATTCGCCGCCGTCGGTGAGGATGCGGTGGAGGCCGTCGAGGAATTCGCTTTGGTTGACGAGGCGGCGGGCGGTGTGGCCTTTCTTGGGCCAGGGATCGGGGCAGAGGAGGTGGAGGCGGGAGACGCCGGAGGTGGGGAGGAGCCAGCCGACGGTGTAGGCGCTTTCGAGGCGCATGATGCGGGCGTTGGGAAGCTGCTGGTTGTCGATCTTGCGCGAGGTTTTGATGACGCGTCCGAGCATGCGCTCGACGCCGAGGAAGTCGCGCTCGGGGTGGTGGGCGGCGATGCCGGTGAGGAAGGTGCCGTCGCCGCAGCCGAGATCGACTTCGAGGGGTCGGGCGGGGTCGGGGAAGATTTCCGTGTGCGTGAGTTCGCGGAAGTGATCGGGGGGCGTGAAGAGGGCAGGCACGGTGGATGGTGTGCCGATGAATTGGGGCTCTGCCAAGTGGAGATTTACTGAAGGGGAGCCAAACTTTGGATGGCCTACGGAGCCGAGCGCAGCGAGACAGACGAACGCAGTGAGCCCGCAGGGGGAGCGCAGCGAATCAACGCGCGGAACAGACGGGAGCCGGAAGTGACTGGTGAAGGTTTAGGGAGGGGGGACTGATTTTAGGACGCAGAGCAACTGAACTCAAGGCGGCTGGATTGTGGAACAAATGGTAACTACCGCGCTGGGAGGGGGAGGGCGTGGAGCAAACGATGGTGTCCACGGAGCTGAAACGGGTAAAATGATGAGGGGTAAAATCATTTCATGAACAGAGCCTGTGGGATGGGGGGAACTCAGCGTGAGTTATTCAGGAGATGAGAAAACCGCAGAGATGAGTTCTGGAGATTGAGGCTCTGGGATTTTGCTATGGAGGATGGCAGTGGTGTTTGGGGGCGCTTTTGATGAAGCACGCTCCCAGATTCCTGCTAAAGCCGGTACTACAATACGTGCGCTGGCTTGCTTCAAATCTGGGGTGGTGGCGGGGGCGCTGTTTTTTGGCAAAGGAATGGTGAGCCATGGAATGTCCAGAAATTGAGAGATGGGCGGCGATGTGTGAGGGTAGCAGGGATAGTCATTCAGGAGATTTGGAGAACGCAGAAGAATGCATGATGAAGGGACGGAAAGGACGGCCGATGTTTGGCGGGGCTTGAGGGGCGGAGTGGGCTGGCTATATTTGGGAGAAACCATTTTCCGACCCCTCTTATGCCGATTTACGAGTTCTACTGCCCTGACAACAACAAGCTGTATTCATTCCTGGCCCGTTCGCTGGCGTATCGGGACAAGCTGCCGGTGTGTCCGGATGGCGAAGGTTTGAGAATGGAGAAGCGGGTGTCGGCGTTTGCGGTGATCGGGAAGGCGAAGGAGGAGACTGGGGATGATCCGTTTGCGGGGGTGGATGATGCGAAGATGGAAAGCTTCATGGCGGACATGGAGCGGGAGATGGGGAGCATGAACGAGGAGAATCCTGATCCGCGTCAGCTGGGGCATTTCATGCGCAAGATGACGGAGATGATGGGCGACAAGACGCCGCCGGAACTGCGGGAGATGGTGCGCCGGCTTGAGGCGGGGGAGGATCCGGAGAAACTGGAGGAGCAGTTTGGCGGGATGGATGAAGAGGACGCGGGGGATGCGCTGTTTTCACAGATGATCTCGCGGGCGAAGGCTGCACGCAAACAGCCGACGCGTGATCCGAAGCTGTATGAGATGCGAGATTTTGTGAGAGAATGAAGTTCTTGGTTCTTGGTTCTTGGTTCTGGATGCTGCGGGGCCGCTGATTTAGGCAGAGGAATGTTAGGCAGAGGAATGACTGAGTTTAGACTTTGAGAAAGCGGTGGCTCTGTCGGGGAGTTGCAGGCTGGAGCCTGAATTTTGACCACGGAATACACTGAATACACTGAACCTGAGATGGAACTCAGAATGACGGGAATGAATTCAGTGGTCTGAAAAGAGGGAGAGCGGGAAGTTACAGGGTGGTCCTGTTTGCCTGGCTCCATGGACTCGGTGGTTCTGGAGGAAGAGGCGGATTTTTAACGGCTGATCCATTCTCCGTGGCAAGACTGCGAAGGATGAATGGGACGCTGAGATGACGCTGATTCAGCCTTGGAATCTGGGGCGTGAGGGCCTTGGGCGGTGAAGGATGGGTTGTGGCCTTGCGGATGCGCTGAGAATGGCAAGGGAATGACTGAGTTTAGAGCTTGGGAAGGCGGTTGTTTTATCCACCTCAGCTTATTCACTCATCTGCTGCCACCCTGTCGCGATTAGGACCTGCGGAATAAGATGAGGAGTTTTCAAACTCAAAATTGATGTTAGGAAACTCCTTTTTAAGGCGCAGTTCCTTTCGGCCATCAAAGAAGGCTTCTGGAATGTTCTTGATCAATGCATATTTCGTGACCAAACCTTTTTTACCAATCCACTCGGCACCAATCGAAGAGAGGGAATTTAGGCAGAGCAAAGCCTGCTCATGGTTTGAAAGCTGAGCCCTTACAATGCCTGCATACTCCTGCGCTTTGCCTTCTGGCGCATGTTCATCCACATACTTCATCATTTGCCAAAGATGCCTGAAGTAGTGGGCTAGGCGCGATTGATGCCCGTCGAACGGACCGTATTTGATCCTGTCCAGTTCATGACAAGCAATCTGCAAATGACAATAATGAGAGAACGGCTTTTCCTCATCCTTCATCTTTAAGTACGCTTCTTGAGCCGCACCCATTCTATGGACCACATTCGTCACCAATAACGGAGGGTGATCATCTTGAACGGCCTTTTCCAATAGCCGGGTTGAGTTAGGGCCGACGCCATAATAAAAAGCCATGTACGCCAAATCGATCTTTCTTCTTTGGCGGTAGCTAGGTGCCAGATCTCGACAAGCCAAATCAATTACATTCAAGGACATTCGGAACTCGCGAATCATGGAAACAAACGCACGCCGCCCACTCTTGCCTTTGAGTTCGATCTCCGCGACGTTTTCCCGATGATATTTCAGAAGTTCGAAAAACCTTGATTCGAAGGCGGTAAGCTTATTGGTACTTTTTTGATTCCAATAGGTGACAAACAGAATGAACACACTCACGCTGAAAATGACAGTGCCGATGAATCCACCCACAAAGTCACCAAACTGACCAGCCTTGGCCGGGTCGAGTTCCTCGACCTCTTTGGTTGGATCGGCTGCGTGAGTCGTTATCGGGAGCCAATCCTTTATCGCACCATAATATTTCAAGGGTGCAAACATTGGCAAAAAAGGGCTTCCAACAGACACAACCAAAAAAAGCAGCCCAAATAGGTATAGAAAAAACTTATTCATAGGTCAGTAGCTTCTAATTTCACGCCCCCAGCGCCGCTAGCACCGCTCTAAAATTATTCAGCCCTGCCTCGATGTTTTCCACGATTTCCTCGCCGAGGTCTTTGGGGTCGGGGAGGTTGTCGAGGTCGGCGAGGCTTTGGTCTTTGAGCCAGAAGGTGTCCAGGCTGGTTTTGTCGCGGGCGAGGATTTCGGCGTGGGTGAATTTGCGCCAGCGGCCTTCGGGGTTCTTCTCGGGGTGCCAGGTTTCCTTGCGTTTGTGGCGGTCTGCGGGGTGGTAGCAGGTGACGAAGTCGGCCAGGTCCTCGGCACGCATCGGCTTGCGTTTCAGGGTGTGGTGGATGTTGGTGCGGTAGTCGTAGTACCAGACTTCCTTGGTCCACGCCGTTTTGGCGGCGGGCTTGTTGTCAAAGAAGAGCACGTTCGCTTTAACCCCGTTGGCATAGAAGATGCCCGTGGGCAGGCGCAGGATGGTGTGCAGGTCGGTGTTCTCCAGCAGCTTCTTGCGCACGGTCTCGCCGACGCCGCCTTCAAATAGCACGTTGTCTGGCAGGACCACGGCGGCTTGGCCGGTGGTCTTGAGCATGGTGCGGATGTGTTGGAGGAAGTTGAGCTGTTTGTTGCTGCTCGTCGCCCAGAAGTCCTGCCGGTTATAGACCAGGTCGTCCTTCTCCTCTTCGCCCTCATCATTTGTGAAGGTCATGCTGCTCTTCTTGCCAAAGGGCGGGTTCGCCAGCACGTAGTCGTAACGCTTCCCATTGTCGGCGATCAGCGCGTCCGTTGATGACACGCAGCTTTCGCCGTCGATCTCGCCGATGTTGTGCAGCAGCAGGTTCATCAGGCACAGACGCCGCGTGTTGGCCACGATCTCATAGCCGTAAAAGGTCTCCTTCTTGAGGAAGGTTTTCTGCGCCTTGTTCAGCGCCGGGTTCTTGGTCAGGTAATCATAGGCCGCCAGGAAGAAGCCGCCCGTGCCGCAGGCCGGGTCGGCGATGGTCTTCTCCGGCAGCGGACGCAGGCATTCCACCATCACCTGAATGAGCGCACGCGGGGTGAAGTATTGCCCCGCACCGCTCTTCGTATCTTCCGCATTCTTCTCCAGCAAGCCTTCGTAGATGTCGCCCTTCACATCTGCGCCCATCGTCACCCATTCCGTCTGGTCCACCATCTCCACCACACGGGCCAGCTTGGCCGGGTCCTGGATCTTGTTCTGACTCTTGGTGAAGATCTGGCCCAGGATGTTGGGCCGGTTCGCCAGCTCTCGCAGCACGGTCACGTAGTGCACTTCCAGTTCCGCGCCTTTCAGCTTCTTGATCGTGGGCCATGAATACTGAGCTGGCACGCCGATCTTCCGGTTGTGCGGCGGGCGGCCGTACTCGTCCGCCATCTTCAGGAAGATCAGGTAGGTGAGCTGTTCGAGGTAGTCGCCGTAGCCCACGCCGTCGTCACGTAGCGTGGTGCAGAAGCCCCAGACCTTGGAAATGATGGAATCAGTGCTCATGCTTTCTTGGTTCGTATCTTTGAGATTTTGGGGGCAGCAGCCTGCGCTTCACGCTCCGCACGGATGCGGGCCAGCAGCGCGGCGGCGGGTTCGTCGGCGGGGGCCTGTGGCACCAGCTCTCCGGCAAAGGCCTTCTTCAGGATCGACTGCCGCAGCGCTTCGGCGCGCTGGATATTCTGGTCGATGTCGGCTTCGAGGGCGGTGATGTTTGTTAGCTGAGACTCAAGGGCATCCAAGACCGCTTCTACTTCCTTCTCAGGTGGTAATGGTATCGCCATTGGCTGAAGCAGATTTAGATTGATGTTTGGCTGTCCTCCTGAAGCGGATGCAACGGCTCGAAGTGAAAGCTTTCTGCTTTGAATAAATGCATCAGCATAACGGAGCAACACCGGCGAATGAGATTGAAGCGCGACGAGGCTGTCAGGACAGCAACTCTCAAAACTCAAGATGCCGGTGTTACCAATCGTGGCTCCAACAATAGCGATCAACACGGTTCCAGGTGGAAACGCCTTGCTGACGCCGACTCCATCCTCATTCAGAGTTTGATGATAAGACTTAATCGAGCCTCCTTCACGTGGAAGGTCACCGATTTGGACGAAGGGCATGTCACCTCCAAAATAGCGAGGGTCATTTCTAGGACGTACAGAGAAACGTCCCCGTTCTACGATGAAAACTTGGTCCAAAGAGGCCCACTGCCAAGTTTCAGGAAGATCGGGCAGGCCCGTTGTATCGGGAGCGATAGGGGCCTGACATTTTTTGCGATTGATGTGCTCTGCATGTTTTTGTCGTTCAGCACGGATGCGAGCAAGGAGCTGTTCGGCGGATTCTAGTTCAGGGGTATGAGCTGCGCGCCATTTAGCAGTGAGATGTCCCTCAAAGGCGTGCTTCAGCAGCGCCTGCCGATACACCGCCAACTGCGCCCGGGCCTTCTTCAAATTCGTCACCCCTGCGTCCAGTTCCGAAAGTAACTCCTCAAGCTTCTCCACAATCCGCTTCTGTTCGGTAAGTGGTGGAAGAGCCAGCTTGATTCCACGGACGATGGAGAGGTTCACCCTCTGTCGTGTTGTGCCTTTGGTGATCTCTTTGAACTGACTTTGAACAACGACACTATTGATCGCGTGAAGCAAAAATGCAGACCTAACAATCATTGAGCTTGGCCGAAGCCGCATGAGGTCCGCCACAAAAACACCATGCTCTAAATCAGCAGGCACTTCGCAACAAAGTCCGAGTGGCTCGCCCAATTTGGTAATCATCAAGTCGCCCGCGACGAAAGAATGACGTGACAGTTCAGCAGCCTTCTTTGGCGAGACATACGAGAGTCTTTTTCGGACAAACCGATTCGCCTTGATGTTCTGAATCTTCAGGACGGGAATTCCGGAATCAATATACTCGCTCGATTTGAGATTTGATCCGAATGGGCCATCGACCAAGTCTGACTTTGGATTCAACACCAAGTCTTCAAGCCGCACGTCGCACCAGCCTGAAGGCATCGTTTTGTCTTCACTCATGCCACCAACGCCTCATTAAGTTCACCCAGCACGCCATCCATCCGTTCCCCAAAAAGCTGATACATCGTGCCCAGTCCGCCTTGGGAATCAAAGGGGGCGAGTTCGAGGTCGTCGCGGTCAGTGTGGAAGGAGGTCATCATGTGGTCGCGGATCATATTGAGCCAGCTCACCTGCGCCTCGGTGAATTTGGGGCCGGGCTCATTGTGTTTCGCCATGATCCAGGTTTGGAAATTCCGGCGCACCACATCGTCAAAGGCGGTCAGCTTCGCATCCACCCCGCAGGCTCGGCGGATGAGGGCCACGAGGGCGGTGAGTTCATTGAGCGGTGCCTTGGCCTTCGATTCATCCAGATGCTGGTAGGCCTGATACACGCGCAGCGGGGCAAGACGCGGCGCATCGGCACGCAGCGCGGTCATGACCTGCTCCAGCATGGCAAAGGTGATCTCCCGCCGGCGAAACGGCTGGTCATAGAAGATCGTCAGCGCGGTGAGGGCGTCTTTGTGCGCCTCCATCCATGCGGCGAACTCCTGCGTGAGCGCCGTTGCCTGTTCCTGCTTGTCCTGCGCCCAGCCAGCAGAGACCAGCGTGTCTTGGTGGTCGTGGTTGATCTTCTGCTCCTTGTCCCGGCGGATGCTGTCGATGAGTTCGATGAGATCTCCGGTGAAGAGATTGGCGGCGGCTTTGACAAGCTGCGCCTGCGCCTTCTCGCGGTTTGTCTCGCCAGGGTCGGTGCCTGGGGGCTGTCCGGCGAGTTCCAGCGCCTTGGCGTCCACGTTGTCGCCATCAATGGCGGCGATGAGGCCGCTGACGATGCTGCTGAGCGTCACGCCACCGGATTTCTCCGCGATGCGGGCGTGGTCGTGCTTGTCGAGCTGCTTGTTCAGCCGCGCCAGGCGTCCGGCCAGGGAGCTGACGGTGTCTGTGTCGCTCGCGCCCATCATCACGCCCATGGCGAGATCTTTGAGAGGTACGCCCAGCTTGGTGATGAGCGGGGTGCTGGCGGTCTTGAGAGATTTGGTCACGCCGATGGCATCCACAATGACGTAGTGCGTCTTGGCGGTGACGGCGGAGGGCGTGACCCGGCGCAGGTCATCCATCTCCAGAGTGCGGGTGCCGCGGCCCTTCATCTGCTCAAAGTAGTTCCGGCTTTTCACGTCCCGCATGAAGAGCAGGCATTCCAGCGGCTTCACATCCGTGCCGGTGGCGATCATGTCCACCGTGACGGCGATGCGGGGATTGTAGCCGTTGCGGAACTGGGACAGGACGGCCTTTGGATCTTCGTCCGCCTTGTAGGTGATCTTTTTGCAGAAGTCATTCCCTTCGCCGAACTCCTCGCGGATGATCTGGATGATGTCGTCGGCGTGGCTGTCGGTCTTGGCAAAGACGAGTGTCTTGGGCACTTCCGTGCGGCCGGGAAAGATCTCCGGCAGTTTGTCGCGGAAGGTTTTCACGATGAGGCGGATCTGGTCCGGCACCACCACCTTGTCATCGAGTTGCTTATGGGTGTAGGCCTCGTCCTCGTCCTGCTGCTCCCAGCGGCGCTTCCGCGTCACACGCTCGCGATGCTCCACGGGCTGCTTGGCCACCAATCGCGTGCCGGTGGCGGTGACCTCCGTCTCAATGACGTAGGTTTCATTGCCCACATTGACGCCATCCGCGACGGCCTTCTCGTGGCTGTAGTCACTGACGACGTTGTTTTTGAAGAAGCCGAAGGTGCGGCTGTCCGGCGTGGCGGTGAGGCCGATGAGGAAGGCATCAAAGTAATCCAGCACCTGCAGCCACAGATTGTAAATGCTGCGGTGGCACTCGTCGATGATGATGAAGTCGAAAAACTCCGGCGGCACGCGCTCGGAATAGACGACGGGCATGGGCTTCTTGGGCCGCGTGAGCTGCTCAGCGGGTGTGAGCTCCTCCACCGCCTCGTCAAGTTCCTCGCCCTTCAGGATGGAGTAGAGGCGCTGGATGGTGCAGATGCAGACCTGTGCATCCGTGGGCACAAAGGACGACTTCAACCGCTGCACGGTGTAGAGTTCGGTGAAGCGGCGATTGTCATCGCTGGGCGTGAAGGCCATGAACTCCTGTTCCGCCTGCTCGCCGAGGTTCTTGGTATCGACCAGAAAGAGGATGCGTCGTGCCTTGCCAAACTTCAGCAGGCGATAGACTTCCGTGATGGCGGTGAAGGTCTTGCCTGAACCGGTGGCCATCTGGATAAGGGCGCGGAGTTTGGCCTTTTTCAGCGAGTCTTCGAGATTCGTCACCGCGATCTCCTGGCAGTCGCGCAGGCCGAGTTCGGCTGCGGGACGCTTGGTGGGGTTCAGCAGCGGGATGGTGGTGAGGCGCGTGCGCAGGGAGTTGCCGTCTTCGATCCAGCCCTGTAAGGTCTCAGGCCGGTGAAAGCTGAACACCTCGCGAGAGCGTGGCTTGGGATCGGCCATGTCGGTGAAGCGGGTGAGCACGCCCGTGCTCTGGTAGAGAAAGCGCAGTGGCTGCTTGTTGCTGACCCACTTGAGCTTGGCGGTGGCGTAATCGGAGGTCTGGTCCTCCACGGTGGTGATGTTTTGCCCCATCTCCTCCTTTTTGGCCTCAATGACGCCGCAGGCTGCCTTGTCGACAAAAAGGACGTAGTCGGCCGGGCCTGTGTCCGTGGGGTACTCCCGCACGGCGACGCCGAGGCTGGCATTGAAGTCGATCTTCTTCTTGTCCTGTACCTTCCATCCCGCAGCCTCGAGCATCGCATCGATTAGATCGCGCGCGATTTGTTCGGGGTTTTGGTTGGGGGGCGGCATGTGCTGGGGAAAATATCTAGTGAAGAGTAGCTAACAAAGCGGAGGCGGCTAGGGAAGGCAAGGGGAACGCCGACGAATGGGGGGCGCGGCAACATGGGAGGCCGTGTGGCGGGACTCTTTGCAGACGCTGCTGGTGGGCGTGGGGTGCGGCGGAGTCGTGGGTTTGCTTTCCGGATTTGATGGCGGGGTACCAGGGAAGCCTCGCTGAGGCTCGGCAACCCTTCGCTGTGATATGCAACCCCGTTGGGGTTGGTGTGATGCGGAGTGGGGGGGAGGGTGCGCTTTGAGTGGGGGCCTATGGAGCCCGAGGGAGTGAGATGTCGCTGGGGCTGGCGGGTGATCTCCCGCACCCCTTCAGGGTGCGACCTTCGGGGAAAGAGGGCGTGATGGGGGGACCCAGGGCTTGCTGCGCGGCGCCCTGGGCTGAGTCC
>CALRWM010000036.1:0-62695 GCA_943371875.1 Prosthecobacter debontii | reverse complement strand
TCACCGGCTTGTCAGAGTATTCGATGGGCAGGTTCACCATGACGGTGAGTGTGCCACATGCGTCAATCCCCTGATGGTTCAACCTTTTGCGCCTTCCGCTCCGCCTCTATTGCATGCTCCGGGTTCAAACCCGGCACCCGTTTGCTCGGCTGGCTGTCGGTGGAGTTTGAAGAGATCACCACTCTAAAGGGCAAAGAGACCCGCAGGAGCTACAAGATCGAGGGGTACGTCAAGCCCGTGATCCAAGCCGCCGCAACGCAGCGATAGCGGACGTTAAAGCAAGCATCCAGTGTCAAGCATCGCGCCTTGCACTGTTTGACTATTCCTTGACCTCTTGACCACCTGCGCTCCCCTCCTGCCCCCCATCTCCGATCTCCCATCTCCCATCTCCAAACTTCCCCATGTCTCTTTCCCTCATCCTCACCCACCCCGGCGGCTCCCATAAAGACGAACTCCTCGCCTGCAGCCTCCTCGCCGCCGTGCACCGCGTGCCCATCGTCCGCCGCGAACCCACCGCCGAGGATCTCGCCGACGCCACGATTGCCGTCGTCGATGTCGGCGGCGAGCACGCCCCGGAGCGCAACAACTTCGACCATCATCAATTCCCCGCCGATCATCCGCCCGTGTGCGCGCTCAGCCTCGTGCTGCAGCATCTCGGCGTCTATGAAGACGCCCGCCAGTTCTGCGACTGGCTGGAGCCCGCCGAATGGTTCGACACCCGCGGCCCCAACGTCACCGCCAAGTGGCTCGGCGTGGACCGCAACACCATGAACAAGCTCAACTCGCCTATCGACATCACCATCCTGCGCCGCTTCGCCAAAGCCAAGCGCCTGGAGCCCGGCGAGCCCCTCTGGGAAATCCTCAGCTACATCGGCGCCGATCTCCTGGAATACCTGCGCGAACTCCGCACCCGCCTCGACTACATCGCCCAGCAGGCGCAAATCTGGACCGTGGACGACCACGAAATCCTCTTCCTCCCCCGCACCGATCCCATGCCCGACGAGCCCTCCGCCGGCATTGATCGTTATCTCGCCACCATCGGCAAAGCCACCACCGTCGCCGCCCTCATCTACCCCGACCGCCGCGGCTCCGGCTACGGCCTCTCCCGCCACAACGACAACCCTCTCTACGACTTCACCCGCATCGAAAAACAACCCGACGTGCACTTTGCGCACGCGCGTGGCTTTGTAGCGAAGACCTCGGCGGCGGAAATCGAACGAGTGAAGGAGCTGCTGGGATTGGCGCGGGTGTAGGTCTCATAGCCAGACAGCAGAGCCCGTCGGCCTCATGGACTATTCTCCAGGCATCATCACCGACAGGTCATCAACATCGCAGAATCCTTCTGCTTTCAGCCATTCGACTAGCTGACGACCGTGTTCCACCAAGCTGGCATCGTGGGGCAAAGAATTATTGGCCTCCAAGTTAATCTGGCATCGACGCCCTCTCAGCCGATGTGTCATCTCGACCAGAAAACCCCGGTGAGGCAGAAGCAATGCCAAGACCTGATCGGACTCAAATTGCTCTTCAAAATCTCCAAACACAGCCATCCGTTCGCGAATCCGCGTGAATGGGTATTCCAGAGGATGCCCAAAAAACAGCATGCTCGTTGATGGCAGTTGCATTGCCATGCCAAGGCCGTCCGGGGTCTCAAGGTTTACCGAGATACCCGAGGCACCCGCTTCCACAAATGTGCTCCAGTTTCTGTCGCGGGGATATGAGGCATCTCTCCGGATGCTCCATTCGATGAGATCCTCCATGGAAAACGGCGTCACATCCAGTCGCGTGATCTCATCTGGATCATGCCACCACACATAGATCTCGCCCGAATCACTGGAGATAAAGTAAGCATGCCCATCAGGATCGCCACCTACCTCAAAACAACGATCAGGCGACTTGATCAGATCGCTCCCTGGCATTGATTGCAATTCTTCAATCGAACCTCGAAGACTTATCAATCGATCTACAAGATTTTCAGTCGGGGGGACAATCCAGCACTCTCCTCGCGCAAATGACAATCGGGATCGAGCCCAGAGCCGTCCCCCAAGATTCGAATTCGGAGCCGAGAATGAACCGAAATCCTGCCCTGGGGAACTCAAGCTATGGAACCGCATGGTCGAAAGAACAAAGCCCTTACAGCCTCCGCTCCTTCACCTCCGCCGCAATCTCCGCAAGGAACTCCGCAATCGGCTTCACACCCAGATCACCTTTCTTGCTATGGCGCACCGCCACGCACTGCGCGGCAGCTTCCTTCTCACCAAGAACGAGCATGTAAGGAATACGATCGAGCTGGGCCAAACGAATCTTCGCACCGATCTTATCAGCATCATTGTTCAATGACACACGCAGACCCGCATCCTTAAGCTGCGCATAGATCTCATCCGCAAAGGCATCCACCTTCTCGCTGATGGTCAAAATGCGCACCTGCTCAGGCGCCAGCCACGTTGGGAAATGTCCGGCGAAGTGCTCAATGAGCACCCCACAGAAACGCTCCATGCTGCCGAAGGGCGCACGATGAATCATCACCGGGCGATGCGGACGGTTGTCCGCGCCGTTGTAAGTCAGGTCAAAACGCACGGGCAGGACGTAGTCCACCTGCACGGTACCAAGCTGCCATTCGCGGCCAATAACGTCTTTGATGACGAAGTCGATCTTCGGTCCGTAGAACGCAGCTTCCCCCGGCTCCTCCGTAAACGGCACGCCCAGCGTAGCAGCGGCTTCGCGGCAGGCCGCTTCAGCCTTGTCCCACTGCTCAGGATTCCCGGTGAACTTGCTGCTGTCCGGATCACGCAGACCCACACGCACGCGATAGTCGTGCATGCCCAGCGTATTCAGCACGATCTTCACCAGGCTGAGGCAGCCGAGCACTTCCTTGGCCACCTGGTCTTCCGTGCAGAAAAGATGCGCGTCATCCTGCGTGAAACCACGCACGCGCGTCATTCCGTTCAACTCACCGCTCTGCTCCCAGCGATACACCGTGCCGAACTCGGCGAGGCGCACCGGCAGGTCGCGATAACTGCGTGGCTGGCTGTCGTAAATCTTGATGTGATGCGGGCAGTTCATCGGCTTCAGCAGGAAACCGTCGAGCAGCTTGTCATCTGGCAGCACACGATCCTCCGTGATGACTTCCTTGCCGGCACGCTCGTTGAGCTGCTGGCGCATGCGCGCAGACACGGCACCGAGGCGCTCCATGACTTCACAGCAGCCGCAGCCTTCCTTGATCACCTTCGCGAGATCGTCGTTTTCAATGACCGGCGCAAACTGGCTGTCCTTGTAATAAGGAAAGTGACCGCTGGTCTTGTACAGACCCACCTTGCCGATGTGCGGCGTGAAGACCTGGCTGTAGCCCTGCTTGCGCAGCTCTTCGCTGATGAAATTCTGCAGTTCCTGACGCAGGATCGCACCATTCGGCGTCCATAGGATCAGCCCCTGCCCCACTTCTTCGTCGATATGGAAAAGTTTGAGTTCCTTGCCCAGCTTGCGGTGGTCGCGCTTCTTCGCCTCTTCGAGTTGTTCCAGATGCTTCGCGAGTTCTTCGCTCGTCGGGAAAGCCGTGCCATACAGGCGCTGCAGCTGCGGCTTCGTGTCATCGCCCATATAGAAGGCGCTCGCCACGGACATAATTTTGACATGCTTGCACTTGCCGCTGTAGCCCACGTGAGGCCCAGCACAGAGGTCGATGAAGTCACCGTTCTGGAAGGTCGAGATCTGCTCGCCTTCAGGAATCTTTTCCAGCAGGTCCAGTTTGAACGTGCTCGGATTCCCCGGGCGCTCCGTCAGACCGCCGAGGCGGCCTGATTTCGCCAGCGCGATGGCCTCGTCACGGCTGACGCCCTTCCATTCAAATTTCTGGTTCTCCTTCGAGATCTTCTTCATCTCCGCCTCGATCTTCTCGAAGTCATCCGGCGTGATGCGGTGATCCGGCAGATCAAAGTCGTAGTAGAAGCCGTTTTCGACCGGCGGTCCGTAGGCAAACTGGGCGTTTGGCCACAGGCGCAGGATGGCGGTGGCCATCACGTGGGCACAGGAGTGGCGCAGGCGATCGATGTCAGACATCTGAGCGCGTTCTTCGAGGGTCTTGCGGGCTTCGGACATGGTTGTAAGTGGGGTCGTGTCCATGCCGCAGGACGCGACGAGATTCAAGATGATAACGACACGGAAAGCAGCCAAGGGCATTCTCCGCCTCCAGCCCCCCGTCAAATGAGGCCCTACGGCTCCGGCGTCGAAAACTCCACGCCGACCTCCATGCTCAGGAATGCTCCTGACGGCCCGAAATACCGTCCGCTCACCGGCATCACACCGCGCGGATGGTGGCTCGTCCCGGTGACGATGTGCCGGTGCTCGCACCGTTTTCCCGTCGTCGGGTCAAATCCACGCCAGCCAAGCTGCGGAAAATACACCTCGGCCCACGCATGGGTCGAGCCACGTGCCGCACGCGTCGCCGAGCAGTCCAGAAAGCCGCTGGCAAACCGCGCGGCGATGCCCAGATGCCGCAGTGTTTCCATCATCAGCGTCGCCACGTCGCGGCACGATCCGCTGCCCAGCGACAAGGTGGTCCCAGGCGTCTGCACCCCCTTCTGCTCGCGGCGCATGTAGCGAATCTTTTGGTGGATCGCTTCCGCCACTTGCAGCACGAAAGCCTCGGCGCTTGGAAATTCCCTGGGGTTTGGCAGCGTGGCTATCCAAACCTGCATGGCGGCCGTTTCCTCGGCGAAGACCGGTGTCATATACCCCTTCAGGATGGCCTGCTCCAGCAGGTCATACTCCAGCGGATAGGGATTCGGGCTGTGCGGCTTTTGCGGTGGTGTATCCGGCGAAAAAAAGCGCCGCACCACCACATCCACATCAAATTTCAACTCCTTGCCCGGCTCACGAAAATGAGCATAGGCGATTGAGTTCCCGAAAATATCCCATGCCCACGTCACATCCGCCGCCGGGGTGATGGAAAGGTTCAGGCTCTCCACGCGCAAGTCGTGCCCCTCACGCGGACGGATCACCAGACGATGCATGTCGAAGGACACCGGCTGCACGTATTGGTAGTGCGTGCGGTGAATGATCCTCAGCAGATGGCTGTCGCTCATGGCGCTATCAGTACGGCCCGGCCCGCCAGATCAGCGGCACTGAGCGGTTGAAATTCATCCGACACACAGGAAACCGACATGCCGGTCATCTGCATCTGTCCAAAAATCGTGGCCACGGCAGCGTCCGCAGCATCGCGCCCGGTGGCGATACGGACCAACCCGTTGAGCGCAGCCCGTTGCGTGGGATCAAAAATGAACCACCGGTTGCCGATGCAGGCCTCAAAGCAGGCGTGAAAATCTGGCGGCTGCATGCCGCAGGCATAGCCGGCATAATAACGGGCCGGAATCGAAAGCGCCCGGCAGAAAGCGATCCCGAGGTGCGCAAAATCACGACACACACCCGCACGCTGCGTCACCGTGTCATAGGCGGAGGTCTCCTCATTCGTCGTTCCGCTGAGGTAGTCGATGTTGTTAAAGATCCAGTCCGCGATGGCCACCGTCTGATGGTAGGGATGCTCGATGTTGCCAAACATCTTCATCGCCAGCCGCCCCATCCGGTCAGACTGGCAGTAGCGGCTCGGAAACAGATACGAGATGGCCGAACGATGGATCTCAGAAATCGGGATGCCCTGAATTTCTTCATGATCCACGATCTTGTGCCTCGTCTCAGCCACCACCGCATAGCTCACTTCCAGCCTTGTCGCATCACCCGTGTCCAGTCGGATGTAGCGGTTCCCTCCCGACCCCACCGGCAGCTCTTCCCACACCACGCCAGGCGTCACAGTGAAAGATTCCATCCGCAGCTTTTGATTCCGCGTCGCGAGCGCATGGACACTCAACAGCATCGTACTTCTCATCAGCACGTCGTATTGAAGTTCAGCATTGAGTTGAAAAGCCATGGCTTGGATCATCGGCCTGAAGAGGAAACAAGCAACGGACCAATCGCGCAGGATGACACGAGGCAACGCTTGGCACCCGGCAAAATGGGGTGTACTCCCCATGTCAATCTTCGGCACGGCGAGCGAGATTCCGCTTGCCCCCTTCCATGATTATTGATGCCTCCTGCCGCCTTGAATATATGATTCCCGTCGAGATTCACGCCATCTTCATGCTTCGTCCGCGCAGTGGCTCAGGCCAGTGGATCATCCGGGAGGAATTCGACATCAGCCCCCGCGTGCCAGTGGAAGAATACATGGATTTCTATGGCAACCTCTGCCAGCGCATCGTCATGCCACGGGGCCGCTTTCACTACTCCATGAAATGTCGGGCCAAGGTGCAGACGGAGCTGGACAGCCAGCCGCTCGCCCTGCTCCACTCCGTGAAGCAGCTCCCGGCGGATGTACTGCATTACCTCCTGCCGAGCCGCTACTGTCAGTCCGACAAGCTGGGAGATCTCGCGACATCCATTGTGGGCACCGCACCGATCAGCTACCAGAACGTCACCAGCTTGCGCAACTGGATCTACGAGAACATCAAATTCCAGCGCGGCACCAGCAATTCATCCACCTCCGCCCTCGAGACCGTGGCCACTCGTCACGGCGTTTGCCGTGACTTCGCACATTTGGGCATCGCCCTCTGCCGTTCCATCAATGTCCCCGCACGCATGGTCGTGGGTTTTGTTCACGGACTGGACCCCATGGACCTCCACGCGTGGTTCGAGGCCTACATTGGCGGGCATTGGTTCACCTTCGACGCCACCGAAGACCATCCCGGCGGCAACCGTATCGTCATCGCCTATGGCCAGGATGCAGCAGACGTGGCCATCGCCTCCATCTTCGGTCCGTTTACATGCACCACCATGCAAGTCACCGTCGCCATCGCTCCCGAAACCGAAGAGTGCTGATCTGCCGCGAAGCGCCACCTTCTACCGCACCACCAGCTCCTTCAGCAGCATGCCAAAAACTTGCTCAAGCTTGCCATCCGCCAAAATGCACCGCTTCTCCTCCGGCGGCAGTTCATCAGGCGCCTCGTAGCCCGCGCTCAGCCGCTTCCAGTCTTCCAGCCGTGCATCGGACACCACTTCACAGTCCCCATCACGTTGCACCAGACGTTCACGCACCACCGCTTCGCTCGCATGGGCTTCAATCCATCGCACATCACAGCCCTCCGCAGCCATGAGTTCCTTGAGCGCATCGCGGTGCTCACGTTTGGAAAACGTGGCATCGATGACGACGCTGTGACCTTCACGCAAGGTGGCAAGCGCCTGCTCAAACAGCATCTCATAGGTTTTCTTCGTCATGGCGGGCGCATACAGCGCGGCACGCTCCGCCTCGCTGCCGCGATGGTTCAGTGGCGTACCCGCCAGTCTCTTGCGCACACGGTCGGAAGACAGCACGGGCCAGCCCGTCTCCTGCCCCAGGGCTTCGGCCAGCGCTGACTTGCCAGAGGCCACCTTTCCCATGAAGACGAAAAGTCGCGGCTTGGAACCCGACAGCGCGTATTGCAGCGCAAGCTGAAAGTAGCGCTTTGCCAGTTGCAGGCTCGCTTGCTTCTCGCCTTCCGCCACCGTCTCAGCACTGGCATGCAGGCTCTCCACCTTGCCACGCACACAGGCTCGATAGCACTTGTAAAAATCCATCAGCGAGCTCATTCCGTGGTCATCCAACAAGAGCGCGAATCGTTCCACGATGTAACGCGCAAGATCAGGTCGGCCGTTGAAATCAAGATCCATGGCGAGAAACGCGATGTCACAGGCCACGTCGATGCAGCGGAAGTCAGTGTTGAACTCAATGCAGTCATAGATGCTCACAGCCTCAGGAGAAAGATGGATGTGCTCAAGGTGCAGGTCGCCGTGGCAGTCGCGGATCCAGCCGTCATGCAGGCGTGAACCGAGCAGCGCGCCATGTCGCGCAAAGAACTCGCGGGTATAATGCGCGATCGCATCCAGCGCGCACGGCGAGAGGCTTTGCCCGACGAATGGCTCACAAGTCTTGAAGTTGTCTTCAGTGCCCTGCCGCAGGTGCTCATTGGCCGTCCTCACATCACCCGGCGGCAGCGGTGGCTGGGTGCCGTAGAAGCGCTGCAGCTTTTCCACGATACGGTCCATTTCACGACTGCCCACGTTCTGAGTCTTCATGAGCTCCAGCAAAAAGAAACGCGGGTCCATCTGCCTCATTTTCACCGCCCACTCGACAACCACACCGTAGCCTCCGAAGTGAAGGCAGCCCTCTTGCTCACAGATGGGCTCGATTCCCAGATAGACATCCTCAGCAAGTCGCCGGTTGAGCACCACCTCTCGCTTGCAGTCTTCATGGCGCAGTTCGAGCGTGGAAAAATCCAGAAAGCCCAGGTTCACCGGCTTCTTGATTTTGTAAACGAAAGGCGGCGCGATGAAAACCCATGACGCATGCGTCTGCACCAGAGTGACCTGCGGCGGGCAATGCGGGTAGGAATCGGCCTTGGATAAAAAATCCAGCAGGCGTTGTGTGGCGGCGGAGATCATGGGAAGTCTGGGTTCATGGCACCAGCACGGCGGCACCGCTGAGGTGGCCTTCACGCAGCATGGCCAGTGCTTCATTGGCTGCCTCCAGCGGAAAGCTTTGCGTCTCCACCCGCACAGGAATGCTTGCTGCGAGCGGTAGAAATTCATCACCATCCCTGCGGGTGAGATTCGCCACGGAGCAGATGCTGCGCTCGTGCCACAGGTCATCGTACGAGAAGGAGGGAATGTCGCTCATGTGAATCCCTCCGCACACCACGGTGCCGCCTTTGAGCAGCGTGCGGAGCGCGGCAGGCACCAGCTCACCCACAGGCGCAAAGATGATGGAGGCATTCAGCATTTCCGGCGGACGCTCATCCGAGGCACCAGCCCACACGGCACCAAGCCTGCGTGCAAATTTCTGCGCTTCCTCATCTCCCGCCCTGGTGAAAGCATACACCTCACGCCCTTGATGAAGTGCCACTTGAATGACGATGTGTGCCGCAGCCCCAAACCCATAGATCCCCAGACGCTGCGCGGTGCCTGTCTTCATCAATGAGCGATAACCAATGAGCCCCGCGCAGAGCAGCGGAGCCATGGAAATATCTCTCCCGCCACCGGGCAGCGGGAAGCAGTAGCGTGCATCCGCCACCGTGTACTCCGCATAGCCGCCATCCAGCGTGTAACCTGTGAACTTGGCCTCATCGCAGAGATTTTCGCGGCCGCTGCAGCAGTAGGCACAGGCACCGCAGGTCCAGCCCAGCCATGGAATGCCCACACGCTGGCCCATCTGAAATCCCGTCACTCCATCTCCCAGTGCCTCGATGAGGCCGACGATCTCATGCCCGGGAATCAACGGCAGTCTGGCATTCGGCAGTTCACCGTCCAGCACATGCAAATCCGTGCGGCAGACGGCACATGCGGTGACTTTCACCAGCACCTGGCCCGAGGCTGGCGCTGGCCGGTCCACCTCGCGGCAGACCAGCGGACCACCCGGAGATTCGAGGCACATTGCTTTCATGGCACATAGCCCTTCAGGGAAACCCAGCCGGCAGCTGAGTCGCCGGTAAAAAATGCCTGTTGACCATCAGCGTCCGCCGCGCGCAGATTGTGCTTTCGGGCTGGACTTCAACTGACGGACTCCACGGTCTTCGCGCAGATCCTTGGACTGTTTGAAGTTGTTGTCATGCTTGCGCGGCTTGCTGGCGGTCTCGCTGTGGTTGGCACCCAGCTTGCGTGGAAGTGGCTTCGCTGGGATTTCAGGGGGTGCGTTCGTGGCTGTGGTTTTCGTTTTCATGGCAGTGATGTGATCTTGTCATTAGTACGCATCCGCGGCTGCTCGTGGTTTGGTCATTGCCGGGCGGATCATGCGCTGGCGGGTGGCTGCGTTTCAGCTGCGTCTTTCTTCTCAATGTCCTCAAACGAACGCCGGACCGTTTCAATCTGCTTCCGGTACTGCTCGGCGTCTCCATATTCAAAGAAGTGCCGGTAGCGGCTGTGCATCGACTTCATGCGCAGCGCATGCTTGATGGGGCACCAGTACTGCTCCGTGCGCGCGGCAATCTCCGTGGCGCAGGCCAGCACGCCGTTGGCATAGCCGCAGTACTCGCAGTTGAACTTCTCAGCCCAGTTCAGATAGGCCAGGTGCCGCCGGTCCAGCCGGATGTAGTCGCTGCGCTTCACCTTCGGAATGCCGTAGACAGGAAAGCAGATGGCCTGGTAAATGATCATCGCCACATCCAGCAATACGATCGGGATGAAGCACGCCCAGATCACCGGCGTGGTCAGCAGGATCATGAAGCGCGAGTCCCGGATGTAGCTGGCAAATCTCTTCACCAGCAGCTTATGCCGTGCACGTGCTTCTTCGGTGAAGCGGATCTTGCCCTGCCTCACCTCATAGAAGAACTCCAGCTCCTTCTTTTGCAGCTCGCGCAAAATTTCCGTTTCCAGACCGCGCATCTTTTCCAGCAGGGTGTCGAGTTTTTCGTTCATGGGGGAGATGTAAGCGGGAATTTCCAAACCATGACACACTCTCGTTGTGCCAGCCTTGCTCAAAACTGACCGCTGCCCGGCCCTGGGTTCGGCGGCAGAGGCACCGGCCTGTGGGCGGCGCCTGCGGCCGGAGGCACGGGAATAACAGGCGCTGGTATCGGAGCCGCGGCAGGCTTGGGCCTTGGCGCAGGAGCCGGGCCCACCTCCGGGCGGGGCGGACTGCTGTCATCGCGTATTTTATGGCAGCTCGACACGGCTGCCAGAGACAGCGCGGCGGCAAGGATGAGGACTTTCATGAGGGAGTCAGCAGGTGGATGCGCCCCCGTGCAGCCGCCATAAGGAAGAGCGCTTCTTGCATCTCAGCCGTTTACTGAGCCTCATCAGGTGCCTCTGCCCATTGCTCCGGAGATCAGCCATGGCCTAACGCTCTTCATCTCCACTGCCACCCACCTTTCAGTATCTCCGCTTGAAGGCCCCCTTGGCACCTGCAAGCCCCCGATGATAAAGCACCTCTCCCATGTCCTCCTCCTCGCGCTGACCCTGCCGTTCGCAGGCACCTCCTGTGCGGGACGCATGAACGTGAGCGAAAAAATGATGTGGTCCACCTACCCCCTGGTCACATTCAGGGGGGCCGCCACCGGCTTTGTCATCAACCATCGTGACCCCGGCGCGCCGGGCGGCAAGTTTCCTGTCGTGTTCACCTCCGTCCATGTTTTGGAAACCATGGGCAAAGGGCCGCTGATCATCGGCTTTCGCATCCCGGATGCAGCGGGCGGGGCCCGTGTGGCCCTGCTCGCCTTCATCCCGCCAAAGACAACGGGCAAAAAGAAGTTCTATGTCCGTCACCCGGACTTCGACATCGCCGCCTTTGCCCTGCACATCCCGGCGGAAATCGCGGCCCGCGCGGATGTCCCCTCCTGTCTGAATGAAAACTCGCTTTCACGCGATGGCAAAGCTCTCCACGTCGGTGAGGAGGTGTCCTTTCTGGGCTATCCTGAAGTCCTCCCCGGCACAGACGGCGCCTTCCCTTTGCTGCGCAGCGGCAGGGTCGCCTCCTATCCCTTGGGCACCTCCCAGGCCCATGGCCGGTTTCTCATCAACTCGGATGTCTATCCTGGCGACAGCGGCGCTCCTGTCTTCATCAACAACACCGGCACCCGTCCTGAACTCGTGGGCATGATCATCCAGCGCGTCAGCCCGAAGGCCTCCGACTTTTCCCACTTCGCCGTCGCCGTCGATGCCGACGTGATTCGCGAAACTCTCGCCTTGGTGGAAGCCAGTGAAAACCACATGGCCCCGGCCGTCCCCTCTCCATCCCCCAAACCGGCACCCTGATCCTGTCCCTTCCCATGAACACGCTCAAAACCATCCTCGTTGCCGTGGACTTCTCCACCGGCTCTCGCGCCGCACTTGAACAAGCGTCTCGTATTGCACGCCTGCAGGGCGCCAAACTGCACGTGCTGCATGTCGTTGACTCCACGGCTGTGGCCACCCTGGCCTCCAGCCGTGAATCCACCTATGAGAGCCAGGCCACCTCGGCAACGGAAGGTGCCCGCACCGCGCTCAATGCCTGGCTGACACAGTCTGAGGTGCCCGCCGATGTTGAAGTCACCATTGCCATTGGCACGCCACTGCATGAAATCCTGGAGCACGTCCGCAGCTTGAAAGCGGACCTTCTTGTCGCCGGGATCGCAGGCACCGGCCAGACCGTCGCAGGAGCGGGTTCCGTATCCGGCAAACTCGCCCGCAAGTCCCCTTCCCGTGTGCTCTTGGTGCGCTCCACTCACCCGCATGCCTTTCAGAGAGTCGTCGCCTGCATTGACTTCTCAGACACCGCGAAAGAGGTGATGGCTGCCGCTCGCCGTATCGCCATCAAAGACTCGGCCAGCGTGGATTTCCTCCATGTGTGGCAGGAGCCCTTGATCGCCAGTCCTTATGGCGGTTCAGGAGATACATTGATCGGCATAGGTCGCCCCACCGTAGTATTCACCCCCGCAGAGCGGCAGACACTCATCGAAGGTCTGCGCCACGAACTGCATGAATTCGTCAGCGATGCCGCCCAAGGCATCAAAGCCACCGAGGTCCTTCGAGAATCATTGAATTATGGCAACGGCATCGCTGCCCACGCCGAAGAGGCCAAGGCCGACCTGATCGTCATGGGCGGCAAGGGCCGCACCAATCTCCGCTACATGCTCATGGGCTCCACCGCAGAACGTCTGCTCACCCGGCTGCCATGCTCCATTCTCATCGTCAAACCCACCTTGGAAAGCACCGGCTCATGAAAACCATTGTCGCTCTGGTTGATCTCTCCAGCCTCGCCCTCGAAGTCCTCAGGCAAGCCTCCTCGTTTGCCAGGGCCTTCAACTGCGAGGTCGTTGTCCTCCATGTCGTCCCGAAACAGCCCACCGTCGTCGATGAGGGCCTCATCTGGACCGTGGGCATGAAGAAACCCTCTCATGACCTCCTCCGCAGCAATTACGCGAAGCTCTTGGAAATGGTCGCTGAACTGACGCAAGCCGGGGTGCATGCCACCGTCAGGCAGATGGTGGATGCAGGCGTGGACGAGGTGCTCGCAGAAACCAGCAGCCTTCAGGCCGGCCTCATCATCCTCGGCGCTCACCCGCATAGCACACTCTACCACCTCATCATAGGCAGCTTGGCGGATGATGTTTTGAAACACGCGCATTGCCCCGTGCTCGTCGTGCCGGAACCGGCGCAGACACCCTGAAGGCCTTCTCAAGGCCCCGCCCGCTGCACAAAATCAGACCCAAACACGCCACCGCACGCAGAGCGCCCCGTCTCCCTGCATGGTAGACTCTCACAGCAGGCTTCCCATCAACCTTGACCACCAAATCACCATGATTGCCAAATTTGAAATCGAATATGTCATCCACCCGCAGCACAACCATCGTGTGGACACTCACCGCACGGACGATCCGGTCGAAGCAGAGGACTTCCTCATGAACCTCCTCGTCGTCGGCGCACGTATCAACGCAATCAAGCATGAGGGAGCCGAACTCGAAGCCGGGCAGACAGATCGCATGCTGCGCGTCGCCGCAGAGCGTCTCGCCTCGCGCCTTCTTGGCAGATCACTCGATCTGGACTCGGTTCAGGTGAAGCATCGCTTCGGTTTCGCCGCCTGATCCATTGCCACCCCTATGAAACTCAAGCTGTTCTCCGCCATAACCGCCCTGCTTGCATTCACCTCCTGCATGCAGATGGAGCCGCCGGAACCAGTGGACTTCGTGACCGAAGTAAAACCTCTGCTCGAAACACGCTGCCTGGAGTGCCACCAGCACCACTACGTCTGCGCAGGGCTGAATCTGGAAACGAAAAAACTCGCCATGAAAGGCGGCCGCAGCGGTGCGGTGATCATACCCGGCTCGCCGCACCAAAGCCTTCTCTACAAAGTGCTCCTGCTGGGGCACGAAAGCCCCGTGGCCATGCCACCCACACCGGAAGGCATGGAGCAGGAAGGTGCGCAGCTTCTGCATGATTGGATTCAACAAGGCGCAAACTGGCCCGAGGGTGTGCGTCTGGTGCCGCCGCAGGAATGGAAGAAAAAGCACAGCTGACCCAATGGCCCGCAGATCCTGTCCCCTGTCCAAGGTTTACGGCCTGCTGGAGCCAGGCCCGGTCGTCCTCGTGACGACAGCCCACAAGGACCGCCGCGACATCATGACTCTGTCGTGGCACATGATGCTTGAGTTTGATCCCCCGCTGGTTGCCGTCGTCATGAGCGACCGCAACCATTCCTTCCGCCTGCTCAAAGCCAGCAAGGAATGCGTCGTCAACATCCCCACCGTGGAGCTGGCGGAAAAGGTCGTGGGCTGCGGCAATACCACGGGTGCCAAGATCGACAAATTCAAACGCTTCAGCCTCACGCCCCTGCCTGCCAAAAAGGTCGGCGCACCGCTCATCGCCGAGTGCCATGCCAGCCTCGAGTGCCGGGTGGTGGACACCCGCATGGTGCCCAAATACTCACTCTTCGTCCTCGAAGTCGTCCACGCATGGATTGATCCCGCCGTGAAAAATCCCCGCACTCTCCATCATCGCGGCTACGGCAGCTTCATGGTCGCTGGAGAAACCATCAAGCTGAAGTCAAAGATGAAGTAGCATGCACAATCTGCGCATTTCCACTGGGCTTTCCACTGACTTCAGTCACACTGAGTCACGAATGACTGACTACTCCGGCATGACCAAAGCTGAGCTCATTGAACGGCTCAAACTCCTCGATGCAGACCACCTGCCTGGAGCCCCCCCCACAGACGGGCAGCACATTCTGGTCAAGGAGTTGATCGATCTCAAGGCCGCCCTCGACGCCCATTCCATCGTCGCCACCACAGACGCAAGCGGCATCATCACCTATGTGAACGACAAATTCTGCGAGATCTCCAAATACAGCCGCAGCGAACTCCTCGGCCAGGACCACCGCGTCATCAATTCCGGCCATCATTCCAAAGAGTTCTTCCACGACCTCTGGTCCACCATCGGCCACGGCAAAACATGGAAAGGTGAAATCCGCAATCGTGCCAAAGACGGCAGCATCTACTGGGTGCACACCACGATCTTCCCCTTCGTGGACGCCAGCGGCAAGCCCCAGCAATACATCGCCATCCGCACCGACATCACCCAGCGCAAGCGCGATGAAGAAAAGCTCGCCGAACTCGCCCAGTCCCTCGCCGAAAAGAACAAGGAGCTGGAGGCCATCGTCTACGTGGCATCGCACGATCTGCGCTCCCCCTTGGTGAACATCCAGGGCTTCAGCCGCGAGTTGGCGCGCACCTGCGATACTCTGCACAAAACTCTCGCTGCCACACCCGATGCCACGGTGCCAAAAGCCGACCTGCGTCTCGCCATCGAAGAAGACATCCCTGAGTCACTCGGTTTCATCCAGGCCGGCGTCTCCAAAATCGACTCCCTGCTCAAAGGACTCCTCCGCTTCTCACGCCTCGGCCGCGCTGCCCTCACCGTCGAGCCTTTGTCCATGCACGAAATGATCCGGCAGATCGCCCACGCCATGGAGTTCCAGCTCCAGCAGGCCGGCGCCCGGCTCGACATCAGCACGCTTCCCGACTGCCTCGGCGACGCCACGCAGATCAATCAGGTCTTCTCAAACCTCCTCGACAACGCCATCAAGTACCTTGATCCCGCTCGCCCCGGACTCATCAGTATCAGCGGCCAGGTCGAGGGCATTCACGTGACCTACAAGGTGCAAGACAACGGCATCGGCATCGCCCCCGCCCACCAGCAGAAAGCATTCGAAATTTTTCACCGGCTGAACCCCGCACACAGCACCGGGGAAGGTCTCGGCCTCACCATCGCCCAGCGCATCCTGGAGCGCTTGGATGGCAAGATCTGGGTCGAGTCCAGCCCGGATCATGGCAGCACCTTTTTTGTCAGCTTGCCAGCGATACCCACCAAGTCTAAGCGTTGATCATGACAGAAGAGGTAGTAATAATCATCGCCGAAGATGACGCCGGCCACGCACGGCTCATCCAAAAAAATCTGGGCCGCGTAGGCCTGCACAATCCCATTCAGTTCTTCGAGAACGGCCAGGATGTCCTCGATTTCCTCTTCCGCCGCGGTCCCGGCCCGCACCGCAAGAGTGGCACCGCTTATCTGCTGATGCTCGACATCCGCATGCCCAAGGTGGACGGCGTCGAAGCCCTGCGCCAGATCAAGGAAGACCCCACCCTGCGCAAGCTCCCCGTCATCATGCTCACCACCACCGATGACCCGCGCGAAATCGAGCGCTGCCACCTGCTCGGCTGCAACAGCTACATCGTCAAACCCGTGGACTACGACAAATTTGCCGAAGCCATCAAGCAGCTCGGCATGTTCGTCTCCCTCGTGCAGGTGCCTGAGATCAACGGCCAGCCCTGATCCCCGTCATGTCCGCCACTCAGCCGCCAGTCACAGTCCTGGTAGTGGATGATGATCCGGGGCTCACTCGTTTGATCGAGCGCGAACTCCGTCGTGAAGGTTTCCAAACAGCCGGTGTCGGCTCAGGTTTGGATGCCACTGAATGGCTGAAGCATCACCGCGCAGACCTCCTGCTGCTGGATCTCAAACTGCCCGACATGGAAGGCCCCGCTCTCATCGAATCCATGGTCGCCATGGGCCGCTCCGTCCCCTTCATCATCATCACCGGTCAGGGCGATGAACGTGTGGCCGTGGACATGATGAAGCGCGGCGCACTCGACTACCTCGTCAAAGATGTAAACTTCATCGAGTTCGTGCCCACGGTCGTTCGCCGTGCGCTCTCCCAGCTCGACAAAGAGCACCGCCTCGCCGCAGCCGAAGCGGATCGCCATCGTCTGGAGCAGGAAATCCTCCACATCTCCGAGCTCGAGCAGCAGCGCATCGGCCGGGATCTCCATGATGATCTCGGCCAGCAGCTCGCCGGCCTCAGCATCATGGCCACCATGCTTAGCCGCAGCCTCGCCAGCCGCGCCGCTCCCGAAGTGCCTGAAGCCACCAAGATCACAGAGCTCCTGAAAAAGACCGTCGCCATGACGCGCAGCCTCGCCCGCGGACTCCACCCCGTGGCCTCGGAGCCAGACGGCCTCATGTCTGCCTTGCACGATCTTGCCGCACGCATGACCGGCTTGTTCCATATCGACTGCCAGTTCGAATGCTCCAGGGCGGTTCAAATAAATGACAACACGGCGGCCACCCACCTCTATCGCATCGCCCAGGAATCAGTGAGCAATGGCGTCAAGCACGGCCAGGCAAAGCATGTTCGCATCGGACTCACGTCAGATTTGGAAACCCTCATCCTCACCATCAAGGACGATGGCAAAGGCATCGGCACGCTCGATCCGCAGCGGCAGGGCATGGGCCTGCGCATCATGCATTACCGTGCCGGCATGATCGGCGCCAGCATCGCCATTGAGAAGCAGCGCAGCGGCGGCACCCGCGTCACCTGCAGCCTGCCCAAGGAGAAAAACGGGGCCACGAATCCGTAAGACCTTCAGTGCATTTCGTCGCAGGTGTGGTATCATGTTTCCATGAGCACCACTCTCCAACCGGTGCCGACTCAAGAAAGCCGGATCCCCAGACGCGACACTGCCGCCTGGAAGGCCATAGTCATCAAATATCAGCAGCCCTCTCTCGGGCGCGCCATCTGGCAGTTGGTCGACACCCTCGTTCCCTATGCAGCTCTGTGGTATTTGATGTACCTCAGCCTCTCCTATTCCTACTGGCTCACCTTCGCCCTCGCGGCCCTGGCTGGCCTCTTCCTCATCCGCATTTTCATCATCTTCCACGACTGCGGACATGGCTCGTTCTTCAAGTCACGACTCGCCAATGACATCGTCGGCTTCATCACCGGCATGCTGACACTCACTCCCTACTACCACTGGCGCTGGGAGCATTCCATCCACCACGCCACCGCCGGTTCGCTGGACCGGCGAGGCACCGGAGACGTATGGACCATGACTTTGGAGGAATACCTCAAAGCCTCCCGCTGGAAACGCTTCGCCTACCGCCTCGCGCGCAATCCCTTCGTCCTCTTTGGCATCGCTCCCATTTATTTGTTCATGATCGAGCAGCGCTTTGTCTCCCCCAATGCCAGTCCGCGTGAGCGCTGGTCCGTTTACTGGATGAACGCTGCCATCCTCGGCGTCGCCGCACTGCTCAGCTGGGCCTTTGGCATCCTGCCTTACCTCCTCATCCACATGACCATCGAGATGGTCGGCGGCGGCATCGGCATCTGGATGTTCTACGTGCAGCACCAGTTTGAAGACGCTTACTGGGAGCGCGATGAAAACTGGGACTACACCTCAGCCGCGCTTCAGGGCAGCTCCTTCTACAAGCTCCCCCGCATCCTCCAGTGGTTCTCCGGCAACATCGGCTTCCACCACATCCACCACCTCAGCCCGCGCATCCCGAATTACAATCTGGAGCGTTGCCACAAGGCCGACCCCATGTTCCAGGAGGTCAGGCCCATCACCCTCTTCTCCAGCCTGCGCTCCCTCTCACTCCGCCTTTGGGATGAGCAGCTCGGCAGGCTCGTCGGCTACCGCCACATGAGACAGGTGCGAAAAGAGCGGGCGCAAAGGTGATGCGTACGCCGGGAAGATGGCACCAGATGTGATGCATTAAGATTGCTCCATCGCCTTAAACTGCCGTCTCAGATAAAACTCGCACGCCGTCTTGTCGATTGGCTGAGTGCTGAAGAGTGTGTCCTCTCATTGTGAATCAAGAGGCGGTTTCTAACATGACAGGGTTGACCACTCGATAAACCCAACATCATCCCAAACCATGAAAACTCGTTCCTCACTCCTGCTGTTGCCACTCGCCGCTTTGCTGACCAGCTGTAGTTTGTACTCCAAAAAAGCGCCTGATTTCGTGGCTGTTTCATATGCACTCGCAGCCAGAGCGGATGCCGTCAGGTTGGGGAAGAATCAGGATAACACTGTCGTGAACAAATGGCTTGGCGACTTGAAGAAATCTGCCGAAGTCGCCCTTTCCACTCCGTGGGGTAAGGTTGACTTGTCGCAGAAAGTCATCACCCCAGCTGTCAGAACCGAGGTGAAGAATCAGCTCGGCTCTGAACCCGATATTCGCGTGCTCGCTGGCCTTTCAGGCAAAGAAAAATCTGTGCGTCCGATCAACGCCAAGGAGTGGAAGAAATGGGCTAAAGAAGTGTTCGACATTCTCATGGCGGTAAATTCATGTTATCGTGAAATGCAATACGATGCCCTCACCGGCTTGTTAGACCGGGCCAAATGGGGAGAGCAGGATCTTCCTTCGACCTAGATTCCGTAATGGGGTTGGTTATTGGATTTCGCGGCAGCAGTCAAATGAGCCCCCAAGCCGCACCGCTAAATGGCTCAGTGTTTTGTTCACTGAATGATGTTTGAAAACCTGCGCTGATTGCCTGGAGCAAATTCATGCCAGCTTATGACAAACTCACGTCCCATGGAGCGTCTCTCCGAAAGCCCGTAGGGCTGGCATTTGAGTAGCCGTGGGTGCCAACCCACGGAACCATAGCACCCACCCACTCAAATTTCGTGGAACCGCGTAGCGGTGGCACAAAATGCCGCTACGCCCAAACGTGACAGCGTCAGCGACAAAACAGGTTTTCAAACACGGCTTAGGCATGCCTGCTGCCGCCATGGCTCGTTGATCAGAGCTGGATGAGTCCAAATCCAGCATCGGCCTCCCCTTATCCCATCTCAGAGAAAACTCGCACTTCATCTCAGCCATTGGCTGAGACCTGATCTTCCGCTCCCCCCGTTGTCGCGCCATCAGCCTCGCCTAGCTTGCTTTCAATGAGTTTGAACCCACAGCCTAGGCCAAAACAATGCGTTCCGGCGCTGCGGGTTCCACCTCTGCCTGCACCCATCATTGGCTTTTACATATCTTTCTGCCTCTCGTAGCACTGGGGCACATGAAACCACGCGCCTCACGGGCCAAGCGGCCCCCATCCTCCGCACCTCAAGTCAGACGCACCCCTGCGGCTTCCTTTCCGGTCGTCGGCATCGGTGCTTCGGCCGGCGGTCTTGAGGCAGTGACCTCGCTGCTCAGGAGTCTCCCGGCGGAGACCGGCATGGGTTTCGTCCTGGTTCAGCATCTCGACCCCAAGCATGAGAGCGCGCTCACTTCGCTGCTCTCCCGCACCACCCGGATGACCGTCCTCGAAGCTCAGGATGGATTGCTCGTGCAGCCTGACCACGTGTATGTGATCCCGCCGAACAAAAAGATGGGCATCGGGCAGCGCACCCTGCGGTTGCTCCCACGCGGAAATGGCGGTGCACTTCACACCCCGGTGGATTTCTTCTTCCGCGCTCTCGCGGCAGATCAGGGTGGGCATGCCATCGGCATCGTCCTCTCCGGCACCGGCTCAGACGGCACCCTCGGGCTGGAGGAGATCAAGGCGGCGGGCGGCATCACCTTCGTGCAGGATGAGGCCTCCGCCAAGTACGCCGGCATGCCCTCAAACGCAGGCGCCAGCGGCTGCGCGGACTACATCCTGCCTCCGGACCAGATGGCCGCCGAGCTTGTCAGAGTCGGCCATCATCCGCATCTCATCCCGGAGCAGAAGACGGAGAAGGACGGCCTGCTCCCGATGGAATGCGACGACTTCAAGCAAATCTGCGCCCTCCTGCGCACTCACAGCGGCGTGGACTTCACCCATTACAAGCCCGCCACCCTGCGCCGCCGCATCAGCCGCCGGATGGTCCTGCAGAAGCTCGACACCCTGAAGGAATACGCCGCCTGTCTGCGCGGCAGCCCTGCCGAGGTGGAGGCCCTCTTTCAGGACATCCTCATCTGTGTCACCGGATTCTTCCGTGATCCCAAGATGTTCGATCTGCTGAAGAAGAAGATCTTTCCAAAGATCCTCAAGAATCGTCAGGACGATGCCCCCATCCGCCTCTGGGTTGCAGGCTGCTCCACCGGTGAGGAGGCCTACTCGCTCGTCATCGCCCTCGTCGAGTTTTTGGAAAAGGTCGGCGTGCGCTGCCCCGTCCAGCTCTTTGGCACAGACATCAATGAAAGTGTCGTCAGCCGTGCACGCACCGGTCTCTACCCTGAACGCATCAAAGACGATTTGTCTGCCGAGCGCCTGAGGAAACACTTCACCAAGGTGGACGGCGGCTACCGCATCAACAAAACCATCCGCGACCAGTGCATGTTTGCGCGGCAGAATTTGGTCGAGGATCCGCCCTTCTCGCACATGGACCTCATCACCTGCCGCAATGTGCTCATCTACTTTGATGCCGCGCTGCAGAAGAAGGTCTTCCCCGTCTTCCACTATGCTCTCAAGCCCCACGGCTGTCTCGTGCTGGGCACCGCGGAGTCCATCGGCGGTTTCGCCGACCTCTTCGCCATCGCTGACTCCAAGTTCCGCATCTACGAAAAGAAATTCACTCACTCGCGCAGCAGCCGCGTGCTCGCACGTTTCAGCGCCGTCCAGTCAAAGGCCGGCTCCCTGCCGCAGGGCCTCAGCCGCACCTTGGTGGAGCCCGTCCTCGGAGACATCCGCAAGCAGGCGGACGCCGTCGTGCTCAGCCAGTTCGCACCTGCCGGTGTCGTGGTGAACTCCAGCATGGAGATCCTCCAGTTCCGCGGCCGCACCGGCCCCTTCTTGGAAAACACTCCCGGAGAAGCCAGCCTAAACCTCCTCAAGATGGCCCGCCAGGGCCTCGCGGTGGAGCTCCGCACCCTCATCGCCAAAGCCACCAAGCAGAAACGGCATGCTGAGAAATCGGACATTCAAGTCCGTTACGAAGGACGCATGCTCACCGTGAATGTGAAGGTCATCCCGCTGCTGATGCCAAATTTCAGCGAGCTCTTCTTCCTCGTTTTGTTCGAAGAGGCCTCCGCCGTCAGCGTTCCCGCCTCCAGGAAAAGCCAGCCCCTCCGCTCCACCCTCGTCCAGCGCGAGCTCGAACAACTCCGCGACGAACTCGACGCCACCAAGCTCTCCCTGCAAAACATCATCGAAGAGCAGGACGCCTCCAATGAGGAGCTGCGTGCGGCCAACGAAGAAATCCTTTCCAGCAACGAGGAGCTGCAAAGCACGAATGAGGAGATGGAGACGGCCACCGAGGAGCTCCAGTCCTCCAATGAAGAACTCGTCACCCTCAATGACGAGCTGCAAACCAGGAACGTTGAGCTGCAGGAGCTCAGCGATGACATGGGCAACCTCTTCAGCAGCGTGGACATCCCCATCCTCATGCTCAGCAATGATCTCTGCATCCGCCGCTACACGCCACGCGCCGTCAAGGTGCTCAACCTTATCGCCGCAGACATTGGCCGTCCCATTTCCGACTTCAAGATCAAGCTCAACCTCCCCAACCTCCAGGACTTGATTTTGGAGGTGCTCGAAACCCTCAACGTCAAGGAGCTCGACGTTCAGGATCTCGACGACCGCTGGTATTCTCTCCGCATTCGTCCCTACCGGACGGCGGACAATCGCATCAACGGGGTTGTTCTCACCCTGCAGGACATCGACGCCATGAAATGCACGCTCGCGCAGGTCGAAGCCGCGCGCAGCTACGCCGAAGCCATCGTCGCTACCGTACGCGACCCCCTCCTCATTCTGGACGGTGATCTGCGCGTGAAGACGGCAAACCAGAGCTTCTACAGCCTCTTCCGCACCACGCCTTCCAGCACCCAGGGCAGGTTCATCTACGATGTGGGAGATCGCGCCTGGAACATTCCTCAACTGCGCGAGCTGCTCGAAAAAATCCTGCCGGAAAAGTCCACCTTCCAGGACTTTCGCATCCAGCACGACTTCCCCGACATCGGCCGCAAAACAATGCTTCTCAATGCGCGCCGTCTCGCCCCTGAACCCGGCCAGCCGCCCCAGATCCTTCTCGCGCTGGAGGATGTGACCGCCAATCCGGATCCACCATGAAACGTGCTGCCAGTAAGCTAGCGAAGAAACAGACCCGCACCGCCAAAGATGGCCGGCGGATCAAAGGCTTGGTGGCCGCTCAAAAAAAGAGCCGCTCCGATGCTGTGCAGTCTGCCGATTTGCTGGCACGGATGAACGCGCAGCAGGAACTTCTTGAACTCCGCAACGAACAGCTCAGCGAATCAAACGCCGGTCTGGAACTCAGCCACCACCGCTACGCCGATCTCTACAACCTCTCGCCGGTGGGTTACCTCACGCTCGATGGCAAAGGCTGCATTCGCGAGATCAACCAGACCGCCAGCCAGATGCTCGGCTGGTCAACTTCACACCTGCTGGGAAAGCCCCTCCTGCCCCACATCATCAAGCAGGATCGCAAAGTTTGGTTGCAGCATTTGTGGGAAAGCCGCCGCAGCACCGGCAAGATCATCACCACCTTGCAGCTGCAGTCCAAAGATGGCGCGGTGCGCAAGGTGCAGTTCGCCACCAGCCGCCAGGAAGCCACCGGTCCCCATGCAAAGTGGTGCCGGACGGCCATGCTCGACACCACCGAGAAGAGCGATGCCCAGTCCGCGCTCAGCGCCAGCGAGGCCAAGTTCCGCCTCCTGGCCGAAAACATGGGCGAAGTCTTCTGGTTCATGGAGCTCGACCCGCCGCGCATCACCTATGTCAGCCCGGCCTTCGAGCAAATTTGGGGCGTCCCGGCCACGGATCTTTATGCCGACCACAAAGTCTGGATGAAGGCCATCCACCCCGATGACGTGGTAGCAGTCCACAACGCTTTTCATCGCTGGATTATCGGTGAATCGGCCACCTTCCGCTTGGAGTACCGGATCTTGAATCCTGAGGGGCAGCTTCACTGGATCGCGGATCGCGGCATCGTCATCGATCGCAAGGATGGGCGGCCCCGGCAGCTCTGCGGTATCGCCAGAGACATTACCGAACGCAAACGTGCCGAGGTGAAGCTCAAAGGGGTGCTGGAGGCCGCGCCAGACGCCATGGTCATCGTCGATCGCTTCGGCATCATTGAAAAGGTCAACGCCCAGGCCATGCGCCTCTTTGGCTATGAGCGCAGCGAGATGGTTGACCAGGTCGTGGAACTCCTGGTGCCGGAGCCGCTGCGTGATCGCCACGCGCAGCACCTCCAGGACTTCATCGCCGCGCCTCGCCATGGCGTCCTGCGCGCGGACTTGGAACTGCATGGCCGGCGCAAGGACGGCAGCGAATTCCCCACCGAGATCACCCTCAGCCCCCTTCACACGGACTCGGGCCTCCTGATCATCAGCGCCATCCGCGACATCACCGAACGCAAACGCGCCGAGGAGGAGCTTCGGCTTCGCAACTCCGAGCTGCGCGCCACGAATGACGAACTCGAGCGCTTCAACCGCGCCATGGTGGATCGTGAGCTGCGCATGATCGAATTGAAACAAGAAATCAATGCACTGCTCCAGCAAACCGGCCAGCCGCCGCGTTATCGCGTGGACTTTGCCTCCCCCAGCTTATCCCCCAGAAATTCATGAACATGACACAGGAAGTAGTGATCATCATCGCGGACGACGACACGGGCCACGCTCGCCTCATTGAAAAAAATCTCAAGCTTGTTGGCCTGCACAATCCGGTTCAGCGCTGTGAAAACGGCCAGGAGGTGCTCGATTTTCTCTTTCGCCTCGGCCCCGGCCCGCACCGCAAGAGTGACACCGCATACCTCCTGATGCTCGACATCCGCATGCCCAAGGTGGCTGTCGTGGAGACGCTGCGCCAGATCAAGGAAGACGCCTCCCTGCGCAAGCTCCCCGTCATCATGCTCACTACCACGGATGACCCGCGCGAGATCGAACGCTGCCACCTCCTCGGCTGCAACAGCTACATCGTCAAACCTGTGGACTATGACAGCTTCGCCGGGGCCATCGCCCAGCTCGGCCTCTTCGTCTCCCTCGTGCAGGTCCCGGCCATCAACGACCCATCTTGACCTCCCCATGTCTCTCCCAAACACGCCAGTGACCATCCTTGTGGTCGATGATGATCCGGGCATTTCCCGCCTCATCGTGCGTGAACTGGAGCGTGACGGTCTTCACGCCGCCAGCGTCTGTTCCGGTGAAGAGGCCATTTCATGGTTGAATGACAACGTCGCCAGCCTGGTTTTGTTGGATCTCAAGCTGCCGGGTTTGCATGGGAATGAACTGATTGACACCTTGGACGGGTTTCACGACCACCTGCCCTTCATCATCATCACCGGCCAGGGGGATGAACGTGTGGCCGTTGAGATGATGAAACGCGGTGCGCTCGACTACCTCGTCAAGGACGTGAACTTCATCACCATGCTGCCGACCGTCGTTCGGCGCGCCCTCGCGCGCATCGAGGAGAAGGCTCGTCTCATCAACGCAGAGCAGGCGCTGGCACGCTCCAATGCGGAGCTCGAGCACCGGGTGATCGAGCGCACTGCGGAACTCATCCAGTCCAATGAGGCTCTTCGCGAGTCCCGGCTGGCGGCACTCAACCTCATGGAAGACGCCATCGCCGCCCGCGAGAAGACCGAGCAGGCTCAGGCAGCACTCCGTGAAAGCGAAGCGCGCTTCCGCGGCTTCTTCGAGAATGTCGGCGTCGGCACCGTCGAGGTCGCTCCGGATGGACGCTTCACCCGCGTCAATGACCGCTTCTGCTCCATCACCGGCTACAGCCGCGAGGAACTCCTCGCCGGCATGTCCCCCAGAGACCTCACCCATCCGGAAGATTCTGGCATCAAGCTGGAGCGCGTCGAACAGGTGCCGCATGGTAAATTGTCCTCCTACGAGACGGAACGTCGCTACCTCCGTAAGGACGGGGCCACGATCTGGGTCAGCGGCACGGCCACCACCCTTTACCATGACGACGGCACCGTTCGCAGCATCGTTGGCATCGCGGAGGACATCACCGAACGCAAACAGATCGAGCAGGCCCTGCTCGCCAGCGAGGAGCGCCTCCGCCTCTTCATCAAACACACTCCGGCCCCCGTGGTCATGTTTGACCGCGACATGCGCTACCTTGTCGTCAGCGAACGTTGGGTCAAAGATTTCCATCTCGACATGGGTGATCTCACCGGCCGGTCGCATTATGAGGTCTTCCCGGAAATCCCTGAGCACTGGAAGGAGATCCACCAGCGCTGCCTGGGCGGCGCCACCGAGAGCTGTGAGCGCGACCGGTTCCCCCGTGCCGACGGCTCGCTCGACTGGGTGAAATGGGAATGTCGCCCGTGGTATGACGCACAGGGAGGGATAGGTGGCATCATCCTCTTTGCCGAAGTCATCAATGAGCGCGTGCAGGCAGAGGATGAAATCCTCAAAGCGCGCCGCTTCGCCGAGTCCACGCTGGAGGCCATCCCGGCAAGCATTGTTGTCCTGGATGCTCACGGCAGGATTATCAGCGCGAACCAGGCATGGACCGCCTTTTCCGAAGCCAACGGCGGCGGCATCAACGCCGGGGGCGTTGGCTCCAATTACCTGCAGGTATGTGATGCCGCAGCAGGTGACGGCGCCGAAGAGGCGGCGCGTTTTTCCCATGGAATTCGCGGGGTGATGAGCGGTGAAAACTCCCGCTTCAGCATGGAATACGCCTGCCATTCACCCACCCAGCAGCGCTGGTTCGTCGGCTACGTCACGCCGTTCACTGGCAATGGCCCTCATTCCGTCGTCATCGCCCATGTGGATGTCAGCGAGCGCAAACGCGCCGAGCAGGTGATCCGGCGGCTGAACGACGAACTGGAGAAACGCGTGGAACTGCGCACCCATCAGCTTCAGCACATCAACGTCGAGCTGCAGGAGCAGATTGCCGCACGCAAACAGCTCGAGAAAGAAATCCTCCACATCAGCGAACACGAGAAGCAAAGCATCGGCCAGGACTTGCATGATGACCTGGGCCAGCAGCTTGCGGGCATCTGGCTGCTCAGCGACCTGCTCAAATCCAGCCTGATCAAACAGAAGTCTCCCGAGGTGGAAAGCGCGGAAAAAATCACCAGCCTGCTCAAAGAATCCCTGGCGTTGACTCGCTCCCTCGCACGCGGGCTGCATCCCGTGGCGGTGCAGGCGGGCGGCCTCGTCGCCGCGCTGGATGAGCTGGCCGCACGCACAAGCCAGATGTTCCGCATCAGCTGCCGCTGCAAATGCCCGCCATCCATTGAGATGGACAACACCACCGCCACCCACCTCTACCGCATCGCTCAGGAATCCGTGACCAACGCCGTCAAGCATGGCCTGGCCAAAGAGATCGACATTGAACTCTCCACCAATACCCTCCGCACCGTGCTTTCCGTGCGCGACAATGGCAAGGGCAAGGGCAAGGGCAAGGGCATCGCTGAACTCACCCCCAGTCGCCAGGGCATGGGCCTGCGCATCATGAAGTACCGCGCTGACATGATTGGCGGCATTCTTGACATCCAACGCCATCAATCCGGCATCGGCACCACCGTTGTCTGTACCATTCCAACACCGTAATCACCACCCTCCATGGCTAAAAAAGCATCCGGCCCATCCGCCAAAAAAATCTTCATCGTCGATGACCATCCCGTCTTCCGCGACGGCCTCGTCCGCATCGCCGCAGCCATCCCCGGCCTCGTCGTCTGTGGTGAGGCGGACAACGCCCGGGACGCCTTTGACTCCATCTCAAAGCTCAATCCAGACCTCGTCCTCATGGACATCAACCTTCCCGGCAAAAGCGGTCTGGAACTCCTTCAGGACGTCCACGCCATGCAGCCTGAACTCCCCGTGCTCGTGATCTCCATGCATGACGAGCAGCTCTATGCCGAGCGCGTCCTCCGCGCCGGCGGCCGCGGCTACATCATGAAGCAGGAAGGCCCCGACAAAATGCGCGAGGCCATCACCAAAGTCTTAAGCGGTCAGGTCTATGCCAGCGAGCGCACCGCCTCCGCCATCCTCGACGCCCTCTCCCGCCCCCGCTCCTCAGCCAGCACCTCGACCATTGGAAAGCTCACCGACCGTGAACTCGAAATCCTCCGCCTCACCGGACAGGGCAAGGACAACCGCGCCATCGCCCAGGAACTCCACATCAGCCTCAAAACCGTGGACACCCACCGCGGCCACATCAAGGAAAAACTCGGATTGAAAAACGGCACCGAACTCATCCACTACGCCGTCCGCTGGGTCGGGGAGCAGGTATGAAAATCGCCCCCCTCCTGCTGTGCGCATTTGCCCTGATCTTGCTGAATCCGACACACTCAAAAGCCGAAGCACCCGTCGAAGCCATCACCTTCGCACTGCAGCCCGGCCTGATCTACGTCCCGCTGTATGAAGCCGCGAACCAGCTTCACTGGAAAGCAGAGCGTGATGAAGCAGGCCGTTGCATCCTGCTGCATGACTTTGCAGTGCCCGCCTCCTCACTGCGCCATTTTATCGACGGCACCGAACTCATCCGCACCTCCGATCTGGAACTGGCTGGCGCCAGAGTGAATATCAGCGAAAAAGATGGCAGCATGATGATCGGGTGGGGCTTTCACCGCTTCACCCTCATCGTCAGCCCCAAGCAGGTCGAAGTCAGCCTCGCCAAACAGCAGCTCCGCGCCTGGCAGGGCAGCCGCCTGGTGCTGCAAACCCACATCAGCTCCGGCCGCAATGGCCGCACCCCCGCCGGTAACTTCGCTGCAGGCCCTTTCCGCCAGCGGATGCATTATTCCAAGCTTTACCACAATGCGCCCATGCCTTGGAGCGTGCAGATCTACGGCAACGTCTTCATCCACGGCTTCACCTCCGTCCCAAATTACCCCGCCTCCCATGGCTGCATCCGCGTCCCCTTGGACGGCGGCAATCCCGCCAAATTCTTCTACGAGTGGATCGACAACGGCAGCCCCGTCCGCGTGGTGCGGAATTGATGACGTTAACTGCCATGATCTTCTCAGCCGTTCGCTGAGATGCATCTGGAGGGTCTCCCAATTGCCCATGCCTGCCCGCCTTTTAGCATCGGCGCATGAGAACTGGAACATTTCAGCACGAGACACCCCCAGCCGTGAACGGCCGCCATCTCAGACAGGAGATTTTAAGCGAAATATCCGGCGGCTGCATGTCAACACACTCCAGGCAGCTCCGGCCAGTTTTGTCTGACGGAGAAGATTCAGATGAAGGAAACTGCCACCCTTTCCGCGATCTGAATCTCACCAACCTCGCCCGCCGGGTCGACTCACTCTTCAATCACCGCTGGCTGACCGGCCTTGGCAGCCAGCGCAAACTGCACTCGCAACCGGTTCTAAACCCGGCCTGTGACTTCCTTGAATGTCCTCAGGAATACATGGTTACAGCGCACCTGGCAGATGTCGGGCATGATCAAGTCATCGCGATGGTGAACGGCGACTTGCTGACCATTTCAGCTGAGCTCTGCAGCGAATTTGAGGAGAACAACAAGGAGAAGCATTATCACCGTCTCACAAGTCAGCACAGCAGCTTTCTGCTGAACTTCACCCTGCCGGAGGATGTGGTCAGCGAGGCAGCGAGCATGGAGTTCAAGGGCGATCTTCTGATCGTCCATCTGCCCAAGCGTGAAACATCTCGATCCCGCATGATCGACGCCGAAGCGCACTAGCACCGCATGGCGGCTTTGCCTCACGCGTCAGGCCGCCCTCCCTGCATCCCTCTTATGAACCAACCACCATCCATGAAAACCAAGCGTCATCGCCAGGAGCGCAAACAACGAGGCCACGCCACCAGACGACGTTTCCAGACAGACCGAGTCAAGGCAGCCAAGCAGAAACGGATGCCACCACCACCTCGTCAGCAGCAGGAGGAAGGCACCGAACGTTCCTCTTTTGAAATCGTGTGCGAAAATGCGGCAGTTTCTGGAGACGGACTAAATCTCATCCGCAGCTCGGTCAGCGATGAAGAAGGATCTTATCTGGTCATGTCCATCGAGGTGCCGGTGCCATTCACTGCGGCCTATGATGCCTGGATCAGTTTTACTGAGATTCCCCATTTCATGCGGGGCCGTTGTGCTTCGAATTCTGCTGATGGCAGTCACATGACCTGGCGAATCCGGACGTTATTCGACCAGTTTGCGTGGCAGGCGAGGGTTTGCGAGCAGGTGCCCTTTGAACGCATCGCCTGGAAAAGCGTTCAGGGCACACCTCATCCTGGCTTTGGTGCCGTATGTTTTGAGCCAATGAGCCACCTCCGCACCTGGATCATGGTGCAAGTCGGCTTCGACAAAAGCGGCGTGTACCGCTGGCTTGGCGATCCGCTGCCTTCGCTCAGCCACTCTCTGGAGCAGAGCATGAAACGCTTTCAAGACTGCATGACCGAAACGTCGCAGGCTGTGGAAACTCAAGGAACGGACATGCAAAGGACTGAGAGGTGTTCTCGCATCCCATGAAACAAGCCCTCCAGGTTTTCGCCATTCGTGCGGCAGCTTCTGATGCAGAGCGTCAGCCGCCCTGCCGGAATTTCCTCATCATTGCCCCTGAGTCCGCCGCACCGGCCGCGGTGGCTCCTCCGCCCGATGCGCGGGTGACGGCACTGGCACACCACCTCAACCACGATGGTTATGCCTATGTGGCGCGCTCCAACCAGAAGGAGATGGAGGACGATTCATCCGGCGTCCGTTATCTGCCGCTCAGTGAAACCCTGCCTTCATTTGGCGTCATGACAGCCGTGATCGTGATTGGTGACGCTGCATGGGCGGCTCGTGCCGCAGCCGCTTATCCTGAGGCGGACATCTTTCTGCTGAAGCTTTCCTGACAAGCTGCTTCCTGCGCAGCATTCCCTCCACGCCCTTACTCCCCCCTTCTGTAAGCCGTTTACTGAGAAACGCGGAGGGACTCTGCTCATTGTCAGAATTTACGAAACTCCGCATTTTCGCAGTCATGCAACAATCCGCACCCTTACCCACGATGCGCAGGCCGAACACCACGGCCTCCAAGCCTGCTTTTTCGGTCATGGCCATTCATGATGGCTTCTTCACCAGCATCCGCGCGATGGAGGCTGTCGAAAGGCTCAGGTTCAATCTGCTTCCCGCTCTGCAGGTCTATTCTGTCTCCTGGAGCTTTGATAAGCTGGCAGTGCAGGATATTCGCACCAAGTCGGTTCGTGCGGCGGCATCAGCAGATTTGCTCATTGTCTCCGCAGCGGCCGAAACTCCACTGCCAGATCATATGAGACAATGGTTTGAATCAATTCACCAGCAGCAGAATGCAAATCATCCGATCATTGTCGCCCTGCACGAAGAAGACTCCGAGTTCAACAGCAATACGGGACCGCTTTGCACTCAGCTGAAAGAGGTGGCTGACACCTGGCAGACCGAATTCATGTGCAATGAAGATTTTGCCCAGCGCCTGGACTGTGATTTTGCCACGCAGCGCATCCGCAGCAAAAGCCCTGCCTCAATCAACAGGTCCAAGCCCTTCGGCGGGGAGTTCCAAGCCGCTCCCCGCTTCTGGGGCATCAATGGCTAAGGCCGGTTCTTTGATTATTTTTCCATCCCATACCACACAACCATGAACTCCATGCCGAACCACCGCACCGAGCACCGTTTTGAAGAAACCAGCCAGCTGGCCTACCACCTTTGGCAAAAGGCCGGTTGTCCTCCTGTCGAGGATCTCAAATTTTGGCTGCAAGCCGAGGAACAGCTGTTTGGAAAAAATGACAGGCAGCCCGCCGCCAAAGCGAAAGCAGCAGGCACGGCCAAGCCTGCGGCCAAATCTGCCACTACGTCTGCTGGCAAAAGCCTGGTCAAGAGCCCGCCCAAGTCCGCAAAACCACAGGCTAAAGCCCGATAATTTTCCGGTGCAGTCTGCCAAGGCGGAAACAGACAGCACAGGCCGAACCATCAATCCCGCCAAAGGAACCACACAATAAAAACATCATGAGTGCATTAACATCCTGGAATCCCCTGCGTGAACTTGGCAGCCTTGAGGACCGTCTCGACCGCCTCTTCGGCCTGACATCACGGGCGCGCAACGGGGAGAAAGAAGCCATGACCGTCTCACAGTGGACACCGCTGGTGGACATCATTGAAGACAACAATGAATACCTCGTCAAAGCCGAACTGCCTGAACTGAAGAAAGAGGAAGTGAAAGTGAACGTCGAAAACGGCGAACTCACCATCTCAGGCGAGCGTAAAAGCGAGAAGGAGGAGAAGGGCAAGAAGTACCACCGCATTGAGCGCTCCTACGGCAGCTTCCTTCGCAGTTTCACCCTGCCTGAATCCGTCAATGCCGACAAGGTCAGCGCCGAGTTCAAGGATGGCGTGCTGAGCGTGCACCTGCCCAAGGACGAGAAAGCCAAGCCCAAGAGCATCGAGGTCAAGGTGCAGTAGGCCGCGCGCATAAAGAGCTAAATGATGGGGCCATGGAGCGGAGGAAGCCGGTGTCACGGTCGCCAGTTGTTTTTCCTCCGTGAATTCCATGCCCCATCATTTATGTGCGAAATTTTCAACAGGGAGAAATGAGCAAATCCATGAAAACAATCGCTGCCATTCCCTCAAGCGCATCGCGCACCGCCGTGAAAATTCCCGCTGGTTATGTGGAGCTCGATGGGGAGCTGAAACTGCCTGATGACGCACCTGGCGTGGTGCTGTTAACACCTGGCAATGGCAGCAGCCGGCACAACCTTCACGATCAATACCTCGCTGAAATGATTCGCGAGTCAGGCCTCGGCACGTTGCAGTTTGATCTGCTGACGCAGAAAGAAATGCAGCAGGATGCCAGCACCAATGCCTTGCGCGTTGACATCGACCTGCTGGCACAACGCCTGATCGGCGTCACACACTGGCTGGAAAAGCAGACGGCGACGCGTGGCCTCAAAGTGGGCTACTTTGGCGCCAGCACCGGCGGCGCAGCCACGTTCATAGCGGCGGCGGCACTCGGTGAACGCATTGCTGCCGTGGTCTCACAAGGCGGACGACCTGATCTCGCAGGCAATGTTCTTCATTTGATTCGCTCGCCCACGCTTTTTGTCGTGGGTGGCTACGATGATCTGGTGCTCTGCTGGAATGATGAGGCCTATGGAAAGCTGTGCTGCAAAAAAGATTTCCGCGTCGTTCCCTGTGCCACGCATCATTTTGAAGAGCCTGGCAAACTGGAGCAGGTGGCGCAGCTGAGCACCCAGTGGTTCAGCCGCCACATGGTCATGTCTGATGACCGGAAGGACGCCGCATGAAACCGCCCGTTTTCCTCAACCGCATGCAGGCGGGACAATTGCTGGCTGAAGCCCTCATGAAATATGCGGACCGCGATGATGTGATCGTGCTGGGACTGCCGCGCGGCGGCGTGCCTGTGGCGTATGAGGTGGCGCGCAGGCTGCATGCTCCCCTGGATGTCCTGGTGGTGCGCAAGCTTGGCGTGCCCGGCTATGAAGAACTCGCCATGGGAGCGATTGCCAGCGGGGGCGTGCAGGTGATCGATCATGAGATCATGCGTGCCATGGGGATACCCCGTGCAGCACTGGAAGCCGAGGCCACCGTTCAGCAGGAGGAGCTGCGACGCCGTGAGCTGGCCTACCGTGGCACCCCAGGCACGCCGGAAATCGCGGGCCTCACCGTCATTCTGGTGGATGACGGCATTGCCACTGGCTCCACCATCCGTGCCGCAGTGCAGGCCTTGCGCCAGCAGCACCCGAAGCAAATCATCATCGCCGTGCCCGTGGCGGTGCCTGAAGCCTGCGCGGAGCTGAAGCCCCTTGTGGATGACTTGGTGGCCCTCACGATGCCGGCGGAGCTGCGCGGTGTCAGCCAGTGGTATGAGGACTTCTCCCAGACCACGGATGCTGAAGTCACGCAGGTGCTCGCCAGAGCGGCGCTGCTTGAACCGCATTCCGTGACCGCGTCACATGAAGGAGCCCAGCGTCTCCCGGAGCAGGGTCTCGCAAGCCCGCCTTCAAACCTGTTTCCAGTGAACTCTTAACCACCCTTCCAATTATTTCCCTATGAACTCAACCACCCAGATCACCTTCCGCCACATGGCGGCATCACCCGCTGTCGAGGCCCGCATCCATGAAGAAGTCGCGGCATTGAAGCACTGCTTCAGCCGCATCACCAGCTGCCACGTGGTCATCGAGGAGCCTCATCAGCACCACCAGCGCGGCAGAGGGTTTCACATCAGCATCGACCTGCACGTGCCGGGTTCAGAGATCGTGGTCAATCATGAGCCCTCGATGCACAGCCTTGCCGCCAAGAGCGACACGGGCGAATGGGAGAAACACCTGGAGACGCAGCCGGACCACAAGGACGTCTATGTTTCCATTCGTGATGCGTTTGCGGCGGCACGCAGGCAGCTGGAGGACTACGCGCGCATCCTGCGCGGTGACGTCAAACACCACACGGGAGCGGCGGCGAGGTGCTGACCATGCAAACGGTCTTCCAGGTGCCGGCCAGATCGCCGGACATTCATAGCCAGTTTCACCTTTAACTCACCACCCCCCATGCAAATCCTCTGTGCCACTGATTTTTCCCAGGCCGCCATGGCTGCTGCGAACGTCGCTGCGGCTCTGGCAAAAAAACTCCAGCTTCCCCTGCGGCTCGTTCATGCAGCGCAGGACTACATCGTCATGGGTGATCTGCCGGTGGTCGTGCCGGATGACCATCCTGTCCGTGAGCAGCTCAAGAAAGAAGCGGAGCGCCTGCGCGGCACCGGCATTCAGGTGGCCGAGGAGCTGCGCCATGGCAGCGCCAGCTTTGAGATCATCGACGCGGCGGCGGAGCAGCCGACGCAAATGATCGTCCTCAGCTCAGCCGGCAGGGGCATGGCCGGACGCTGGCTGATTGGCAGCGTGGCGGAACGTGTCGCGGAAAGCGCCGCCGTGCCCACGCTGGTGGTGCGGCAGGGAGATCTGCTGCTGGACTGGCTGCAGGGGGAGGGCGTGCTGCGCCTCCTATGCGGCGTGGATTTCTCAGCGTCGGCAGATGCCGCCATCGCATTGCTGCAGACCTTTGCGACCCAGGGGAAGGTGCAGGTGGCGGCGGCTTACGTGCAGCCGGTGAATGATCCCCTCATGAGCCAGGAGGTGCAGGACACACGCCAGCGCGATGTCTGGGAGCGCCTGCATGCCATTCTCGGTGAGATCCCGGTACAGGTGCATGTGCGTGATGCCGCCGGCCTGCCCGCGACTGAATTTATGCACATGGCTGATGAAGAGAAGTCCGGGCTGCTGGTGGTCGGCACACATCAGCGGCATGGCTGGGCGCGGCTGAAGGCCCCTTCCTTCTCACGCAACGTACTGGCGCATGCCGTGACCAATGTACTCTGCGTGCCCGCCACCGCGGTGGCGCCGGATGCATCCATTCCTGCGATCCACCGGGTGCTGGTGGCGACGGACTTGTCCGAGGTTTTCCCGAATGTGCTGCGGCATGCCTGCAGCCTGCTTCCAGCAGGAGGCGCCGTCCATCTGCTGCATGTTTGTTATGAGCCAACGCGCGGCATCAATCCCGTCATCGCCTCCGAAGTGTACTTTGACCACAGCCTTGCCACGGCCAGGGCCAGGCAGGAGGCCGAAGAGAAATTCCAGGCGCTGACCGCCTGCTTCCCCCGGGTGCCGGGCGTAGCCATCACCTCCGAAGTGGTAACACACGACGATTTTGCCACCGCCATCTGCGAGGCGGCGCAGCGCAAGGGGGCGGACGTCATCTGCATGGGTGCCAAAGGCCACTCACGCGCGGGTGCGGCCCTGCTGGGTTCCACCGTTCAGGAGGTGATCGCCCGTGCGCATCAACCCGTCTTTGTCGTCACGCCGCCACTCGCATGAACTCGAATTTGATCGCCCTTGCCACACGATCTGCTGAACCTTCGCCAACACAGGCCGAGCATGAAAACACTGGCGTGGAATGCTTCACCATGAACACCTCCTCCCGTTTTATCCGCTGGTTCGCCGACATCTCCATCGGGGACATCCCGCTCGTCGGCGGCAAGAACGCCTCGCTGGGCGAAATGTTCCATGAGCTGAACTCGCAGGGCGTGAAGGTGCCGGACGGCTTTGCCGTCACCGCAGAAGGCTACCGTCATTTCCTGCACAGCACAGGGCTGGACGCGCGCATCCAGGAGATTCTCGGTGGATTGAACACCGCCGACATGGACAACCTCCAGCAGCGCGGCAGCGAGGTGCGTCAGGCCATCCTCGCCACGGCGCTACCGAAAGATTTGGAAGATGAAATCCTGGAAGCCTACCTCACCCTCAGCGGCCCCGGCAAGCCGCCGCTGGATGTCGCCGTACGCAGCAGCGCCACGGCGGAGGATCTGCCGGATGCCAGCTTTGCGGGCCAGCAGGAGACCTATCTCAATGTGCAGGGCAATGCCTCGCTGCTGGAGCACTGCCGGCGTTCGTTTGCCTCACTGTTTACCGACCGCGCCATCTCCTACCGCGTGGATCAGGGTTTTGAGCATACCGCCATCGCGCTCTCCATCGGCGTGCAGCGCATGGTGCGGTCTGATCTTGGCTCTGCGGGGGTCATGTTCACCATCGACACCGAGACCGGCTTCCGCGATGCGGTGCTCATCAATGCGGCGTATGGTCTGGGTGAAAACGTGGTGCTCGGTTCCGTGAATCCAGACGAGTATTATGTCTTCAAGCCCACTTTGAAACAGGGTTTCCGCCCCATCCTGCAGAAGCGTGTGGGATCGAAAGAGTTCAAGCTCATCTATGACACCGGTGGCAGCCGCATGGTGAAGAACGTGCCCGTCTCCGCCGGAGATCGCGCACGCTTTGCTCTGAGTGATGAGGACATCCTGCAGCTCGCACGCTGGGCCTGCATCATTGAGGATCACTACTCCGCCAAACGCGGCCAGCCAACGCCAATGGACATCGAGTGGGCCAAGGATGGCCGCACCGGCGAACTGTTCATCGTTCAAGCCCGGCCTGAGACAGTGCAGGCGCAGAAAGACCGCGACGTCATCCAGACCTTCAAGCTCAAGGAACGCGGCAAGGTGCTCATCACCGGTCGCAGCGTGGGAGAAAAGATCGCTTCGGGGCCAGTGCGCGTGGTGAAGAGCGTGGAGTATCTGCGTGAGTTCCGCGAAGGCGACATCCTCGTGGCCGACAAGACCGACCCCGACTGGGAGCCCGTGATGAAGAAGGCCTCCGCCATTGTCACCAATCGCGGCGGCCGCACCTGCCATGCCGCCACTGTCAGCCGGGAACTCGGCGTGCCCGCCATCGTCGGCACTGAGCATGGCACTGAAGTGCTCAAGGAAGGCCAGGTCGTCACCATCTCCTGCGCCGAGGGAGATACCGGCATCGTTTATGAGGGCAATCTTCCCTTTGAAGTACAGCAGACCAACATCAAAGACCTGCAGCGCCCGCGCACGAAGGTGATGATGAACCTCGCCAATCCCGAGGAAGCCTTCGCCTTGTCGTTCCTGCCAAACGATGGCGTCGGTCTGGCGCGCATGGAGTTCATCATCAACACCTACATCAAGGTGCATCCGCTCGCGCTGCTGGATTTCGACAAGCTCGCGGATCCGGTCGCCAAGGCCGAGATCGAAAAACTCACCGGCAGCTACTCGGACAAACCGCAGTACTTTGTTGATCGCCTCGCACAAGGCGTCGCCATGCTCGCTGCGGCCTTTTATCCGAAGGACGTCATCCTGCGGCTCAGTGACTTCAAATCCAACGAGTATGCCAACCTCATCGGCGGCAAGGCTTATGAACCCGTGGAAGAGAATCCCATGATCGGCTTCCGTGGAGCATCACGCTACTACCACCCGCGTTATCAGGCGGGCTTCGCCCTCGAATGCCAGGGCGTGCGCCGCGTGCGTGAAGACATGGGCCTGACCAATCTCAAGGTGATGATCCCCTTCTGCCGCACCATCGAAGAAGGCCAGCGCGTGCAGGCGGAGATGGAGAAGCATGGCCTCAAACGCGGAGCCAACGGCCTGGAAATCTACGTCATGTGCGAAATCCCCAGCAACGTCATCCTCGCCGCGGAATTCGCCGAGATCTTTGACGGCTTCAGCATCGGCTCGAATGATCTCACCCAGCTCATCCTCGGTGTCGATCGCGACAGCGAGATCGTCGCGCCCATCTTCAATGAACGGAACGCCGCTGTGAAGACGATGATCGCTCAAGTCATCAAAGTCTGCCGCGAGAAGCACCGCAAGATCGGCATCTGCGGCCAGGCTCCGAGCGACTATCCCGAGTTTGCCCAGTTCCTTGTCGAACAGGGAATCGACAGCATCTCGCTCAATCCCGACACCGTGCTGAAAACCAGCCTCGCGATTTTGGAAAAGGAGCGGGCGCTGGCCGCAGCTCCATGATCGTAGCGGCATGCCGCACTGCCAGAAGTGGTTTTTTTCTCACCGCAGCACGCGGGCTGCAGCCCTGACCTCAGCGATCCATACCAGCAGGGCAGCGCAGTCCTGCACATCACGCACCCATAGTCGGGCGGCCACGCCAGCATCCTCTCCCACAAAGAAGGTCCATCCATCCGGCAGTTCGCGAAAGGCATCACCGTCCGTTACGTCATCCCCCACGAAAGCTGTGGCGCTTCCGGGCACTTGCTGGCGTTGCATGAAGAGGCGCAGCGCCGTGCCCTTGTCCCAGTCAATCACAGGCCGGATTTCCCAAATGCACTTGGCAGGTTTGACGATCAGACTCTTATCATCCGCCACCACCTGCCTCACAAGCTGCTCGATCTCCGCATGGCGTGCATGATCCGCGAGGCGATAGTGCACGGAGAGCGTCAGCCCTTTGTCCTCGATCCACGCACCTTGAATCGGTTTGAGCAAAGGCGTCAGCTCATTCTGCACTTCACGCATTGCGGGCAGGCTTTCCAGCACACCGGGCGCCAGGGTGACTGAGCCCCCCTGCCCTGACATTTCCAGCCCATGATTGCCCGCATACAACGCACCCGCCAGATTCACCCGCTGCTGCAAGTCCGCCAGCGAGCGGCCTGAGATGAAGGCCAGCGTGACGCCTGGAAATGAAATCAGGCGCTGCAGCACCGCCAGGGTGGATGCCGGGAGATGCGCGTCATCCGCATGCGCCACGATGGGAGCCAGCGTGCCATCGAAGTCACAGCCGATCAGAATTCGCGGACTCATCAGCAGCCAGTACTGCAAAGCGCTGCGTTGTTCAGTCCAGTGCGGTGTCATGGTTTCAAGGAGAGTCGGGGATGTCCAGCTTCATGAGCCGGGAGAGGATGCTGCCCGCCCAGCGATAGACATTGTTATACGCCACCTTTTCCCGCATGGCCTTCATTCGCCGCTCGCGCTCCTCCGGCTCCATCGTCAGCGCCTGGTGAATGGCCTGCGCTGTTTCTTCGATCGCAAAAGGGTTCACCCCCAGCGCGGTGTCCAGCTCGCGCGAGGCGCCGGTGAAGCGGCTCAGGATGAGCACCCCGTCATTGTCATCACGGCTCGCGGCAAATTCCTTGGCCACGAGGTTCATGCCATCGTGCAGCGAGTTCACGATGAAAAACCGGCACAGCCGGTGCAGTGCCGCCATGTCCACCGGGCCATGCTGCTGCTTCAGAAACACCACCGGCTGCCAGCCCATGCGACCCCAGCGCCAGTTCAGGTGGTCCACCAGCCCCTCGATCTCATCCTCCACGGCCTGATATTCCGGCAGGTGCGACCGGCTGGGCGCGGCGATCTGTACAAAGGTAAACTTCCCCCGCCATTCGGGGTGTGCCTCAATGAAGCAGTCCAGCGCGCGCAGCCGTTCCGGGATGCCTTTCGTGTAGTCCAGGCGCTCGATGCCCACTCCCAGCAGGCGGTCTCCCAGCCGCAGCTTGCGCCGCCACTTCTCCATGGCGGCCTCCACTTCGGCGCTGGTGCTGAGCGCCGCCGCTGCCTCAAAGTCGATGCTGATCGGAAACGGGCACACACGTGTGACGTGGCCGCCACGGGTGATCTGCCAGCTCTCGCGGTCCATCATCGCCTCCAAAGAACGGTCCACCGTCTCGAAGAAATTCTGGCAGTGGTTTTGAATGTGAAAGCCCAGCAGGTCATTGCCCAGCAGTCCTTCCACGAGTTCCTGCGACCACGGGCAGGCGCGAAACATCTCGGGATTCGGCCAAGGGATATGCCAGAACTGCGCGACGATGAGCTTCTCATGCCCCATCTCTTTCAGCATGTGGGGCAGCAGGCAGAAATGGTAATCCTGAATGAAGATGATGGCAGGCTCCTGCCCCGCCTCCTCGATCACGGCTTTGGCAAACAAGCGGTTCACCTCCTGGTAGCTCTCCCAGTTGGCTTTTCGAAACACCGGGCGCTTGAAGGCGATGTGGCACAGCGGCCACAGCCCTTCGTTGGCAAAGCCATAGTAGTAGCCCTCCTCCTGCTCCGGCGTCAGCCACACACGGCGCAGCTTGTAGCTGGGGTTTCCGGGTGGCACGGCCAGGCAGTCGTCCTCATCCACCGTGTCTCGGTCTGCATTTCCCGCGCCATGGGCGATCCACGTGCCCTTCGTGGCAGCCAAAATAGGCCGCAGGGCCGTGGCCAGGCCGCCAGTGGTCTCGATGCATTCCAGATCACCGCCCTCCCCATAGCGGTGCATGTGCGGCTCACGATTGGAGACGACGATGAACTTCACCCCGCCGAGACGAGTCTCAATGAGTTCACTCAGCAGCTCCCGGGTCCATGTGCGGCTGGAAATCATAGTGCTGTCCGGATCGCCCGGTGGTTTTTCGATTGAATCTCACATCCCACTTCCACGTGTGATTCGATATGCTTCACAGAACCAATCGTCTCTCCGCTGGCAAATGGCGGTAATTAAATCAACCTGCCGCTCCTGTGATCAAGGAAGAACCAGCATTTCCATCCACCGCAGACATCGCCCGTATCGTGCACCACATCCAGTCCGGGTGGCATGGACTCAGCCGCGGACTGCGCCAGGTGACGGAGGCGATCAGCGATGTGAAACTCGGAGAAGAGCACGAGCACAGCAGCCCGATCTACATCTCACGGTCCGAAGATCTCCCGCGCGTGCAGCGCATCTTGGAAAAATCACTGGGCACCAGCCAGATGACGTCGCTGCGGCTCAAAGTGCTGCCCTCTGACCCTGCCCGCATTGAGGAGCATGGCCTGCTGTTTCTGCCGGGGCGCTACGTGGTGCCCGGCGGCCGTTTCAATGAAATGTACGGCTGGGACAGCTACTTCATCGCGCTCGGACTGCTGCGGCAGGGGCGCGTGCCCATGGCGCGGGCCATCGCGGACCAGTGCCTGTATCAGGTGGAGCACTACGGCACCGTCCTCACGGCCAACCGAACTTACTACCTCACCCGCTCGCATCCGCCCTTTCTAGGCCGGTTGGTGCTGGCCGTGTACCGTGCCTCGGGTGACATCACCTGGCTGCGCCGCGCCCTGCCACTGCTCGAAAAATTCTACTACTACTGGACCGTGCCGCCGCACCATGTGTCCGGCATCAATCTATCCCGTTACTATGACTTTGCCCAGGGCCCGGCACCGGAGGTGGCACGTGGGGAGGTCGATGAAAACGGCCACAACCATTATGAACGCCTGCGCATGAACCTCGCCGCAGGCGGAGAGTATGTGCAAGATGCCAGCAGCTTTCTGGATCCGGAAACCGGCGAACTGACGCCCCGTGCCTACCATGCAGACCGCAGCATGCGCGAGTCCGGCTTTGATGTAAGCGGTCGCTTTGGTTTCGCCAATCTGGATGTGCTCGACATCCTCCCCGTCTGCCTCAACACCCTGCTCTGGAAGCTTGAGCTCGACATCGCAAAAATTCGCGAATTTCTCGATGCCACCGCCACTCTCGATATCTGGAAGGATCGCGCCCGGCAGCGCGCGGCGATAATGAATGATCACTTCTGGGACGAAGAGGTCGGCATGTTCTTTGACTACGACGGGCGGGCAAGCAAGCGGCGCGCCTATCCCTTTGCCACCACCTTCTGGCCCATGTGGGCGGGCCTGGCCTCGCGGGAGCAGGCGGCGCGCATCGTCGCGCGCCTCCCGGAGTTTGAGGCGCAAGGTGGTCTGCTCACCAGCCTGCACCTCAGCGGCTGCCAGTGGGACAAGCCCTTCGGCTGGGCGCCGCTGAACTACCTGGCCGTCATGGGCCTGCACCGCTACGGCTACCGGCATGAGGCGCGCCGCATCGCACGGCGCTTTGTGACATTGGTGATCAATGAATTCCGTCGCACCGGATTGTTGTTTGAGAAATACGATCTGGAGAACATGACCAGTGATGTGCAGGGCAAGATCAAATTCGGCTACCCCACCAACGAACCCGGCTTTGGCTGGACCAATGCCTGCACGATGGAGCTGCTCGATTACCTCGGCTGTCTGGGCGACCTCGACGTGGAGCAGACATTCACCTCAAGGATTCAGCTGCCCCCACGCACGGCCGCCGCGTGAGGCTGCCACCGGCCGGGGATGCGCGAAATGAGCCGCCAGCGGTGACGCAGCCCTGTTTGATAAATAGGTACAACCACAGAGCATGGCAAAGACGAATTTCCGCCAAGATCCACCAAAGAATCATGAAAAGAATTCTGAAAGCCTGCCTCCGGCCCTGCTGCGCACCGCACCTCTTTTCCCGCTGCATTCTGGGCACTGACGCACTAGATGCTGGCTGCTTCGGGCCTCGCGACATGAATCTTCATTCATGAAGCGGGCAAACAGAGCCAAGTCATTCGTAGAACATGATGGAATTAATTTGAACAATCATCCCCTCGGCATCATCGACTAAGGTCCACACTTCATGACTACACCGGACAAAGTAACGATCCTCATTGTTGATGACCAGGAGGAGAATCTCCGGGGCATTGGAAATGTACTCACCATGATGTCCTACGACATCACCCTTGCCCGCAATGCGGAGCAGGCTTTCAAGCAGCTTTTCTCATGCACCCCCGACCTCATCCTGCTCGACGTCATGATGCCGGAAATCGACGGCCTCACCACCTGCCGCCAGATTAAATCCAACGCGAACTGGGCCGACATCCCCGTCATTTTCCTCTCGGCGGACGATGATAAAAACGTCATCGTTCAGGCGCTCGAAGCAGGCGGTGTGGATTACGTCACCAAGCCCTTCAACATGGCGGAGCTGCTCTCCCGCGTTCGCACTCAGCTGGCACTCAAGCGCGCAAAGGACCAGCTCCGCGCGCTTGTGGAGGACAAGGATGAAATCATTGGCATCCTTGCCCATGACCTGAAGAACAGCCTCGCCGGAATGAAGCTCAGCGCCAGCCTGCTGCAGTCCCGGCTCTCGGAACTTCCACCCCGATGCACTCCGTTGGTGGAGAACATTGTGAACGCCAGCGAACGCATGCTCTCATTCATGCAGGAGTTCCTTGCCAATCAATGCGCGGAGCAGCTTCAGCTGAAAAGCACCGCCGTAAACTTGTGCACCCTGGCGGCAAAAATCGCATCCAGCCACCAGCCAGCGGCGAGTGCCAAAAAAATCATTTTGACCACCCACACGCCCACGCTTGAGGTGGTTGTGAATGCAGACACCGAGGGTCTGTCCCAGGCTTTGGAAAACCTTGTCTCCAACGCCATCAAGTTTTCCTCCGAAGGCGGCATGGTGGAGGTCACCGTTCATGAGCCGATGGCAGGCATGGCCAAATGCCATGTGCGCGACACCGGCCCGGGATTCACCGCTGAAGACCGCACGAAAATGTTCCGCCGCTATGGACGCCTCAGTGCCCAGCCCACGGGCGATGAACCCTCCACAGGACTCGGTTTGTCCATCGTGAAGCGTTTGGTGGAAAAGATGGGCGGCACCGTCATCCTCGCTGAAAACGAGGAACCCGGTGCCGAGTTCATCATCACGCTGCCCTTGGCGGCAAATTCGAAGGCCATCGCCGCCTGATCCGGCGATGGTCAGGTGCGGCGGTTCTTGTCCACCACGGCGGCAATGATGGTGACGAATGCGGCCAGCCGAACGAGATAGACGTACGGAGCCCACTCGGTGTCCACCACCATGACGGCACGCACAATCCGTTCCACCATCAGGATTGTAAATGCAGAGGCGAAGTAGAGGAACAGCCGGTCTCGTGTCCTCTTCCAGAACCGGAGAAAAAACCACGAGATGACCAGCAGGCTGATCGTGGCGGCACCGTTGAAGAATTGGTTCAGGATCATGGCTAGTCAGATTCAAAGATGAGTCCGTATAAAAGAACGAGCAGCGCCATCTGCGTGACAAAGTTCCGCCACGGCAAAAGGTACACATCGGGAAACACGACAAGGTCCAGAATGAGGAGGCCATTGGAGACTGCCAGGATGAAAAAGCACAGCGAACTCCAGTACAGCAGCCGCTGGCGGCTGCGACGATAACCCCGCCACAACAGCACTGCTGCACCAAGACAGGTGAAAGTGCACAAGAGGTAGATGATTGAACCTATCATGACTTTTGATCGGTGTTTTTGATTTTGAATGCGTCGGCGAAACTTTGAGCGGCGGTGGAATCGCGTCGGTAGATGGCCTCGATGACCCGTACTGGCCGGGTGCGGTAAATATCTCCGATCTCTCTCATCTGGGTAATCAGGCCAGCGTCTGCCGTGCACCGATAGCTGACGGCCGGTTCAGCCATCTTTTCCAGCAGACCGTTCCGCACCATTTCATCGAGCCACCGTCCCACCGATTGGGGCGTGCTCAGGATGACATCGTAAACCTTCTGGACCGTCCACGCAGTGTTCGCCTCACGACTGAGCAGAATCAGTATCTCCAACTGTTCGACGGAGCGGACATGATGGGAGATGAAAGTGCGAATTGAAGGTGGGAGTTCCTGTTCAAACACGAGTGCGGGCAGATTCCAAATATAAAGGTTCCTGCCACACAGCTGTTGAGCGGCTGGCAGTTTGGAAGCAATCGCGGCGGGAGATCCTGGCGGATGTATTCAATTTGTGCTGGCGACAGGAAATCGTCCCCACACCTCGTGATGGTTTGCATAAAAATTATCTGATCCATCATTCAGGACACATCCTGATGGTCGATGAGGCGCGATGAGCCATAGATCGTTTTTTGCCCATGAGAACCATTCCAACTCTCTCTCCTGCGGGTTCCACCGCCACTTCCACGTCACGGAAGCGCCCCGCTGAAAAGAAAAATACCAGCACAAATGGCAATGGAATTGGAGAGTCGTGGGAGCTGGAGCTTCTGGCCGCCATGCTGGCCTTTCGCAAGGGAGACTTCACCACTCGGCTGCCTGAGGGCTGGACTGGCGTGCGTGGCAAGATCGCCGATGCCTTCAACGATGTGCTCGGCATGAGCGAGCGGCGCTCTGGAGAGGCGGCCCGTGTGTCCCGAGTGGTGGGCAAGGAAGGACGCCTGCGCCAGCGCATCGTCATCACCGGCATGGTGGGCGGCTGGGCCGATGAAGTGCAGGCGCTCAACACGCTGATGGACGACTTGGTTCGTCCGACGACGGAAGTCACACGCACCATCGGTGCTGTGGCCAAAGGCGATCTTGGGCAGTCCATGGCCATCGAAGTGGATGGCCGCCCGCTGGAGGGGGAGTTCCTGCATTCCGCCAAGCTCGTGAATCGCATGATTGACCAGCTTTCCGTGTTCACCTCGGAAGTGACGCGTGTGGCCCGCGAAGTGGGCACCGAAGGCAAGCTCGGCGGTCAGGCCCAGGTGAAAGGTGTGTCCGGTGTTTGGAAAGATCTGACCGAATCCGTGAACCAGATGGCGGGCAACCTCACCGCCCAGGTTCGTAACATCGTGGACGTGACCATCGCGGTCGCCGCAGGTGACTTGTCCAAGAAGATCACGGTGGACGTACGCGGTGAAATTCTCCAGCTCAAGGAAGCCATCAACACCATGGTGGACCAGCTCCGCTCCTTCGCCTCTGAAGTGACCCGTGTGGCGCGCGAAGTCGGCACCGAAGGCCGTCTCGGCGGTCAGGCCGTGGTGCCGGGTGTGGCGGGCACCTGGAAAGATTTGACCGACTCCGTGAATTCCATGGCCTCCAACCTCACTGCGCAGGTGCGAAACATCGCCGCAGTGACCACCGCCGTGGCGCGTGGTGACCTTTCCCGCAAGATCACTGTGGACGTGAAGGGCGAAATTCTCGAACTGAAGGAAACCATCAACACCATGGTGGACCAGTTGAACGCCTTTTCCTCCGAAGTGACACGTGTGGCGCGTGAAGTCGGCACCGAAGGCAAGCTCGGTGGCCAGGCGGAAGTCTCCGGCGTTGCAGGCACCTGGAAAGACCTCACCGACTCCGTTAATGCCATGGCCTCCAACCTCACCGGTCAGGTCCGCAACATCGCCGACGTAACCACCGCCGTGGCTCGTGGTGACTTGTCCCGCAAAATCACCGTGGACGTGAAGGGGGAAATTCTCGAACTCAAGAACACCATCAACACCATGGTGGACCAGTTGAACAGCTTCGCTTCCGAAGTGACGCGCGTGGCTCGTGAAGTCGGCACCGAAGGCAAGCTCGGCGGCCAGGCCACCGTCCCCGGCGTCGGCGGCACCTGGAAGGATTTGACGGACAACGTGAACTCCATGGCCTCCAACCTCACCGGCCAGGTGCGCAACATCGCCGACGTGGCCACGGCCATCGCCAAAGGTGACCTTTCATCCAAGATCACGGTGGAAGTGAAGGGTGAAATCTTGGAGCTGAAAAACACCATGAACACCATGGTGGACCAGCTCAACGCCTTCGCCTCCGAAGTCAGCCGAGTGGCGCGCGAAGTCGGCACCGAAGGCAAGCTCGGTGGTCAGGCCGAAGTGCAGGGCGTGGCGGGCACGTGGAAGGATTTGACGGACAACGTGAACTTCATGGCCAACAACCTGACCGATCAGGTGCGCAACATCGCCGATGTGGCCAGCGCCATCGCCAGCGGTGACTTGTCCCGCAAAATCACGGTGGACGTGAAGGGTGAAATTCTCGAACTGAAAAACACCCTCAACACGATGGTGGACCGCTTGAACGCCTTCGCCTCCGAAGTGAGCCGCGTGGCGCGTGAAGTGGGCACCGAAGGCAAGCTCGGCGGTCAGGCCGAAGTGGGTGGTGTCGCGGGCACATGGAAGGACTTGACCAACAACGTGAACTCCATGGCCTCCAACCTCACCGGCCAGGTGCGCAACATCGCCGAAGTGGCCACCGCTGTGGCCAATGGTGACTTGTCCAAAAAGATCACCGTGGACGTGAAGGGAGAAATTCTCGAACTGAAGAACACCCTCAACACGATGGTCGATCAGCTCAACGGCTTCGCCTCCGAAGTGAGCCGTGTGGCGCGCGAAGTGGGCACGGAGGGCAAGCTCGGCGGTCAGGCCCAGGTGCGCGGTGTGGCGGGAACGTGGAAGGATCTCACCGATAACGTGAACTCCATGGCCTCCAATCTCACCGGTCAGGTGCGCAACATCGCCGACGTGGCCACCGCCATCGCGAAGGGCGACTTGTCACGCAAGATCACCGTGGATGTGAAGGGCGAAATTTTGCAGCTCAAGGAAACCATGAACACCATGGTGGACCAGCTCAACGCCTTCGCCTCGGAAGTGACGCGCGTGGCGCGTGAAGTGGGCACCGAAGGCAAGCTCGGCGGTCAGGCTCAGGTGCCGGACGTGGGCGGCACTTGGAAAGACCTTACCGACAACGTGAACTCCATGGCAAACAGCCTCACCGCCCAGGTGCGAAACATCGCCGAAGTGACCACCGCTGTGGCCCGTGGTGACTTGTCCCGCAAGATCACCGTGGACGTGCAGGGAGAAATCTTGGAGCTCAAGAACACCATCAACACCCTCGTCGATCAGCTCAACGCCTTCGCTTCCGAAGTGAGCCGTGTAGCCCGCGAAGTGGGTACGGAGGGCAAGCTCGGCGGTCAGGCGCAGGTGTCCGGTGTGGCGGGAACGTGGAAGGATCTCACCGACAACGTGAACTCCATGGCCTCCAACCTCACCTCCCAGGTGCGCAACATCGCGGAAGTGACCATCGCCGTGGCCAATGGCGACTTGTCCAAGCAGATCACCGTGGACGTGCGCGGTGAAATTCTCGAACTCAAGGAAACCATCAACACCATGGTCGAGCAGCTCCGCTCCTTCGCCTCTGAAGTGACGCGCGTGGCGCGCGAAGTGGGCACGGAAGGTAAGCTCGGCGGTCAGGCGCAGGTGCCGGGTGTCGCAGGCACGTGGAAGGGTCTCACCGACAATGTGAACTCCATGGCCTCCAACCTTACCGGTCAGGTGCGTAACATCGCTGACGTGGCCACCGCCATCGCGAAGGGCGACCTTTCCCGCAAGATCACGGTGGACGTGAAGGGCGAAATTCTGGAGCTGAAAAACACCGTGAACACCATGGTCGATCAGCTCAACGGTTTCGCCTCCGAAGTGAGCCGCGTGGCCCGTGAAGTGGGCACCGAAGGCAAGCTCGGCGGTCAGGCCCAGGTCTCCGGTGTGGCCGGCACATGGAAGGATCTCACCGACAACGTGAACTCCATGGCCTCCAACCTCACCGGTCAGGTGCGCAACATCGCTGAAGTGACCATCGCCGTGGCAAACGGTGACCTTTCCCGCAAGATCACGGTGGACGTGCGCGGTGAAATTTTGCAGCTCAAGGAAACCATCAACACCATGGTGGAACAGCTCCGCTCTTTCGCCTCTGAAGTGACGCGCGTGGCGCGCGAAGTCGGCACCGAAGGCCGTCTCGGCGTGCAGGCTGTGGTGCCCGGTGTCGCGGGCACGTGGAAGGATTTGACCGACTCCGTGAACGCCATGGGCACGAACCTCACCGATCAGGTGCGCAACATCGCCGAAGTGACCACCGCCGTGGCTCGTGGTGACCTTTCCCGCAAGATCACGGTGGACGTGAAGGGTGAAATTCTCGAACTCAAGAACACCATCAACACGATGGTCGATCAGCTCAACGCCTTCTCCTCCGAAGTGACCCGCGTGGCGCGTGAAGTCGGCACCGAAGGCAAGCTCGGCGGTCAGGCGGTGGTGCCCGGCGTGGCGGGCACGTGGAAGGATTTGACCGACTCCGTGAACGTGATGGCCGCCAATCTCACCGATCAGGTGCGCGGCATCGTGAAGGTGGTGACCGCCGTGGCGAATGGCAACCTCCGCCAGCGCCTTTCCGTGCAGGCAAAAGGTGAAGTGGCGGCGCTCGCTGAAACCATCAACAACATGACCGACACGCTCGCGACCTTTGCCGATCAGGTGACGAACGTCGCACGCGAAGTCGGAGTGGAAGGCCGTCTCGGCGGTCAGGCCAACGTGCCCGGTGCCGCTGGCACCTGGAAAGACCTCACGGGCAACGTGAACCTCCTCGCCGCCAACCTCACCACCCAGGTGCGCGCCATCGCTGAAGTGGCCACTGCCGTGACGAAGGGCGACTTGACCCGCTCCATCCAGGTGGAGACACGCGGTGAGGTGGCCGAGCTGAAGGACAACATCAATACGATGATCGACAACCTCCGCGTGACCACGGAGCGCAACAAGGAGCAGGACTGGCTCAAGACGAACCTCGCGAAATTCACCCGCATGCTCCAGGGCCAGCGCGATCTTTACACCGTCGGCCAGATGCTGCTCTCCGAGCTCGCGCCGCTGGTCGATTCGCAGCAGGGCACGGTCTATCAGCTCACCTCCGGCGATGAGGAAAACCCGCGGCTGCAACGCCTCGCCGCCTACGCAAATGAAAAGGATCTCCCCGAGCAGATCGAACTCGGCGACGGTCTCGTCGGTCAGTGCGCACGGGAAAAGCAGCGTGTGCTCCTGACCGAGGTGCCAAAGGATTACACGCCCATCCATTCCTCACTCGGCAGAACACGGCCCGCCAATGTGGTGGTGCTGCCGGTGCTGTATGAAGGCCAGACCAAGGCGGTCATTGAACTGGCTTCCATGCATCCCTTCACCGACGGGCATCTCAATTTCCTCGAACAGCTCACGCAGTCCATCGGCGTCGTGCTCAACACCATTGAGGCCACCATGCGCACGGAAGGCCTCCTGCAGCAGAGCCAGCAGCTCACGGCTGAGCTGCAGTCGGGACAGAAGGAGCTGCAGCAGACGAACGAGGAGCTGGAGCAGAAGGCTCAGGAACTCGCCGACCAAAACGCCGAGGTGGAGCGCAAGAACAAGGAGATCGAGCAGGCACGGCGCGCGCTGGAGGAAAAGGCCGCGGAGCTGGCGCTGACCTCGAAGTACAAATCCGAATTCCTCGCCAACATGTCGCACGAACTGCGCACACCGCTCAATTCCATCCTCATTCTCGGCCAGCAGCTGGGTGAAAATTCCGTGGGCAATTTGAATCCAAAACAGGTCGAATTCGCGCGCAACATTCACTCCGCCGGCTCGGACCTGCTCAATCTCATCAACGACATTCTCGACCTCTCGAAAATCGAGTCGGGCACGGTCTCCGTGGATGCGGAGGAAATCAGCTTCACCTCCTTGCGGGATTCCGTGGAGCGGAGCTTCCGCCACATCGCGGAAAGCAAAAACCTGCCCTTCATCATGGAGTTTGACTCCAACTTGCCGTTCGCCTTTACCAGTGACTCCAAGCGACTGCAGCAGATCATCAAGAACCTCCTCTCCAATGCCTTCAAGTTCACCGCCGCCGGCCATGTCCGCATGAACGTGAAGCTGGTCGAGAACGGCTGGAGTCCCGACCATCCCAGCCTGAACCGGGCGGGCGCTGTGATCGCGATGTCGATCACCGACACCGGCATCGGCATCGCCCCGGAAAAGCAGCGGCTTATCTTCGAGGCCTTCCAGCAGGCGGATGCCGGCACCTCACGCAAGTATGGCGGCACCGGTCTCGGTCTCGCCATCTCGCGTGAGCTGGCGTCTCTGCTCGGCGGTGAAATTCGGCTCGCCAGCACTCCAAACGAAGGCAGCGCCTTCACTCTCTTCCTGCCACTGGTCTATTTCGGCCCTTCCAACACATCGCCCAATCCAGCCAGCGAAGGAAAAAGCAATCCCCGCCCCTCCATCGCGCTGCCAGTGGCCATGACCCGCGACGAACGTATCGAGGACGACCGCGCCAACGTGGAGATCGGAGATCTTGCGGCGCTCATCGTCGAGGACGATCCCCACTACGCACGCGTGCTCCTCGGACTGGCCCGGGACAAGGGCTTCAAAGGTCTGGTGGCCACACGCGGCCATGAGGCCCTTTCCCTCGCGCGGCAGTATCACCCCACGGCGATCACGCTCGACATCTTCCTCCCCGACATGCTCGGCTGGACGGTGCTGAACAATCTCAAGCTCTCCCCCGAAACCCGCCACATCCCCGTGCAGATCATCACTCTGGAGGAGGAGCGCAGCCACGGCTTGTCGCGTGGTGCCTTCTCCTACCTCGTGAAACCGGCGACCACGGAAGATTTGGAAAGCGCCTTCGACAAAATCAAAACCTTCGTCGCTCCACGCACAAAGCGGCTGCTCGTCGTCGAAGACAACGACACTGAGCGGCAGAGCATCGTCGAACTGCTCGGCCACGACGACATCGAGATCAAAACGGTCGCCACGGGTGAGGAAGCCTTCACTACGCTGCTCGACCGCCACTTTGACTGCTGCGTCCTCGATCTGCGCCTGCCTGACATGACCGGCTTTGATCTGCTGGACCGCATTCATGAAGAACCCAGCCTGAGAGATGTGCCCGTCGTGGTCTTCACCGGAAAGGATCTCTCCGGCCCTGAAGAAACCCGGCTGCGCACCATGGCCAAGAGCATCGTGCTCAAGGACGTTCAATCGCCCGAGCGCCTGCTGGATGAAACCGCCCTGTTCCTGCACCGCGTGGTGGCAGACCTGCCGGAAAGCAAACGCCTGATGCTGGAACGCCTGCACAGCACGAATGAGGTGCTGCGCGGACGCAAAGTCCTGATTGTGGACGATGACGCCCGCAACATTTTCGCCCTCTCAACGGTGCTGGAAAACCAGGAGATGGAGATCCTCAGTGCCACGAACGGGCGCCAGGCCATCGAGCTGATCCAGGCCAACGATGACCTCGCCATGGTGCTGATGGACATCATGATGCCGGAGATGGATGGCTACGAAACGATGCGGGAGATCCGCAAACAACCGGAGTTTCGCAACCTTCCGATCCTTGCACTGACCGCGAAGGCGATGAAAGGCGACCGTGAAAAATGCCTGGAAGCGGGGGCGAGCGATTACATTGCCAAGCCCGTCAACACCGACCAGCTGCTTTCATTGCTCCGGGTCTGGCTGCATCGCTGACCACCGCCGCCATGCCCATCAACTCCTCCACTCAAAAAGTGCCGCCGCGGGAAAAACCCACGGTGCTGGTCGTTGACGATGACAGCAAGAACCTTCTTGCGATTGAGAGTGTGCTCAATGGCGCCAGCTACAAACTGTACAAGGCACAGACCGGAGCCGAGGCGCTGATGGCGCTGATGAACGGAGATTTCGCGGCCATCGTCCTCGATGTGCAGATGCCTGACATGAGCGGGATCGAACTGGCAAAGATGATCAAGGAGCGCAAACGCACCCAGCATATCCCGATCATTTTTCTCACGGCTCACTACCGCGAGGATGAACACGCGGTGATCGGCTATGATGTCGGCGCGGTCGATTACCTCACCAAGCCGATCAATCCGGCCGTGCTGCGCTCCAAGGTGAACGTCTTTGTCGATCTCTTCGGCAAGACCCGTGCTCTGGCCGAAATGAACAGCACGAGACAGGCGGCGGAGGAGGCCCTGCGCATCGCGAACATGGAGCTGGCAGCACGCAATGAGGCGCTGGAGCGCGAGGCCGATGAACGTGAACGCCGCATCCGCGCAGAATCCGCGCAGGCGGAAGCGGAGGAGGCAAACGCCGCGAAGGACCGCTTCCTGGCAATGCTGTCGCATGAGCTGCGCACCCCGCTTTCCCCCATCGTCCATGCTGTCACCCTGCTGGAGGACATCGAGTGTCCGCACGCCGTTCGCGAACACATCGACACCATTCAGCGCAATGTTCGTCTGGAAGCCCGGCTGATTGACGACCTGCTCGATCTGGCCCGCATCCGCAATGGCAAGCTGCGCCTTGAACTCCATCCGGTCGATGTTCACGAAGCCCTGCGACAGGCGATAAAAACCTGCCAGCCAGAGCTTTCAGCAAGACGGATTCGAGTGGCTGAAAAACTGGAAGCACCCGACCCGCATGTGCGTGGAGATTTCGCCCGGCTGCAGCAGGTTTTCTGGAATCTGCTGACCAATGCCGCGAAGTTCAGCCCCGAGGACAGCATCATCGAAGTAAGCACCTATGTCGCCGAACCGGGAGGCCGCATCAGCGTCAAGATCGCGGACCAGGGCATTGGCATCGTTTCCGACAAACTGGACCGCATCTTTGATGCTTTTGAGCAGGGTGCGCTGCACACCAAGGCCGGCCTGGGCCTCGGCCTTGCCATCTGCAAGGCTCTGGTGGAAATGCACAGCGGTGTCATCGCGGCTCACAGCGACGGCCCCAATCGCGGCGCAAAATTCACCGTCCGTCTTCCCTCCGCCCTGCCTGCTGATCTGCCAAACGGGGAGTCGAAGCGTCAGCTTGCGCCCCCTGAAGGTCTGCGTTTGCTGGTCGTTGAAGATCATCCGGACACGCTGGGCACGCTGACACGGCTGCTGACGCGACATGGCTACATCGTGCGCACTGCGGCCTCCCTCGCCGAGAGCCTCGAAGTCGCTCGTGCGTACGAATTCGACGTGCTCATTTCAGACATCGGCCTGCCCGACGGGCGTGGCACCGAACTGCTGGATCAGTTCTTTGCACTCCACGGCTGGCGTCCGCCCGCCATTGCGATGAGCGGCTTTGGGATGGACGATGATGTCGAGCGCAGCCAGCAGGCCGGATTTTCGGAGCACCTGACCAAACCGGTCGAGTTCTCCGCCTTGCAGGAGGCGATCTCAAGGCTGGCGGCCCGCCAGCCTGAAAAAGTCTAGTTTAGGACAGCTCGTCGAGGGGAAGCCGTACAACCGCGGCACAGGCTGCATGCGATGAGTCTTTGAAAACCTAAACTCCCCAAAGCCATGAACAATCCCACTCTTCCCTCACTGGACGATCCTGAAAATCTTTCCGAAAAGGCAGCGCGTGCCTGGGAAAGTGCCGCCGGGAGTGACACCGCAGGAGCAGCAGACCGGGCCTTGGGTAGAACCAAAGAAAAAGCCGCTAAAGTTTTGCATTCCGGCGAACGTCTCTTGCGTGAACATCCGGGCACCTCAGCACTTGGCGTGTTCAGCGCAGGAATGCTCGTGGGAGCACTCGTCGCCTGGTCAATAGCCCGCGAACAGCGGGACGACACATCGGACCGCATTCACCGGCTTCTCACACGTCTGGGACGCAAGCTGAACCTCGACTGATTGCTCCCACGTTCACAACATGCTCGGAGACAAAAAGCTGAGGTGTTTATCAGCCCACATCCGGATTCCAGGGCAGGCACGATTACATGGCATGAATGTCATGGCTTCCTTTTTCTACGACCAGTTGCACGAGCAGCAGGCGGACATCGCAGCCGCCATCTCCCAGCCCCTCTGGCAAAAAGCCGCCGCCTTTGCAGCCCATGCCCATGCTTTTGAAGTGCCTCCCAATGAAGTCCCTCCTTCGTTTGCCCAGGCCACACGCGTGGCGGTGACGCTCACGGCAGTCTACCATTGCCAGGAACTTCCGGTGCTGGCCACCGCGCTGCTGCACAATGTGCTGGAGAAAACCGATGTCTCGCTGGACGAAATTGAAAGCCAGTTTGGCCGTCTCATCGCTTCCCGGGTGGAGCGTTTAAGCCGGGCACCCGACCTGGACGAATGCGTGCATCTCAAGCGTCTGCAAGCCTGCGACTGGCAGACACGCCTGGTCAAACTGGCCGATGCCGCAGCTCATCTCGATGATGACGACGAGGCCTTGGCGGAGCGCATTCATAAAACCATGCCCGTCCTGGATCTCGCCTTTGGCAATGAGCAGCCCGTGCTGCGCGCACAGCGGCATCTGCTGACGCTCCTCGAAAACGCACGCATGACCGCGTAGACACCACATACCTTTCAGCGGGGCCAGATGGATGCGGCCGCTCATGCCGTCACACACGAACTATAGGAAACAGAAAGGCATATTATGTTATCCTATACTATTACATTTCTCATCATCGCGCTCATTGCTGGGGCGCTTGGATTCGGCGGCGTCGCCGGAACTGCGACATCCATCGCCCACATTTGCTTCGTAGTCTTTCTCGTGCTGTTCCTGATTTCGCTCATTTCAGGCCGCCGTCCGCCTGTCGTGTGAATTATGCCCATGACCGTATCTCGTGCGCGTCATGCATCCATCACCCCTCATGTCTCAGTGCAATCTCCTTCCCGCTTCAGTGCCGGCTTATGCTGGGTTCACGCAGAACTGTGAACTCGCAGCCAGTGTGGCCGGTTCCTTCGATTTGATATGGTGGTCTGACCTCTTCATCCCGGTTCTTGAGAATGGCAGCGTTGCCACCAGCACCGGAGCCGGCCAGTCGGCCGCCTTCCTCCATGCCGAGGAACCACCATGCCTGGCAGAACCAGAGAACCTAAGCGTGAAGACGGCCGATTCTTCCGCAATCACGGCAGGCATGAAAGCATCACTCCACGCACACTGAATTGAAACTCATCTGCGCGCTTGGGCCGCTGTGTTTCGTCTTCAGCATTGGGTGACTGCTATTCGTCGAGCGTACTGTCTCCTCCCGGCAGTGACTGCCGCCGCCGATGGTGCCACGCCAGCCATCTGGCAAAACGACCGCTCCCTCGATAAAATCCTTGAAGCGCAGCAGATCTCCCACCACCCGCGCCTTCACCAGCCCCAGAGCAGCGGCCGCCTTCTCAAAAATCCCCTCGGGCTTGTAGTTCAGGTGCAGATGGATGCGGGTACAGTCCGTGCCGATCGAACTGAAAACCACCCGTCCGGAAGTCTCCACCCCGTTCGTGCTGCGCCATGCGATGCAGGCATCCGGCTCTTGCTCGATGATCTCCGCCAGCCAGGTCTTTTTTCTGCCGCCCAGCCTCACCTGCCATTCCACCCGGTTGCAACCCTGCTGATGCACCTCAGTGACTCCGTTCATGAACAGCGGGAAATCCTCAAACCTCGTCCACTGATTGTAAACGGTCTGCAGGGGAAGGTCGATGTGGATGGCTTGGTCAATGAATTCCATAGTGCAAATCGAGGTGATATTTTCGAATACTCATCGCAGCTCAGGCCCGGTCCGGACGCGTTGAATTTCATGCCCCGCCACTTTATTTTTTCATCAGCGCGGTACAGCCCATTGCTCCTCGACTTGCGAAGCTCATGTGAATCAACACCCGGCTCAGGGGCTTATAAGGGGTTTAACCAATGCTCTGCTCTCCCGATGAATCCGATCACCATCCTGCTCTCTGAAGACCACATGATTCTCCGCGCGGGCCTTCGCTCTCTGCTGGCGGACGAAGAGGACATCAAAATCGTGGGTGAAGCCGCCAATGGACAGCAGGCCGTCGAACTATGCCTGCACCTGCAGCCCCACATTGTCGTGATGGACATTCACATGCCACGGCTCAACGGGCTGGAAGCGACCCGCCAGATCCTGCGGGCATTGCCGGCCACCAAGATTCTCATTCTCTCGGCCTCCAGCGACCCCATCCACCTGGAGGAGCTGATGAAACTCAAAATCGCAGGGTATCTGCTCAAGCAGTCCGAGGCAGAGCTGCTGCCTGCAGCGATTCGGAAAGCCTACAACGGTCAGGCTTACTTCAGCCCCTCCATTGCCAGGCACTTGGAACGCGAAGTCAGCAACCATGACACACTGGAGCACTTCTGCACCACCGGCCTCACCTCACGCGAGGCCGAGGTTCTGCAACTCGTCGCGGAAGGCAACGCCAACAAACAGATTTCAGCAGTGTTGCACATCAGCGTGAAGACGGTGGAAAAGCACCGCCAGAGCCTGATGAAAAAGCTGCACATCCATGACACCGCCGGACTCACCCGTTACGCCATCGACCAGGGCGTCATTGACAGCAATGTCAGGCTGCCCGTGGCAGACTTGGTCTGAACGGGCGCACCCGAAAAATGAAGCTCAGTCTTGCGACATCGTGACCCATTCGATGGCGAACCTCATCATTTCCTCCGCATCTTTAAAGCCGAGTTTTTCTTTGATATGCATGCGGTGCGTTTCGACGGTCTTCACACTGAGACGCAATGCCTCGGCTATTTCGCGAGTCGTCTTGTCGAGTCCAAAAAGTTGCAGCACCTCAAGCTCGCGATCAGAGAGCTTGTCCACGGGCGATCCCAGGTCCCCTTCACTGCCCTGGATGGTCTTGAAAATCAGCCTTTCAGCAAACTGCGGACTGACATAAATGCCGCCGCCGATGACTTTGCGCAGTGCTTCCAGGATGTTTTCCATCGCCTGCTGTTTCATCACATAGCCCCGTGCTCCAGCCCGCAATGCCCGCAAGGCATAGAGGGATTCATCGTGCATGGAGATCATGAGAATGATCAGCGAAGGCTGCTCCGCCAGCATATGCTTGATGAGTTCAATCCCATTCGTGCCGGGCATGGAAACGTCGAGCAGCGCCACCGCAGGCTGGTGCAGCCGCATGACTGCAATCGCACTCTGCGCATTGGACGCCTCTCCGCAGATGATCACATCGCTGAACTGGCTCAAAAACTGGCACAGGCCATGCCGGAACACTGGATGATCGTCCACGACCATCAGGCGTTTGCCGACAGTGGGGTTCGCGGACGAAACCGTGACGGTCTGGGCAGAGTCGCTCATGTTCTCCTGGACAAAAGAAGGCGGCTAAAATTTGTGCCACCACAAGCAGGGACACAGAGCATGCATGAAGAAATCATTTCCAATAAATCGCAAAGGGAAGGCCGGCCGGCCGTGTCGATTTGAACCTGCAGTTCGTTCAAAGACACTTGAGAGAGCAGCTTGATATTTTGATCAGATCGTGACAACCATGCGCTTCCCACCTCGCGTACAAAACAACATGAATTCCGCACCTGAAATTCCTTGGAAACGCGTGACCGGTTTTGTGCGGCAGCACACGCATGATGTACGCAACGGCTTGAACAGCCTTGATCTGGAAACCACCCTCCTCAACGAACTCGTGACGGATGGAGAAGCCACGGCAAGCGTGGAGCGCATTCAAAAGCAGCTGCGTGCGCTCGCCATGCAGTTGCGCTCGCTTGCCGCGTTGTTTCAAGATCCCCAGCCCGTCGCCGCGCCCATCCCCGCCCGTGTGCTGCTTGAAATCTGGCGCGAGAAGCATGCATCGCTGCAGGATGTCCTGGAGGTTCACTGGGTGGATGAACTCGGCGACGAACGCGTGAATGTGGATGTGTCCATGATCGCGACGGTTTTTCGAGAACTGCTGGCCAATGCGACTGATTTCTCCACGGGCGATCCCGTGACAGTCACCGCCCGGGCTGCCAGCGGCCAGGTACTCTTTGAACTCAGAGAGCCGAAGACAGAGGTGCTGGACACCAGCACCTGGGGCCAGCCCCTTTCCACCACCCGCCGCGGCGGTTATGGCCTCGGCCTGTGGACGGCACACCGGATGATGCATGCAAACGGCGCGTCCTTGCTGCAGCGCCATGTGCCCGAAGAATCTTGCCTGCTGTCCCAGATTATTCTCCCTGCACTGTGATTGAGTTGCACTGCCTGCCTCAAGCCCCAATCATTCGCCAGAACTTGTCTCCCCCATGAGCCTGTGTTCCACACCAGCGCCATGAGCTTATGCCATGCTGCCACTATGTCATGAAACCTTCATTGCTCCAATCCTTCATACTCGCCGCCGTTTTTGTGCTGCTCGCTGCGGGCTTCTATCTCTCCTCAGGCGTGAACGCGGGAGATTTCTTCATGCCCCATTCACACTGCTATTTGTTCAACCAGCAGCTGATGCGGTTGCATGGATGGTCGGACTTGCTCATCGGCTTTTCTTATGTGGCCATCTCGACGACGCTGGTCTGGCTGGTTTACCGTGTGCGGTCTGAACTTCCGTTTCATTGGATCATGATCGCCTTCGCGATCTTCATTGTGGCATGCGGCGCAACGCACTTCATGGAAGTATGGACTCTCACTGCGGAAAATCCCCGCTACTGGCTTTCCGGCTGGGTGAAGCTCATCACCGCCATCGCCTCCGTAACCACGGCGGTTGTCCTGCCGCCGCTGGTCCCGCACATCCTCAGCATGCTCAAGGCCGCGCGCCTCTCTGCGGAGCAAGGGGTGAAGCTGGAGCGCGCATACGGCGAATTGAACGATCTCTACAAAAAGGTCACGCAGCTTGACCAGCTCAAGACAAACTTCTTTGCCAACGTCAGCCATGAATTGCGCACCCCGCTTGCACTGATTTTCGCCCCCGTAGAGCAAATGCTCCAGACGGCCAGGGACCCGGCTGCACGGCGCGAATTGACTGTCGTGCGCCGCAATGCCCTCCTCCTGCACAAGTACGTCAATGATCTGCTGGATGTGTCAAAGCTGGAGGTCGGCAGGCTGGACCTGCATTACTCACGCATCGATCTCGCCGCCATGGCACGCGCCATGACGAACATCTTTGAATCCATCGTCAGCGAACGCGGCATCAGCGTCTCGCTTCAGGCACCCGCCGAGGTGGTCGCTGAAGTGGATGGTGACAAGCTGCAGCGCGTCTTCATGAATCTGCTTTCAAATGCCTTCAAATACGCCCCCAATGACAGCACCGTGCGGCTGACCCTCGCGGAGGACGGCGACCATCTCTCACTCACCGTGGAGGACGCAGGCCCGGGCGTGTCCCCGGATTTCCGTGAAAGCATCTTTGAGCGTTTCCAGCAGGGCGACAAGGAGACCCAGCGGCGCTATGGCGGCACCGGCCTCGGACTTTCCATCGTGAAGGAATTTGTCGAAATGCATGGCGGCACCATCTTCGTCGGCGAGAGCCCCGCAGGCGGCGCCCAGTTCCGTGTACGCCTGCCACGCCATGCCCCGCACGGCGCGGATGTTCAAACCTCAGCATGGACCGGCACGGATACGGTGCTCCAGCGCCTGGCCAATGCTCCAGCCTCCACACCCGCTGAGAGTGCGCCGCCTCCTGCCCAGCCTCCGGTGGCGGCACGGCCGGACGTGCTCATCGTCGAAGACAACCAGGACATGCGTGATTTCATCTGCCGTGTGCTTGAGCCCGATGCACAAACCCGCACGGCAGACAATGGTCAGACGGCACTGGTGGCCATCCGCGAGCGAATGCCTGATCTCATTCTCACAGACATGATGATGCCGGTCATGACGGGTGAAGAACTCATCGCCGCCCTCCGCCAGGACGAGGCGCTGCGGGATGTGCCCGTGATTCTGCTCACCGCGAAAGCCGATGAAGAGACGAAACTCAACCTCCTGGTCGAAGGCGCACAGGACTACGTCCTGAAACCTTTTTCCATCGATGAGCTCCGCGCCCGTGTGCGCAACCAGCTTCAAACAAAGCTCACCCGCGACACGTTGCGCCGCGCCTTGGATTCTAGTTCGGGCGACCTCGCCTCCATGGTGAAGGAACTCGCCGCCGCAAGAACCACCGCCGTGGCGGCCAATGCGGCCAAGGATGATTTTCTAGCCGTGCTCAGCCATGAGCTGCGCACCCCCTTGACTCCCGCCCTCGCTGCCGCCTCCGCTCTCATGAACGAGGCCGCAGATGCCGACGAAGTCCGTGAATACCTCGCCATCATTCGTCGCAACATCGAGCTGGAAGCCCGCCTGGTGGACGACCTCCTCGATGTCACCCGCATCACTCAGGGAAAGCTTCGCATCCACTCCACTCCGACGGATCTTCATGCCATTCTGCGTGATGCCCTCGCGATGATTAAACCTGCCCTGCAGGAAAAGCAGATCACCCCTGTATTGGATCTGGCCAAGGACAGGCTGATGATTCGCGGTGATGCCGCACGCCTCACCCAGGTGTTTTCAAACCTCTTCGGCAACGCAGCGAAATTCTCCCCTCCTGGCGGCCGGGTGACGATCCGCACCATGCAGTCGGCAGACAAGATGCGAATCGAGATCGAAGACACTGGCATCGGCATCGTGCCGGAGCTGCTGCCCCAAATCTTTGAACCCTTCCGCCAGGGACAGGCCGGCACCACACGGCGTTTCGGCGGCCTGGGGCTTGGGTTGAGTGTGGCCAGGGGGCTGGTCGAAGCACACGGCGGCACCATCAGCGTGCGCAGTGCCGGGCACAAGCAGGGCGCGACATTCATCGTCGAGCTTCCAGTCATTGCCGCCGGAAGCGTTCCCGAAAATGCACCTGCCCCGCCCAGTTTCTCTCCTGACGCACCTGCGCGTTCGTTACGCGTGCTGCTCGTCGAGGATCACGACGACACCCGCCATGTTCTCCACCGCCTCATGACGCGCTGGAACCACAGCGTCACTGTCGCCAGCACGCTGGCAGAAGCCCGCAAGGCGATCGCGGAGGGCACGTTCGATCTGCTGCTGAGCGACATCGGACTGCCCGACGGCTCTGGTTATGAAGTCATCGCAGCACTGCGGGAACATTCGGACATTCCGGCCATCGCCATGAGTGGTTACGGCATGGAGGCTGACATTGCGCGCGTGCATGCCGCAGGCTTCACCGAGCACATCGTCAAGCCCGTCACCGCCGAGGCCCTGCGCAAAATGCTCCACCGCTTTTCCACCCGACCTGAGGCGACCCCGGGTTGAGCTTGCTTCGTTTATGCAGACACGAAAAGCAGGGTAAACTTCCCCCACCGTCCCCTCATGCCCAAACCCGCCCTCCACACCCTCGCCCCTGACTTCACCGCCCCCGTCATCGGCGGCACCTACAAGTCTGAAACCACCCTCACCCTCAGCCACCTTCGCGGCCAAAAAGTCGTCCTCTACTTCTACCCCAAAGACGACACCCCCGGCTGCACCAAGCAAGCCTGCGCCCTCCGCGACGCCTGGTCCGAAATCACAAAAAAAGCCATCCTCTTCGGCATCAGCACCGACCCCATCAAGCGCCACGCCAAGTTCATCCAAAAGCACACCCTCCCCTTCCCCCTCATCGCCGACGAAGACCACACCATCGTCAACGCCTACAGCGTCTGGGTCGAAAAAACCCTCTACGGCAAAAAGTACATGGGCACCGAGCGCACCACCTTCATCATCAGCGAAACCGGCCACCTCACCACCCTCCTCGAAAAAGTAAAACCCGACGAGCACCTCCAACAAGTCCTCGCCGCTCTCAGTTCGTAATCCCGGGGTTCGCATCGCGGCCAAGCCCGCCATCGGAGGTTAGGCTTCCAGCCTGACAACGGACTGGGGCGTCCCGCCTAAGTCTGAAATCAACCACCACCGCCGTCAGCCCCGACTCCACACCGCGCACCACCTCCTCACCAAAACCCTCCTCGCCCTCGGCTACGAACCCAAGTGGCAGGACACCCCCCCGTTCAGCAAAGCGCATCGCATCGCACACCCACGAAGCCTTCGAGTCCAGGCCTTCTTCATTCTTTGCATTGTAGTCCCGGCTTTCCCGTCCCTCGTAGCCTTGGCGAAGTGGGAAGCCGGTTCCGGCTCTTCATCCACAGCTGCATTTCGCACCTTTTGACCTGCCAGCTCCATTCGCTCGCCCCCCCCTGAAGCCCCTCGTAACACCGGCCCACTTCCGCCACTCCGCCCAGCAACACACCTCGCCCACTTCCACCACCCAGCCCCGCCTCACCCCAGCCCCAAAGGGGCTGCGTATCATAGCGAAGGGTTGTTGAGCCTTGGCGAAGCTACCCTGGTACCAGGCATCACAAGCCGGGAAGCAAACCCAGCACTCCGCCACACCCCACGCCCACCAGCAGCGTCTGCAAAAAGCTCCGCCTCACCCGGTCACTGCGCTACCCAACACTACCATTTACTACCACACACCCAACGCCCGTCCTTAACCGTCCCTCCCGCTCACCTTTCCTCAATCATCCCCCCTCCACCCTGAAAATCCATATCCCCGATGCCACCGCCTTGAACTGCACAATTACCTCCCGCCTCAAACTCCCATCCCTAAACTCCAGCTGCAGCGCATCAAAATACCCCTGCTGATTCGTCATCTCCCACGACCACGCGAGACAAAGCCCCCGTGCCTCCTCAAACAACGAAACCCACTCCATCCCCCCCT
>CALRWM010000035.1:0-64549 GCA_943371875.1 Prosthecobacter debontii | reverse complement strand
AGCGCCATGCCGCCAAAGGGCGTCACCGGCTTGTCAGAGTATTCAATGGGCAGGTTCACCATCACGGTGAGTGTGCCACATGCGTCAATCCCCTGATGGTTCAACCTTTTGCGCCTTCCGCTCCGCCTCTATTGCATGCTCCGGGTTCAAGCCTCACTGCGCGACCGCAGTCCAGATCGGAGGCGGTATCGGCGGCCTGATTCGGAAATCGCAATGAGCGCAGGCACTGGGCGTCAGTGTCCAGACAGACGAAAAGCGTCCGCCACACGGCAAACCCCGCCTCAAAAACCCACAACAAAAAAGCCAAGCGGAATGAACCACTTGGCTGTTTTTTGAGTGTTCTAAAAAAGACCGGTATTACTCGGCGTTTTCTTCGACGTAGCGGACGACGTCGCCCACGGACTGAAGCTTCTCAGCCTCTTCGTCAGGGACGTCGATGCCGAATTCTTCCTCGAAGGCCATCACCAGCTCGACGGTGTCGAGTGAGTCGGCACCGAGATCTTCGATGAACTTGGCTTCCTGGGTGACCTGCTCGGGATTCACGCCAAGCTGTTCAACGATGATGTCTCTAACTTTTTCTGTGATGTTCTCTGCCATAGATTGGGGGTGTTGGGATGGGGCGGAGCTTTAGCGGCTGAGTTTACTTTGGCAAGGGGAAATTCCCGCCTTTTTCAAACTCAAACAAGTGCCATTATTTTTCCACCTCTGCTGTTGCGGATTTGACGCTCTCAGATTCGCTGACTTTTTCAATCAATTCGCCGCTGAAACGAGCGAGCAAACGTTCCAGCACCTTGTCTGCGCCGCCGAATTTCAGATCGTCGAACACCTCACGTTTTTCCGCGCCGCCCTGCGTGCGATACCACGCATACGCCAGCCCTTTGTGCTCCCACTTGCGCTTGTCCACGCGAAAGACATCGGCGTAGCGAATCGACACGCCTTCGGGAGACACCCAGTGGTCAGCCTCGCCAAGCAGCACCTTGCCGCGATTCCGCAGGATGAGGATGCCGGTGATCAGCGCACCGGCCAGGCAGCCGCAGGCATAATAAAACTGCTCGGCGATCTCACGCTCGCTGTAGAGCTTGGGCTCCTCCTCCCAGCCTTTCTTCGCAGCGTAGCTCTTCCAGCGTGGTGAATCCCCGTCCACGCCGGTGGGCATGCCCCTGGCTTTGGCGTCCTCCATCCACTGCGCCATTCGCCCTTCTTTCTTGGCGGCTTCAAACGAAGGCAGAAACTCCTTCATGAACTTCTCCTTCTCCTGCGCGATGACCACCTTCGCGGGATAGCCCCACAGACCGTCGTAGAGAAACACGAGGCCGAAGATCAGGAACAGCCCGGCCAGCATGCCCATGCGGCGGTAGTACCAGGATGTAACGCGGCAGAGGATGGGCTCCGAGGCCGATGCGGGAGAGATGGGGGCGGTTTCCATGAACGACTGATTCAATCGCAGGCTCGGGGGGAAGCAACACGGGATTTTGTGTGACAAACTACGCGCAGTTTTGCAATGCCCGCGTGATCACCAAGCGGGCATGGTGTGCGTATCTAATGGCAAACCCATTCAAGAACCATGTACATTGATCCCCTCTACCTCCTGCTCTTCCTTGGCACGATGGCGCTGTCCGTCTATGCCTCCTGGCGCGTGAAGAGCGCCTACGCACGCTATTCGCAGGTGCCGGCGCGCTCCGGGCTCTCCGGCGCGCAGATCGCCCAGCGCATCCTGGACCTCAACGGCATCCGCGATGTGACGATCCACCCCATCAAAGGCCAGCTCAGCGACCATTACGATCCTTCGAACAAGCAGCTGATGCTCAGCGAAGAAAACTACTACGGCACCAACGTGGCAGCGCTGGGAGTGGCGGCACATGAGTGCGGCCACGCCATCCAGCACCAGCAGCTCTACGCACCGCTGCAGTGGCGCATGGCGGCGGTGGGCATCACCACCATCGCCGGGCAGATCATCCCCTTCGTTGGCTTTGGCCTGATCTACTTTGCACCCAAGATCGCCCTGCCGATCCTCGCGCTGTGCTTTGGCGTCGTGATGCTGTTTCAGCTGATCACGCTGCCGGTGGAGTTTGACGCCACGGCCCGCGCCAAGCGCGTGCTGGCCAGCACTGGAGCCATCTCTCCCGGCGAGGAAACCGCCGCGATGAGCAAGGTGCTGGACGCCGCAGCGCTTACCTACGTGGCCGCCTTCATCAGCGCGCTGGGCACCTTCCTCTACTACGCCATGATGCTGCTGGGTGGAAACCGCAGGGAATGATTGAGCCTGCCCGCTAACAAACCGCTCTCACGCGGCGTATGGCTCCCATGCGCCGCGTTTTATTTGCCCTCGTCCTGCCCTGCCTCGCCTATGCGGAGGATGTTCCGCCGATTCGTGGACTGAGCCGCACGAACCTCCTCGAATACCACGCGAAGGACGGCACGACCAAGACAGCCACAAGCGCCGCTGAATGGGCGAGCCGCCGTGCGGAGGCGCTGGCAGGGTTTCAGCAGGTCGCGGGTCCCCTGCCCGGCCCGGAGCTGCGCTGCGCGCTGGAGCCGCAGATCGAGGAGGAAACCGACTGCGGCAGCTATGTGCGCAGGCTAATCACCTACACCTCCCAGCCCGGCGGCAAGGTCACAGCCTACCTCTGCATTCCCAAAACGGCGCTCGCAGGCACGAAGGCCCCGGCAGTGCTCTGCCTGCACCCCACGGAAAACAACATCGGCTTCAAAGTGGTCGTGGGCCTCGGTGGCAAGCCGCACCGGCAATACGCGCAGGAACTGGCCGAGCGGGGCTTTGTCACCTTGTCGCCCAGCTATCCGCTGCTGGCCCAATATCAGCCCGATCTCAAAGCGCTGCACATGCCCAGCGGCACCATGAAGGCGATCTGGGACAACCTGCGCGGCCTCGACTACCTGGACTCCCTGCCCTATGTGGATCGCAGCCACGGCTACGCCGCCATCGGTCACTCGCTCGGCGGCCACAATGCCATCTTCACCGCCGTGTTTGACGACCGCATCCAGGTCATCATCTCAAGCTGCGGCTTTGATTCGCTGCTCGATTACAAAGGCGGCGACATCAAAGGCTACGTGCAGGAGCGCTACATGCTGCGCATGGCGGACTACCTCGGCCATCCGCAGGACTGCCCCTGGGACCACTACGAACTCATCGCCTGCCTCGCCCCACGCCATGTGTTTGTGAATGCGCCGCTGCGGGATGCGAACTTCCGCTGGCAGAGCGTGGACCGCATCGCGGCCGCAGCTCTGCCCTTGTTCAGGCTGCTCAAGGCGGAGTCACACCTGCAAATCGCCCATCCCGACTCCGACCACGATTTCCCCGACGTGGAACGCTTTGCCAGCTACGAGCTGATCAAGCGCGTGCTGCAGCCTGCTCAATGACCTGCACCAGCCGTGGGCACAGCACCGAATGGGAAAACTCTGCCCCGAGAGCCTTGGCAGCCGCACTGACCGGCTGCGTGCCAAGAGACATCGCATCACGGATCTGCTGCACGATGGCAGGCACATCCCCGTTGCGCGCCACGCGCCCGTGCGCCGGCTGGTTGAGCCGCCGCGCCAGATCAGCCCCGTGGCTTTGATCCGGCCCAATGAAGAGAAACGGAATGCCGAGCGTGAGGATGTTGTAGATCTTGCAGGGATGCACGATGCCCACAAAAGGATCCCCCATGACCACCAGATGCAGATCCGCCGCAGAGAGCGAACCCGAGAGCTTCTCCATCGGCTGATACGGCAGACAGGTGATGTTTTTGAGCACCTTCTCTTTGGCAAATGCCTGCACCTTTTTGAACTCGCTGCCACCGCCCACAAACAGAAAGTGCAGCCGCTCCTCCCCCTGCATCTCCTTCGCTGCAGCCAGCACCGCATCCAGCGGATGACAGGGGCTGTGATTGCCGGAATACATGACGACGAACTTGCCCGTGAGCCCGTGCTCTGCACGAAAGGCATCGCGTGCGGCCACGTCGTACTGGATCGCCTGATCGTGCGACCACGGCGCATCGGTATGGATGACCTCCGCGCTCACCCCTTTGGCCATCAAGCGCTCCGCCATGAAGCGGTCCAGCGCGATGATGCGTGAGGCACGCCGGAAGCTCCAGTTTTGGATGAACGTGAGCGTGCGCTCGACAAGGCCCCCGGCCTTCAACCAGCCAGCAGCCACGGCTTCATCAGGATTCAAATCCATCACCCAAGGCACGACTGCGCCGCCTTTGAGCTTGGCCACAACCGTGCCGAGCGTGGAGATGAGCGGCGGCGAAGTCAGGCAGACCGTGACGTCCTGGCGGGGCAGGAAAAACAGAATGCGTTTCGCATTGGCCCAGAAAATGGCAAAATCCACCAGGCGCCGCCACTTGGCTTTCTTACCGAGCCCAGGCGTCCAGATGCGGCGAATGTCGATGCCGTGCCAGGTCTCGCGCACCGGATAGCGAATGTCCGGATTGTCATAGCCACGGGATGCCGCCACCACCGTCACCTGATGGCCGCATTTGACCAGTTCATGAGCCAGATCCGTGAGGTGCTGTGCCGTGGCCACGTGATCCGGATGGAAGCACTGGTTGAGCAGAAGGATTTTCATGGCTTCAAAGACTGGCAATCGCGCCTCAGAATGAGGTCTGCGCTCCCACTGCAGCGAGCAGTTCGTACGCGAGTCTTAGCCGCGCAGCCGGTTGGACTGCATCTCCTCCAGGAAAGACGCATAGGTATGCGCCAGCCCGTCTTTGAGCGAGATTTGCGGCTTCCAGCCGAGCTGGTTCAGGCGCGTGGTGTCCAGCAGTTTACGGGGCGTGCCGTCAGGCTTGGATTTGTCCCAGACGATCTGCCCCTTGTAACCCACCACTTCGGCCACCATCTCCACGAGTTCACGAATCGTCACATCCGTGCCGCAGCCGACATTCACCAAATCCGGCGGGTTTTCCAATTGCAGCAGAAACGCGCAGGCGTCCGCCAGGTCATCCGCATGCAGAAACTCGCGCTGCGGCCGCCCCGTACCCCAGGCCCCCACTTCAGCCAGCTCCGAGATCCGCGCTTCATGAAAGCGCCGGATCAGCGCCGGCATCACATGGGAGTTCTGCGGATGGTAATTGTCATTGGGGCCATACAGATTCGTCGGCATGGCCGAGTGATAGACCACGCCATACTGTTTGCGGTAGTATTCGGCCATTTTGAGCCCTGCGATTTTAGCGATGGCATAGGCCTCATTCGTCGGCTCCAGCGCGGAGGTGAGCAGACATTCTTCAGGCATTGGCTGCGGAGCCAGCTTTGGGTAAATGCAGGAACTGCCGAGAAATAGAAGACGCTTCACTCCGGCCTTCCAGGCACCGTGGATGCAGTTCGTCGCAATAGCCAGGTTTTCATAAATGAACTCCGCGGGGTAGGTGTTATTGGCGTGAATGCCGCCCACTTTGCCTGCCGCAATGATCGCAGCATCGGGTCTTTCAGCCTGATAAAAGGCCGCGACCGCCGCCTGATCAGACAGATTAAGCTCCTGCCGTGTGCGCGTGACGATGGACACGCCCGCAACTTTTTGGAAACGCCGCACCAGCGCGCTTCCCACCATGCCTGTATGACCGGAAATAAACAGCTTCATCATGCTTTAGAGAGATTTAACTCTGGCCTCGTGTTCAGCCAGCTTCAGATCGGCGTCCACCATTTTTTTCACCAGCTCTTTGAACCGCACCTTGGGCTCCCAGCCAAGCTGCTTGCGGGCCTTCTCCGGATTGCCGATGAGCAGGTCCACCTCGGCCGGGCGCTCGTAGCGGGCGTCATGCATCACGTAGGCCTCCCAGTCGAGCCCGAGCAGCGCAAACGCCTCCTGGCAAAATTCGCGCACGCTGTGGGTTTCATTCGTGGCGATGACATAGTCATCCGGCTGCTCCTGCTGCAGCATGAGCCACATCATTTCCACATACTCACCAGCAAAGCCCCAGTCGCGCTTCGCCTCCAGATTGCCAAGATGGAGCTTGTCCTGAAGGCCCAATTTGATGCGCGTGGCGGCACGGGTGATCTTGCGTGTGACAAACGTCTCCCCACGGCGCGGTGATTCATGATTGAACAGGATGCCGCTGGAGGCATGCAGACCGTAGCTTTCGCGATAGTTCACCGTGAGCCAGTGGGCAAAGACCTTGGCACAACCATACGGCGAGCGCGGCCAGAACGGTGTCTGCTCCGTCTGCGGCACCTCCTGCACCTTGCCAAACATCTCAGAGGATGAGGCCTGGTAGAAGCGCGTCTTCTTCATCAGCCCAGATTCACGGATGGCCTCCAGAATGCGCAGGGTGCCCAGCCCGTCCACATCCCCGGTGTATTCTGGAATATCGAACGACACCTTCACATGGGATTGCGCCCCCAGATTGTAAATTTCATCCGGCTGCAGTTCATACAGCAGCTTCACCATTTGCACTGCATCAGCGAGGTCGCCGTAATGCAAAACCAACCGGGCCCCATCCACATGCGGATCCTGGTAGATGTGGTCAATCCGCCCCGTGTTGAAACTGGAGGAACGGCGGATGACGCCATGCACCTCATACCCCTTGGCCAGCAGAAGTTCGGCAAGATATGAACCGTCCTGCCCTGTAATGCCGGTGATGAGTGCTTTTTTCATGGGGGAATATTTATCAATTTTCACGTGCTTGGTGAAGCCACCACAAATTCATGGATTGGCATGTTTGGCTGAAGTAGAGCAAAGCAGTTCATAAAATTTCTTCAATCGCCCAGCCACGGCGGCCATCGAGTGGTTCTGGATGGCATACTCTCGTGCTTTTACAGACAAGTCCATGCGCAGTTGTTCGTCCTCCAGCAATGCGATCAGGGCATCCGCCACTGGCAGGGCTTCGACCGGGGTCATCCTCACCGCCCCTGCCTTGGCAGCTTCCACACTCAAGGCGACCTGGTCAGTCGCGACGCACGGCAGCCCCGCAGCCATGGCTTCCAGCAAAGCCATGCCAAAATTCTCGGAACGTGATGGCAGGCAAAAAACCGTGGCCTTAGCCATCACCGCCAGTCTTACATCCCCAGTGAGAAACCCAGTCCAAAGAATGCTGTCAGCGATGCCAAGTTCTTCGGCTGTACGTTTCAAGTCGGCCATCAGACGTTGATCCCCATCTCCAGCAATGATGAGTTTGACCCCTTCAATTCTGGAGAGCACCGATTTGAAGGCTGGGAGCAGGAGATCCAGTCCCTTTTTCACGTCGATCCTGGACAGAAAGAGAATCGTTTGATCCGCCCTGAAATTCGGAAATTGGGTTTCAAACAGGCTCGCGGGTGGCAGCTGCTGGTAGGGGGATAAATCAAGCCCAAGCGGTATCACAAAACCGGGAGCTTTAATTTCCAACCGGGCCACATCCGCCGCCTCCTCATCGCTGGTGAAATGCAGGGCATGCGCATGATCCATCACCGGCTTTTCAAGCCATTTGAAAAGGAAGTGCTTCAGCCAGGACTTGCGCCGCTCCATGCCCCAGCGATTAAGGACTCCAAAGGGACGCACCACATATGGAATGCCAGCGTGGCGGGCTAGACGTTGAGCCATAAGGCTGGCAAAGCTAAAAACCCCATGAATGTGAACCAGATCATACTCATGCACATGGGCCCGCAGCCATCGCCAAAGCGGAAGTGACACCCCATAAGCAGCCAATTGGACAGGAAAGGATCTCCATTTAACACCTTCACGTGCGTCATCAAATGCGACATTGGAGCGAGCGCGAGGGTGAACAGTGACAATGTCCACACTGATACCGGCATTCAACAATCCACGCGCCATCACATGAATTGCAGCCACAGGCCCGCCGAAGACCGGGTCCATGGAGGGCATGACATGAAGAATGCGCATGGCTTGATTAAGAAATGGATCGGACGGTCAGGCCTTGCCGATTCATGAACGCCCCAGCCAATGATCCAGCATGAAAACAGTCCATCGCATGAACCATGTCGCATTTTTAAAGGGAAGCTTGCGAGTGGCCTCAGCAAACTCATCCCCCCATTGCTGTCCAAGCCACTTCTCGAATGGAAATACAAACCCTCGTTTTGGCTGGTTCCAGATCCACTCGGGCACTTCAGGCACAGCATCCAGCAGCATCTGCTTGCCACGTCTCAACCGGAGATGCGCGGGCACCATGGCCACTCGCTCAAACAAGTCACGATCAACCAACGGAACCCGCAGCTCCAATCCTTGGGACATGCTCATCACATCACTATCCCTGAGAAGTTGATTACGCATGTAGAGTGTCATTTCACACTTGCTTACAGCGTCATGAATATCATGCACTTTCATCTGGTGGTTGATCATGTTCGGGAGGCTGCCGTAGCTGCAATCCAAGTATCTGGCAGCCAGCAATTTAGCCTCATGCAAAGAGAAAACACCCCGAAAGGCTCGATAGGAATTTTCAACGGTGGGAACCTGTCGCAGCATGGACCCAACACGGCGCATTTTTGCTGAAACAGGGTTTCTTTCCAACGCCCAGCCTGCCACACCCGCAGCAAAAGGAACCCCATGCACCGCACGGTTGAAAGCATGCAGTCGGGGGACTGCATCGAAACTTTTATAGCCGGCAAACAGTTCGTCACCACCAAGCCCCGACAGCACCACCTTCATACCCTTCTGTGCGGCAAAAGCAGAAACAGTATAGGTATTGAGACCATCCACACTGGGCTGGTCCATGGTATGCAAAAAATTGGAGAACGCCTGCTGTCCCGTGACAGCATCAAGGCGCAGCATGTGGTGCTTTGCACCAAACAACTTCGCTGTGCGCTCCGCCAGGCCAGTTTCATCCATTTCTGCATCATCCACCCCGATGGAAAATGTATCAATGTTCTCATGGCCACCTGCACGGGCAAGAGCCAGAACGGCCGTAGAATCAATTCCCCCGCTCAAGAAGATGCCCACTGGAACGTCACTGACAAAGTGTGCATCAATACTGTCCTGCAAAGCATGCCTCACATGCTGCACAGCAACTGAAGGATCCATTTCCTGAGAGGCAAAGGCGACACGCCAGTAGCAATTCTTGGCCAAACGTCCACTTTTCCAAAGCAAGTAATGACCAGCTTCGAGACAATGAACGTCAGTCAGCAGAGTCTGCGGCTCCTGAACCGAACCCATTTGAAAGTAGCGCACCAGCGCCTCGGCGTCCAATTGGTGTCCAGCCAGTCCAGCGGATTGAAGAGCCCGCAATTCCGAAGCAAACGCAAGCCTGCCCTCAGAAAAAGTATAATACAGCGGTTTGATGCCCAGCGGATCTCTGGCTAAAAAGCAAAGCTGGCGCGCTTCATCCCATATGGCTAGAGCAAACATTCCGCGCAGCCTCGGCAGCATGGCCTCACCATTTTTTTCATAGAGTCGCAGCAGTACTTCAGTGTCAGACTGGGTGAGAAATGTCACCCCCTCATTCTCAAGCTCCCGGCGGAGTTCCTTGAAGTTGTAAATCTCACCATTGAACGTGATGTGCAAATTGCCATCCGGCGTATGCATCGGTTGATGCCCGCCCGGTGTCAGGTCGAGAATGGCCAGCCGCACATGAGCAAACCCTGCCGTGCCTGCAGAGTTCGACCAAACACCCTGATCATCCGGTCCTCGGTGCTTCAGTGCAGTGCCAAGTTGCTGCAATATACCCGAGAGTTTTTCTCGTTCCATTCCCTGCGCATTCAAAACTCCGGCAATTCCACACATATCAGTACTTTGAGAGGGGGATTAGAGCGGTCTAACGGGGATCTTGACTCGTGCCTGCCAGCGTTGCAAAACATCTGTCGCAGCAGCCATGAAACGTTTCACGCCCTGCTCCAATGTGTTAGCGCCAACTGCCTTACGGGCAGCTTGCTGCATGCGTTCAAAATCCGCGTCAGGTAGTTGCAGCAATTCCAACATAGCGTTCTTCAGCGCAGTGGAATCCCCTGCTGAAATCAACCGACCCGACTGGCCGGAAGAAAGGAATTCGATGGCTGCGCCCGTTCGGTCAGTGCCGATCGAAGGCATTCCAGAAGCAAGGGCTTCCACCAATGCCAGCCCCCAGCCATCGTAGCGGGATGGAAGACAAAAAATGGCACCCTGGGCGTAGCCCGCAGGCAGTTCATCCCACGATCTAAACCCCAGCCAGATCACCTGACTGGAACAACTACGCAGCGTATGACGAAGCTTTCCCTCCAGAGGTCCGGCCCCCATCAGCACTAGCCGCGCTCCTGGATGCAGCTGCGCCAGTTGAACAAAGGCAGCAGCCAGTAAATCCACCCCTTTGCGCAGCGAAAACGTCCCCGAATAAAAAAACGTGCGCAACTTAACAGGACGCAGGGACAACGCCATGAATTGCTTGAGATTGGAAAAGTAAGGAATGTTGCAGTAGGTGCGACTGCCCCCAAACTCACGGCGATACCCCTCAATTCCGAAAGTGCCGACCGCCCAAATTGGCGAAGTATTATGATGCAATGGTTTGAGCAGCACCCAGCGCGCCAATACTCCCCAAATTCCCGCCTGATATGCTCCGGGACGCTCCCCCCAAAACACCCAGGGACGCTGTGTGAAAACACGTTCGCGAATGGCTCGCAGGGCAAATACATCCGTGTAAAAATTGAAGACAACCAGATCAGCGCGGCGAATCGAATCCAGCGCATATGGACGCACCCCTGGCGTTTCAGAGAGAATGAAGTGGGAATGGGATATGTCCGGCATTTCCCACTGACGGTTTTTGTCCCTGCTGGTCAGATAGATCACCTCCAAATGACATGCCTTTGAAGCGGCCAAGGCATTAAAAAACTCCACCTGATAAGGTGAAGTCAATTGCGTCAGGATCACACAATGTGGCATTGGAGTAACGACATCCTGCCGTCGTATTTTGCCATCGGCGTCCACAGAGAAACTTGGATTCTCCATTAATTGGGCCACAACCTTTGCCATCATCGGCCCCACCCGGCCATAGCCAAACTGTTGGATCACTGCATTGCGCAGCAACTCGGGAGAATTCCAAAGCGCCTCAGGTGACTGCCGCCCCAAAGCCTGGCAGATCTTTTCAGCAATTTCCACCACATCCTGCGGGTCTACCAGAAGACCCAGACGGCCATGATCCAAGGCATCCACCGATCCATCCAAATTGCCAGCAACCGCAGGCTTGCCGGAAGCCATGGCCTCCAGGAACACAATGCCAAAACCCTCCTTGCTGCTAGGCATCGCAAAGACATCACATAGCTTGTAGTGGTCAGGAAGCTCCTCGGTTGGCACATGGCCGGCAAAGATCACGCAATCTTCCAGATTGCAGGCTTTGACCATTTCCTGCAGGCGCGGCATATCGTCGCCAGTACCAACCACCAGATAGCGAAGCTCCGGATATTGAATCCGGACGCTTTGCAGCCCCTGCAATATCTGAAGGTGCCCCTTGTATCGCTCGGAAACAGCCAGACGGCTCACCGTCATGATCACCGGCTGATCGGGCTTCAATCCATAACGCACCAGCAGATGCTCAGGCTTCGGCCCGATGGTGAAGCGGGCGGCATCAAACGTGTTTGGCACCACGCTGATTTTGTCAGGATTGAGACCGTAGGAATCAATCACCACTTTCCTGGTATGATGGCTGACAGCCATCAGATGGTCCGCAGCACGCATGGCCCAAATACGCAGACCGCTGCGAAGATCCCATGCCTCGATGCCATGTAAAACACTCATCACCGGAATACCGCACAGCCAGTGCAGCATACGGACAGCCGGCTGATAATGAAGATGCGTCGTGATCACACATCGCGGTCGCTCCCAGAAGCCAACAGCCAGGCCGATCACAACCATTAGCAAGGCACGGGTCCACTTTGGAAAGTGCGACATTGAGTAAAATGTCACACCTTTGAGTCGCAGCGGATCTTCCGGCGGAGGCAGGTCGTTTTTGACAAACACACGGATTTCCAACTACGGACACGCCTCTGCCAAAGCCTGCACATAGATCCGGGAAAATGCCTGAATGCCACCGGCTCCGTCCTGAATGCCTGGGACCCAAATATGGATGCTTTCTTTACTCATACGGATGCCGAAAATTTCACCCGCTGTGGCGTCCGCCGCAGCAACAGCCAGGACCAGGCCGCCTCAGTACTCACGGGTGCTCGCAGTGGCAGATAATGCCAGACTTCGGCGGGCAGCATGCAGAGAGACCGCGCAATGACACGCCATTCCCGCTGCAAAGCCAGGCGGAAAAGACGTCTCAAGGCACTGCCACAGGCCTGAGGCAACAAAGGCAACGGATACCGCAGCATGGGAAAAAGCACTGTATTGATCATCATCGCCACCTGGGTTTTCTCGTCTTCGCGCACTGGAGGCAGATGATCATGCAACACCCGCAGCTCCCCGGATTGCAAGCAGCGCCCGCCCATGGCGTGAAGTTGAATGCCGACGTCCACTTCTTCCAGATTGTAGGCGATCGGGATCGGGATATAACCCCGCGTTCGCAGGAACCAATCCCGACTCATTACATGACCGCACCCAGGGTAGACGGCCTGCAGCCACAGCCCTTGGGAATCGGGTGACTCCATCGGCAGAATGCTGGCGCAAAACACTGCCGTTTCTGGCAGTCTGGTAATGAGAGACCAAGCCCTGGCAAAGTAATCAATCTCATTCGGAAAGGAATCATCGTCAAAATGTGCCACCCAAGAGCACGTAGCTTCCTGCATCATCCGATTGCGCGCTCCGCCAGGCCCCATCAAAATTTCTGAATGTAAAAGCCTCACCCCAGGAAACTCCACTTGTACCAAGTCTCGTAACTCATGTTCATTGCCGTCCAGATGCACCAAGATTTCTGCTGGTGGTGGTAGGCAGGCATGCAAACGCTCCAGCGTGACACGCAGCTGAGCAAAACGCCTGCAGGCCGGTACGGCCACTGAGATTGGAATGCACGTGCTGCTCATGCAAACATCATCCACGCAGTACGGGCCGCGGCTGTCGGCTGCCACGCTGAACCAGTTGTTGCTGCGCAGGAGGACGAGTCGAAGGAATTTGTCCAGGCCGAGATCGACGCACCATGCTCTCTAGACGAGGAATGAGACAAAACCCCCAGGTGGCGCAGAGGAATACGTTGGCCGTGTGATTAAGCACCATCTGCCCTGACAACATAAGGAGGTGATAGCTGAAAAAACCCAGCGACAGAGATTTAAAAATGGAGGGTGGGGACTGACGAAATGCCTGCCAACAGTTCATCAACATCATGATTCGAAACGCATACCACATTAAAAAAGCGGGCCACCCCAGTTCCGCCAGACATTGTCCGCTCTCAGAATCGTAATACGGACACTCTTTTTTGGGATTGGGGATCTTTAACGCACGCCTAATACCCAAAGTTGCCGGATGGGAGGTGCCAATGCCGAACCCCATGATGTCGACTTCTTTCGCCGCCGCGCTCAATGCAGCCAGTGGATGATAGATGGCCCTCCCCTCAAAAGTGTCACCTGCTGTTTTCCGGCGTGTTTGGAAGGCATCAATGGCCTTGCCTGCAAAAATCGTCACCCCCCCCACGGCCACGATGATGCCGAAAAACATGTAGATAAATGTATTTCTTGCTTTGCCAACGCGGCTCATGCTAGACGTCAGACCGACTACAGCGGCAATCCCTAGCAGACTGAATACAGCTCCCCGAGAGCCAGTCATGAAGGAGTTGGCCAGCAGCAAAGGGAGGTTGCCAAACAGAAGCACCAGTCTTCGCTTGCCCTCCATAGCCAGGAAAAGGCAGAGCGAAATGATGAAGAAAACGATCACGAATACATTGTGCCCACCAATGTAGGAAAATGTACCCGTGATTCGTGCTCGTACGGCCTGCCCCGCACCGAAAGTTGCCACGTTTTGTACTCCTGCCAGATCGCTGGTGGCGTAGGTATTGATGGGCGAGTCCGGCCCCGCAAAAAACTGCGCGACACCGAGCAGGCAGATGGGGATGGCGAACAGGGAATAACGGAATAACAGTGTCGTCATCTGCCGTTCGTCTCGGAACAAGAGCGGCACCATGAAGGCCAGTGGAATGTACCAAAGATAAATTTTAAGGCCATAAATCGCAAGAATCACCGAGCCGATGTTCGTATTTACAGCACCCAAGAACGTCAGAATAATACAGACACAGGCGATTAAGGTTCCGGGGATGCGCAGCCTCCAGGCGCGGACGTCCTGATCTGGGAAGAGGAAAAACTTGATGTAGGCTCCAAGCAAAATGATGTCCTTGAAGAAGTACACCAGTTCGGACCCCTGAGGGAATACCCATTTGCGGATGGCCCCCTCCAGCAGTGCCACGATCAACGCCGCATGCACCGCCCGCCGCCAGTTCATCATGGCAAGAAAAACAATGACCGTGGTGCCAACAGCACCTAATGCCATCATTTGAGAAATAGTCAGCTTCATATCTGGGAATCAGTTATTGTCATTGCGCCCTTCAAAGTTGGGGGGGGGGGATCATCAATGCCTAGGAGTGTCGGAAGTCTGATCGGATGCTTCCTGGTTTCATATCAACCAATGGCCTTTGCGACATTAATTGAGAGCTTCTTTGGCAGATACGGAAATTGGATTCGTCTTGGAGAGAGAGTTATTCAACTGCAAGGACACCTCGGATTTGCTCACGAAAGTGTTCCCACGAATGCTCCTGACTCCAGGCCAGGGCCGCTTGCCGCATGGTCTGCAACAGTCCCGGATCACCCGCCAACTGCTTCAGGCGGCCATGAATGGCGTCAGCACTGCGTATAGGGACCATGAAGCCCTCCCTTCCATCTTTGATGAGGCCTGCAAGACCTGAATGAGGCGTGGTAATAACGGTGAGGCCACAAACCATGGCCTCGAGCAGCACCAGTGCCAAACCTTCATAGAGAGTTGGCAGTACAAGCACGTCATGCCGCTGCATCTCCGCCAGCACAGCAGAATGTGGCAACTGCGCCAGATGGCGGTGTGCCTCCAAAAAAGCATCCAGCGCCGCGCAAGAAACGTCGGCAGTGCGGGAACCGATCACGGTCAGTGCCGCCACATCTTCCAGCCCGACCATTGCCTCAGCCAGATAAGCAAGCCCCTTGCCCTGGTTCAAACTACCCACGTAAAGCACACGCAACTTGGAATCCTTGGAAGCACGAATTTCAGAACTCGGCACAGGCTTCGGGCAACCATAAGGAACCACATGGACGTTGGCGCGGAATGGCGGTGCCAGTTTGAGGCTGTCTCGCACCAATTCACTGGGGACAATCACCACATCAGCTAGTTGCAGTTCTCGGTCGCGACGTTGCATGGCATCACTGGTCTCATCCAAAACTGGCAGGGTTGAGGCCCAATCCGTCTTCAGGAGGGCTTCCTGCATCACTAGGTCACGAGTGAACCGCCAGTAGGGTGTGGGGAGTTCATAGACGGTTTGAATGCCACGCTGGCGCGCCGCCTGAAAGGTTTGCTCCGCAGCATCCATATAGGCATAGACAGCATGCAATCCGTGACTCTTCCTGACAGCACGACTTACCGCAGCATCAAAGTGCCGAACCACCTTCGGCAGCGCCGCATGAATTGACGCAAACCGGCTTTTCCTGATTGCGTAAGAACTTCTGTAAACCAGCCGCAGAAGCTCCCGTAGAGGGTGGGATCGCAGAAAAGGGCGCAACATTTCAGGAAAGGTACGGCGTTCACACAACTCTGGCCTGTTACCGATGCTAGTGACCAGCCACCGAAGCCAAACTGGCAGCACGATCGTCGTGTGAAAAGAAAACAGTGCACTCGCCTCTGCCAACGCCAAGGCTACAGCGCAACTGTTTGGATTACCGGTAAAATGCGATATCAAGATCAGCATAACTTCAAACTTGGCATCAACTCATTGCTCACAGTCTTCGACTGGCTATGGTATCATGCGTAAGATGAACGAAGGTGAAACCTTGCTCAGTAAGCCGGGCTTCAATGACTTTATTTCTTTCGCCTTGATGGGTGTGCTCGAACACAATTAAACGCGGCTTTACGCGATCAAAGTCAAGCTGGCAGATGATGTTTTCTTCATGCCCTTCGCAGTCTATGAACAAGCAGTCAAACTGTTTAAAACCATATCGTTCCATCACCTGCTCGACCGTGCACACAGGAATGATAATTTCCTGAATACATGCATCCGCAGATTCGTTAGGTTTGAGTGATGAGAGCAGTTTATCACGCGTGAAACTGGCAAGCATAGTAAGCTCCATAGAATCTTTACGGGTTGCAAGATACTCAGGAGCGTAGGCATAGAAAGGCAGTTGACCAGCCGGGTATCCAATGGCGCTGTTTTCAGGAATGACATGAGAATATTGGCAATAATTCCTGCATAGAGAGGCAAAGTATTCAGGAACCGGTTCGGCAGCGACTCTCCGAGCTTCACGACGAATCATGAACTCTCGAAAGGGATCCTTTGACACTCCATCGTTGGCACCGATTTGAAGGAAAGTGAAGGAACTGCCGACGGGCAGATGCTTTATCAACTCACTATAAATCGAGGATGTATGTCGCCAACGACGATTGAGGCGGTTGAGCAGGTCAAACAGCACAGGATAACGTCGAAGCCATTGGGCAAAAGCACTCATCAATAAAAATGTTGAAAACTACAACCGCATCCACACACGAGTTGAAATGCATTTAGCGCCTGCATTCAATTTGGCATGTCCGCTTCCATCACCAGATTGTCACTGAAAAGCCGCCCTCGCAACAGCCCCATAGAAATCTGCTGCCAGGTGATCTGGGGCAACTTCGGAATTCCCCCATGGTTTGTAAAATTAAAGCGAATGTTCTGAAATCCTGCCTCTGTAAAAATGCGCTTCAAATCCGTTCGAAGGAGTGCTGAAATGTGAGCGGGGTAACAAGACTCCTGAAATGCCACGAAATGACCTGTTGCCAGTAATGACAACATTGAACGGATACTCTCCTGATTCGGCGTTGTAAGTACAACCCTTCCTCCAGGTCTCAACAGGCGGGCAAATTCACGTGCCACAGCTCTTGGATTTTCCAAGTGCTCGATCACCTCCGTAGTAACAATAATATCAAAGCTACTTTCAAGCAGACACGTGCTTTGATTGAGGTCTGCCTGCACCCAACTTATGCTTTCAGGCAGCCAGACTGGACGAGGCAGGATGTCCGCCCCCGTCAGGCTCCCCTGACAGGCCGAATCCACAAGACGGCGCAGGAGGTTGCCAGTGCCAGCACCAAATTCCAACAACCTCATGCCGCATGGCACAGTTTTAAGCGCGGCAAGGGCAGCATTGAGAATGGGCTCGGAACTGATGCCGCGTGAGGTCATTGCGGCCTCTGCTCTGCGCTGGTACAGCAAATTTTCATCTGCGCTACGATGAAGTGTTGGGGATTCAGACATTGTGTAACAGAAGTTGAATAGACCGTTCAAATACCATTGATAGGCGAAACATTAGGTATCGTGAATGTCCAAACATAGTCATTGCGTGTTCATGCCTTCAGCGCGGATTGCTGGAATACTTGCAAATAACGCTGCGCAATGTGCGCAGAATTATGCAAGGCCAGATGATTCTTCGTGGCAACAGGCTCAGTCCAGTTAAGATGCGATCCCGTGAGTGCTTGATGGAGGATACCGGCCAACGCATAAAAATCTCCATTCGGGAAAGTGGTTCCGCAGGGGCCAATGGCTTCAGGCAGCCCCCCACCGCTGGAGCCAATAACTGTGCAACCGCAAGCGATGCCCTCCAATGCCACAACCCCAAAAGGTTCATTCCACCGTGAAGGAACCACCATGATCCGATGTTCGTTGAGCAGGCTTACCAATGCCTCACCTGATTGAGGTCCACAGAAACGGACCTGTGAGGCAAGATGCAGCTTAAACACCTGATCTTCCAAATCCAGCTGAGCAGGCCCTGATCCGATGATACTCAGGTTGGGAGTAACTCCTTGCTCACGCAAATGAGCCAGTGCATCCAAAAGCAAGTCACAGCCTTTGTCTGAAACCAAGCGTCCCAGAAAAACCAGATCACGGTCACGCGGGACCTCAGGAATTCTTCGAAACAATTGATGATCGTAGGGATTTGGAATTACATAGCCATTGAGACCGAGAAACCGATCCACGGCGTGGCTGCATGATATATTGGCAGATGCAAAGCGGGCGAGCGCTTTCTTAAGGCGGTCAAGAGGTTTGACCGGATGGCCGGGATTCTCATACCAGATTTGATGTGTCGCGAACCAAGGAGGACGCCGTGAACCGCAAAATAACAACGGCAGAAGCCCCCACAGGCTGATATTGGCTAAGATAACAGCGTCAGCGGCACGATAGGCTGCGATTGAAGCTGATAAGCCGGGCCGACGAAGGACGTGGAAGGAAAAGACATCCGGCTCCACATTTGGAGTATCCGTAATAACCGTGACCTCATGCCCCATGCGAGCCCATTCTGAGGCAAGTACCTGCACGACGGTTTCAAGTCCGCCCAATCTCGGGTGGAAATATGGGGAATAAACCACCAAGCGCATTGGGGAAAGTGCCTTCTCAGAGGTGATGCAGGGCTGAATGCTCATGCCAGCAATTTGAGATACTCTTCTTTCATCGTTTGCCGAAAACGTTTCGGCGTGAACTGCTGCGCAAAGGCGCAGCACGATGCAGCATCATGCAGAAGCCGTTCAGGCTCATCCAGATAATGCTGAAGTCTTGCGGCAATGGCGGGACTATTGAGCGCTGGCACGCGCCACTTGGGATCAGGGACAGGGGCGCCGCAATTCTCAGACAGTAGCACCGGAACACCACAAGCCATCGCCTCAACCGCAACCCAGCCAAAGGCGTCGGCAACGGAGGGCAGCACTAGCAGGTCGTGCTCGGCATAGAGCTCGCGCAAGCGGTGTTTGGTGAGCGGACCAGTGGCGACGATTTCGGCACGACCGATGCGGGAGGGCACCTCCAACTGATCGGTGCGCCGGCCGGCCAATGTCAGTCGCACAGGAGCATCCAGCAGTTCCAGCGCTTTGAAAAGGAAGGGCAATCCTTTGCGAAGGGAAAGCTCTCCCACAAAGAGCAGATGGAGCATGCCAGTTGTTCTAGAGGAGCGCTTAGGAACAATCACCGGCTGCCAGAAATCGGTATCGACCCAGAGCGGGTTCTGGAAGAATCGCTCGGCAGGCACCCCCTGGCGCACAAAACTCTGCTCATGAAATTCAGAATAAACCATAAGGCGGCCCGCCATTTCATATTCCAGCAACTTCCGCTCCTTCATGGCTTCGCCATCTGGAAATCCTTCCCAGGGGAGGTCGCAGGCGTCGGATGCCTGCTGCATGAGTGTTTCCAGTTCCACGGGATGCAACTGTGGGCAATCATGGACGGTGTGAATCCCAAGTCGTGCAGCAACCTGCAAGGACTTGAGCGCACACCGCTCAGTGCTCACAAAGAGGTCTGGAGGCTGCCGCGCCAACTTTCGGGCGCAGTGCGCATCGAAGGCTGCAAACATCGCCATGGACTCACCCTGGGCACCAAAACGCCGCCGCAGGCTGTCGCCAATCCAGGGCAAGGGATGCTCATGCACATGCCTTGGGTTCAGGCCATCCACCCTTCGGTTGCGGAGAGACTCCCCGCCCAGGCAGCGGCTTGCCAAGCCTCCCCATTTGCCGGGAGCATCGTAAATGGAGCAGTGAAAATTCCGCAGCCAGCCACATTCCTGCGCCGCAAGCGCACATTCAAACGCTGTATGCACGCCGCAGTATCCGACGTCGATGGCGGGCATTGAAGACATATTAGGAACCGACAACTTTACCACTACAGCCGGTTTTTTCTTTGCAACCGATCTGCTGCAGCCAGATATATGTCAGCTGTGCTTTTAAGGTCGTGATGACGATACCATGTGAGCAACCCCGCCTGCAATGCATCAAGCTCCAGCGCAGTAGAATCATCGCAGGAACGCAGGTAGTGAGTTCTCGCGGTCAAACCATCAGGCAGATGCGCATCGCCGACTGGAATGAGCGGGATCACGCCATGAGCTGCAAAAGCGGCAAAGATTCCTGATTTGCCCAGAAGCTTAGGACCAAAAAAGGCATAGCCAAAACGGGATTGTCCGAGCATCTCAGAAACCTGGCCGGTTTCGAGGAAGCCAGCATTCATCACTGGAAATGGCAACTCGGGAAGCCTGCTCAATGGGCGTCCAATAAGAACCACCTTGGCAATGTGATGCTGGGCGACTGCTTGAACGACACCCTGCCAAAACTCACCAGTCGGATTCCGACCTCCAAAATTGGAGGTGAAAATCACCAACTGCGATTGACGATCACGAACCGGAACAAGTGTGGCAGGTTCGCCAAAATTAGAAAACACAGGAATAAGACAAATGTCTCCGGATAATTTGGCGGAGGCCTCACGAAGAATATCCATGTTCATCGAACAGTTGGTGAACACCGCATCTGAGAGCTGTCGCAGACATCTGGCCACCCAGAGTTGGAGTGGACGTGTCCAGAACGCGCTGGTGTGAACAGGTCCCGAAGCGGCAACTTCATGGAACATGGTGATCCAAGGCATGCCTGCATGCTTCCCCCGAAATAGGCGCATGAAACGAACCAACCATAATGGGGCGCCGCGCTTGGAATAGCCGTAACCGGAGTAATGAAGTACTACCGTTTGTTGTCGCTCCATTTGATTGAAACATGGCAGATTGATCATGCTACCGCTGGTTTCGGCACTCAAAAAATGCCTATGATTCCGTGCATCGTTATGCCCAGAACACATGCTCGCGAGGTGTTTGGCATAGTCCTCCAAACCACAGGCCCCCTTGGATGGGGGGATAAACTGGAACAGTTCATTCATTCGCAAAAACAGAAACCGGATGGAGCGCCACTCATACTGCTACTTTCGTGCAGCCTGCAGCAGCCCGAAGTCAGCACCTGCCATTTCTTGATGCGTGATATTGAAACCCAAGCCTTCTACTGCTTGACCAAGCTCGTTCAAAGTGTAGCCCGCCCAAAGATGGAACTCCATGGTCAGGTATTTCACTTTTTGCCAGCTTTCATGATCTTTTAGAATCTCCCACTCCGCCCCTTCACAATCCAACTTCACCAAATCCACACTTCCCCCCAGGCGTTCAATCACTTCGCAGAAGGAGATTTGAGAGATCTCTCCCGAAACAGAGCCTTGAGTTCTCGTTTGCACCGAGTCTGCATGGGTCAAAAGGGAAACTGTCCCAGCTTTCAAACCGACGGCTTCCAAGTGTCCCTTGAAGCCCGCCTGCTCAGCATGCTTTGCCCAATAGGATTGCATGGCAGGATTAGGATCGTAGGCATGAATCGCAGCTTCATGCCAGTGCAGCCGTGCTGCGACGGAAAAAAGCCCAGCATGGCACCCGATGTCAGCAACCGTGCGCATCTTTCGGGGAAGCCTTCTTAATCCGTAACAATCGTCAAGCAGAAGGTCTATAAATGCTATACGGCTACCACCATCCTCCGGCAGCTTCATTTGCAGCCAATCTCCCGATTGAAGTCGCAAACAACTTGGCAGTTTAAACGCCGATGCTCGACGGAAGGACAGCCCCAGTCGTCTGGCGGCCAAATAACGTCTAACAAAGGTGGTAATCCGCACGGTTAACATGAATGTCTCCGAGATCAGTCAACGACTGGTATTGCAGTCTGCCACTATTCATCGAATCAACTGAAGTTTGCGACTAGATTTTGGAGGAGTGGATGGCGATAAAATTGTCACCATTGTGAGCACTGGAAAGATCCGGCTCGATTTCAAAAATGTAGCCATGCTCACGCAGCAGTTGAATCGCCCGCTCCGAAGAATGGCGGTACTCACTCGAAAGTTCGATATAAACTATGGGATGATAGGCATCGATTAAGGCACCGGCACCCGCCAGCACATGATCTTCAAAGCCTTCCGTATCGATTTTCATGAAATCCAGCCGAGTGAGACAGCCAGCCATGTAATCATCCAAGCGCACAATCTCAACCTTTTGCAGCGGCCCAGTTGCAGTCTCTGGATTCATCAGCGTGGCATTGCCTGAAGAACCGCTTGGCGAAGCAAGCATCATCTCCCCCGAAATATCGCCACAGCCTACATTGTGAGGTGTTACATTGGTCAGGCCGTTCTCACGGATGACGCCGAGCAGTTTGGCATAGACTATAGGCGATGGTTCAAAACTGTGAACTGCCCCGTGTTCTCCCACCATTCTGGAGGCAATACCTGTAATGAATCCAATATTGGCCCCCACATCGACCACTGTATGTCCTGGTTTTAGAAACCGGTTCAATATGGCATGTTCAGCGGCATACCATGGCTTGCCGTGCGTATGATAAAGCAATTCCTGCAAGTCACCATCATCGCTAAACGGGAGCAACAGTTCACCGCTCATTGCATAGAAAACATCTTTTCCGCTCCGGCGTCGAGCACTCCGCAGCTTTCGCAATGTTACGCCCCTGTTAAACCGCACCAGTAATACCCGCACAAATTCGCTGGGATTTCGTACTAGAAGCTTGGTTGCCTGAAGTAAAGTGTGAATCATTTGGTTATTTCAATCTAGCGCCACGATCAGCTTTTTATTAAAGTGAAATAAAATGCCCGGCAGGCATTCTTGCTTCGTTGCACAAGAGAACACAGGCTATTTTTCTTAGCCAACCGTTTCTTCTCGGATACTCCCATTTGCTGCCTCCATGCGCCTCGTTCCTCGGACGTCAAGTATTGCTCCATCAATCCATCGATGGGACGAGGTTGCGCCATGTTGGCACCAGCCCAATGAACAAGATAGGGTGTCTCATCTGGAGTCTTCCAATACTGCTGGAACTCGCCAAGATAATCACCGGCCCAAGTGGACTGCATGTTCCATGGCGGCAGGGTTAGATTGTGGACAGGGACACCCGTGGAGCGAACCAAGAGGTTGATTCCTGGTTGCTCATGGTGCGTGAAAGTCAGGCACGTTTCTTTAAAACCAGGAGATTCGCAACGTTTCCGCAACGACTGCCTGGTAAAAAGGGCGCGATCACACGCCCATTGTCCAGTATTGAAAACTCGAGTCTGCCAGTTGGTGGACTGCATAGCAAAGTGACTCAACGATTGCGCCGTCAATGTCTCATTTGGATTTTTCCAATGACCACAGGAGGTGATAAAGCCTTCCAGTGGCTTCAACACTTCAACGGGATTGCGCAAAAAAACGACATCGGCATCAACAAACTGAAAATTGGGAATCGTGAGGCACTGGTATTTGCGCATGGTCGGATGGGCCTGCCATTCGCGCAACCATTCCGCCAGTTCCACATCCAGCCACCATTCAGCATTAGGAGGAAGGTCAAACCTGCCCTCGTTGTAAGGGATGACGCGAAGCGGCAAGTCACAACCAGTGGCACGCAAGGAGCGCTCCATGGCAATAAAGCGTAGCCGAACTTCCGGACTGGCTAATGTGACGATCGTTTCGAGTTGCATAGACGCGACAATTTAAAAGCCTCGTAAAGGGTTGTGAAGCTTAAATATAAGATATACCTATGAGTGATAAATTCTCCTCAGAGACTGCGTTCATGCCACCATTTTACAAGGAACGTCGCTGGAATGCATAAGTCAAATATCCTTGTAGGCGATATAAGCAGCTGCGAAGCTGGCGTGAAGTTCAGGGAGGATTCGCGTCAATCTTCCAGATCGTAATCTCAATCTATTCAGAATTCTTACAACAAAGTTCCTTGGGTTGCCATACCCTGCCGCAATGATTGTGTACCCACGTTTTTCGAAATACGAACGAGGGACATATGAGAGATGCGCTTCCAACTCGTTAAACCCCTCCAGAGTCTCACCGCCTTCCCTGAGGTAATTCCAGTTTGGAGTCGAAAAGATGATTCTCTTTTCTGCAACAGCTTCGAGGGAATCAATGGCTGAAGCGATCATGGACTCCGGCAAATGTTCAATGATCTCGCAGGCAAGAACAGTGGACCATTTACCAGTCAAAAGTGCGGGCAACAGATGGAAGGAGACGGTTCTATAAACACCGAGAGCTGCACATCTCGAAACGTTGGGTTCAAAACCATCGATTCCATCAACAACAGGAGGCTGAGACAAGCCCGCTTCCCAAAAATTGGTCTGAATAAGCTGCCCCCACCTGCCATATCCGCAAGCAACATCGAGAACTGTAGGCCCCTTGATTAATGGAAGGATAATGGGGTCAAGATAGCAGGGTGATGAACTCATAAGTTTGAATAAAAATTTTTGGCTGACCTACCGCTCACGTGCCTTCGAAACCAGCCCAATAGGTAGCGCCAATGTTTCGGATGGCTCAACATCATCCAGTCAAGCAATCTCTCCCTGCAGCCGTAAGGTTCGCACAGCAGTTCTGCCGCTGTCTCAATCAATGCTCCAAACACACGTTCATGAGAGAAATGATCCTCCCAGACAATTCGGGCCTTTCTCCCCATTGCCATTGCCCTATGACGGTTCTTTTCCAGCAAAGCCGGAATTATTGCGATGTCCTTTTCTGGAACGAACAATGCAAACTCTTCCCAAGGCAGATGAGCCACGGGAAGCCATGAGTCGCCGATGACCACGGGAGCCCTGCCCAACTCCATCGCTTCAAAAAGCCTCATGGAAGTTGGACCCAAACCACGGGGACATAGCACAAAGCAGGAGTCGAGCATTTCTTCAATATAGCGTCGTTGAAAGACTTCGCGTTTAGCGGCATCCATTCCTATGGCAGAGCTGCCGATGGCCGATCTAAGCCAGGCTTCGGGATGCTGCAGGTTTAAGATCTGCCGACGCACGGGATGAGTCCCCGGGTCACCAACAAATGAGAACAGAAACTTTGCTGGACGCTCCCTGTTCCAAACCGCACTTCGCCATGGGTTGTCATGAACCCTCACCACATAAGAGAATGAGCGTCGGCAACGGACGTTGAGGTGAGTGGACTTGACCGATGGCGAAATTGTCCGGCACAAAGTCTCCGTGGTGTCATTGATGTGGTAGAGTACACACTTGTTAGGGAAACGGCGAAATACCGGATGGCGAACAATGTTAAAAAAATATGGATCCAGGCCGTCAAAGACTTCGGCAAAGAGGATGAGATCTGCCTCTTCGGGATCATCACACAGTTCGTGGCTTCCAGGATGGCTATGATGCAACAGCCAATCGGGAACAGAGAGTCCTCCATGAACAAAATATGTACTAAGCAAATAAACCTTCAAGATTGTCACATGCCTTATGGCAGATTAATTGCCGTCAATTCGCTCGCAAAGGTAGTCACCACTGACATCGAGATCCGTGATTTTGTAGGCCGGTCGAAGAAATGCCAACGCCGCCAACCGCTCTGCTTCCTGAAGATGCTTGTATTCAAACAGGATCACTTTTGGACGAAAAGTTTTTAGATCCAACTGCCGGAGAATTTTCCAATCATAGCCTTCCGTATCGAGGTGAAGCACATCAATTCTTGATACTTTATGGTGTTCAAGCAGAGAAGGCAAAGAAATGGTTGGAATTGTCAGTGATCCAATAAAGGGTTCCACAACCGCCCCCAAGTGCCTTGTAATGTGATTGCGGTCAAACGAACCAAGCTGGTCGAACCACGTTGGGAGATCTGGCACATGCGACTTCACAGATGAATCTAAATAATAAAAGGTGCAGTTCGTTGCCGCCTCAGCAATGGCCACATTGGCAAACTGCACGCGGTTGTTTCCAGCGTAGTTTTGTTTTAATCTTTCGAACAGATATGGGACTGGCTCGACCAAAAGAGCTTCCCACGAATTCTGAAGTTTGAGTGCAGCAAAAATCGGATCACCGTTCATTCCATCGTTCGAGCCAATTTGAAGTACAAACAAATTCTTTTGTCCGCGTAAAAACCGCTGGAGGCGGCGTGAAGGGTCAACCTTCCCCCATCGCAATCGTCCAGCGAACTTCAATATCACACCTAAGATCGGCAGGGATTTGAGAAATTTCTTCATTAAAATGAATCTGACGGAAGAGGAGTTCGGAAGACAAATGTCTCCAAATAACTCAAAGGCGCGTCATCTGCAAAAAAGCAATCATGAAGCCAAGTGCACAGAATCGAGAAGTCTCTTCGCCAGTTCTTGATGTCTGTCATACTGATGCACAATGCTCACAGGCCGACCATTAGCAGCATGCAATGCCCCAGCAGCATCCTGATTAAATTCACTCAGATCGCTGGTGCACAACGTGGCTATGCAGTCGTCACCATTGGGTGTCAGGCGAGCCCCAGAAATCTGACCGGTGCGCAGCAAGCCAATGTGAACTCCTTGATCGAGGTAGGGTTGATGGATCATTCTCGGCAGTTTATCCATAAACTCAGCGCAGAGGCGTTCCAAGTAGGCGGCGACTGAGGCAGTGTCCCCCAAGGTGACGCCGGAACAGATCACCTTCTCCGCCAAAACATCTTCCATAGGAAAAGCAGGGTCGTCGCCATAAAGCCTCTGCAGCCATTCGCAATTTCCAGGCTGATCTATCACCAGACCGCTTTCGAGCCCGGAGGTCAGGCCAGGAGGTAGCTCGGCAAAGGGGTCTCGCTGAAAGACCACATCACGGCTGTCGGCGAGCATGACGTGGTCGTATTGATCTGCCACCTGCAGCAGAAATTGACGGGCGAGAAAATACCGAGAGCAGGTGATGTTGAGGAGGTAGGCAGCCCGGTGTTCGATGGCGACACGGTGCTCAGGCTGACGCTTCCAAGTGTCACGGAGCCTGCAGGCCACCAACCGCGCAAGCGCCGGGAAGGTTATGGCGAGCCGACGTAAGATACGGTAGCGATGCTTGGGAATCGGCACCCAGAGGCGAGCAGCGGGCATGAGGGCCGCAAGACGCTTTTTATCCGCAGTGCTGCCATGGTTGGCAATCACAACGACATCAGTCTGGCTGCCAGTCGCTCTTAGACTGCGCAGAAAGGGTTCCGGCAGTTCAAGCTCGCGGGCTGCATAATTGGCAGTAAGAATCAAATTGCGAGACATTCGATTAGTTCAATTTTGAATAAAAATGCGCTGACAACACTTATTGCTGTGAAATTGGCGGCAGAGGATCTTTCTTTTTCAGGCGCAGCCGGTCGAAATAAAAATCCTCCAACTGTCGAGCAAGAACCAGCCAGTCGAGTTTCTGAGCTAAAGCTGAAGTCGATGAGGTAGAAATGCCAATATCGAGTTGGTGAAGATCCAGTGTGGTGAATATGATGCGCCAGGACTCCCGCGATTGCCCCGCCAAGGTCACACCAGGAAGTTGTGCAGCCAGACTGGCAAATTCCCCCACCGCAGAAGCAATGACATGCGCTCCGCCCGCCAGATATTCTGCAAACTTGATGGGAAACCGGCTTTGATTAAAGGGAGTGTCTTCAAGCGGCAGCAGGCCACAGTCAATGGCACGAGCAAACACCTGGGTTTGAGCCGGGGTCAGGTTGCCCAGATAATCGATGGCAGCTCGATGCCCAGCGGGTAGTGCATCAACCACATTCTGTGGCATGCCGCACAAGGCCAGTCGCACCTCTCGTCCCAAAGGAGCCGTGGCAGCCAAGGCATCCAGACACCATGTGATCTCCGCTGTGGTGCGCCCCATAAAACCAAAATAGAATGCCTCGGGGTTCAATCCCATGGCCTCTCTGGCGGCATGTTTCGATGGAGCAGGCTGCTCGGGCCAGTAGCCGTTATGTATGATTTGCGTAGCCACGGCCCCATGCTTCTGAGCTGCCTCAGCCAAAAAGCGGCTGCAGGTGGTCACGCCATCGACATAACGCGGCATCTGCTGCTCCAAAAAACGTACTGCTCTCGTTAGCAGAATGTCCTGCAACTTAATTCCAGTGTTGGCAGCAAAGAACCCTCCCCACCATAAATCATCCCAATCAAAAAAAAGACAGCGCCCGCTCATACGATGACCAAGAGCGGGAAGACAACTGTGAGGAAAGGGCTGAAATATATGGTAGACATCTGCGGACTCCGGCGCATGCCGCATGGCCCGCAACAGGGTGATGGGGTCGAGCCTAGAGCCTAGCAAACGGTGCACGAAAGGCGCTAACGGCACTAATATATACTGAACACCATCTCTGACCTCTGTTTGAGTGCGCCCCCAATGTGCCGGCCCAATCGCATGAACGGTAACTTCATGCCCCAATTTCCGAAGGCCGATGGCCAAGTTGTGCCAACGAAAATAAGTACCTTGAGGAAATCCAAAGCAGGTAAAAAATGCGATTTTCAATGAAGAAATGATGATGTGGGAGAATTTGTTTGGGAGTTGGTCTCACACAACTGTCAGCGGATGTTTGGCTCGATCCATAGCCACTCCATACCAGACGGGCGCAATTCATTCATGCAGTCGAGTTTCGTCTGAACACTTAGTGTTTTTTTAATTTCGCGCGGAAAATCAGCCGGTTCACGAGGCCTGCTGGCAATTGTTTTGACCGCACTTACAGCCTGAAACCGAGAATAGAGGACAGCTTTGACCTCTGGATGAACCCAGGGATGAAGTTCTACCAGCAATGTCATCCTTGTGAGGCTTGGTAAAAGCATGGGATCCAGCAGCGGAATTTCCGCCCCTTCTGCATCGCAAATTACAATACATTCGCCAAGGTTGGCATCTAAAAATATTCCAAGTTCCTCCACACTGCAATGCCCCTTGATCTCAATGCGGTCGGCGACGCCATTAAGGGCAGCAAGCTCAAACAATAGGTCCTGCCCATGCTTGTCCGATTCAAATGCAACCACCCTGCAGTTTGGCAACCTCTTGGCAAGACCAACTGCGTAAAAACCTTCCGCTGCGCCAATGTCGATAATACAGGACGGGCTGCGGTCAACAATGACCTCCATCAATCCATGGAGTTCCATTTCGTATGTTCCGAGAATCTTGGGCGGCAGGCTGCTGCATACGGCCTCTTGAACATATAACATTCCCTGAAACGGGCCACATAAAATCTGCGAACCGATTGCTACTTCTTGCCACGCGGCACCGATGCGCTTTTGCAAACGCTCACTTCGCTTCCACATCCGGTAACTTGGACTGTAACAAAAGCGGAGAAAATTTAAAACCGATGCAGGGAGCGCCCCCTTGAACGTTTGAAAAATAGAGAAAGATTTTTTCATGTATTGTCAGGACCTTGCAGGGCCTAATTAATAACTTTCGGGTTGATACTCACGATGAACGATAAGAAACCCGTAGAAGCCGGTGGCTGCATGAACAAAAATACCAACCGTGCAAGTGATAACCCCAAACCAGACAATTGGAAGCGTCTGACTGAGATCCATCAAGGTTATACAGAAGGTTTGAGTGACAATCATGGTTATAATGTAGGCGCCCGTCCCCCACCAGAATATCCATCGTCGGGCCGCATGCATTGTCCACATAACGCCGCCCACATAACTGATGCAGGCGCTCAAGACCACCCATCCAATCTCCCGTTCCAGCCCTGCATAATTTCGACCCAACAACCAGAGCAGGGGCTGAGGCAGCAGAAAGCCGACGGTTCCGATAATGCATGCGATGCCAAGCGCAGCCGCTAAAATCTGACCGTAACGTCTGGCCAACAGTGCATGCGGGACACCGGCAATGTAGGGTTCGACAAACACGGCATTAAAAGCCCCAAGGATGAGAAACAACTGGCCAATTCGTCCCAGCGCGCTGATCTCGGCCAAGTTCTGTGTGGTGCCAAAAATCGCGCTGATGCCGACGAGTATCTGTCCTTGCAGCGCTGTGAAGACCACCCCGGGAATAAGCGGGGAGAGGTAGCGCAACATCTCTGCATTGCGTTCCGACTCGCTTTGCTCCGGCTCCCGAATATAGGCTTGGGAGGAACGCCTGTAATTGAACCCCGTGTAACCGAGTGAGAGTGCCGCAAGCAGGGCTGCAGCCCAGGCACTGAGTGCACCCACGGCATACAAGCCTGCACTCAATGCAAGGCGGAGAACTGCAGCATGAATCTGCGGGCGGTAGTACTTCTGCAGCGCCCGATGCACCAGGAGAGGAACTCCATACATGGCCCAGCCTTGGAAGAGAACCCCCAGTACAACAGTGCCGAACAGCAGGCATTTGACCTTGTTGTCCCAAGGCTGTGTCCAAGTAATGAGAGGAAAAACAATGGCGGCGACGAGCAGAACCATTCCCTGCATCTTCGACCGCCAGTTGCGTGCGGAACGCAGATAGCTCCCAAGGACCTCGGGATCGCGGCCACGCGATCCTGCCAAGGCGATGATTGAACCGGAAAAGCCGAGGTCCGTCAATTGGGTGACCGTGCTCTGAAACGCGAAGGCCATGCCGAACATGGCGAACTCGTTGACATCGAGCCACCGGATCAGGAAAAAGCCCGTGATAAGATTCAGAAACTGAACCGCCGGCTGACCGACGAGGAAAGACTGAAGCGGTGCACGCCAGCGGGCAAAGCGTGCCCGCAAGGAATTTATAGGTTCGGATGGAACTGCCCCAATCATGCTTGAATAAATTCATCATGGTGGTTTGGACGATTCCAAACTGCATCACGAATAGGGGACAGACTCTCCACAAGTAGTGCGCCTTCTCGGTAAAAGTGTCTTTTCAAGAAAGGCCCAACAGTGCAGCGTTATTGCATCGGACCCAGTCAGCGATGTCGGTGACCAAAGTTGTAAGCGAACGCGATGGCCTCCACTCTGTGCGCTTAAAAAGACGATCACAGTCACCGATGAAGAGACGCAGGTCGAATGGACGCTGATCGAGGCTGGAACGGATGGAAATCGAATTTCCGGTGGTCTCTTCACACAACTGGGTAAGCTCCAGCAAAGAAACGCTGCAGTCCAAACCACCCGCCACATTGCCAACCCAGCCTTCCCAAGCATCAAAGTCGGCGATTTGTAAAGCGACGAGATCGCAGAGATCCTGCACGTGAAGAATGTCACGCACCTGCTTGCCGGTGCCGCCATAGCCAATGTAAGACAATGGACGATCAAATAAATGTGCCATGACCCAGAGGGCGACCACCCCCTGATCCACTTTGCCAAACTGCCACGGACCCGCGATGACACCACAACGGTTTACGACTGCCTGCAAACCGAAGCTCTGCCGATACTCCTCGATCAACTGTTCTGCGGAAAGCTTGGTATAGCCGTAGAGGGAGCGTGCGCCGCCGAGATCCAGCGCCTCGGTCACACCGCGGGAACTGATTCCTGGCGTGCCCTCATCCGCCCAGGTGAAGCGGGTTTCCAATTCATGCCAAGGATGAGATTCGAGCCGTGCGACTGGATAAACGCGGCTGGTGGAAAGAAAAAGAAACTTGGACTTCCACTTCCTTGCCATTTCGAGGCAGTGATAGGCACCGACCAAATTCGTCTGAAACAGGTAGTCGGGAGAACCATCCTGCCCGGCAAGCACGGAGGGCTCCGCCGAACACTCAATCAACAGGTCGAATTCACCCTCGGGAAATTGGTCCACGAAGCGGATGTCGCCACGATGACACAGAATGCCGCGATCCTGCAAACGTACGACGTTCAACTCAGATCCGCGCCGGTAAAGATTGTCCATGCAGACGATCTGCGCAGAGGGGAACGCCCCCTGAAGATGACAGGCAAGGTTCGAGCCGATGAAACCCGCACCACCAGTGATGAGTATGCGCTGTGGAGACATTACTGGGCGGAAGCGCGGTGGATCTCCTCGAAGACATCATCCAGTGACTTCGTGATTCCCCACGACGGGTAATGGTCCTTCATTTTGGACAGATCGCTGATGTAGCAGATGTGGTCCCCTTCCCGGTTCTTGTCTACATACTCCCACTGCATGGGTTTGCCGGAAATGGCGGAGATCTTGTCGAAGGCTTCCAGAATGGAGACGCTGTTGTCACGGCCACCGCCGATGTTGTACACCTCGCCGCAGCGGGGATTTTCAAAGAAGGCGTGCATGAAGCGGACGACGTCCAGACTGTGGATGTTGTCCCGCACCTGCTTGCCTTTGTAGCCGAAGACGTTGTACTTTTTTCCGGCAAGGTTGCACTTGATGAGGTAGCTGAGGAAGCCGTGGAGTTCGACACCGCTGTGGTTCGGGCCAGTGAGACAGCCACCGCGCAAGGCGCAGCATTTCATGCCAAAGTAGCGCCCGTATTCCTGCACCATGACGTCGGCAGCGACTTTCGACGCGCCGAATAGGCTATGCTTGCTCTGATCAATGGAGAATTCCTCGGTAATGCCACCGACATAGGCGGGATCGTCATAATCCCAGCGGGTGTCCAACTCTTTGAGCTTGATGGTGTTGGGACGGTCACCATAAACCTTGTTGGTGCTCATGTGGATGAACACGGCCTCCGGGGCATTGAGTCGGGTGGCTTCCAGAAGGTTCAAGGTGCCGGCAGCGTTCGTGTCAAAATCATCAAAAGGCCGCGAGGCCGCGAGATCATGGCTGGGCTGCGCAGCGGTATGGACGACATGGGTGGGCCTCAGTGTGGCGAGGCAGTCGAGCACGGCCTTGCGATCACGGATGTCGAGTTCGTGGTGATGGAATGATGGGTGCGCTGCCTTGAGCCGCTCCTGATTCCAACGGGTGTCCCCTTGCGGGCCAAAAAAGTCGGCACGCATGTTGTTATCCACACCATGCACCTGCCAGCCCTGCTGACAAAAGTAATCAACGACTTCGGAACCGATGAGACCGGAGGATCCGGTGACGAGGAGTTTCATGGAGAAAATGGAAATTGATGCCGATTTGATTCAGCAAATCGGAGCCGCTGACTGGATGCGAGGGTCGTGAGTGAGACCGAAGATGCATGTGGTCAAAGCATGGCCGCACTGAACTACGGCCGAAGCGATGATGAACCAAGCCAGCCCCATCACGCTGTTTAGAGGCAGCAGGCAGGCGGCCACCGCCTGGGTGGTGAGGGTTAATGGAATGTTGAGCCAGGCCAGGTGATTCCATCCACGAGCCGCATTCATGGCCCAGACAAAACCGGCTATATTGATGAGGGCCATTCCAGCCAGTACCAACACCATTTCCCGCTGCAGGTGCGCATACTTGCCACCGAGGATCCAGAGGAACCAATGCCCCTGCCACCACGCGAACGCCAGCACCATAATGCTGAACGCCACCGTGCCTGCCACAAGGGCGATTGCCATAGCCCACATCCGTTTTCTGTCCGAGGCACGGGCAAAGGAAGGAAACACGAACTGCCCGAGAGGCCCGGCGAGTACGGCGAAGATGACGGCGAGTCGATTCAGCGCTCCGAGATCCGAGACCTCGCTGGTGGTGGCAAAGACGCTGATCAGCCAAGTTGCAAGCTGGCCCTGAATGCAGATGAAAATGCAGTTCGGCAGCAGCTGAAGAACCACTTCCCAGATGCGAGCCGTATGATCGGCGATGCCAATGGGCTGCACGTCCCCCAGCAATGGAAGAACCTGCCTGCGGACGATGCCATATTGGGTCAGATGGGCCACTAGAACCGCCATGAGAGCAGTGAGCGGAGTGAGGCCGCCTACAAGAGCCAGAGCCGCTGTCAGCGCAGTCCGGACAAGCACAGGCGCTAGATCTGCTGCTTGAAGCTGCCGGGTGCGCGATTGCAGACGGTTGACGACATTGAGAACAGCCGTGGTGGAAATCTGCCAGATGGGGGCGAGCACCAGCGCGGTAAGCCCGAGTGCAGAGGGAAGACCTGCTCCATTGCGCAGCAGCAGCCAGATGGAAATGACCGCAACGATGACTGAAGAAAGAACTGCCAGCTTTACCCGCAGGCGCAGCGCGGCATGCACCAGGCCTTTCAAAGATGCCTTGTCCTGCCAGATTCCACCACCGACGGAGGTGATGGCGTTGACAATGCCTGCATCCGCCAGGACGGCCAGCGCGGCGCTCATGCTGCTGGCGATGGTGAACCAGGCATAGTCCGGCTTCTCCAAAGTGCGCACCAACAGGAAGCCCGCGACGGCATTCAGCGCCTGCACGAAAAGCTGCACCAATGCGAAGCCACCAAAAGTCGCGCTCCAGCGGTACAGGCGCAGTCGATTGTGGCGAAGTGACAGCCATGATAACATTCGAGACGAGTGAGGAGCTGAGCAAGCTTGCGGCTCTTAGCTGTTGCAGGAACTGCAGGGTGTGTGAGAAACTGCCTTCCGCATATGGAACAAGCAGCTGCCGCCATCACTTCGGAAAACCTGCGGGTGCATGTCATCCATTATACACGCCTGACCGAACGCCGGGCGCACATGGAGCGGACGCTGCGTGAACATGGGCTGGACCACTTTCCGGTGAGTTGGATGACAGCGCATGATCGCGAGGAAGTGCTGGCGGACGGTGCGTTTGAACGCGGCGAGTGGGGCGCCCCAAAAGCGATCGCAGCGGGTTCGGTCTCTCTGATTTTGAAGCATCTGGCGGTGTACCGCAAAGTGGTGGCTGAGCCGCATGCGTGGCATCTGATCCTGGAAGATGATGTCCTGATCCGTCCTGACTTTCTGCCCGCTTTGGCAGACTGCCTGACTGAGCTTCCCAAAGAGTGGGACATGTGCTTTGTCGGACTGGGCTGTGATCTGCATGTACCCTGGTGGCTGCGCCGCGCCGGCAAGCACATCTACTGGCGCGGCTGGAAACGCGGGCTGCTGTGGGGTGGTGGAGGCTGCTCCCGCTGCACGGAGGCGTATCTGATTCATCCCGGCTGCGCGGAGCGTGTGCTGTCCAGCCGATTTGCGCATCCGCCGTTCAACAGTCCCATCGACTGGCATTTGAATGCCGCAGGCAGGGCTTTGCAGATTCATTCCTACTGGGCGGAGCCGCCCTTGGTGACCCAGGGGGCGTTTGAAAGTTGGATGAAGGACCCCACCCTGAACCCTGCCAGGGATGCAAAAACATGACTGGCGCTGAGGCATTATCATCAAACTGCGATCCATGTGCCCCATGTCTGAATTACCTTGTTGCATCGAAGAAGGCTTATAAAAGCCAGTTGCTGGACGGAGTCTCGCACTAACTGCGGAAGGCCAGCCAGTTTCCGACATGCCTGCGATAGTATTCAATCTGAACGGGAGAATTTTGCCCCTCCCCCTGATCTAGGGAGCGCACTTCGAATCCGGCAGACTCCAAATACGCCAGCAAATCGTCGGCAGTGAAGCCATGACGGGCAGAGTTTGGGTCTCCTGCTTCAATCAAAATCTGTCGCGTTTTCTTGAGCAGCCTGCTGGCACCGCGCAGCACAGCGAGCTCCACGCCCTCGACATCGATCTTTAAGAGATCACAGCGAAGCAAGTCCGGAAACAAAACATCCAATGTGGTGACTGGAACTGTGATACTTTCAGTGTTCAAGCCCGAGTGGTGAGCGGAACCTTTGGGAACCATGAAATTCATGTCATCACGGCGGTCATCGGTGAACTGCGCACCCAGTTCACTGGTTGCGTCTGCAACGGCGACTGCATAACGCTGAACCTGCGGTGAACTGAACTGGTTTAGGCTGAGGTTTTCCTCCAGACACCGATGAATGAAGGGATGCGGCTCAATGGCATGAACAACGCCGTTCTCGCCGACGGAGCGAGCCCCTTCCATGACGGTAAATCCAACGTTGGCCCCGACGTCAATCATCGTGTCTCCCGGTTTAAGAAGTGAACGGATGATGTCCAAATCGGCATCCCTTTGATGTCGGTCCACCCAGAGCTGCCAGGCAAGGTTGGCCGGATGCAGATGCAGTCGGAACGAACGCAGGGGAAAAGTGATCCGCCGCCCCCAGCCGGTGCGCCAGAATATCTGGGCGACCAAAAAACGAAGCGGCTTCGGATGGCGCAGCACACTGAAGAAACGGTTCATTGAAGGTTGGATCCCACATGAATTAGTCACGAGCTATCGATTCCACCCAGCCCTGATGTTGAAGATACCACGACACGGTATCACGCAGTCCCTTTTCAAGTGTGTGGGCGGGGTTCCAGCCGAGTTCGACACTGATCTTTGTCGCATCCATGGCGTAGAGTCGATCATGCCCGGGACGGTCAGAGACAAAAGTGATGAGGAGATCCATCATGCTTTGACGGCGGCGTATTCGCTGAAGACGCCCATGCAGGCGATGCGCCGGGCCTCTTGGAAACCAGCGGCCTTGAGGGCGGAGACAACGGCCTCAGGACGGACGCAGGCGTCCATGGTCTCCCAAAAGTACACCATCATCTCCTCTGCCTTTTTGCTGCGGGTGAGCAGGCGGGCGAAGAAGGGATACACAATGCCGAAGTAGAGTTTGAAAAGCGCAGAGCCGATCCTTCCCGCTGGACGGGTGGCCTCCATGATGAGGACGCGGCCGCCGGGCTTGAGTACACGGTGAAATTCAAGGAAGGTTGCCTCCAGATCGGCGAAATGGCGCAGTGCATAGCCCACAGTGAGGAAATCGTAGGTGTTGGCTTCGAGGGGCATGCTCTCCGCACGGCTCTGGATGAAGCGTGCATTTGGCAGTTTTTCCCGGGCCACGGCCAGCATGCCGTCACTGGGCTCCACGCAGGTGATGGTGCTGTCACCCCCGAGCACCTGGCTGGCGGCGACGGCGACCAGGCCAGTGCCGCAGGCGACATCGAGGTGCTGCATGCCGGGCCGCAGGCCATGGCGACTCTGCGCCGTCCTGCGGTAAAGATTGCCTGTGCCGAAAAACCCCCAGCCGACGATGGGATCGTAATGCGCGGCACCTTGATCGAAGAGCTCTTTGACGTAGCCCTGTCGTTCTTCGGGCTGAGCATAGCGATGGGACAATACTGGATGAGGAATCATAGGAGTTTCAGACGCTTTGAAGGCCAACACGTTTCACTTCGATGGCAACTTTGACGATGCAGTCGAGGTATTGGCACTGAGGCAGTCCAGTCGCCAGTTTTCAAAGTCACCGAGGATCAATGTAACCGGGGCTCGGCCAATGTGGGCTTGTCATAGACCGGCTGCAGTTGTTTGGACGCCACTTGTGTGAAGGGATAAAGACGCGACCCCATTCTCCATGCTAGGATGAGGCCTTTCATGTCGAGGAAAGAGAGTTGCAGCCAGAGAAGGAAAAGGACAACGGACAATTTGCTAAGCCAGAGAAATGACGGTGCCCGACGGCATGGTGATGCGGCCTGCATTTTGTTGAGAACATTTTTTTCGTCATCAGTTCCCACTTGTCGTCATTCCCGCTGAGTGAGTGATGCATCTGCGTCCATCGCCAGAGTTTTGATCACAACCCCAGGATTTCCCCTGACCAGTGTGCGTTCGGGGACTGAGTTCATTACAACACTTCCTGCACTTACCACACTACCCCTGCCCACCTCCACGCCTGGGCCGATGAACGATTGCGCGGCGACCCAGCAACCATCACCTAATGTGATGCCACGCACGATCAAATCGAAGGTTTCTCTGCGATGGTCGTGCGAGCCTGTACACAAGAACGAGCGTTGTGAAACACAGACATTGGATCCGATTGTCACTGGGGCAAGGCTCAGGATCATGACCTCTTCTCCAAGCCAGACGTAGTCACCCAGGAGCAGCCGCCATGGAAAGGAAATGTTCACATTTGCTCTGATCACCACACCTGTGCCAATTTTCGCACCAAACCAACGAAGAAGGATTGACCGCAGAGCGGAGGGCCATGGCACCGAAGTTTGAAAAAAGATCCTCTTCGTCAAAAGCCAGGCTGCCTCCTTCCAGCGTTTTGCGCCTCTCTCAAAGCCGTCATTGGAATATTGGGACAAATCCATCCTCAGAAGACTTTAAACCACATGTTTAACCTGGCTGTAAAGTGTCAAAACGACTCCACCACTGTCCGCATCACGCGGCCAAGCTACCGCCAAAGGTCGCTCAAGCGGCGGCCTGGGATTGTTTGCCGTGGTTGGGTCGGCATTTTTCAAAAAGGGAGGTGACTGTACCATGCTGATACCCAGCGCAAAGGATAAAGTTCTCCGGTCTGTTAACACTTTGACACCAAGCTGTGCTGGCAGCGTACTTTTTTCTCTGGCAAAGTGTCAGATGTCGTGTTCTCCCGAGTTTTTCGGATGAACTTGGCCTTCTTTGCATTTATTAAATTCCATGCGTCGCCCCCCTTCCCTTCTGACCGCCCTTGTGCTCGGCTTGGCCGCGTGTTTCGCCGCCCAAGGACAAACCGGCCTCAAGCCTGAAGGCACCAGTCCAAATGCGCCGCGGGTGAGCAGCATAGGCACGCGATTTGCCAGCATTCCCGGCACCACCGTGCAGTTTGCCATCTGGGAGACGAGGCTCTCCGAATGGAATGAGTTTCTGCGGCAGAAAAAGTATCCATGGTCCTACCAGACGCACTTTGAGCAATCGCCAGAGCATCCGGTGGTAGGCGTCAACTTGCAAGATGCCGTGGCCTTCTGCAATTGGCTCACCGAAACCGAGCGCGAACAGCACCTGATCGACAGCTCCCAGAGCTACCGTTTGCCGACGCCGGAAGAATGGGACTCTGCTGTGGGCCTGGCCCGTGGTCGCAAGAAGATCAGCCTCTCTGCTGAAGACCGCCTGCTGGACGACCAAATCTATCCTTGGGGGCAGGACTGGCCGCCGCCTGCGAAGACCGCCAACTTTGCCGATGGCGAGATCACCGGCTACGCCAACGACGGCTATGCATTCACCGCACCGGTAGGAAGTTTCACCCCCACTCAGGAGGGACTGTATGACCTTGCGGGCAATGTCTGGGAATGGACCCAGCCAGTGGAAATCCGCGCGCAACCGACTGGGGTCCTGCGAGGCGGTTCCTGGGCCTATTTCCGCGCTGAATGCCTCAACTCATCCTACCAGTATGTTGTGCCTGCAGACCTGCGTGCCCCCACCATCGGCTTCCGCTGTGTGTTTGACGACAAGCGCCGCACAGCCAGCCTCCTGGCCGCCTCCGATGCGGAGAAAAAGCAGGCTCTGGAGGAACGCATGAAGGCAATGACTGATAGCCGCAAGGTGGACGCCATTGCGGTGGAAGCGATGCGTAAACAGATGCAGGGCAAGGGCGATGATGGCGGCTTGCCCGACCCTGCAAGTCTCAAATCTGCAGTAGCAGATGGCAGTTCCTTCATCAATGCCCTGGGAATGCGCTTTGTTCCATTGCAGGAGAAAAGCGCCCCTCTCATCTGCGTCACGGAAACCAGCGTGCGTGATTTCGAAACCTGGCTGCGTGATACAGGACGCAACTGGAGCCAGAAACCCTCTTTCCTGCTGGGTGGAAATCATCCTGCCGCTGGCGTTTCCTGGGAGGATGCCCAGGCTTTCTGCGCCTGGCTGACCGAGCGCGACCGCGCAAGCAAGCTCATCCCCGCCACCGCCGCCTACCGTCTGCCGAGCGACACCGAGTGGAGCCTGGCTGCTGGTTTGAAAAATGAAACCGGCTCCGATCCTGCCGCGAGGAACCACTCCGACAAATCCCACTACCCCTGGACGCCCAAGGCGGATGACTGGAAACCGCCAGCACTCACTGCCAATCTGGATGCCACCAAAATCCCCGGCACCGCAGACAATTATTCCTACACTGCACCTGTGGACAGCGCGCGCGGAAACGCTCTGGGCCTCTATGAAATGGGAGGCAACGTGTCTGAATGGTGCGCGGACGCGTGGCCCGGTGCGCCGGAAGAGCGCGTCATCCGCGGCGGCTGCTGGCTGAGCTTTGACAAAGATGCCCTGCTGACATCCAGCCGTTCACATGCTCTCAAGAGTGCCACGCGCGCTGATCTGGGCTTCCGCTGCGTGCTGGATTTTGGCACTCCCTAGACCGGCCGCTCCTCCTCAAAAGACGCTGGAAATACTCTGTAAAGGAGGAGGCTGTTCTCTGGGCACAGATTGGTATAGTCTTGCCCCGCACATCAAGACAGCGCCGCGATCACTTCGATCTCCACCAAAGCCCCCAGCGGCAGTCCCGCCACGGCCACAGTCGAACGTGCAGGCTTGTGACCGGCAAACGCAGCCTCATACAGCGGATTGACCTTGGGAAAATCGGCCATGTTTTGCAAAAACACGGTCGCTTTGATGACAGAGCTCAGCGTCAGTCCCTGCGCCTCCAGCAGCGCGCGGATATTGGCCAGCACCTGGGTCGTCTGACCCTCCACATCCGTCGCCACGATCTTTCCCGCAGCCGGATCGATGGGAATCTGGCCTGAGCAAAAGAGCAACGCTCCATGCTTCACCGCTTGGGAATAAGGACCGACCGCAGCCGGCACATGAGGAGTGTTATTGATGAGTTCCATGCGGATCTCATAACGATCCGCACTAGCGATTCAAGCCTCGACATTCACTCATCACAGATTTGCCTCCTGCGCCTTGAGTTTCACCAGCCGCCACCCAGTGCTTTGATCAAGGCCACAGTAGCGTTCAGACGACGGGAGCGGAGATCAATGGCACTGCGCTCTGCATTCAGGGCGGTGGCTTGAGCGGTGGCAACGTTGATGTAGCTCAAGGTACCCGCCTCATACTGATTGGTGGCGATGCGTTCGCTCTCCCGGGCCGCATGCACCGCTTCATTCTGCGCTTCAGTTTCGGCGGCCAGAATGCGCAGAGTGGACAGCGCATCTTCAGACTCCTGCATGGCGGTCAGCACGGCTTGTCGGTAATCCGCGACTGCCTGCCGCCAGGTGGCGTCCGCCTGTGCTTTGGCGGCCAGACGTTGGCCGCTGTCGAGAATCGCCAAGCTGGCATCAGGGCCAAACGACCAGAAATTGTTGCCCTGCGCAAACAGGTTGGCCAAGGCACGCCAGCCAGTGGCGGCCCCAAGTGAGATGGTGGGGAAAAAGGCAGCGATGGCGGCACCAATACGTTCGTTGGCGGCAGCCACACGACGCTCACCGGCGGCAATGTCAGGACGACGCTGAAGCAGCGTGGATGGTGCCGTGGCTGGCAGCGCAGGGATGTGTGAGGTGAGTGTGGCCGGCTTCAAGCCGAAATCGGCTGGGGCACGACCAGTCAGCACAGCCAGAGCATGCTCCATCGTCGCCCGCACCACGCCGGTTTCGATCAAGGCGGCACGTGAGGTCGCAAGCTGAGTCGCGGCGAGAGCGACATCCGCCTCGGAGGCCACTCCCTGTGCTTTACGGTTTTGCGTGAGTTCCAGCGACTTGGCGTAACTGGCCACCTGGCGCTCCAGCAAGAGCCTTTGAGCGTCTGCAGCGCGCAGTGAAAAGTAGCTCTGCGCCGCCTGAGTTTGCAGGGTGAGCCGTGTGGACTCAACATCCGCCTGCACCGCCTCGACGTCCGCCTTGGTGGCCTTGGCGGTATGCCGCAGACGTCCCCAAAGATCCAGTTCCCAGTTGGCCGATCCTCCTACGGATTGAATACTTTTCACGCCTGAGCCGCTGCGGGCGGCATTGATGGAGTTGGCGTTGCTGGAGCCCCCTAGAGCACCGCTCTTATTGACGGTGTAGTCGCTCGTAGCAGAGGCCGTTGGCAGGAAGGCAAGCTTGGCGGCCGTGAGCAAAGCCGAGGTCTGCTGCGCCCTCGCGACAGCGGACTGCAAAGACTGATTGGAGACTTCCAGGCTTTGCATGATGGCATCCAGATCCCTGTCATGAAAGATGGACCACCAGTTGCCACGCGGCAGATGATCCGCAGGCTGCGCGACTTTCCAGCCGCCGCTCTCCTTGAAGTTTGCTGGCAGATTCATCGCCGGAGCCTGCTTCTTCGGTGAGAAACTGCAGCCGGCGGCGGCAAGCATGAGCATGCAGAAAAAAAGTCGGTTCATAGAGTGACTGGAACGGGGGCGGCGGTCAGGTGCGGGGAGGGAGGATGTTTTTTCAAGAAACGCAACCGCAGACCGTCTAGAAAGAGGTACACCACCGGCGTGGTGTAAAGCGTGAGCACCTGACTGACGAGGAGGCCGCCGACGACGGCAATGCCGAGGGGGCGGCGCAACTCTGAGCCCACGCCGGTACCGAGCGCCAATGGCAAGGCACCGAGCAAGGCGGCGAAGGTGGTCATCAAAATGGGGCGCAGGCGCAGCTGACAGGCTTCGAAGATGGCCTGGAATGAATCGAGCCCACGTTCGCGCTCGGTTTGCAGGGCAAAGTCGATCATCATGATGGCGTTCTTTTTCACGATCCCGATGAGCAGGAAGATGCCGATCATCGCCATCACCGTGAAATCCATGCCGCAGACATACAGGGCAAGCAAGGCACCTGCGCCTGCGGAGGGCAGGGTCGAGAGGATCGTCAGCGGATGCAGAAAGCTCTCATAGAGAATGCCCAGCACGAGGTAGATGACGAGCAGCGCCGTGAGAATGAGGACGGGCTGACTGTCCAGCGAGGCCTGAAACGCACCCGCCGTGCCGGCAAAAATGCGCTGAACATCTTCGGGAATCTGCAGTTTGTTCACCGCATTCGTAATGGCTTCGGTGGCGTCTGCAAATGCCACGCCGGGCGGGATGTTGAATGAAAAGGTCAGCGCCGCGAACTGCCCCTGATGACTGATGGACAGCGCCGCAGGCGCGAACTCCCACCGTGCAAGCTGGTTCAATGGCACGAGCTTGCCAGAGTTGGAACGCACCATCACCTGATCAAACGCTCCTGGATCCTCGTTTTGCGAAGACTCCAATATCACGCGGTATTGATTCAGCGGTGCATAGATCGTGGAAACCATGCGCTGGCCGAAAGAGCTGTTTAACACACTGTCCACCGCCTGCATGCTCACACCGACACGGGCGCAGGCATCACGATCAACGACGAGCCTGGTGACGGTGCCCTTGTCCTCGAAATCACTGTTCACATCCACGAGTTCCTTGAGGCCGAGCAGCGCCAGACGCACCCGAGGCTCCCATTTGCGCAGGGTCTCCACGTCACCCGCCTGCAGCGTGTATTGATACAAGGCGCGGCTGGAGCGCCCGCCAATGCGCAAATCCTGCGATGGCACCAGCAGCAGGGTGGCGCCTGCGATTTTTGAAAGTTTGCCACGGAACCGTGCCAGCACGACATCGACCGAGTCACGCTGCCCCATCGGTTTGAGCGAGATGAAGACCCGGCCGCTGTTTTTCGGCCCGCCCATGCGCGAGTCGGAGCCGCAGCTGGCATTCACTTTAACAACCGCTGGATCGGCCTGCGCAATCCGTGCGATCTCGATGACTTTCTCGCGCATGGCCTGGAACGAGATGTTTTGATCCGCGCTGATGCCGCCAATGAGCAAACCATTATCCTGCTGCGGGAAAAAACCCTTGGGAATCGTCACATACAGCCATCCGGTCAGAACAACGATGCCGATGAGCGCCGTCAGCGTGAGCCAGTGATGCCGCAGGGCGATGTGCAGCGTGTGCGCATAGAAGGACTGCACCCAATGAAAGATGCCGTCTGACAGCCGTGCAAAAAAACCGGGTTTGTGACCTTCTTTTTCAGCGCTCAGCAAACGCGCGCACATCATCGGCGTGGTGGTGAGCGAGACCACAAGCGAAACGGCAATGGCCACGGAGAGCACTACGGCGAACTCTCTGAACAACAGCCCCATGAGCCCACCCATGAGGAGGATGGGAATAAACACGGCGATCAGTGAGACGCTCATCGAAATGACCGTGAAGGTCACTTCACGCGTTCCCCGACGTGCCGCCTCCATCACGGGCACGCCATTTTCGACATGGCGGGTGATATTTTCCAGCACGACGACCGCATCATCAACCACAAAGCCGGTGCTGACCGTGAGGGCCATCAGTGAAAGATTGTCCAGACTGTAGCCACAAAGATACATGACACCAAAAGTCCCCAGGAGAGACACCGGCACCGCCACGCCCGGAATCAAGGTGGCGCGTACTCTGCGCAAAAAGGCAAACACGACCAGGATGACGAGCAGGGTGGCAATCAGCAGCGAATACTGTACATCATCAATCGAGGCGCGGATGGTCACCGTACGCTCCATGGTGATGTCAAAATTCATCGAGGCAGGAGCCATCGCACGGAGTTTCGGCATCATGGCTTTGATCTTGTCCACCACCTCAATGATGTTCGCCCCGGCCTGCCGAAAGACGATTAACGAGACAGAGTTCTTGCCGTTCGTGCTGCCATAGTTGTAGGCGTCCTGCACGGAATCCGTCACCTCACCGAGATCCGCCAGCCGTACCGCAGCACCATTGACATAGCTCACGATGACGTTTTTGTACTCTTCAGCCTTGTCCATTTGATCACTCGCCAGCACCTGCCAGCGTCGATCATCATCCTCAATCAGCCCCTTGGGCCGGTTCACATTCGCGGCGGCGATGGCGGTGCGAACGTCTTCCATGGTGAGGTTCGCCCGCGTCAGGGCCGGCATGTTCATGCTGACGCGCACGGCCGGCAGCGAACTGCCGCCGATGCTGACACTGCCCACGCCGTCGATCTGTGAAATCTTCTGCGCGATCACCGTCGAACCGACATCATACATCTGGCCTGAGGTGGCGACGTCCGAAGTCAGCGCCATGATCATGATCGGCGAGTCCGACATGTTCATTTTGCGGTAGGTCGGATTGCCCGGCATGCCCGTTGGCAGCAAACTGCGCGCTGCATTGATGGCCGCCTGCACGTCCCGAGCAGCGCTGTCCACGTCACGGCTGATGTCAAACTGCAGGCTGATGCTCGTGCTGCCCTGAGAGGAGGATGAGGTCATCTCCGTGATCCCGGCGATGCGGCCCAGCGTGCGCTCCAGCGGTGTGGCCACCGTGGCGGCCATGGTCTCGGGACTCGCGCCTGGCAGAGAGGCCGAGACGGAAATCGAAGGCATGTCCACCTGCGGCAAGGGCGAAACCGGCAGATTCATGTACGCCAGGACACCCGACAACGCGATCGCCAGCGTGGCGAGCGTGGTCGCCACGGGACGGTGGATGAAGGTGTCAGTAAAACTCATGCAATGGCAGGAATTTCGGCCTCCGTCTCTTCACGGCGTGAAGGCGCAAAGCGGTCAAACATCAAATAAATCACCGGCGTGGTGAAGAGTGTGAGCAACTGGCTGACCAGCAAACCACCCACCATCGTAAGTCCCAGAGGATGGCGCAGTTCAGAGCCCTCCCCGTTGCCCATCATGAGCGGGAGTGCGCCGAGCAAGGCGGCCAGGGTGGTCATGAGGATCGGGCGGAAGCGCAGCAGGCAGGCCTGATAAATGGCCTCCCGCGGCGGCATATTGTGCTCACGCTCAGCCTCGATGGCGAAGTCGATCATCATGATGGCGTTCTTCTTCACGATGCCGATCAGCAACACGATGCCAATGATGGCCATGACTCCGAGTTCCGTATGCGTCAGTTCCAGCGCGAGCAGGGCGCCCACGGCAGCGGACGGCAGCGTGGAAAGAATCGTCAGCGGATGGATGAAGCTCTCATAGAGGATGCCGAGCACCAGATACATGACGACGACGGCGGCAAGGATGAGCAGCAGCTGATTGCTCAGCGCACCTTGAAACGCGAGCGCCGTGCCGGCAAAGGCAGTCTCAATGCTTTCGGGCATGTTGATGTCGTCTTTGATGCGCTCGATTTCCGCCACGGCAGCTCCCAGAGAGGCACCGGGCGCCAGATTGAAAGACACGGTCGCGGCGGGAAACTGATCCTGATGAGCAATGGCCAGCGTGGCCGGCTCTTCGATGATTTTGGCCATCGTACTTAGCAGCACCTGCTGCCCGCTTGTCGATGGCACGCGCACCTGATCAAAGGCGGAGAGCCCTGACTGGAACTCCAGACCATGCTCAAGGACCACGCGATACTGCCCGCTCTGGGTGAAAATGGTCGAGACAAGCCGTTGCCCAAAGGCATTGTAAAGTGCTGAGTCGATGGCGGCGACAGTCACGCCGAGGCGGCTCGCGGTTTCACGATCGATCACCACGCGCGCCTGCAGACCTTTGTCCAGCAAGTCATCGGCCACATCCGCCAGCAGGGATGATTTCCTCAGTTCGTCCACCAACTGGTGCGTCCACAACTGCAAGGATTCAATGCTGGGGGACTGCAGCGTGTATTGAAACTGGGTCCGGCTCACGCGGTCCTCGATGTTCAAATCCTGCACCGGCTGCAGATACAACTGCACCCCAGGCAGGCGGTTGGCCTTGTCCTGCAGACGTCGGACAACCTGAGCGGCAGTCACATTCCGCTCATGTCTCGGCACAAGATTGATCAGCATGCGTCCCGTGTTGGGGGTGGTGTTCACGCCATCCACACCGATGAATGAAGAAACACTTTTCACGGCCTCATCCTCCGTGACCAGACGTGAGAGTTCCTGCTGCCGCTGGCCCAGCGCCGCGAAAGACACACTTTGCGGAGCCTCCACAAAGCCCTGGATAAGCCCGGTGTCCTGCAATGGGAAGAACCCCTTTGACACGCTTTGATACAGCAGCCCGGTCGCCACGAGGGTGGCGGCAAAAACCAGCATCATCGTCGCGCCGTGATCGAGCACCACACGCAGCACCCGGCCATAGAGCGCGATGATCGCATCAAAACCACGCGACACCCTCTGCGCGATCGGCCCTTCCCCGCCATGCTTCAACAGGCGGGCGCACATCATCGGCGTCAGGGTGAGCGAGACGACCGCCGAGATCACAATGGAAATGGCCAGCGTGATGGCAAATTCACGAAACAACCTGCCCACCACATCCTGCATGAAGAGCAGCGGAATCAGCACCGCGATCAACGACAGGGTGAGCGAGATGATGGTGAAACCAATCTGCTTCGCGCCTTTCAGCGCAGCCGGCATAGGTGCTTCACCATTCTCGATATAGCGCGCGATGTTTTCGATCATCACGATCGCGTCATCCACGACGAAGCCCGTCGCGATGGTGAGCGCCATGAGCGTCAGGTTGTTCAGGCTGAAACCGCACAGCCACATCACGGCGAATGTGCCGACGAGTGAGAGCGGCACCGCGACCGCCGGAATCAATGTCGCACGCAGGCTGCGCAGAAAGACAAAGATCACCGCGACCACAAGGAAGATGGAGAGCAGGAGTTCGTACTGCACATCCTCCACGGAGGCCCGGATTGTGGTCGTCCGGTCGGTGAGAAGTTGCACATCCACCGACTGCGGCAGGTTCTCCTTCAGCTTCGGCAGCAGCGTCTTGATGCGGTCGGCCACTTCGATGACGTTAGCTCCTGGCTGGCGCTGCACATTGACGACGACCGCCGGCTGCACCTTCGTCGAAGGCTTCACATCCGCCCACGCGGCGAGGCGCATGTTCTCGGCATCATCCACCACGTCAGCGACATCAATCACACGCACAGCGGCACCATTGCGCCAGGCGATCACCAGATTGCGGTAGTCATCGGCGGAGAGCAGCTGGTCGTTTGCATCCACCGTGCTGCTGCGCGTGGCATTGTCAAAACCGCCCTTTGGCTGGTTCACATTTCCTGTGGTGATGGCGTTGCGCAAATCCTCGGTGCTCAGGCCGCGTGAGGAGAGTGCCACCGGATTGGCCCGGATGCGCACCGCAGGCCGCATGCCGCCGCTGAGCGAGACCAGCCCCACGCCGGAAATCTGCGACAGCTTGGGCACCAGCCGTGTGTCGGCCGCGTCCTGCACCTTGATCAGCGGCAGTGTCTGCGAGGTCAGCGCCAGCGAAATGATGGGGGCGTCTGCCGGATTGACCTTGTTATAGATCGGCGGATTGGGCAGATCCGTTGGCAGCAGTGTTGCGGCGGCATTGATGGCCGCCTGCACGCTCTGCTCGGCAATGTCCAGACGCAGCCCAAGGGTGAAGCGCAAGGTGATAACGGAGGAGCCACCGCTGCTGATCGAATACATCTGCGCGAGGCCGGGCATCTGACCAAACTGACGCTCCAAGGGGGCGGTGATGGAGGAGGTCATCACCTCCGGTCCTGCGCCAGGATAAAGTGTGACGACCTGGATGGTCGGATAATCCACCTGCGGCAATGCTGCCACCGGCAGCAGCCGGTAGGCCAGCGCGCCGACAAGCAAAACCGCAACCATCAGCAACGTGGTTGCGACGGGGCGCTCGATGAAGATGCGGGAGGGATTCATTCGTCAATCTTCATGCGGTTTCAGCCATCATGACAAAGGCGCGCCTTTGCCGCCCTTCCCCTCTCCCTTGGCCTTGTCTCCTTTGGGGCGCTCTCCCGGCGCAGTCTTGCCGGGGGTGATGACTTCTACTTTGACACCATCACGCAAACGATCCACTCCCTGCGTAATCACCTTTTCTCCCGGCTTCAATCCCTCCGTAATTAGAACGCGATCCCCTTGGACGGGACCGGTGACGAGATCGCGCAAAGTCACGGTGCTGTCTTCTTCTTTCAGAACATAGGCATAAGCACCCTTTGCCCCGCGCTGGATCGCTGTTGCAGGTGCAACGGTAGCTTTCATCTTGGTGTCCACCAGCAAGCGAGTGATGACAAACTGATTTGGAAACAGCAAGCCGTCGGCATTGGGCAGTTGTGCCTTCAGTTTCAAAGTGCCGGAGGTCACATCTATCTGATTGTCGGTCGTCAGCAGCTTCCCGCTTCCAAGCACTTTGTTCATCTCCTTGTCCACGGCTTCAACCACCACGGGGTCACTGCCCGCAAGACGCTTGCGCACGGCAGCCACACGCTCCTGGGGAATGGAAGAGATCAGGCCAATGGGATCCATCTGCGTGATGATGACAAGACCGTTCACATCCGAGGCACGAATCATGTTACCAGCATCCACCTGACGCAAACCAACCCGCCCGGTGAGCGGAGCCGTGACCTTGGTGTAGCTGAGTTGCAGTTCCGCACTCGCCACCGTGGCACGATCAGAAATCAAGGCCGATTCATACTGCCGCACCAGGGATGTTTGGGTGTCCACCTGTTGTTTGGCAATGGAGTCCTGCTTGAGCAGCTCGGTGTACCGGCCGAGATCTTTGTTGGCATTGGCCAGCAAGGCCTCGTCCCGGGCCAGCTGCCCTTTGGCCTGGTCAAGCGTCACCTGAAAGGGACGCGGGTCAATCTCTGCGAGCAAATCCCCCGCCTTGACCATCTGCCCTTCCACAAACCGCACCTTGTCGAGCTGTCCGTCCACACGGCTGCGTACCACCACCACATTCAGCGGTGTGACGGTTCCCGCAAGACTCACCCATTCCTCAAAGTCCTCTTGCTTCACTTCGGCGACGGTCACTGCAGCAGTTCCCCCGCGCGCACCACCTTTGCCGGCTCCCGCCGCCCCACCTGCTGCTGGTGCTGGCCGGTGCATCCACAGCCATCCGCCGCCGGCAAGAACCAATAAGATAATCACGAAACATCCGGCGCGGCCTTTCGGCGATGATGAATGGGAAGGAGGAATGGTGTCTTTCATGTCAAAATCGGATCGCGCACGTGGAACACTATCCAAGTTGAATCGCACGCGAGATTACGAATCTGGCATGCGCTTAGAAGCAGTCCAGCGACAGAGCAGCGTAAGAAAAAAATTATAGGTGATCGAGAAGCACCTACATCCGGCCCCCTGTCAGACTCCAATCCTATTGAGTGTAGCGGCTGCCGCGAGACGTGGATCAGCCCAGTTCTGAGACTGGCCTAGGCGTAAGATCTGCAACGCCTTTTGGAAACATGCGGTCACGTGCGGTAAGGATTTCAGGCTCGTCCGTCGTGACGAGCACCACATGCTCAAAGTGAGCCGACGGCTTGCGATCGGTGGTCACCACCGTCCATTTGTCCTCAAGAATTCGTGTCTTTCCCGTACCCATGTTGATCATGGGTTCAATGGCAAGGGTCATCCCGGCTTTGAGACGCGGCCGATCACCTTTCTTGCCGTAGTTCGGCACCTGCGGTTCTTCGTGAAGTTTTCTGCCAACGCCATGGCCGACGAACTCGCGCACGACGGTGTATCCATACTGGGTGACGTGGTGCTCCACGCTATGGCACAAATCGCCAAGCATCCAGCCGTCTCGTGCGTATTTGACGGCATTGAGAAGAGATTCTTCGGTGGCAGCGAGAAGGTGCAGCGTTTCCTTGGCCACATTGCCAACAGGCACGGTCAGAGCATTATCCCCTACCCAGCCATCGTAATAGACACCCACGTCGATTTTAACGATGTCACCATCCTGAATTACACGCGGACCACCGATGCCGTGAACAACCTCTTCGTTGATGGATATGCAGATGGTACCAGGAAACTGGCGGTAACCGAGAAAAGCACTGGTGGCGCCGCACGCCTTGATTTCGGCGGCAGCAAAACGATCCACTTCTGCGGTGGTCACTCCAACATGGACCTGCGAGGCGGTTTTGATCAGCACATCACGTGCGACCTGGCAGGCCCTGCGAATACCTTGCTGCTGCGCGCCGTGGCGGATTGGGATGTTTCCCGATTTTACAAAAGCCATGACGCGCTGGATGAGGCTCACTTAAGAGCAAGTTTATACACGACGCCGATCAAGACCATGATGGCGAGAGCAACCCACAACCACACGACGGTGGTGGAGTCCACGGCGCGCGCGCCCTGCTGGATGCGATCCACACGACCACGGATACGGCCCTTCTTGAGGAAGCCGTCATAGTGGCTCTGCAGCAGATGCGTTTCGACCTGGCGCATGACATCAAGCACCACGCCAACGAGGATCAGCAGGCTGGTGCCGCCAAAGAACTGCGCAGCCGAGCTGGAAATTTTCATCGAGCTGCTGACGACGCCCGGCATCACATAGAGGCCAGTCAGGAAGATCGCACCGGCAAAGGTGAGACGACTCATGGTGAAGTCGAGGAAGTCGGCTGTCGGCTTGCCTGGGCGAATGCCCGGAACATAGCCACCGCTCTTTTTGAGATCTTCCGAAATCTGTGTGGGCTGGAACATCGTAGCCACCCAGAAGTAGCTGAAGAAAAAGATCAGCAGCGAGGAAGCCACATAATAAACCCAGCCACTGCTGATAAAAAGCGCCATGCGCTGGATCCAGTTCACATCTTTGAAGAGCGAAGCAAGAATGGTGGAGGGGAACAGCAGGATGGCCTGGGCGAAGATGATCGGCATGACGCCGGAATAATTGATCTTAAGAGGCAGATACTGTGTCTGGCCACCATAGACCTTGCGGCCGACAACGCGCTTGGCGTAGGTGATGGCGATTCGCCGTGTCGCCTGGGTCAAGGCGATGACACCAGCGATGACGAGAATCATGAATCCCATGAGCAGGACAAGGGTGAAGGCGCTGGCAGGGCTGGCCTTGATGCTGCCCACGAAGGTCTGCCAGACCTGAATCAGAGCACCGGGAAGATCAGAAACGATGTTCACGCAAATCAGGATGGAGACACCGTTGCCAATGCCGCGGTCCGTGATCTGCTCCCCAAGCCACATCATGAGCATGGTGCCAGCCGTAATGGTGATGACACTGGTGAAAACGAAACCAAGCCCGTAATTCGGAACGAGCGGCCTACCGCCCAATTTATCAATGGCATCCTGCAAACCAGCCATCAGGTAGTTCTGCGCCGGATCGTGCAGAGATTGGGCCAGAAGTGTGGCCTGAAAGACGCAGAGCACAATGGTGGCAATACGGGTGTACTGCGTGATCTTCTGCCGTCCGCCTTCCTCACGCGCCAGTTTGCTCAGCGGAGGCCAGACGGCCGTAAGGAGCTGCAGCATGATGCTGGCACTGATGTAGGGCATGATGCCCAGAGCGAAAATAGCGCAGTTTTGAAGCCCACCCCCGCTGAAGATGTTAAGCAACGCGGCGACCTGTGAGGCACCGGAGGCATTGTCACCCGCTTTGTTTTCAATCCAGGCATTCAGCACGGTGGCATCAACACCCGGAAGTGTGATGGACGTGCCGATGCGGACGATGACAATCATCGCCAGGGTGAAAAGAATGCGCGAGCGAAGTTCGGGAACTTTGAAGCTGTTGGCGAAGGCAGAGATCATGAGAGAGAGGCTCTAAGCGAAGATGGGCCTGCTTCCTGACAGCATTGGCTGCGCGGAGACCGGCCCATCAAAGAGGTTGGTTGGGTCAGAGAAAATCAGGCAGCGATGGAGCCGCCGGCCTTCTCAATCTTTTCACGGGCCGTGGCGCTGACTTTGGCGCCTTCGATGGTGAGCTTGCGGGCAAGATCGCCAGTGCCGAGAATTTTGATGAAGTCGCAATTGCGGCTCACCAGTCCTGATTCGCGCAGTGCTGCTTCGTTGATGACTGCGCCATCTTGGAAGGCTTCGTTAAGCTCGCCAACGTTCACGACTTCGAAGACGTCCTTGAACTGCTTGTTGTTGAAGCCCTTCTTTGGCAGACGGCGATGCATTGGCATCTGACCACCTTCAAAGCCGGGGCGGATGCCACGACCAGCGCGGGCCATCTGACCTTTGTTGCCTTTACCGGAGGTTTTACCGTGACCGGAGCTTTCGCCACAGCCGATGCGCTTGCGGCGCGTCTTGGCACCGGGGCGGGGTTTGACGTCTTGGAGTTGCATGGAAATTTAAAAAAGGAAAAAGGGATTCAATCAGAGGGCCTTGCGCTCTTTGATTTCCTTGCCGCGAGCGCGGAGGATTTCATCGGCGGGGCGCAGAGCGGTAAGCGCAGCAAGAGTGGCGCGAACGACGTTGGCGTGGTTGCTGGAACCAAGGGACTTGCCGATCACGTCTTTGACGCCTGCGGCTTCAAGCACGGCACGGGCGCCGCCACCGGCGATGATGCCGGTTCCTGCCGTGGCAGGCTTGAGGAGAATGTGTCCACCACCGTGGGAGCCCATCACTTCATGAGGGATGGTGCTGTCCTTGAGGCAGATGGAGAACATGTTCTTGCGGGAAGCTTCGGTCGCCTTTTTGATGGCGTCAGAGACTTCGTTGGCCTTGCCAAAACCGCAGCCCACTTTGCCCTTGGCATCGCCGGAAACGACGAGTGCGCTGAAGCTGAAGCGACGACCACCTTTGACCACCTTGGCGCATCGGTTGATGTGAACGACTTTTTCGACACCATCCGTCTCACGCGGCGCACGATCATCACGACCACGGAAACCACCGTAGGAAGGAGTCGGAGCTGCTGGTGCTGGAGCCTCCGCAGGTGCGGCGGCTGGGGGATCGATAACTACTGTTTCTTCGGCCATAAATTTACGCGAGGCGGTTTTAGAATTTCAGACCCTTTTCACGGGCGGCATCTGCAAGGGCTTTCACCTTGCCGTGATAAATGAAACCGGCACGGTCAAAGACCACTTCGGTGATGTTTTTTGCCATGGCACGCTCCGCGAGGAGGGCACCAACCTTGGTGGCGTTCTCGACGTTGGCCTTGCCAGCGCCGTAGCCTTTTTCCTTGGTGGAAGCCGAAACGATCGTCTTGCCGGCCGCGTCGTCGATGACCTGGGCGTAAACGTTCGTGTTCGAAAAGTAAACTGCGAGGCGGGGACGCTCGGCGGTGCCGCTGAGTTTGCGGCGGATGCGCTTGTGGATACGAGCGCGGATGTCTTTGCGATTGGTAAGAGCCATGATGAGTATCTCCGGAAATTATTTGACGGATTTGCCGGCTTTACGGCGGATGTGTTCGCCCACATAACGCACGCCCTTGGCCTTGTAAGGCTCTGGCGGGTAGTAAGCACGGATGTCAGCAGCGAGCTGGCCGACAACCTGTTTGTCGATGCCTTCGATGGCGATCTTGGTGTTTTCGGTGACGGTCACCTTCACGCCCGTTGGAATGGGGTGCAGACGGTCATGGGACTGGCCAAGCTGAAGATCGATGTTTGAGCCTTTGACCGCAGCACGGAAACCCACGCCGTGGATCTCAAGATTGCGGGTGTAGCCCTGGCTGACGCCGATGAGCATGTTTGTGATCAGACGTTGGGTGGTGCCGTGAAGGGCGCGCACTTTGCGGTCTTCAGAATCGCGGGTGACGTTGATGGTCTTGGCGTCCGAATTGACTTTAACACCGAGTGGGAGAGTCCAGCCGAGTTCGCCTTTTGGGCCTTTGACGTGCACAGAGCGGTCATCACCAAGCTTGATGGTGACTTTGTCTGGAATGGAAATGATTTGTTTGCCTACGCGTGACATAATGGTTGTGACGGTTGGGGGTTACCAGACTGTGGCGAGGAGTTCACCGCCCACTTTGGCCTTGCGAGCCTTGGCACCTGTCATGATGCCGCGTGGTGTGGAAAGGATGGAGATGCCCAGGCCGCCGAGGACGCGAGGAATCTCTGTGCTGCCGACGTACTTGCGCAGACCAGGCTTGCTGACGCGGTCAATGTTGCGGATGACGGCGGTCTTGTCCTGATACTTGAGCTTGAGCTTAAGACGGGGATGGGTGGCGTTGGTGTCCACTTCGTAGCCCCAGATGTAGCCTTCTTCCTGCAAAATGCGGGAGAGTTCGGCCTTCAGCTTGGAGAAGGGAATGAGCACCTGCTCCTGCTGTGCTGAGCAGGCGTTGCGGATGCGGGTAAGAAAATCTGCGATCGGGTCGGTCATGACGCTGAGGGGGTCCGGGTGTTGGGGTTATGCGGCTTCGGCTTCAGTGCCATCTTCCTTCTTCGGCTGAGCGACGCGGGTGCGGAATGGCATGCCCAGAGTGCGCAGCATTTCACGCGCATGGTCATCGTTGTTCGTGCTGGTCACGAAGGTGATGTCAAAACCAAGCTGACGCTTGATCTTGTCGAGCTCGATTTCCGGGAAGATCGACTGTTCGGCAACGCCAAGAGTGTAGTTGCCACGACCGTCAAAGGCACGGGGGGCGACACCACGGAAGTCACGAATACGAGGGATGGCGGTGCGCACGAGACGCATCATGAAGTCATACATCTTCTCACCACGAAGAGTGACCTTGACGCCGACGTTTTCACCTTCACGCAGTTTGAAGTTGGCGATTGCCTTCTTGCTCTTGGTGATGACAGGCTTCTGGCCGGTGATGAGAGTCACTTCATTCACGGCGTCTTCGATCGCCTGCTTACGCTCTGCCTGACTGCCGATGGCGCAGTTCACGACGATTTTTTTGAGCTGAGGGACCTGGTGGATGTTAGCGAGACCGAGCTGGGTTTGCAGCTCAGTGCGTTTTTCTTTATATAGGGTCTGTAGGATATGTTCCATGATTCAGTTTGGGCTGTGCCGCCTTTCCCTCGATGATCGCACCGTGCTGGAGCGACGATGACGAGGGGGGAGGCAAATGGGGGGCGTTGCTTTAGGCCTTGGCCTTCTTCTTCGCAACTTTCTTTTTCTTCTCTTTCACAGGCGCGTCAACGCGCTTGACATTCGAGATATGGATCGGGGCTTCTTGCTCTTGAAATCCGCCGGCCTGATTCTGCTGGGTTGGCTTGATCGCTTTCTTGATCATGCGCACGCCTTCGACGAGCACGCGGTTTTTAGCGGTCTGCACTGCCAGGACGACTCCCTGGGCGCCTTTGGCGGCTCCGGAAATGACGACGACATTGTCGCCTTTTTTAACGTGGGTCTTGGTACGGCTCATTGGAATTACAGCACTTCGGGTGCGAGGGAAACGATCTTCATGAAATTCTTGTCGCGCAGTTCACGGGCCACTGGGCCAAAGATGCGGGTGCCACGCGGGTTGTTGTCTTTGTCGATGATGACCATGGCATTGCGGTCAAAGCGCAGGATCGAACCATCGACGCGGCGGATTGGGTGCGAGGTGCGCACGATCACAGCGCGGACGACTTCACCTTTTTTCACGGCGGCTGTCGGGGTCGACTCACGCACGTGGGCGGTGATGATGTCGCCAACGTAGGCGAAGCGGGTGTTTTTCTTGCCGAGCACGCCGATCATCGTGGCCAGTCGGGCACCGGTGTTGTCAGCCACCGGGATTGAGGACTCCATTTGCAACATAAACTGTTTCTCCTGGTCAGGTTAGGGGGTTCAAAAAATACGACTAGTGCTTCTGCACTTCGATCAGTTCCCAGCGCTTCAGCTTGGAAAGAGGACGGGTTTCTGCGATGAGCACCTTGTCACCTTCTTTGGCCACGCTGTTTTCGTCGTGGGCATAGAATTTGGAGGTTTTGCGCACAATCTTCTTGAAGATTGGATGCGGAACGCGGCGTTCGACTTTGACGACGATGGTCTTCGTCATCTTGTCAGACACCACGGTGCCGACGCGCGTCTTGCGCACGGCTGGTTTTTCGGTGGCTGCAGGGGCTGCTGCGGTGGGTTCGCTCATGATATTAGAAATGCTTCAGGGGGTGATGACCGGATCAGGCGGCCTTCTTGGCAGCCGCAGCGCGGGTGCGCTCGGTGATGATGGTTTCGATCCGGGCGATCTCGCGGCGGATATGGGTCAGACGGGCTGGATTTTCGAGCTGACCGCCACCTGCGCTCTGCTGCACACGCAGATTCAGCGCTTCCTGCTTCAGTTCGCGACGGCGTGCGGAGAGTTCTTCCACAGTCGATTCACGGAGTTCTTTGATCTTCATAATTCAGTTCGCGTTTGTTATTTGTGCAGGCTTTCGCGGCTGACGAAGCGGCAGCGGAGGCCCAGCTTCGTTGCGGCGAGACGGCAGGCTTCACGAGCGGTGGCTTCGTTCACGCCGGAGATTTCAAACAGCATGTGACCTGGAAGGACCACTGCAACCCAAAATTCTGGAGCGCCTTTACCCTTACCCATTCGGACTTCCGGTGGACGCTGGGTAACTGGCTTGTGAGGGAAAATGCGGCAGAAGACTTTACCTTTGCGCTTGAGGAAGCGGGTGATGGCCACACGGCAGGCTTCAATGTGGATGTTTTTGATCCAGCCGCGCTCAAGGGTCTGGAGACCGAAGTCACCAAAGTCCAACTTGTTGCCGCTGGTGGCGTTGCCACCACGGTTGCCGCGCTGCGATTTACGATATTTTACTCTGCTTGGAAGAAGGGCCATACGTCTAGGTCCGGTAGAAAGGGGTTAGTTAAAAGAGGAGCAGTTTTTATGCTTGGGCTGGGGCCGGAGATGGGGCACCGCCACCATAACCACCACCGCCGCCTTGTGGGCCACGACGATCACCACCGCGAGGACCAGGAGCGCCTGGAGCGCCACCGCCTGGGCGACGGTCATCTCTGCGTGGGCGGCGGTCACCTTGCGGACGGGAAACACCTTCAGGGGCATTGCCGCGGTTCATCCAGCACTTAACGCCGATGATGCCGTAAACAGTGCGAGCCTCAGCGAAGCCATAATCGATCGGGATACGCAGGGTCTGGAGAGGCACCTTGCCCTGGCGATACCACTCAGCACGGGCGATGTCAGCACCACCGAGACGGCCGGCGCAGCGGAGACGAATGCCATCAGCACCCATGTCCATGGCGGTCTGCACGGAGCGCTTCATGGCGCGGCGGAAGGAAATACGACGCTCAAGCTGAACGGCGACGGCTTCTGCGACGAGCTGGGCGTCGAGTTCAGGCTGCTTGATTTCGAAGATGTCGATCTTGACCTGCTTGCCACCGCACATTTCAGAGACCTTCTGGCTCATGACGTCGATTTCCTGACCTTTACGGCCAATGACGAGACCCGGGCGGGCGGTGTGAAGAGTCACGCGGACCTGGTTCCAAGCGCGCTCAATCACGATCTTGGAGATGGCGGCCTGCATGAGCTTTTCCTTGAGGTAAGCACGGATTGCGAGGTCGCTGTGGAGCGAATCTGCGTATTCTTTTTCAGGTGCGTACCACTTGGAGCGCCAGTCTTTGGTGACTGCAAGGCGGAAGCCGATCGGATTTACTTTCTGTCCCATAAAGTGAAGAGGTGCGGTTGGGGGGCGTTGCGGTTATTCAGAAGCTTTCTTGGCTTTGGCTGCCTTCTTGAGGGCAGGAGCATTGCGGCGGGCGGATTTAGGAGCCTTCTTCTCGCCTTCAGCACGGGCTTCCTCAGCCTTAGGTGCGCCGATGATCACGGTGATGTGAGTCATGCGCTTCTTGATCGGAGCGGCTGAACCACGGGCGCGTGGCATGATGCGGCTCAGAACCGGGCCGGGAGTGGCAATGGCGGACTGAACGATGAATTCAGAGGCATCCTGCTCGTGGTTGTTCTCAGCGTTCGCGATGGCGGAACGAAGAGTCTTGCCAACAAGGAAGGCGGCTTTCTTTGGAGTGAAGTCGAGAACGCTCAGCGCCTGGGAGACGGGCATGCCGGTGATGGCACGTGTGACCTGACGGGCTTTCTGCGAGGAGATCCTGGCGTATTTGAGGACGGAACGGACGGACATAAAGCGAGGGGGGGTTCTTGACTTCGTTAGAGAGATTTGTTGAGATCGACGCGACCCCGGTCACCGACGCGGACGGGATCATTGGCAGTGGCCAGTTCCTGGACTACGGCACCACAAACAGAGTTGCGGACTTCAGTAACAAGGACTTTCGCGATGGGCTTGTCTTCGCGGTAAATTTCAAAGGGCATTCCCGGCTTGACCCCATCTTTAGCACCGATGGAGAGAACGGCGATGCCGAGCTCACTTTTAAGGCTTACGACGCGGGCGTTTTGCAGGTCACCCACAGCCTGACCGTTCTGACCACCACCTGCTTTGACAAGCGCGGCATCGGCAGTGGTAATGGCTTTGTTCAGACGGTCGGCGGCGGCAGGATCAGCGTTTGGAGAACTTTTCATCAGGCCCATGCCCGATTCAGCCAGTTCAATCAGAGCGTTGGCGAGTTCATCGCGCTGCTCTTTCATGATGCGCAGGTCGCTGAGGGCAGCGAGCAGGCGCTCCTGAGTTTGATCCTTGGAGTTTTCGAGTGCTCCAACGCCAAGACCTTCGAGGAGACCGCGCAGTTTTTCGTAGCGGTCTTTCAGTTCGTTGGTTTCGGCATTGGCGGCAGCGGCGCTCTGAGCCAGCGCGTCATTCTTATCCTTGGCCGCAAGGATTTGAGCATCCTGGGCTTGGATCTTCGCGGCGGCGACTTGGAGCGAAATGTGCAGTTCCTGATTTTCGAGCCTGTCGTCCGCACGCACACCTGACACACCCACTGCAAGAAGCAGCGAGAAAGTGATGCAGGTGATGGATGTGCGGAGTGACATGAAAAAGCTCGATGCTCAGGAATTACTTGGCGGCCTTGACGGTGACAGCACCGTGAGACTTGAACAGACGGGTCAGGGAGAACTCGCCGAGGCGGTGACCGACCATGTTTTCAGTCACATAGACAGAGACGAAGTCCTTGCCGTTGTGAACCAGGAACGTGTGGCCGACGAGGTCAGGAGTGACCATGGAGGAACGGGCCCAAGTCTTGATGGGGCGTTTCTGCTTGGCGTCGTTAAGCTTGTCCACCTTGTCGAGGAGGGCTTGCTGAACGAAAGGACCTTTTTTGAGGGAGCGTGCCATGTGAGTGCGTGATTAAGGAATGGATTACTTCTTGGCGTGACGGCTCTGGATGATGAGCTTGTTGGTCGCCTTCTTCTTGTTGCGGGTCTTCTCACCCTTCGCGTGGCCCCATGGGCTGAGCAGGTGCTGACGACCACCACCGGACTTGGAACGACCTTCACCACCACCGTTAGGATGGTCGATCGGGTTCATACACATGCCGCGGACGGTTGGGCGGGTGCCCTGCCAGCGGGTGCGGCCCGCCTTGGCACTGACGACGTTCATGTGCTCAACGTTGCCGACCTGGCCAATCGTGGCGTAGCAGACAGAGAGGATCTTGCGGATTTCTCCGGAAGGCATGCGCACCAGGGCGAAGTCACCTTCACGGTTGGAAAGCACTGCTGCCTGTCCTGCGGCACGGGCGACGACGCCGCCTTTGCCTGGGGAGAGCTCGATGTTGTGGATCGAGGTACCGAGAGGGATCTTGCTCAGGGGAAGAGCGTTGCCCACTTCTGGAGCAGCTTTTTCGCCGGCCATAACCGAAGCACCGACGCTGAGGGCGTTTGGAGCGAGGATGTAGGCACGCTGGCCGTCCTTGTATTCGACGAGAGCGATGCGAGCGGAGCGATTCGGATCGTATTCGATGCCGACCACTTTGGCTGCTTCATCACGGCGGGACCGCTTGAAGTCGATGAGGCGGTAACGCTTGTCGTGACCACCACCGATGTGACGGCAGGTGATACGGCCAGTGTTGTTACGGCCACCGGATTTACGGAGAGCCACGGTAAGGCTTTTCTCCGGAGAATGCTTGGTGATCTCCTCGAAGGAGTTCCACTCTTTATAGCGATTGGTGGGCGTGGTTGGCTTGAATGTTTTCAGCGCCATGACGGTAGGATAAGTTAAAGGGTTGCGGGCCTGGGGTTACGCGAGGTCGAACTTTTCGCCAGCCTTGAGGCGGACGATCGCTTTCTTCCAGTGATTGGTGCGGCCGTAATCGGCGCGGCGCTCACGACGGGCCTTGCCGTCATAGTTCGCAGTGCGGACACCGGTGACTTTTTTGCCAAACAGCTTTTCGATGGCCTGTTTGATGTCGATCTTGGTGGCTTCGACGTCCACGGAGAACACGTACTCGTTGTTCTGTTCGCCCAGCAGCGTGGCTTTTTCGCTGAGACGGATGTTTTTGATGACTTTATGAAGGTCTTTCATGATCAGGCGGTCCTCTTGGCAAGGGTTTCAAGGGCGGCACCGGTCACCACCACGCTGCGGAAGCGCAGAAGGTGCTCGGCATTCACATCGTCAGCGGAAATAAGCTGAACGTTCTGGACATTGCGGCCAGCGCGGAAGGTGAGTTCATCAAAGCCGGTGCCGATGAGCAGTACGTTTTTCGCGGTGGTAAGATCATTGACGGCGGCGATGAAGCTCTTCGTCTTGCCATCTGTCACAGCAAAGCTGGGAATGGTAAGCACTTCACCATCAAGGATGCGGGCGGTCAAAGCGGCGCGCAGGGCCAGTTTCTTTGTGCCCTTGGTGGTCTTCTTTGCCCAAATGGTTGTGTTGCGTGGGCCGAAGACGACACCACCACCACTCCAAATTGGGGAACGCTTGCTGCCCATACGAGCATTGCCTGTTCCCTTCTGGTTCCAGAGTTTCTTGCCGGAGCCGGAAACTTCAGAACGGTTTTTGGTGTGGGCGTTGCCCTGACGACGGTTGGCGCGGTAGGCCACCAGCGTGTCGTTGAGAGCCTGAGAGCCTTTATAGCCCTCGGTCAGTTGAATGTTAGCCGCCTTGGCGGCGTCGGCTGAGAGAATGGTAGCGGACATGGTTCAGTTCCTCGTTATTACTTCTTCACGACGGCTTTTTTGCCGGGGCGCACCACAACGATGCTGCCTTTGTTGCCGGGGAGTGCGCCTTTGATGAGCAGGATGCCTTCTTCAGGACGGCTCTGCACAATCACAAGATTCTGTGTGGTGCAGCGGGTGGTGCCGTCATGGCCGGGCATCTTCTGGTTTTTCCAGACGAGACCAGGAGTCAGACGGCAACCGATGGAACCAGGACGACGATGCATCATGTGACCATGAGTGGCAGGCTGTCCAGCGAAGTTCCAGCGTTTCACAACGCCCTGGAAGCCTTTGCCCTTGGTGTTGCCGATCACGTCAACCACCTGGCCGTTGCTGAAGATGCTCGCGTCGAGCTTCGCATCAGCAGCTGGCAGTTGGTCATCGCCAGTAAGGCGGAATTCTTTGACGATGCGCTTGGCGGTTGTGCAGCCGTGCTTCTTGAAGTGGCCCAGCAGTGGTTTGGTCACGCGGGAATCCTTCAACTGGTCGCCGTAGCCGACCTGCACTGCGCTGTATTTGTCTTTGCCATCGCTGCGCTTCACCTGAAGAATGGTGTTGCCGCTGACGTCAACCACTGTGACTGAGATTGCGTCGCCTTTGGCGTCGTAAACTTTCGTCATACCGAGTTTTTTACCGATCAATCCGAGACTCATGAGTGTGTCCTCCTGTTATTAAAGTGATGAGATCGAGTTAGATCTTGATGGTGATGTCCACGCCGGAAGGAAGGTTGAGCTTCTTGAGCTCGTCCACGGTGCGGGAGGTGGGGTCAACGATGTCCAGCAGACGCTTGTGTGTGCGGATTTCGAACTGGTCCATCGACTTCTTATCGACGTGCGGGGAACGGTTGACGGTGAACTTCTCGATGCGGGTCGGCAGCGGGATGGGGCCTGCAACACGTGCGCCGGTGCGCTTCGCGGTTTCGACGATGTCGGCGGTGCTCTTGTCGAGCACGCGGTAGTCATAGGCGCGGAGGCGGATTCTGATGCGTTGATTAGTCATGACGATGGTCCTTAGGGTAGGGTTTCAGTGCGCGTGGGCCGTTACTTGGAGCCTCCACGCTGCTCGACGATCTGCTCAACAATCTGATGCGGGACCTGCTCAAAGTGAGAAGGCTGCATCGAGTAGCTGGCGCGTCCGGAAGAAAGAGTGCGGATGGCGGTGGAATAACCAAACATTTCGGCCAGGGGAACTTCAGCGCGGAGGATGGCGGTCATACCGCGGCTGTCCATGCCCTGAATCTTGCCACGGCGACGGTTCAAGTCACCCATGATGTCACCCTGATAGTCTTCCGGCGTGGTGGCTTCTACGGCCATAATCGGCTCAAGGAGAATGCACTTGGCTTTCTTGAGTGCATCCTTGACGGCGAAGATACCGGCCATTTTGAAGGCGTTTTCGTTGGAGTCCACATCGTGGCTGGATCCATCGACAAGGTCGATGTGCATGTCGATCACTGGATAACCAGCGATGATGCCGTTGAGTGCAGCTTCCACGCAACCTGCCTTGGCTGGGTTGATGAACTCCTTTGGAATCGTGCCGCCGACCACTTTGTTTTCGACGACGATGCCCGAGCCCTTCTCACCAGGACGGATCTTGATGACGACGTGACCGTATTGACCACGACCACCGGACTGCTTGACCAGTTTGCCCTCGCCATCCGCTGCGATGGTGAGCGTTTCGCGGTAGGCGATCTGTGGCTTGCCGGTGGTGGTTTCCACTTTGTGCTCGCGCTTGAGGCGGTCGCAGAGAATTTCGAGATGGAGCTCGCCCATGCCGGCGATGATGACCTGGCCGGTTTCTTCGTCGGTCTTGACGAAGAACGTCGGATCTTCTTCGGAGAGGCGCTGGAGGGCATTGCCCATCTTTTCCTGGTCGCCTTTGGTCTTTGGCTCAACGGCCATCGAGATCACGGGTTCTGGGAATGTTGGTGGCTCGAGCAGGATGTCGAGATCTTCATCACAGAAGGTGTCGCCAGTGCGCACGTCCTTCACACCCACGAGGGCCGCGATATCACCCGAGTAGCAGGTTTCAATGTCCTTATGAACGCTGGCCTGAATCTGAATCAGACGACCAACGCGCTCAGACTTACGGGTGCGTGGGTTGTAGATGGTGTCGCCCTTGGAAACCTTGCCAGAATACACGCGGAAGAACACGAGACGGCCGAATTTGTCGGACCAGAGCTTGAAACCGAGAGCGCAGAACTTGCCTGAGTCGTCTGGCAGGGCTTCAACCTTGGTGTCAGGATCATCCACCAGCTGTCCAGTCTGTGGCTCAATGTCAAGTGGACCTGGAAGATAATCGATGACGGCATCGATCAGATACTGAACACCCTTGTTCTTGAAAGCGGAACCACCGGCCATTGGGATGATCTTGTTGTCGATCACCGTGCGGCGAAGGGCTTCCTTGACTTCCTTGATCGAGATTGGCAGTTCTTCGAGGAACTTCATGCCCAATTCTTCGTCCTGGTTGCAGATTTCTGCGAGAAGACCGTCGTAAGCCAGTTTGGCCTGCTCAATTTCAGCACCTTGAAGTTCACGAACAGTATAGGAAGAGCCAAACTTTTCGTCATCGTTGTAGATGATCGCTTTTTGGTTCACCACGTCGATCTGACCGATCAGGTTTTCTTCTGCACCAATCGGGATCAGAATCGGCCAGGCATTGGCACCCAGCTTCTTGCGAACGTCGTCCACCACATTTGCAAAGTTGGCACCCGTGCGGTCCATCTTGTTCACGAAAGCAATACGAGGAACGCGATACTTTTCAGCCTGACGATAAACGGTTTCAGACTGAGGCTGCACACCGGCCACACCGCAAAGCACGAAGATAGCACCATCGAGCACACGGAGGGAACGTTCCACTTCAGCGGTGAAGTCCACGTGTCCGGGGGTGTCGATGATATTGACGCGAATGTCTTCCATCTCACGCAGCTTGAAGATGCCTTCTTCCTTGAGCTGCTTCCAGCGTGCCGTCACAGCAGCGGAGGTGATGGTGATACCACGCTCTTTTTCCTGTTCCATCCAGTCTGTGGTCGCAGCGCCGTCATGCACTTCGCCGATCTTGTGGATCATGCCAGTGTAGAACAGAATACGCTCAGTCAGGGTCGTCTTGCCCGCGTCAATGTGGGCGCAAATTCCGATGTTACGGGTGCGCTCAAGTGGGTATTCGCGGTTGGGTGAGTTGGGGTTCGACATGGGTCGGAAAAGCGAAAAGTGGACGGAAAAAGTAAAGTGAAACGATTAGAAGCGGAAGTGGGCGAAGGCGCGGTTGGCCTGGGCCTGCTTGTGAACGTCGTCGCGCTTGCGGACGGCATTCCCCTGCCCTTGTGCGGCATCCTTCAGCTCATTGGCCAGGGCGCGGTGCATTGCCTGACCTTTACGGCCACGGGCAAAACCAACGATCCAGCGCATGGCCAGGGATTCCTGACGACGAGGAGAAACTTCGAGAGGCACCTGGTAGGTCGCACCACCGACGCGGCGGGCTTTGACTTCCACGCGTGGCTTGGTGTTCTCAATGGCGCGGTTGAAGAGTTCAAGAGGATCGACACTGTCGGTCTTGTCGTTAAGCGCCTCAATGGCGGAATAAACGATGCGCTCAGCGAGCGACTTCTTGCCATCAAGCATGATGTTGCTGATGAGAGTTGCGACGAGTTCGCTGTCGTAGCGGCTGTCCTTGCGAACCTCTTTGTTATAAACGCGTTTTCTGCGGGCCATGGCGTGTGGAAATTAGGATTGAATTCAGCGGAAATTATTTCTTCTTCGCGGCAGCGGCGGCAGCACCTGGCTTTGGACGCTTTGCACCGTACTTGGAACGGCCACGACGACGGGCATCAACACCAAGGCAGTCAAGGGTGCCGCGGACGATGTGATAACGCACACCGGGCAAATCCTTCACACGACCACCGCGAACCAGCACAATGCTGTGTTCCT
>CALRWM010000034.1:0-68654 GCA_943371875.1 Prosthecobacter debontii | reverse complement strand
ACCTCCTGAATGCGGGCACGCACGATGCGGCGCACTTTGATGTCCGCGTCGTCAAGGCTGATGCGTTCACCGGGCTTGGGCACGTGACCGAGTTGGTTGAAAACAAGTCCGCCGATGGTGTCGATGCCGCTCACATCCAGGTCGAGGTCGAAACTGACGCCGAGTTCTTGTTTGATGTGGTCGAGCCGCGTTCCGCCATCCAGCAGAAAACGGCCGCCGCCCAGATCTCGAATCTCCGAGGTTTCACCATGCCATGGAGCGGCTTCGTAAAGCAGCCAGTCGGCGATCTCACGGCGGGTGATCATTCCTTCAAGTCCGCCGTATTCATCCGCGATGAGCACCGGTTGTTCTTCACGCTGCAGATGGTGCTCCAAGGCTTCGAGCACAGGCATGGTCTCAGGCACAAAGGCAGGCGTGCGCAGCAGCGTGCGCCAGTCAGGACGGTTCGCGAGTTTCCAGGCATTGGTATCGAGCACTCCTTCGACCGAATCAGGGGTCTCGCCGTAGACGATGACAAAACGCCCGACAGATTTTTCCAGGATGGCGGTCGTCTTTTGCGGTGAGTCCTCGCTGCTCATGAGCGCGAGATCCACGCGCGGGATCATGCAGTCGCGCACGGTGAGCTCCTCGATGTCGAGCGCCTCATGGATCATGGCGCTGTCATCGCTGTCCAGCAGGCCCTGCTCCTGGCGCATTTCCACCAGGGTTTCGAATTCATCACGCGTCACGGGCATGCGAGTCTTGATGTGCCGGGTGACAAATTTTTGCAGCAGCGCGTCGGTGGTGCGATCAACAAGCGAGGCGAGGGGGTCGATCACGTTGCGCAGCGGATGCAGCAAACGCAGGCTGCCGAGCAGAACCACCGAGGGATTGCGCGCGGCAAAAAATTTGGGAGCCATATCTCCTAGCAGGACCGTTGCCAAGAATATGACGGATGATGTGAGCCACACATTCCACCCCATTGCCAACAGCGGCCCGGTGACAATCCACAGGCCATGTGCGGCGAGGGCGAGATTCAGCGCCGCAGAAAGCAGCAGAGTGTGGTGCAGCTGCGCAAAGGGATTGGCGGTGATGGCGCGGAGCCTTTGCGCCACGGCGCCTTCCCCGGCGGCAAGCAGCTGCGCTTCGACATCGCGCACGCTGTGGATGGCCGTTTCCGCAGCAGAAATAACCGCGAGCAGCAGGAGCAGCGCGAAGTAGAGAAGGAAGGCAACAAACAGGGGCATTGAGAGACCTCTTAGTGTGGGTGGTGGCAGCACCGAGGGTCAAGGTGAATTACGAAGTCTTCCAAATGTTCGTTCTTGCCAAATTTGTGACGTACTGATAGCAACGTTTTAATCATGCGCTCCATCCTCCTTACCTTCCTTCTGTGTGCCGCCGCCAGCCTGCAGGCCGCAGACAAACTGAAAGTCCTCATTGTGGACGGTCAGAACAATCACAAGTGGGACATCACCACGCCCGTGCTGCGCAATGCGCTGGAGAGCAGCGGCGCCTTCACCGTCGAAGTCACCACCACACCGCCCAAAGGATCGCCCAAGGAAGCCTGGCATGCCTGGAAACCGGTGTTCACTGACTACGCTGCGGTGGTGAGCAACTACAATGGCGAGCCCTGGCCGCAGAATGTGCGTGATGCCTTCACGAAGTATGTGGCTGACGGCGGCGGCTTTGTTTCGATTCATGCGGCAAACAATTCCTTTCCCGAGTGGAAGGAATACAATGATATGATCGGGGTCGGTGGCTGGGGCGGTCGTAATGAAAAGTCCGGCCCCTGGCTGTATGTGAAAGAGGGCAAACTCTTCCGCGACACCGTGGCGGGGAACGGCGGCGCTCACGGCGCGCAGCATGAGTTCATCGTCGAAATTCAAAACTCTGATCATCCCATCACCAAGGGACTCCCTAAGCGCTGGCTGCACGCAAAGGACGAGCTCTACAGCAAGCTGCGCGGCCCTGCCGAAAATGTGGAGGTGCTGACCACGGCGGTGTCTGACCTCACCGCCGTGAGCGAGCCGAACAACCTGGTGCTCGCCTATCAAAAAGGCCGGGTGTTTCACACCACGCTGGGCCATGCGGACTACTCGATGCTGGATCGCGGCTTCTACACGATCCTCCAGCGCGGCACCGAATGGGCGGCCACCGGCAAGGTGGAGCGCACAGCAGCCGTGCCTGCAGATTTCCCGACTGAAACGGCTGTGAGCGTGGTGAAGCTGGAAGGTCATCCCAAGCAGGAGGCGCCGAAGCCGAAGAAGTAGTGATCGGAAAGTACGACAGATTGGCTGTGCCTGTCTCGCCAAGCCTCGGCTCTCCTGTCTGTCGATCAGCGGCACCGCTAACACTCATAGCCTCCAAGCCAATCTTTCGCGCCGCTCCTAGCAGGCTGACGCTTTCGCCGGTCAGTTTGGAACTCGGTGCACGCCGGGGAGATCGCGGTAGCGCTGGCCGACAGACAGGAGTGTCTGTCGTACTTATCTTCGCCGCTCTCGGTTCCTAACGGGCCACGGTTTTTAAAATGCGTTACGAACGCGCCGCCATAATATCCCGCGCGATCTGCGCCTTGAGCTCATCCAGGCTGCTGAATTTCATCTCGCTGCGCAGGTGGCGGGTGAAGCGCACCTCCATGTCCTGGCCATAGATGTCGCCGCTCCAGTTGAGCAGGTGGACTTCGAGGGAAGGATCGGCATCTGCCGCGACGGTGGGCCGGCGGCCGAGATTGGCCACTCCTGGGAACCATTGTTCACCCAAGCGCGCCTCCACCGCATAAACGCCGAGCGGAGGGAGCTGCTCGTTTTCCACATCGACGTTCGCGGTGGGGAAGCCGAGCTGGCGGCCGAGTTTCTGGCCTTCGACCACGGTGCCAAAGACGGAGTATTCGCGACCCAGCAGGGTGGCGGCTTTGTGGAAATTCCCCTTCGAAACGGCCTCACGGATCAGGGTGCTGCTGACCACTTCAGAGTCGATTTTCAAAGGCGGCACGCCATACACGGCGAAGTCATGCTCCTGCCCCATTTCCATGAGGAGGTGAATGTTGCCTTCACGCCCATGTCCAAAGCTCCAGGTGTAGCCGACGGAAATGCAGCCCAGCGGGCGTGAGGCTCTTACCAGCTGCTGGAGGAACTCGCGCGCGGGTGTTTTGGCCGTCTCGGCGGTGAAGGGGCAGGCCAGCAGGCAGGAGATGCCCGTTTGGGCGAGAATGAGCCGCTGATGGCGCGGACCGCAGAGCAGTTTGGGGGCGGAGCCCGGCCGTAGCACTTGCATGGGGTGCGGATCGAAAGTCACGACGACTGCGGTGCCGTGGTGCTGCGTGGCGTGCTCCTGAGCCGCGCGAATGACCTCTTGGTGCCCGAGGTGTATTCCATCAAACACGCCCACGGCAAGAGCGAGGGGGCCGGGAAGTGTGGAAAGGGCGTCGATGGAGCGAAGAACCTGCATGCGTTGGAGCGGTGAGCCATACCAGTGGCCATGCAGAGCGCAAGGTGAAGGGCGTCTGTCGGTGCCCTCAGACTCCGGCTTACTTCATGTTGCTCAGGGTGCTCCAGAAGGTCTTCAGCACGCTCTTTTTGCCGAGGCTGATGCTGCTCTGGACGTCGGTGTGGGAGGTGCCGATTACGCGGTTCATCACTTCACCGTAAGCAGGCATCGAGTTCCAGCCGAGGGAGATTTCTTTGTTGGAGGCGGTGGAGGTGGTGGTGTTCGTTTTCATATGATTCGTAGTTTTGAGAGTTTTGAGGGGATTTAGGCGGTGAGTTTCAGTTTTGAATGAAGCTTTGTTTACGCGTGTGATAATCGAGTCACAAAAATGAGAATTAAAAGCCAACAGGATGGCGAGGGGAGAAGCCAGCATAGTTGCGGCCCTGGGTGCGCCAGCGGGGACCTTCGCCAGTGACCTGACCGGAAGTGTCCATGCGAAGACCGCAGATGGTGATGAAAACATGCTCACCAGGCTTCACCCAGATGGTGATGAAGCGGCCCACACCAGCCTGGCCATAGTTGGCGAACTCCTTGCTGGACAGGCAGCGGTTCAGCAATCCTGCCTTCATTAGGACGTAAGAAGTGCTGCTGCTGCAGTCATAAGCGCTGTCTTCGATGTTGCGATGGCCGCCACCGAGCACGTAGGGCTTGTTCTGGAGGGTGTTAGCAGCGTAGACAGCGAACTGAAGGGCCTGAGGAGCGGTCTGGCCAACGGAAGCGAAGCGGCCGTCAAAGCGGATCTGAGAATTGCCACCGACGGCAGCGCGGGGGGCGGAGGCGCGCTGAGCTGCAGCCTGCTTGGCGGCGGCCTGAGCGGCGGCTTGGTCTGCGTAGTAGCGGGCCCAACCAGCGGCGTTGGCCTGCTGCTGAGCGTTCCAAGCGGCCCAAGCCTGCGCATTGGCCTGTTCCTGAGCGTAAGCAGCCTGTGCCTGAGGGGCGGCATAGTAACCGGCGGCCGAGTAACCGTTCTGGGCGTTCGCGGCGGAGGCGATGGCGAGGAGGCTGATGGTGAGTGCGAGGCGGATGAGTGTTTTCATGGCTGCGTGTGTGGCTCTTGTTTCTGCTAGTATTTATAACAGAAATTATAGAACGTGCAACAACCATATCAGAAATTACTCAAATATTTGTAAAAGTGATAAACATGTCTGTATAGATACTATACAAAAAGCTGATTTACAATGAGTTATACTGGTGGATTTCCGTTCGCATAATCGCGAATATGTCATTTTTATCTCACGCTAATCCCAAAACATGAAGAAAAGTGGGCTTCTTTGTTATAATGGGTCGTAAAATACGATCATTATAGAGAAGCCGAAAAATCACTCTTTTCTAATTCTTGCGCATGGAGCGTCTTCTTTGAGAATGAGCCCCCATGAAATCATGCCTGCAGCCTCTTCGGATACCGGTCCTGGCCTTCTTCCTTCTGGCTGCGTGCGGACGTGGAGCGGAGCCGCTGACCACGACTTATTTCTATGACGAGGAAAGCCTGCGCTACCTGACGCTGCGCCAGACTTCCGCCACGGGCGTGGAGGTGATCACGCGCTGGGCCTCGGAACCGGGATCGACTGGCATGTGGACGGGGCAGGGGACCCGGAAAGACAATCTTCTTACCTTTGCCGCCTTGGTGGATGAGGGGCAGGATCGCGGATCGTATTTCATCGCCAAGGGCGGGGAGTCGAAAATGGAGATCCTGTTCAAGCCGGGGCAGAAGATGCCGCAGGACCCCGGCATCCTGGGCATCTATCGCCGCGTGAGTGATGAGAAGCGGCTGCAGCTGGCCCGCAAAGAATCCCAGGCGGCGGATGAACGCCTGAGCGAGGCCTTGAAGGAAGCTTCGCACAACTGGTCAGGTGCGGACAAGTCCGTGCCGGCCGACTGGAAGGCGCGCTGGCCGGCGCTGCTGGGCCGCTGGATGAAGATTGCCTATCAGCCCCCGGAGCCTGCGAAGGCCAAACCTGCCCAGCCCTTCCCAGCAGCCAAAGACACGCCTTCGTCGGAGAAGGATGTCAATTACTGGCTCAAGCTTGCTCAGGTCACGGCGTCGGCCTACGGCTTCATGCAGCAGCCGGTGGTGCTGAAGAGCTCCTCATGGGATGGCGAGTATGACGACGGCTTTGGCGGGCACGTGAGCATCCGCCGTGCAAAGGACGGCAAGCTGCGCGTGAACCTGAACTGCACGCGGGTGAACGAAAACCAGGGCTCCGATCTGGCCGGCCAAATACCGCCTGAGTCGGTGACCTCCAAGAACGACGAGACCACCGCTGCTGCTGTCTTCACCGAGACAGATGTGCCGGAAGCCGCCAAGGAGGTCAGCATCACGCTCAGGCGCAAAGGCAGCTTCCTCTGGGTGGAAACCAAACGCAAAGCGACCCCTCCCGGCAGTTTGTCATGGTTCGACGGCATATACCGCTGGTCGCCGGTGCCGAAGGAGTGAGGGCAGAGATTAGAGTGGATGAGCAGGTGGCTGCACCATCATGCCGCTCTATGTTCAGAAGCGCGTAGCGCTGGCACAATCGTAGCCGTGGGTGCCAACCCACGGATTGCGCGCACCCGATGCATTTGGTATCCGGTGGAACCGCGTAGCGGTGACACAGAGGCGTGGCTCATTCCAGCACGTCGGCCATCGCCACCAGAGTATGCAGCCAAGGTTTGTGTCACCGCTACGCGGTTCCACCAGTGAATGCACGACGGCTGACCCGTGATCCGTGGGTTTCACCCCCGGCTACCATTGTGTCAGCCCTCCGGGCTTGCGCTTCTTTGCCTCGTTACGCCTTCTTCACCGGCTGCCCCGGCGTTTCAAAGAATGAAGCGAGTGCCAGCAGGGTGGCCGCGCACACGACGCAGGAATCCGCCACGTTGAACGAAGGCCAGGGGTGGAAGGGCCAGAAGCCGAAGTCGAAGCGCAGGAAGTCCACGACGTAGCCATCGAAAAACGTACCGTCGAAAAGCTTGCCGCCGTCGTGATTGCGGAAGAGGCGGTCGGTGAGATTGCCGAAGATGCCGGAGACCAGCAGCGCCACGGCGGTGCGGCTCAGCTTGCCGGGAAACAGGCCTTTGCCATGCATCACATAGATGAACACGAGCGCGGCCAGCGAGATGGCGGTGAAGGCGTAGTTCGCATACTGCGTGCCGTTGAACATGCCAAAGGCCACGCCGGTGTTGGACGCATGGTGCAGCCAGAAGACGCCGGGAATGACTTCCTGCTCGGTTTCGTAGAGTTTGAAATGCTGCACGATCCAGTTCTTGGAGAACTGGTCGAGGATGTACAGCGGCAGCGAAAGGAGCAGGAAAAGGCGGATCATAGAGATGTTCAGGCGGGCTGCAGCACGACCTTGAGGAGGCCTTCCTTGTTGTCATGCAGGCGCTTGAACCAGCCGGCGCCTTCGGAGAGAGGGACCACGGCGCTGAGCAGTGGCTCCACCTGAATGCTGCCGTCCTGAATGCGGCGGATGGCTTCGGGGTACTCACCGGCGCAGGAGCAGGAGCCCTTGATGGTGAGCTGGCGGGTGACGACTTCCTGAAGAGGGAAGGGTGTGTTGGGCTGAAGATTGCCGATCAGCACCACCTGGCCGCCTTTGCGCACGCTGCGGATTGCGAGATCCAGCGGAGCACCAGCGCCCACGACTTCAAAGCTGGCGTCAGCACCGTCGCCGCCGCAGATCTCACGGATGTGCATGGCCAGGCCTTCCTGCTTGGCGTTGAAGGTTTCCTCAGCACCCAGCTTGCGGGCGAGTTCCAGACGGCTGTCATCGAGATCCACGGCGATCACCTTTTCCCAGCCGCGTGCTTTCAGCGCCTGAATGACCAGCAGGCCGATCAAGCCAGCACCCACCACGACGGCAACGCCGCCATTCGCTTCGTCCGTGTCGTCTTCGACCTCGGCTCCATGGTTGTGCTCGCAGTCATGGCCGCAGCCTTCGCCGTGGACGTGCTGGAAGGCTTCGCCCACTTCGATGCCATCGGCCAGATTCACCGCGTGCAGGGCGATGGACACTGGCTCTGCAAAGGCGGCCTTCTCATAGGAAAGGTCGTCCGGGATGCGGTAGAGGATGCGGGTTGGCAGGGCGATCTTCTCAGCGAAGCAGCCGTGGCGGCGGTATTCGCCGGGGGACACGCCCAGCACCTTGCGGTTTGGGCAGAGATTGACGTAGCCCAGCTTGCACTCCTCGCACTCGCCGCAGTATTCGGTGGAGTCAAAGGTCACGCGGTCGCCGAGGTTCCAGTCGGTCACGCCTTCGCCCACGGCGACGATTTCACCGGCGGCTTCATGGCCCATGACGATGGGCATCTGGCGGCGGCCGCTGCGGCCGTCCATGCCATGGATGTCGCTGCCGCAGATGCCACAGGCGGCGATCTTGACCAGCACTTCGCCGGCGGCTGCGGTGGGTTCAGGGAATTCGAGGTCATAGTTGAACTCGGAGGGGGCGGTGAGGACGAGCGCTTTCATGGGGAGCGCGGATCATGCCCCGAGTGTGGCCGGAGGCAAGGGGGGAAGTTGTTTCTGCCTGCCGCATTCTGAGGTCTCTGCGCAAGCTGGGGGCCGGTGAAAAGCTGGGCGGATCAAATGACGAATGACGAAATCCGAATGACTAAATAAATCCGAATGCCGAAAAAGGTGGCGAATGAGCGGGTGAGTCAAACACCCCACCTTGCGGCAAAGGCTGCCACGAAGTCCCGGGCCTCAAACCTCGTCATTGGGGCTTCGACATTATTTAGTCATTCGGATTTACTCATTCGTCATTTTCCACTCATTCCTCCCCACCCACCTTGCCGCGCCCTTCCTTGATGCCGGCGCGGTGCCGCTTGCCCGCCACGTAGCGGCGCTTCAGGCCCCGGGGTCTGGCGCGGGTCTGGCGGCGGACTTTTTCGCGGTCGTTCTGGATTTCCATCTGCGCGCTCTTGAAGGCAGCTTCCAGGCGGTCGCACAGCTCCTGCCGGGCGATCAGGCGATTCTGCGACTGCGAACGCTCGCGCTGGCAGCGCACCTCGAGGCCGCTGGGCACATGGCGCAGCACCACGGTGGAGCTGGTCTTGTTGATCTTTTGGCCGCCCGCGCCGCCGCCGCGAATGAACGACTCCTCCAGATCCTCCTCACGGATGCGGAGTTTCTGCATGCGGGTGCGCAGCGCGGGGTCATCAGGCAGATCGGCCATGGCGCAGCATCGGGGCAGGGAGGGGGTGGTGCAACCGCCGATCAAATGACGAATGAGTAAATCCGAATGACGAAATAATGTCGAATGACGAAGCTCGAAGGTGCCCCGCAAATTCGCAGCGCATTCCCGGCAAACGCACCTCTCCTGCGGGTTGCAACTTCGTCATTGGGGCTTCGTCATTTTTTAGACATTCGGATTTACTCATTCGTCATTCTGCCCACGCCTTTCCCGCCCTGAGCACCCGAGCTTACCTGCCCTCCCGTCTCCTAAAAAATTGCACTCCCCTCTCTCCCCGCTATGGCTGGACGATGGAAGAATACCACCGCCTGCTGCGCAAAGTGCTCGAACACGGAAGCTACCGTGAGGACCGCACCGGCACGGGGGCGTACTCCGTGTTTGGAGAGCAGAGCCGCTACGATCTCAGCACCACCTTCCCGCTCGTCACCACCAAGAAGCTGCACCTGCGCTCCATCATTCATGAACTGCTGTGGTTCCTCAAGGGAGACACCAACGTGAAGTACCTGCGCGACAACAAAGTCACCATCTGGGACGAATGGGCGGACGAAAACGGCGATCTCGGCCCCGTCTACGGCGCGCAGTGGCGCCGCTGGCAGGGCGCCCCCGGAGCAGAGACACACGACCAGATCGCCAGCCTCATCCACGGCATCAAAACGAATCCCTACAGCCGCCGCCACATCGTCAGCGCCTGGAACGTGCCGCACATCGAGAAGATGGCGCTGCCGCCCTGCCACTGCCTGTTTCAGTTCTTTGTGGATCGCGGCCGGCTGAGCTGCCAGCTCTACCAGCGCAGTGCCGATCTCTTTCTGGGCGTGCCCTTCAACATCGCCAGCTACGCCCTGCTCACCCAGATGGTCGCCCAGGTCTGCGACCTCCAGCCTGGCGAATTCGTCCACACCTTCGGCGATCTCCACCTCTACAAGAATCACCTCGAGCAGGCCCGCCTCCAGCTCACCCGCGAGTGCCGCGCGCTGCCGGTGATGAAGCTGAATCCAGAGGTTAAGGAGATCGATGCCTTCAAGTACGAAGACTTCACACTGGAAGGTTATGATCCCCATCCGGCGATCAAGGCGGAGATCGCGGTGTAGAGAACTGCAGTTGGTTACTGCGTGCGCTTTGCGTTTTGGAGTGCTCCAGTCCTCTGGAGCTTTCCGCAGGCTGGGGAGATGTTGCAGACCACGAGACGTCCAAAAGCACCGGCGCACTCCAGGACGCTGTCGCGCGCTGTGTGGGCGCGAATCACATTGCCCTGAAAGATCAGCCTCATCGGCACCTTTTCACGGCGGTGCAATCCGCTGCCGCTATTTTCACCGCCTTGCTGCTTGGTTCACTCGCGGATTTGCACGCCACAGACTCCCTACCCGCGCGTGGTGCGGGCGCAGGAAAGCACGGCGCACTGTGCCAATTTAGGCGTGGGTTTGCAGCAGCGGTGCCAGAGCCTCCGCGTGGAGTGCGAGCTGGTGTATCCGGGTGCCCCGGACGTGAAGCACGCGGATGCGGGGGCGTATTTGATCGAGCGGCTGAAGGCGAAGTGAGACATCAAAAAAATGCCGCAGCGCGATGGCTGCGGCATAACTTTTGACCCTGTCTTGATGACTCGGTCTCCTACCTCCCGGTCTCGATCATCCGGGCGAACTCGGCGAAGAAGTACTTCGCGTCATGCGGGCCGGGGGCGGCTTCGGGGTGGTATTGGACGCTGAGCACGGGGGCTTCGCGGTGGCGCATGCCTTCGACGGTGCCGTCGTTGAGATTGATGTGCGTGACCTCGACGTTGCCGGGCAGCGAGGAGGGATCGATGGCGAAGCCGTGGTTCTGGCTGGTGATGGACACCCGGCCGTTGCGCAGGTCCTTCACGGGCTGGTTGCCGCCGCGATGGCCGAACTTGAGCTTGAAGGTCTTGCCGCCGTAGGCGTGGCCGAGGATCTGGTGGCCGAGGCAGATGGCGAAGATGGGCTTCTTACCGATGAGCTCCTTCACTTCCTTGTGGATGTAGTCGAGCGCGGCGGGATCTCCGGGGCCGTTGGAAAGGAAGACGCCGTCGGGGTTCTTGGCCAGCACGTCCTTGGCGCTGGTGGTGGCGGGGACGACGTCCACACGGAAGCCATGCTGGCGCAGGCGGCGCAGGATGTTGCGCTTCACGCCGAAGTCATAGGCCACGATGTGGTGCTTCGCTTCAGGAAGGGGGTGACGCACGTGGCCGTCGGCGCCGGGCTCGCGGTTTTGCGAAGGGCTGGGGATGTCCCAGTCGCCGCTTTCGAGGCCTTCAGGGTCCCAGAGGTAGGGGGCCTTGGTGGTGACTTCCTTGACGTAGTCACTGCCTTCCATGGGCGGGCTGCTGGCGGCCTGCTTCACGGCTTCCTCCGCCGTGGCGGTGGTGGTGATGACGGCGCGCATGGCGCCCCGGGTGCGCAGGTGGGCGGTCAGCGCGCGGGTGTCCACGCCCTGGATGCCGGGGATGTTCCACTGCTTGAGGTAGGAGTCGAGGCTCTGGGTGCTGCGCCAGTTGCTGGGCACCTCGCAGAGTTCTTCGATGACGAAGCCGCGCACGTGGGGCTGGTCGCTTTCCGTATCGAGCGGATTCACGCCGTAGTTCCCGATCATGGGATACGTCATGGTCACGATCTGACCGCGATAGGAGGGATCGGTGAGGACCTCCTGATATCCGCTCATGGAGGTGTTAAAGCAGATTTCGCCGGTGTGGGTGGCATCGGCGCCGAACGCCGTGCCTTCAAACACTCGGCCGTCTTCGAGGGCGAGGAGGGCTTTCTTCATCAAGGTTGCGCCGCTGGTCATAGCCAGAAGGGCGGGGGGTGCAAGGGGTAAGACTAGTGACGGAGGGGAATACGAAGAGGATGGCCGCAAAGGAGCGCAAAAAGGTGCGAAAAAAGAGGGGGCGGGAGGGTTCGTCCGCGTTCTCGTCCTCCTACTCGACTCTTTAGTGTCGCAGGGGAATGGGGCGGGGAAAATGACGAATCACGAAATCCGAATGACGAAATAAATCCGAATGTCGATGCCCTCTGCGAATCTGCAACGTGTCCTAAACGCTGCCGCATGCCGTCAAAGGCTGCCACAACACCAAGTCACGAAATTCGTCATTCGGGCCTCGTCATTATTTAGTCATTCGGATTTACTCATTCGTCATTTTTGGCCTCGCAGGCACGCAATCCATTCACTCTGGCAACCACTCACTTCTCCTCCGCAATCTCCAGCCGTGGAAACAGCGGTACGGGCGCACCGAGTTGGTGGCCGCTGGGCAGCAGGCCCCACTTCAAATCGCTGATCTTGAAGCCGTCCGGCAGTGTCCAGCCGATCTGGGCACGGGCGGTGGCCATGGCGGTGGGCATGATGGGATTGAGCAGCACGCTGACGTGCGTGAGCGCCTCCGCCAGGTGGTAGAGCACGCTGTCCAGGCGGGCTGCCTGCTCAGGGTCTTTGGCGAGGGAGAAGGGCTTCGTGCTGTCCACAAACGCATTCGCATGCGTGACGATCTTCCACGCGGCGGCGATGCCTTCGTGGATGTCCCAGCCGTTCATCTTTTCAAGGTAGAGCGGCGTAGCCTCCGCGACGGTCTGGCGCAGGGCTTGATTGATTTCGTCATCGTAACTGCCGGGCGTGAGCAGGCCTTCGCGATACTTTTGCGCCATGTTGATGGAGCGGTTGAGCAGGTTGCCCAGACCGCCGGCGAGTTCCTTGTTGTAGGACATGATGATGCGCTCGTCGCTGAAGTCCGCATCGTAGCCGGTGGCGATGTCGCGCATGAGGTAGTAGCGCAGGCCGTCGGGCGTGAAGGTGTCGGAGAGGACGTTCGGGTCGATCACGTTGCCGATGCTCTTGCTCATCTTCGCGCCCTTCACATTCCACCAGCCGTGCACGATGAGCTTGGGGATCTGGTCATCTGGGAAACCGAGCGCGTGCAGCATGATGGGCCAGTAGACGGCATGCGCTGGCACGAGGATGTCCTTGCCGATGATCTCGGCATCGGCGGGCCAGATTTTTTCAAACTGCGGCAGGCCTTCGTTGCCCACCTCATCGGCCAGATAGCCGGCGAAGCTGATGTAATTCGTCAGCGCATCAAACCACACGTAGTTCACGAATTTCTCGTCAAAGGGCAGGGGAATGCCCCAGCTCAGACGCTCCAGCGGGCGCGAGATGCAGAGGTCCTGCGCGTTGCCATCGAGCGAATTGAGCACGTCGTTGGCACGGTGCGGCGGGTAGATGAAGTCTGGATTGCCACGGATGTAGTTTTTTAGCCACTCCACGTGGTCGCTGAGGCGGAAGTACCAGTTTTCCTCCTGTAGCTCGACGACTTCGCCCCACTCCTCACCGAAGTTGCCATCGGGGCCGCGTTCTTTGTCAGTGAGGAACTGCTCCTGACGCACGGAGTAAAAGCCACCGTAGCTCTTTTTGTAAAGCTGGCCGCAGTCGTGCAGCTTTTGCAGCATGGCCTGCACCACGCGCTTGTGCTTGATGTCAGTGGTGGCGGCCCAGCCGTCGTAACGCACGTTCAGCTTGTCCCACAGCGCGGTGAAATGCTGGGTGATGCCATCCACGAATTCCTGCGGTGACTGCCCGGCTTTGTCGGCGCTTTTTTGCACCTTCTGGCCGTGCTGATCCACGCCGGTGAGGAAGTACACCTCACGCCCGTTCAGCCGCTGGAAGCGGGCCATGACGTCTGCCAGCACCTTCTCATAAGCGTGGCCGATGTGCGGCGGCGCGTTGGTGTAATCAATGGCAGTGGTGATGTAGTAGGGCTTCATGGTTGGGCGCGCCATTCCATGCCCCCCTTCCTCCTGCAATTCAAGTGTTCCCTGCGGAACCGGGGTGGCGTGGCTCAATGAACCCGGGTGACGAAGAAGCTCGCGATGAAGAGCAGCAGGGCCAGAGTGACGTGGAGGATCATGAGGATGCCGGTGAACTTCCAGAAACGACGCTGCTCATCGAGTGCTGCGGCCAGATCACTGAACGACCGCGAATTCCCCAGGCGGGCAATCTTGGAGGCATACTTGCTCAGCTTCAGCGTCGGATAGAATATAAGGATGGCCACGAAGCCATAGCCAAGGGTGAAGGCGAGGGTCCTGACGGGAAGTTCAACCAGCTTGGCGTCTGTCTGGGCTGCAGCAGCGATGAAATAGATGCCGAATGCCATGAACATCAGAAGCAGGGCGCAGGCTACCCACAGCACGATGGAGATGCACCGCACCCATCCCTGAGTGTGTGCGAGTGCCGCCATGACCTCCTGCGGCACCACTCCGCTGCTGCCAGCCTGAACGCTGGGGGAGGGTGTGGCGTAGGGATTGACGCCGTCTGGCGAATTCTGGTCGGTGAGGGACATGAGTGAAGCGCGTGATGGAGCCGGGCCGACAATTTCTGCCAATCCCTGCCAGCCGGAGGCTTCACGCCAGCCCAGATCCGACAACCGAAAAAAGCCGGTCCTCAGACCTTTTTCGATCTTGGAGGTTTTGAAGGTGCCAAGTTCCTGACCTTCGCGGGTGACCAAATAGACGCTCATGTGTGCCGGACTCCCAGCAGTGACCATGCCCAAGTGGTGGGGTGTTTTGAACGGAAGGCCGGGGCCAGGACCTCAGCGCACGGCCAGCGACCAAATCAATATCAGAAGTCCAAAGCCCAGATTCGCGAGCAGCACGATGCCCTGAAACCTCCAGAAACGACGCTGCTCAGAGAGTGCGGCTGCCAGATCGGTGAACGATTCTGATTTGGTGAGCCGGGCAATATTTAATGCATACCTGGTCAGCTTCAGCGTGGGATAGAGGATGATGTAGGCAAGCCCGATGGCGATGAGATAGCTGAATATTTTGGCTAGACCGCCAGTTTCAAAGGAGTTCCCTAACGAGGAGGTTCCGAATAAAAGTCCAAACAACATCAGCAACACAAAACCTCCGCCGATGATCCACATCACCACGGCGATGAACAGCACCCAGGGCCGGGTGTTCTGCAACTCCAGCATGACGTCAGAAGGCAGCTCTCCGCTGCTGCGCGAGATCACCCTGTTTGAAGCAGGAGCGGCGTAGGGGTTGATGCTTTCGGCTGGCTTTGAGCGTGGAGTTTTCCGGACCAGAGCGCTCAAGGAAGATGCAATGGCTTTGGTCTGCGGAGCCGGAGAGCTGTCGAAAATTTCAGCCAGTCCTTTCCAGCCGGACATGCCTTCGCGCCAGCCCCAGTCGCTTGGTAGAAACTGGCCGGTTTGCAGGCCTTCCTGAATTTGGGAGGCTTCAAAGGAGCCAAGATTCTGACCTTCGCGGGTGACCTGATAGACGCTCATAGGTGCACGGCCTGTAGCAGCGACTCCTCCCGGATGTCTAGATGTTTTATCGAGGACTAGGGCATAAATTCGCTGTTTGTGGATGAGAAGCAGGATCAGCTTCCAGCGGGCGCGACGGCGCGGCGTTGGGCTGCGTTTGCAGGAGCGCCGGTGGCCCGCAACCCAGGGCGCTAAAAAACGCGACAGCGTCTTGGCGTGCGGTGGCAGAGATGCACGGCGCAAGTCTGCATCGGCGACACCGCTTTCGCCGTAGCGTTTTAACTTATATGATAGGCTTCTTGGCACATAATATCGTGTGTCCACAAAGCTAATCCCCTCTCCCCGCCGCTGATGGGGCAATGCTCCAGTGGTCCCGAAGAGAAAGTTCCGTTGTTGTCTATGTCAGAGGCGGGAGAGGGAGAGGGAGTTCCGCTGTGGCCGCGCACCCTCCTCACCCCTTCGAAAGCGGTGCCGCGCCCAGGCTTGTCACCGCACTCCAAGACGCTGCCGCGTTCGCGTGAGCGCGGGCGTTTTCGCAGCCGCGCTCAAGAACGCTTCACGGTCTGCCAATCCCAGGTGCCGTGGGATCACTTCGGCAGCATCGTCAGATACTGGTCGTTCATCTGCTTCACCTTGGTGCGCATCGGGTCGAGCTGCGGTTGCAGCTTGGCGAGTTCGGTGCTGGCTTCGGCGATGATCTTGTCCTTCTCGGGGATTTCCTTGGTGGCGGCGGCGATGGTGGCTTCGGCGTCGGTTTTCTTCTTCTTGGCGCCTTCGAATTCACCGTTTGCCTTCGTGACTTCGGCCTTCTTGGCGTCGAGCACCTTCTGCTCGGCGTCCAGCTTGCCATGGGCGGCGGCGTAGGCCTGCTCCAGCGGCGGCAGGGCGGTCTTGGCGGCGGCGATGGCGGCATTCAGCGGAGCGACCTTGGCGGCGAAGTCTTTCTCAAGCGCAGCCGGTGCGGCCTGCTTCTCAGCGAGGGCCTTGCCCTGGGCTTCGATCTCCTTCTGGATGGCGTCACGCTGTGCACGGGGTGTGGCGGCCTGCTTCTCGGCGGCGGCGAGTTCGCTCTTCGCCTGGGCGAGTTGCTGCTCGGCGGTCTTGATCGCGGCCAGGGCTTTGTTCACGCTCTGCGGATTGTTGGCGGCTTTGGCCACGTCACGGGCTTTCGCGGCGTCGTTCCGGGCATTCTTTTTTGCACCGGCCTCACCTTCGGCGGCCTTGATGGCATTGACGATGTCCACTACGGCTTTTTCAGCTGCGGCGACTTTGGCTGTGAGGGCGGGATCGCCTGCTTTGGCGGCGAGTTCTTTCTTCGCAGCATTCACGGCTTCAGCAGCGGGCTTCTGCTTGGCACGGGTGTCCGCGAGGGCTTTTTCAGTTGCGGCCTGGGCGGCAGTCGCTGCAGCCAGTGCGGCTTCGGTATCTTTGTCGGCCTTGGCTTTATTGGCGAGATCTGCGGTGGCGTCGGCGTGGGCTTTCTTGGCGGCAGCCAGGGCGGCGTCTTTCGGTGCCACGGCATCCTGCTTGGCCTTCACGACTTTTTCTGGTGCGGCAAGTTTGCCATTCACTTCAGCGAGGCCCTTCTTCTTGGTCTCGATCACCTTGGCGATATCTTCAGCGGCTTTCTTCGCTGCGGCGATGGCTGCGTCCTTGGCTTTGGCCGCAGCGGCGATTTCAGCCTCCTTGGTGGTGATGATGGCCTTTTGCTCGTTTACCTTGGCTGCGGCAGCGGCATCGGCGTCACGGGTGGGTTTGATGCTGGTTTCGAGTCCGGCCTGCTCGCCTTGAACTTTCTTCAGCACGGCTTCCAGTCCGGGCTGGGCGGCGGTGGATGCGGCGATGGCTTTTTTGGAGTCCTCAATGCGTGCTGCGGCAGAGACCTTGGCGGCTTCCGCATCTTTCTTGGCTTCGGTGAAATCGGTGAAGTCAGCTTCGAGTTTGGCGAGTTTTTCTTTCTCAACCAGCACGCCGGTGTTGAACTGGGCGGCCTTGAGAGCGGTCGGCACTTTTTGCAGGATGCCGATCTCGGTGCTCGCGGAATTCGCAGCCGTCTGTGCTGCAACGAGGTTGTTTTTACCGGTGACGGCATTGGACTCAGCATTCTTGATGCGATCCGGGCCAGCTTTCACCAAGGCAGGCAGTTTCGGCAGATCGGCCTTCTTCGCGGCGATGCCATCGGTGGTGGCTTTGATCTTGGCGTCGGTCTCGGCGATGAGCTTCTCGAGGTCTGCCGGAGCGGCAGGGGCAGCACCCAGCTCGGCCTTGGCTTTGGTCAGGGCGGCGGTGAGTTGATCGGCCTTGGCTTTGACTGGGGCGAGCTTTTGCTGCTCAGCCTTGGCGGCGACGAGCTTGCCTTCGCTGTCCTTGACCTTGGCGGTCAGGGCGGCATCACCGGCTTTGGCGGCGAGTTCCTTTTTGGCAGCTTCGAGCGCGGCGTTGGTGTCTGCCACGGCCTTGTCAGCCGCGGCCAGTTTGGCGGCTTCAGCAGCCACCGGGGCGAGCTCTTTTTCCTGCGCGGCGATCTTGGCGGACTTTTCAGCGTGGGCCTTGATGGCGGCGGTGCGTGCGGCCTTGTCCTGCTCAGCCTTGGTGCGTGCGGCTTTCAGTGCGGCCAGAGCTTTCTCGTCATTGGCGATCTCGCCGGGGAGATTCTTGCTGCGCGCTTCGTTGGCGGCGACTTCGGCACGGACTTTGGCCAGGGCTGCATCACGCGCCTTGGCATCGGCCTCGGCGGTTTTGATGGCGGCCTGCAGCGTCGGGAGCTTGGTGGTGAGCTCGGCCAGACGCTGCTCGGTTTGCACGATGCGCTGGGCGATCAGGGAAGGATTGCTGGTGTAGCGTCCGCTTTCATTGAGTGCCGTGACACCAAAGGTCCACTGAATGATGTCACCGCGCCAGTTGGCGGAGATGGCGTTTTTGGAGTCGAAGAGAGAGACCACCTTGGTCACGAGATCGCCCTGGCTGGGGGCTTCACCGACTTTGTTGCCATTGATGTCCCAGACGCGGACGAGGCCGTCGTTGCCGGAAGAAACGATCTTGCCATCGGGGGTGAAGGAAACGGACTGCACGCCGCCACCGTGGGCGGCCCAGTTCTTGACCAGCTTGCCTTCGTTCATTTCCCAGGTGCTGATCGTGCCGTCCATGGAACAGGAGGCGAGGATGTTGGAATCGGCGCGCCAGGAGAGGTCCACGCAGGAAGCCTTGTGCTGGCCGAGGATGTAGAATTCACCGCCGTTTTCGGCTTCCCAGACGTTGACGTTGCCGTTGCGGTCGCTGGTGGCGAGCAGCACACCATCCGGGCTGAAGGTGGTGCTCATGACCCACTCGGTGTGTTTGCTGATGACGTATTCCTCTTCGCCGTTGGCCGTGCTGTACACTTTGACCTTTTTCGAAGGGCTGCCGATCACGATCCTCTTATGGTCGGGGCTGATGTCTGCGGACATGACCTGATCGAACTCCTTGCCGACTTCGGTGATGCGTTTGCCGGTTTTGACGTCCCACACAATGGCGTGGCCGTTTTTACCCGCACGGCCACCACCCATGATGAGCAGGGAGCCATTGCGGCTGAAGCGCAGGCTGCGTGCGTAGCCTTCGGTGTAGGGGAAAATGCCGACGAGCTGCTTGGTGTCGGTGTCGTACAGCAGGATCTGCTTCGGTGCGGCCAGAGCCATCAGCGAAGTCCACGGACTGGCGGCCATGGCCGTGATGGCGGTGGTGTGCTGGGTGACGATGACGGGCTCCAGCAGCACGTGCTCCGGCTTGGCGATGGGGCCTTCCGGCTTGCCGCTGGTGACGCTGACGGCCATGTCCACCTTCGGCTTGGCGGATTTTTTGGCGATGCTCGACTTGGTGTCGAGGATGCCGCCTTTGATCCAAGAGGCGATGAGATCGAGATCCTTTGGCCCCAGCGGCGCGCCTTCCGGCGGCATGAAGGGCTCTTCTTTCTTGGCGCAGGTGCTCCAGATGCGGCTGCTGTCCACATTGCCGGGATCGACCACGGACCCGCCGCCGCCGCCGTTCATGAGGGCACCGAAGCTGGTCAGATCCAGATCGCCCTTCTTTTTATCGGGATTATGGCAGGAGAAGCATTTGTTCTCCAGCAGCGGGCGGATGTGATCCTGATAGGTGATTTTTTCGGCAGCGTCCTGGGCATGAAGGGACACTGCGGCGAAGGCCGCGCAAGTCAGCGAAAGGGTGGTTTTGGGCATCATAGATGGATGATGGGGTGAATTACGCACGTGGGGGGTGAAGACTTTCGTCAGAGGGGCGGTGGCCAAGAAATGTGTCAAGAAGGGCAATCCTGACGTTCAATCTTCCTGGCGGGGGATGACTGCGCTAAAGGTATGCGTAGAATGGCGGGGGGCGCATCCTTATCACCGGGCTGTTTCCAAGTCCTGTGAGAGTGCTTTCTTTATGGGGATGATCAAAAACGAGAGCCAGCCCATCACCTTCTTCAAGCCGCTGTTTTACGTCGCGGCCTTTTTGCAGGCTGGGCTTTTGCTGCCTTTTGTCTGGCTGAGGGAGACACCGTACTTCTGGACAAATGCCGGCGGGTATCCCCTCTGGCTGCGCGATCTGGTGCTGATCTCTTACTATCCTCTCCTGCTGGTGTATGCGGGTTTGCTGTCTTTCCTGAGCTGGCTCCTGCTGTGCCAGCCTGCACGTTCTGTCAGAGGGTTTTGCGCGGAGGCCATTCTGCTGGGGGTGCTGTGGCTGGTGGTTGCCCTGGTCGCAACGCTGATGCTTGCCAACAACATCGCCAATGTCATCGACGGGCGTCCGCTCCATGATCATTAGATCAGGGGGATTAAATGATAGGGCGAGCTTCGCAGCTCGCCCTACCACACACGAATTGGGAAAAACGCTTTACTTGCCCAGCTTGTAGATCGCGCCGTTCCAGTCGAGCACGAGCATTTCCCCGGCGGCGTTGGCGCAGAAGGCGGTCGGTTTGACCAGCACGGTGGGCTTCTTCTTGGGATCAGTGGCAGGTGTCTGCGGGCTGGTATAAAGCAGCGCATTGCTCTGCTCCTTGCCGCTGTCGTCGGTCTTGAGGGCCCAGACTTTGCCGAGGATGAAGTCGCCGTAGACATAGGCTCCTTGCAGCTCTGGCAGGGCTTTGCCGGTGTAAACAATGCCACCGGTGATGCTGAGGCCGTCGGCGTGGCTGTAGGCATGGACGGGCTCGATGAACTTGGCGTCCGCAGGAGGTGTGTCGGTCATCAGGGGGAAGGCGGCGGGGCCTTCGCGGAAGTTCCAGCCGTAGTTGCCGCCATTGGTGATCCAGTTGATCTCTTCCCAGATGTCCTGGCCCACGTCCGCGCACCACAGGTGGCCTTTGGCGTCAAAGCTCAGGCCCCAGGGATTGCGGATGCCGTAGGCGTAGATCTGCGGCAGGGCGTTCACGCCGCTGGCGAAGGGGTTGTCGGCAGGAATGCCGTAGGCCTTGGCGTAATCGCGGCTGTTGACGTCGATGCGCAGGATTTTGCCGTAGAGCGTGGCATTGAGCTGGGACATTTTGAGTTCGCCGTTGCGCTTCGAGTTGTCACCCACGCCGATGTAGAGGAAGCCGTCCGGGCCAAAGAGGATGTTACCTCCGTGGTGGTTCCAGTTCACCAGCGGGATTTCGATCAGTGAGCGCTCGGTGCTTTCGTCCGCCTTGTCGCCATTGGCCTTCATCTCGGTGATGACGAGGCGCTTCGGCTTCTGCAGCGTGTAGCAGAGGTAGAAGAGGCCGTTGTCCTTGAATTTTGGGTGGAAGGCCAGGCCATTGAGACCTTCTTCAAAAAAGCCGTCCTTCGCCTCCATGCCACGCGGGGAGAGATCCAGGAAGGTCTTGGCTTCCGTGCCCTGCTCGTTCTTCGGCAGGATCAAGATCTGCCCGCGCTGCAGCGCCAGAAACTCACGACCACTGCCATCCTCCGGGATCACCACCGCGATGGGACGCTCCGTGGAGAGCTTTTCATAAACACGAGTCAGCTTGTGGGTATCAGCGGCAAAAGCAGCGGAAGTGAGGAAGGCGAGACAGAGAAGGGAGCGCATAGGTTCGAGATAGTCAGTCTATGCGGGCCAAGTCTTGCAGGGCAATGAAGAAAATCTGCATACGGATGATCTTCCAGCCGTGGGCGGCTTCCCTTTGGCGCACTGCCAAAGTTTCATTTGCCTTCAAACGTCGAAGAAATAATATTTGAGGCATGAGTCTGGAAACCCTCATGGAAGAAGCTCGCAAGCTTGGCGAACAGGAACGTCGCCGTCTGGCAGCCTTCTTGACCACGCTCAGGGGGCATGGCGAACCAAGCTTTGCAGAGGAAATGGCCCGCAGGATTGATGACAACACACCCGGTCATTGGGTGACGTTGGAGGAATTGAACAAGAGATACGCGGCTGATGCATGATCGAATACCGACTGCTGCTGGCGCATGAGGTCATCGTGTTTCTGGACACCATCAAGTCGGCGGATCGGAAACGATTGATGAAGCGTTTTCTGGAAATCACCAGCTATCCAGCGCGATACGCCGACTATGAAGAGCGTGACGCTGCGGGGCGCAGGCTCGATGTGAATATCCATGCAGGGTACGCCATTGCTTATTGGGAGGACTTTGCCGACCGACACTTGAAGGTGCTCGATGTCAGGCCAGCAGATCATTGACCGCCCGCCGAATGCTTCTATCCTGCGCGTCCCTAATTACCATGAGCACCGCCACCGCCATCACCCCCACACGCGCCCAAGATTTTCCCGAATGGTACCAGCAGGTCGTTCGTGCCGCCGACATGGCGGAGAACTCCGAGGTCCGCGGCTGCATGGTGATCAAGCCGTGGGGCTACGGCCTGTGGGAAAACATCCAGCGCCAGCTCGATGTGAAATTCAAGGAAACGGGCCATGTGAACGCCTACTTCCCGCTACTGATCCCCCTGAGCTACCTTGAAAAGGAAGCGCAGCATGCCGAGGGCTTTGCCACCGAGTGCGCCGTGGTCACGCATCATCGCCTGGAAGTGCAGAAGCAGCCGGACGGCACCACAAAAATGATTCCCACTGGCGAACTGGCCGAGCCGTTTGTGATTCGTCCGACTTCGGAAACCATCATCGGCGCCGCCTTCGCCCGCTGGGTGGAAAGCTACCGCGACCTGCCGCTGCTCATCAATCAGTGGTGCAACGTCATGCGCTGGGAGATGCGCCCACGCCTCTTCCTGCGTACCGCCGAGTTCCTCTGGCAGGAAGGCCACACCGCGCATGAAACCGCCGAGGAAGCCATCGTGGAAACACGCACCATGCACAAAGTGTATGAGGACTTCATGCGCGATCACCTCGCCATCCCGGTGATTCCTGGCGAGAAGACCGAGCGCGAGCGTTTCCCCGGTGCCGTGCAGACCTTCACCGTCGAAGCGATGGTGCAGGACAAGAAGGCCATTCAGGCCGGCACGTCCCACTACCTCGGTCAAAACTTCGCCAAGGCCGCCAACATCCAGTTCCTCGGCCGTGACAACACACGTCAGCTGGCCCACACCACGAGCTGGGGGGTCAGCACCCGCATGATCGGCACGGTCATCATGGCCCATGGCGATGACGACGGCGTCATCATCCCACCACGCGTGGCCCCGAACCAGATCGTCATTCTGCCCGTCACGCCGAAGGCTGACACGCGCGATGAAGTCATCGCCGCTTGTGAAGCACTGGCACAGACCCTGCGCACGCAAATGTTCGCAGGCGAACCGCTGCGCGTGCATGTGGACAAGCGCGACCTCCAAGGCGGCGCGAAGAACTGGGAATGGATCAAGAAGGGCGTACCGATGCGCCTCGAAATGGGACCTCGCGACATCACCAGCCGCAGCGTGGCTGTGTGCCGCCGCGATCAGGGGCCGAAGGCCAAGGAGTTCGTGCCCAAGGAAGACTTCATCCAGTCTGTAACGGAGCGCCTGCAGGAAATTCAGGACGCGCTGCTCGCACGTGCCACCGCACTGCGTGACGCGAACATGAAGAAGCTCGAAACCCTCGAAGAGTTCAAAGCCTTTTTTGCCGAAGACTCCGAAGGCGGCTTCGCCCTCATGCACTGGGCCGGCAGCAGCGACGATGAAGACACTCTCAGCAAAGACCTGAAGGTGACCATTCGCTGCATCCCTCACGGCGATCAGTTTGCCGAGGAAGGCAAGTGCTTCCTCACCGGCAAGCCGAGCTCACGCCGCGTGGTGTTTGCGCGGAGTTATTGAGGTGACAAGCAGATGCTGATCAAGCTTAACGCTGCGCGGTAAGCGCGGCTGAAGGATGGGTGTGGCGACAGCCTGCCCGTCCATAAGCGTGCTGCAATCTCTATGGCGTACGAACGTCCTGGAGGTCGGGCGGTTTGGCGGAGAGTGCTGTGGGGCGTGGGATGGATCTGCGCGCCAAACACTCCCAACCTACGACCGGAGGTGGTGAATTAGCGCAGCACCTCGCCCTTCGTCACATCCCCAGCCACATCCAGCAGCATGATCTGATTGATCGTCTTGAACTGGGCGTGGTCGGCCACGTTCCAGACGATCTTTTTGTCACGAGTGACTTCAATGACCTGGGACTGCTCGCCGATGTGGCCGTGGCCGAGATAGACGCAGAAGACGGTGTTGCCGTTCGGCAGGCGCTGGCAGCCGGCCATGAGGCGCAGGGTGTAGCCGGGAATGTCGTGTTCAGCGAGTTCCCAGACGATGTTTTCTTTGGCGTCGAGTTCGCGCACCTGATGTCCATCACCGCAGGTAATGAGCAGGTGGCCTTCAGGCAGCGGCACGACTTCATGGGGATCTCCAGGAACCTTGATTTGACGCAGCGCTTTGCCGTCGGCATCGAGTTCGACGATTTTGCCTTCACCTTTGAAGCAGACGAGGTAGTGGCCGTTGGCGAGTTTGCGTGTGCCGCGAAACTGGTTGTGCAGCTTGATCTCAGGAGCCGCGGTGAGCTTGATCTCCTTGGCGATCTTGCCGGCGCGATCCACCTCAATGATGCGGCTGGTGCCGCATTCCACGATCATCACATTCCCATCCGGCAGCGGCTGGCAGGAATGGACTTCGACTTTCACATCCGTCGGCGCTTTGTACTCCCACACGACCTTCTTGTCCGGTGTCACCTCCAGGGCGCCACTGACAAAGCAGAAGAGGTAGTTTCCATTCGGCAGCTTCCAGCAGTCCTGCGGGCTTTTGCAGTCCCACTGCCATTCGATTTTCCCTTCAGCAGACACCACGCAGACCTTGCCACCGCCATAGTCGCAGCAGAGAAATGGATGTGCCGCAGAAGCGGTGGAGACAAGAGCGAAGAGGGCGGCGAGGAGTCGGAGCATGGGATGGGGCGGATGGTGAGTCCGACATCAACGCATGACCCAGCGCGTTTGCTTCAACTCATTCTCAGCGCCAGCGCGCCAAAGAATCAGCGGATGAAGTAGCTCAGATTCTCCAGCTCCACGGCCAGATCCACGCTGTTCACCACGACATTCTCCGGGACATCGAGGACGGTAGGTGAGAAATTCAGGATGGCCTGGATGCCGTGCTGCACCAGATCATTGACCACGGACTGGGCATTGCTGGCGGGCACGGTGAGGATGGCCATTTTCACATTCTGACGGCGGATGAATTCGGCCATGTCAGTCATCGGCAGCACGGGCACAGTGACCTGAGGCTGCTTGCGGGGGGCGAGATCAAACGCGGCCGCGACTTCAAAGCCCTCCTTGCGGAAACCACCATAGCGCAGCAGAGCGGAACCGAGATTCCCGACGCCGACCAGGATGACCGGCTGCAGTTTGTTCTGCCCCAGCACATCGCCGATCGTGCCGCTGAGCGCGTCCACGTTGTAGCCCAGACCCCGGGTGCCGAGCTGGCCGAAATACGCCAGGTCTTTGCGCAGCTGGGTGGACTTCACCCCGGCCGCTTTGGCCAATGCGGCAGACGACACAGTGTCCACCTGGTTCTCACGCAGACGCTGCAGGCAGCGCTGGTAGATCGACAGGCGATAGATCGACTTGCGGGGGATGTCTATTTTGGCAGGCATTGGTTGGAACAATGTGAAAATTCACCCGAAAGCATCGGATGTCAACCAAGCTAGGCTGCCAGCCTATGGCCGTAGGGGGCCGGACTGAGGAGTTGGAATTGTTCTCACCGGACCTGCATCTGGAATGCGTTGAGCCGCAGGGATGTGGAGATTTTGTTCCAGCATTTTTAGGAATTCGATCAGCCCGGGAGTGGCCTTTTTCTCGGCATAGAGCTTTTTCAAAATGGCGTAACCCTTGGCCCATGAGTCGGGATCGTTTGCCTGCGCATAGGCAAAGCCAGCGAAGCGTTCGGTGAAATTCAGGCCGCCGTGCTGAAAGGAGCTCAGGTAGGCATCGCCAGAGGCTTTGAAGTCCTTGCTGCGGTTCCAGTGCAGGTCTCCCAGCTTTTGCCACAGTCGAGGATTGTCCGGCATGATCTTCAAACCTTCCTCCAGAATGTCGAGGCCACGCTTCACATAGTCATGGTACAAAGTGCCACGCAGGCCCGACTTCAGCTCCTTGTTGTAGAGGTAATACGAGGCCGCATTGTAGGCCATGTGCCATGAGGCCTCCTCCCAGTAGCGCGCATTGCGCGGCTGGAGTTGCGTCACAAACCCATAGTATTTGTCCACCTGCGCCCAGTTCACCCGCGTGAACTCCACATGGGCGCGCAGCTGGAAAACAGTGGCGATCAGCCCGCGCAACCCGCCGAACGCTGCGGCAAGGCCCATCTGCCCCATGTTGCCCTTCACGCCCAGATGCAGCGGCTCATCCACCAGATGCATCGTGCGCAGATCATGCGTCACCCGCTGCTCCAGAGGCAGTTTCAGCACACCAAAAATCAGGAGCACGGCGGCAGCCTGGAGTTTTCGTTTCATAGTTCCTTCTCCACAAAGACCAGGTGAGTGACGAAAAGGTAAACCGTCATGTAGAGCGCCGCGATGCCGGTCATTTCATAGACCGCAATCCAGGGCACGATCTCGCCGTTGGCCACGCTGTCCACGACGTCGAACTGCGCCAGGTCGGGGCAGATGGCGGCCAGCAGAAAGGTGGCGATGCGCGTGGCGGTGCTTCCGAGATTGGGCTGGAAGATGAATTCGCGGATCATCGCATGGCCATGGCCGATGATGGTGATGCAAAAGGTGATGACGATGGTGAAGAGCGTCGAACTCGCGATGCAGGAAAGCAGCAGGGCCACGGTGGTCACCACGGCGGCCTTCAGGAAGATGGCCCACACCGCCCAGTGCAGGTTCCAGGTGAGCCCCTGCCTGGCCACGATTTCGCGCATTTGCGCCACCGCCTCGGGCGAATCCTGGTTTTCAGAATGCAACTGGGACACGGCGGAGGCGAACAGCATGGACTGCTGCAACCACAAGATCAGGCTCAGCACGGCATCAATGATGACGAGGCCTGAGGCGATGAGCATCAGCACTCCGAGCAGCTTGCCGAGCAGGTAGTCAAAGCGCGGCACCGGCTTTGACAGGATCGTGTAGAGCGTGCGGTCCTCCAGGTCTTTCGGCAGCAGCAGGGCGGTGGCCACAATGCCGAAGACAATGCTGAACACCTGCAGCACGCCCAGGGACATGGTCTTGAACTGGCTGAGCTGCTGCTCGGGATTGATGGTGGAAAAGCCAAAGCCCATGGCTGCCACCAGTGCGCAAAACAGCAGCAGGAAGGGCAGGATCTTCATCCGCATCAGCTGCGTCATCGTCGCATAGGCCAGCGTCCACACGCGCCGGAGGGAGAAGCGCACCGGAGCCACGGAGGCGGCGGCAGAACTTGGGGAGGCTTGGCTCATGGTTTTTTCGGTTCGTTGGTTGCTTCAATGAACAGGCGTTCCAGTGTCGTGCGCGGGTGGCCGCTGCGCAGCAGCCGCGTGCCGCCGCCTTCGGCCTTCACCAGCGCATCAATCTTGGCCAGCAGGTCAGGGGAGGCGTTTTCAAGAACCAGCTCGGTTTGATTTTCCACGGCGATCAGCTCGTCCAGCCGTCCTTCGCGCACCATGCGCCCGTGCGCCATGATTCCCACGCGGTCGCACACCTCCTGCATCTGCTCCAGCAGGTGCGAAGTCACCAGAACTGTGATGCCACGGGAACGGAACTCAATGATCAGATCCCGGATGATGCGCGAGCCGGAGGGGTCCACACCGGCGGTGGGTTCATCCAGCACGAGGAGTCGCGGCTCATGGATCAGGGCCTGCGCCAGGCCGAGGCGCTGCAGCATGCCTTTGGAATATCCGCCCACGCGCCGCGTCGCCGCATCTTCCAGCCCGGTCAGCGCCAGCATTTCCTCGGCGCGGGATTTCAATTGATCCCCGCTCATGCCACAGAGCTTGCCATAGAAGTGCAGGGTCTCGCGTCCGGTCAGGTGCTTGTAGAAGTAGGGGTTCTCCGGCAGGAAGCCCACGCTGCGGCGGCTGGCCACTTCCGTGCTCGGGATGCCGAAGATGCTGGTGTCGCCTTCAGTTGCATTGAGCAGGCCCAGGATGGCCTTCATCGTGGTGGATTTGCCGGATCCATTCGGCCCGATGAGGCCGTAGACTTCACCTGCCTCCACCGTGAATGACACATCATGCACGGCGCGGAAGGCGCCTTTGCCAAGGTGGCCTTTGAAGACCTTGGTCAGATGGTTGACGGAAACGGCGGGTGTGGCGCTCATACGGGTTGGGAAAGGTTAATCACGCAGAATGCTGAATCCACGCAAGTTTGGCTCTGCCGCAATGGCTTTGACCTCGCGCTGTTTGATGTGAGATCCCAGGCTGCTCTGCTGGATGTCTTCCAGGAAGGCGTCCAGCTCATCGGCTTCCAACGCCTGCGCCTGCAGCTCCACTCGGCCGTCGGGCAGATTTTTGACCCAGCCGGTCACGTCAAAGCCCGACGCGATGCGCTTCGTGCTGTAGCGAAAGCCCACGCCCTGGACGCGGCCTGAATAGAGAACATTTTTTGCAGTCATCACTTCATCAAAAGTTTCAATGCGGCTCTCGCTTCTTCGCTGGCCGCTTCAATCAACACTACGCCCGCGTCTTCGCGATTGCGCAGCAGGCTGACAAACCGGCCCTGCGCGGTGAATTCGCTTTCACCTTTGGTCTCGTAGCGCTGTTTCAAAGAGCTGAGCATCGCTTTGTAAAACGCATCGGCGGAGGACTTATCCATGAACACTGTCTGCCATGCGGCGTGGTCGCGTTTGGCTCCGCCATCCGCCACCCAGGCCAGCAGACGATCCGCCACCAGCCCGCGTGCACCGAGCGCGGCGTCTTCATCGGTGTTGTAGGTGCGCAGGGCGGTGACGCAGGCGAACTTGCCAAGGCAGTCATCGAGATACGGCAGCACTCCCTTGAGCTTCACTTCTCCCAGCTGGATTTCCACCGGAGCGGGGCGCTCGGGATCGAGATACATTTCCGGATCAATGACCTCCGCCGTGCTGATGGGCGGGCGGCTGTAGGCGGCATTGAGCTGCGGGAAACTGCCGGCGCTGTGCAGCGTCTGGGCAAAATCAAAACCCCGATTGAAAGGGAAAAGCGCCAGCTCCCGCAGGTAGGCCGGCATGGGCACCTGGTTGATCGGATGATCCGGGTCTTCCGCAGGCAGATCGTCCTTCAACTCGGAAGCCGGGTTTTGCAGTGAGTGCAGGAACCGCGTGAGCGCCGCATCTCCCGCGATCAATGAATCCCGCGCCAGCCGCATGTCGGTCTTCAAGGGGCCATGCTGCGGCTGAAACAAAATGCTTCCATATTCGCGCAGCAGCTGCCCGAAGGCGATCCCCAGCGGCTCATTCGAAGTCACCGCAGGGCCGGAAGCCGTGGAGGCTTCAATCGTGTACATCGTCTCCGATTCATCGTCATACCAGCCGCCCAACTGGCGGGCCAGTAGTGCGGCGCGCATGGGCAGGGGATCTATCGCTTCAGGAATCCAGCCCAGCGCGGCGAGTCCGCGCGCAAGTTTCTTTCCCTCTTCATTCGGCTGCTGGCGTTTGAGCCAGGCCAGGATGACTTTTTCCACTTCTTCCTGGCTGACCGCTGTCGTCACCAGAGGCAGCGCATGCAGCTTGCGCATTTTCATCATCTCCAAACCCATGCCCACAAAGTCAGGTGCCACATCATCATCCTTCAGAGTCATCTTGGGCGCGTCTTTCATGCCCAGCATGCCGAGTTTCTGAATCATCTGCGCATTCTCATCCTTCAGGGCGTCATTCTGCCCCTGAAGATATTCTATCTGGCCTTCCAGCAGCACGATCTGCTTTTTAAGGTCTTCCACCGCCTTGTTGGTGACGTCGATCGGTGCCGCTTCTTGTTTCACCGCAGCCACCGGCGGGGGAGTACTGACTGCTGGCGGCGGTTCCGGTTTCACCCCCGCTAGAAACAATGCCGCCGCACCTCCGAGCGCGAGGAGGATGATCAGCAGGGTGGCCGGGTTGAGCTTCATCATCAAACCATGCAGCGGGAAAACGGTGCGGGCAATATCACGGGCTGTTTTTCCTCGTACTTTTCTGCTTGGCGGAACCCCGTTCCAACTCAACATACCCGGCACCGGGCTGAGCCGCCCGCACCACCCATGTTCCGCTGGCGATTTGGCAACCACGACCTCGATCTCACCCATCGCGGTCTCATCATGGGCATTGTCAACGTCACGCCCGACAGCTTTTCAGACGGCGGCCGCTTCAATGATCCGGGCCGTGCCGTGGAGCATGCCTTCACGCTGCTGGCGGAAGGTGCTGATATTTTGGACATCGGCGGCGAATCCACCCGCCCTGGGGCCGAGCCTGTGAGCGAAGCCGAGGAACTGCACCGCGTGCTGCCCGTGATCCGCGCCGTGCGTTCACAAACCAAGGCGCTCATCTCCATCGACACCATGAAGGCCTCCGTCGCCCGTGCCGCATTGGATGCCGGTGCTGACATCATCAACGATGTGACTGGCCTGCGTGGCGATGCCGCCATGCCGCGCGTCGCTGCGGAATCCCAGGCGGGGCTCGTCGTCATGCACATGACCGGCACACCGCAGACCATGCAGGCCCATCCGCAGTACGACGATGTCGTCGCTGCCGTGTCGGACTACTTTGAAAGCCGCCTGCGCGTGCTCCAAAACGAAGGCATCGAGCCCGAGCGCATCGTGCTCGATCCCGGTTTCGGCTTCGGCAAAACACTGGAGCACAACCTCACCCTCATGCGTGAACTGCCGCAGCTCTGCACCCGACGTCCGCTGCTCGTGGGCATTTCACGCAAATCGACCATCGCCCGCGTCATGCACTCCGAAGCCATGGAAGACCGCTTCTGGCCCACGATTGCCCTCAGCGCCTACGCCCGCGAGCATGGAGCACGCATCGTACGCGTGCATGATGTGAAGCCGAACCGGGAAGCGCTGCGGATGATGGAGGCGATATTGGGGGCTCTTCCAGCCGATGGCTGAGATGGGAACGCTTGATTGTCGTCACTCAAATCAAATGGATGTATCCGACATAGCTGACCTTAATTTGAATGATTCAGAGATCATTCAAACCCTTATCAACTCAGCTTTTGAAGTTGAATTGCTCGTGAATTACATCCTCGACTATTCATCACAAAAAACCGCTCTCTACAGACTGGTATTTCAGGATTGCCTCTCCGCTGACCTACAGCTTCGTCTCGCATTCCAGGGTGCCAACTCAATCCTTCGAGGATATGAAGAGCCTGAGCCGAATGGTTATAGAAAGTTCATCATCGAGACAAACACGACAGCCAGCTTGCTGACTATCACCGCCAAATATTTGAAGATGATTCCTGCCACTGATGGGTGAGCTTAATGTATCCAAAAGTGTGGCGGTGACGTGGTTCGCGAGAATAGGACTTTGTGAGTTGCGACTGTGTCTGGTATCTCTGCCAGCGCATTCCAAAAATGCTGGGCGATCTTGAAGGTTTCTGTTAAATTCGAAGCCTTCATTGTATAGCGAAAATGATCTAACATGAAAACCAATGAGCGAGGACAATCCACGTAGCCCGGACAAAAATGCAGCAGGTCTCATGGCCGTACTCTTGGGGCTGCCATTGGTCTACTTGCTTAGCTTCGGCCCCATGGGTTTTCTATTGGAAAAATTTCATGCGCCCATGAGCCTGCGTCCTTATGTATTAGCTTTTTACCGGCCTGTCACTTGGCTGCATGACAACACAACGCTCAAACAGCCGATCGAAGCCTACGCAAGGTGGTGGGGAGATCTGGCGAAACGTTAATTGCGATTATGCGTGTAAAAATATCCCACCGTTCATAACAGTTGATCCAGCTTTCTGAGGCGTCGATCGGCAAGCTGCATCACTCCCCAAACAACGGAATCCCCAACTTCTGCGCAAGACGCTTCGGCCTGCGCATCGCCTCGGTCATTCGCGCTGCTTCATCCGCACCACGCAAGTCTTTGCAGTCCGGATGTGCCTCGGGGGACTCAATGAGTCCGAGCTGATGCAGCACGTGCGCCGTGCTGTGTTTGTAGGGCGAGGCGCTCATGCGGTCATCCAGGCGGAAGACGAGGTCTTCGAAGGACTGGAAGGCTTCGAAGAGTTTATAGACGCGGGTGTCAAAGCGGCCGGTGCCGGTCTTGAATTTCTTGTCGGCGACGCTGTCGAGCAGCCACATGTCGCGGGCGGCGCAGATGAGCGGGCAGGCACTGACGCCCGCACCGATGAGCAAGGGCAGGCCTAGCTTGATGGCGGTGGCGATGCCGTAGTCGTCTCCGCTGTGCGGGGAGAAGGGCAGGTTCAGCCCTTTGCACATGGCGGCCCAGTAGTGGAAGTGCGGCTCGTCGAGCGTGCTGACCTTGCCTCCGACATAGCTCGGGTGCAGCGCGATCTCATGGAACAGCCACGGATCAAACGGCGTGGCCCATGGCACAAAGGACGGCTCCAGCGCATGCGCAAGGCCGGGGCGGATGAGGTGCTCGGCGATCTGGAAGTAGGCGTCACGGCGTGGCTCGTTTTCCAGCGTGTTGAGCAGCTTGCTGGTCATGATCATCATCTCGCAGTTGTCATGCTCCTGCGCGATGTCGAGCAGCGGCCAGTAGCGCTCGGCCTTGAATGCAGTGTCATTCTCCGCGCCGCGTGCCGTCACACCGGCGATGAAACGCTGCTCGGGAAACTCCGCGCGGAAACGCTTCAGCACCTTGGCATACAATTCGTTGCTGAGATCGAAGATGTAGCCGGTGTCTGCATTGAGCACGAAGACCATCTCCACGCCATAATGCGCGGCGCACTGCTGCATCCAGCGCACGCTTTTGGTGAAGCCGTCCCAGTCGGGCTTCTTGTCCTTGAAGGGCAGCAGCGTGGCCACGCAGAGGCGGGCCTTCGTGGTGTGATCGACGAGTTCCTCCTCGCTCGTGTAGGCCCAGACCGTCTCGTTCCAGGCGGTGGAGGGCTGCAAATCTGCGGGATTCGAAATGAGGGCGCGATGGTCTGCCATGCTGCCAGTAGAGCATGGCCATTCCAAGGGGCCAAGACGAATTGCGAATGCCCGGGATCGGAAATTCTGATTACCGAATGATCTTCAGCGTGCCCGCTTTGCCCGCAGGCCACGCCGCACCTTCCTTGACCCACTTCGTGAGGATCGCGTATTCATCTTTCGTCAAACGTTCACCCACAGCCGGCATGACACTGGTGTGTTGACGCACGGTCTTCACATTCGCCACGAGGAGGCTTTTCCCCGGATGCCCCGGCACAATGTAGGCACCCAGCGCTCCAGAGCGAATCGCGTCCTTGCGGTTTTCGAGACTCCCATGGCCGGGCAGCGCCTCGCGGTTGTGGCACATCACACATTTCGCTTCCAGAACGGGCTTCACATGTGCCGTGAAATCGACGGGGCCGGTCTTGGCCGCATGGATCGCCTCCTTGCTCAGCACATTCTTACCCATCGGCTTGGTTTCCGAATCGGGGGGCGTGGAGCAGGATGCGAGGACCAGGACGCAGAGAAAAGAATACCAGTGGCGGTGCATGGGTGAAACAGAACTCAGGATGATGCGCATGCAATGGGGAGAACTGCTTATTTCTTGAAGGCTTTCTCCGCCTTGACGCCCTTGCCTTCGTTTTTGAGCTTCTCAGACCAGGCGGCGCGGTTGCCCAGATTGTTGGCGTCCAGTTTGCCACGCACGTTGAAGAGATAGGCGTCCTTGCCCTCGGGTTTGCCGGACGCCTTGCTGTCACCGGTGACATTGCCGTGACCGGGGAAACTGCGGCCTTGTTGGGCGGGAGCAGGTGCTTTCACTCCCCGGTTAAGGGCACCTACAGCCAGCGGCATCAGATTGCTGCTGCTGCGAAAGACCGCGTAGCGGGAGTCGCCAAGCTTCACAACGACTACGGCCTGCCCGTGGATGCCGGAGGCATTGAAGGCTCCGCGTGGATCGGTGCGGCCCTTCTGTGGTTGTGCGGCACCGCTGGTGTCATAGGCGGCGATGTCGGCATCGGCCACGTAGGCATTGCGCACGGTGTCGCGCACCTGCACGCGCACGGCCCCGTTCTCGGCGTCCTCATGCACCTCCATGTCCAGAGTGGTGATCAGCACGAGGCTGCTGGTCATCTGTGAGTCGCCACGGCAGATCACGAGGTAGGCGCCTTCTTCCTTCAGCGGCAGTTCGATGCTGCGTTTTTTCCAGGCGTAATCCATGCCATCTCCCAAAGGCACCTTCATCTCCGCCTGCGGTGTGATGCCGGAGAGATTCACGCTGCCGACGCTATTGAGATCCTTCTGCCGCTCCTGCAGCTTCATCAAATCCACCCGGTAAATGAGCAGCGCAGCCTCTTTCACATTGCGGTGCTCTAGTTCGATCTTCACCGGCTCGCCGGGCTTTGTCCGTGTGGCAAAGGGCAGCTTCACGGCTTTCTCCTGCAGCATGGTGATGGACTCGCGGGCGTCATCAAAGTCGTCCTTCACTTTTTCATACCAGCGCACCGCCTCGGCAAACTTGCCCTGCGCGTGATGGATCTGCGCGGTGATGTAGCGCGCATTGGGCGCGTCATCGCTGCTGCCTGCGGCCACCGGTGCTGCGGCAGCAAGCGCTTCGGGAAACTGATACTGCCAGAAACGGCCCAGCGCCGTCATGTAGTGGAAGTTGTTCAGGAAGCTGCTTTTCGTGAACGTCGTCGCGGCATTCCCTGCCGTCTGTACCACGCTCTTGTAGTCCTTGAGATCAAAGAACACATTGGCCAGACTGAAGGCGGCATCGTCCGCCAGATCGTCCTTGGCATAGAGAGTCAGGACACGACGCAGCAGATCACGGCTGCGCTCCAGCAGTTGGTTCTTTGTCCACTTTGCTGCTCCAGGGCGCAGTGGCACCGTGGTGGGATTGGCGGCAAATTCTTGAAAGCGCTGCGCCAGACTGAAGAAGGCCAGCAGGCTGTCCGCGCCGTCCGGGTATTCCATCCACAGGCCGATCTGATGCTCCGCGCTGCCGGGGAAATCTCCCGCTGTTTCCATGGCCGCACTCACGCCTGCATCACTCACAAAGCTGCTCTCCATGGTGGCGCGATAGACCAGCCAGGCGCGTTCAAATTCTCCCATCTGCCGGTAAGCGGCGGCCACTTTCAGAATCTTGTCGAAGGGAATCACGATATCCGGATGCCTTTCGCTGAGTGCCTCGAACAATTCCACGATCTGCTTGGCGTCCATGCCCTCACGCGAGGTGTGAATCCACAGCAGCATGCGAGCGATGTCGCGTTCGTGGTATTTCATCGCCTCGGCATCATTGCGCAGGAGTTCAAGGTGTGTGCGCGCTGCTTCCTGCTCGCCTTCATCAAACAGAAGCTCCGCCAGTTCCAGATGCTCGAAACCGTTCATCACATACGGGTCGGTGGTTGGCTGGCCCGGGGCAAGGATGGTCAGCTTTCCATCGGGTCCGGCGTTGAAGCGTTCGTGCTGGCAGGCATCACGCACGCGTGTGGGCGCGATGCGGTTGCTGCCAGGATGCAAGGCCATCAGCTCATAGCTGATCTGCGTATCTGCGGTGAATGTGCCCGGGATGAACCACAGCCGCAGCATGCCCGGGAGCTGTTCCAAACGGGCATGCTCTGCCTCCAGCGAGCCGGGAACAAACATGCAGCCGCTGGGAAGCGGCTCATCAATGATGATGTAGCCGTTCTGAGCCTGCTTGGGTGCCTTCAATTCCAACCGCACGCGCAGGCGCTGCCCATGCGCCGCAACGTTCACTGGCGAGCTGCTCTCCGCTTCCAATGGCTTGTCATGATGCCGCAGACCTTCATGCAGCCATGCACGTTTGACCACCGTTGGCAGTGAACCCACCGTGGCAGATTTCGGATCAATGTCCTTCTCATTGACGAAGGTCGCGATGATGATGGGCGTGGCCTTGTCGGTCTTGTAGTTCACGCTGACATTGAACTTTCCGTCCGTGCCAGCCTTGGGTGTGGGGATGCGAATGACTCCGCCATTGCCGGCTGTCTGCTGCTCACCATTCAGCGTCAGCTTCAGTTCCTCCGCCTGAGGTGTCTGGTGCATGCCGCTGCTGATGAAATGCTCCGCCAGCGCTGCTGTCCAAAGTCCCTGCATAGCGGAGTCAGCTCCCAGTGAAACGCCAAGCTGCTGCTGCAGCGCATCCGCCGCCTTCTTTGCCATTGCGGAGCCGGGCTGGGTCTTCGCTGCGGTGTAAAGCAGGATGGCAGTCGTGTCGTCTTTGCTGCTGAGCCGGGAGGTGGTTTTGCTGCCGGTCCAGGCGGGTTTTGCTTCGAGAGCCTTGAGCAGTTCTTTCGCTTCCTCGATTCGGTTCATGCGCTGAAAGGCGGCTGCCAGCCATGCGAGCGCTGGGTCATTCAGCTTCACGCGGTCGCGGTGCATGCGATTGGCCACGGAGAAATCCGCTTCATTCACGCAAGCGAGTGCATGCAAGATGATCGCTGCTTTGTCCGGCTCATCTGGCGGAATGATCGCCAGCGCCTTCTTCAAATAAGCAGTGGCTGCTTTGATCGTGCTGTCTTCGACATCAAGGCCAAGCGTTTTTGCCTCGACCAGCGCCCACAAACCGAGACTCGTCACGACGCTGTCGCGCTGCCATTTCACATCCTGCCATGTCCAGCCGCCATCCTGCTGAGTGATCTGGAGCTCAGCGATGAGCAGTCGGATTGCACTTTCATCCGCAGATTTGCTGGCACGTGCCGCAGACACATGGCTCAGCAGCCTGCTCGCGGCAGTTTGTGAAGAGTGCCCCATGGACTGCAGCAATGTCAGAGGCGAGGAGAAAGAGGAGATCAAGAGCTGCTGAGAGGGAACGACCGTGATGGCGGTTTCTCCACGAGTCGAAACGACCTTCAGCGCATGGCTAGTCATTGATTCACCGAATGGCAGCAGCACGAGGTTTGATGTTACAACGTGGGTCTTCTTTGCCGTCTTGATGGAGGCTGAAGATATGCTCAGCCCAGGCATGTCGGAGACTTTGACGGGATCAAACACCACTTCGACGGAGCCCTGGGGTTTGAGAGTGACGGAGCGCGTTTGCACTTTGGGGATGCCTGCGGTTTCAAAGCTGACCTCTGCGGTTGTATCGTTTTCTGGCGCCCCGTGCAGCAGCACTCGTGGCGTGAAGCTGTCTCCTGCAAGCAGAGTGGTGGGCAGTCGCATTTCCGCCATGAACTCCGACTTGGTCCGCATCTCTTTCTCAGCCTGTCCCACTTGAGTCGTGACGGTGCAGCCGCGGCTCGACAAACGCCATGCGCCCGTCGCACCCGGGGTCGTCATTGTCACTTTCACTTTGCCTAAAGCATCAGTCACCAGCGGGCAGTGCCACTGCGCGTCTGGCGGAAAGGGCTGGCCATTGACTTGTGTGCCTGAGCCTGTGAAGGCCGTGCTGGTCATCCTGTCCATGCCAGTGATGGTAAAACCTCCGGATCGGTTTCCGGCAGTGATTGGTCCACCGCCATATGGATAATTTGCAGCGGCACCTGCAAAAGAAAGATCCCCTGTCAATGTGAGTGGGCTGGAAGAATTGATGGACAGGAAATAGCCTCCTCTGGACACGTCCAGATTGTTAGTCACGATGGTGCTGCCAAAATTCACATGCATCCCACCGCCGCCTACGGTGAACAAATTTCCCACTTGTGGCACATCGAATTCCGCAAGGTTTGAAAAGCCGTTGCCTGCACCCGCCCGCGCCCGCTGCTGTCCTGCCGCCGCCTGTTCGTACCACACGCTCCGTTCCCTCTGCTCCATCTGACGCAGCAGATCGATGTGGGACTGCGCACCGTCTGCGATGTTGATGACGTTGCCGGATTCATCCTTGGTGAGGAGCTGGGAGGAGGCGCGGTGCTGGAATCCAGCATTGCTGCTGATGCGCAGGCTGTTTTTCTGACGCAGGCTGCCATGAAAATAGTCGTCGATGTCTTCGGTCTCGTCAGAGTACTGCGCAAACAGCGCAGAGCTGGCGAGAGCCAGGCTGAGTTCCGCCGCAACGGGTTTGCCGTTGGCGTCAGTGGTAGTGAGGGTGACCTCGACGTTGTCGCCAGGCTTGACGGGCTGCGCCGGCGTTTGGATTTCAATCTTGAGCGGACGTTTCACCAAAAAGCCGCGATGAGTGGTGTGCAATTTGTCGCCGTCGAGGCAGGCAACACTGATTTCAAACTGCGGCCAGTGCGCGGCGGCGATGTTGACTGGCAGTTCATTGTGACCGACGCCCAGCTTGATGATGCGGTGCTCGATCATGTCCTCGCCTGCAAGTGTGACGAGCGCCAGTGGTGCGGTGATGCGGCTGTGAGCATCGATTTTGAGCGTGCTGCCTTCATTGACTTCCATTTGGTCGCTGAACAGTCGCAGCTTCGTCGTATCATCAGGGCCGGAGACCTGGAGGTAGGCTTTGCTTTCAACGACGTTGCCGCGTGCGTCGGTGGCTTGAGCCACAAGCTCATGCTGCATGGCCGATTGCAGCACCACGTTGGAACTGCCAAGTCCCGTCGTGGCATCCGTTTGCACGGTGAAATCAGCAACGCGCGTGGGTGCGCTCGCATTGGGAATGTACACCAGGCCGGGCAGGCCGGAAAGCACTGGGTTTTCTGGTTGGTTGTCGAGACGCGATAGCGTGACCTTGACCGTTGCCGCCGTGGGTTTGCCGTGATGATCCAGCGCCTTGATGCGAATGAGGGATGGCTCTCCCGTGAGCGCGGGATCAGGCAGGCGATCCCACGCGAGCTGAATGCCGGAATGCAGCAGGCTCACCGCATGATGCGAGCTGCGACGGTGCGCAGGCAGATCAGCGTCGAAGCGGAGGAACTCACCGGGCTGAAAGGCGGTGGTCTCCTGCGTGAAGGTGAAGGCGCCTGCGGCATCGGTTTTACCCTCCAGCAGGCGTCCGTCGGGCATGCGCAGGCGCACGGGTTCATCCACCAGCGGAGCTCCCCATGAGTAGTTCACGCGCAGGGTTCCTTCGATGCGGTCGCCACGAAACACCGCATCGGGCTTCGTCTCGATCTCGGCGGTGATCTCCGCGATTTCAAACTCATGTACGTTGAACCAGGCTTCGTGTGTTTCATCTCCCTCCACGGCTTTTGCGGTGATGTGGTAGCTGCCCGTGGCAGCGGAGGCGGGCAGGGGAACGCTGTGGGTAAAGGTGCCGAAGTCGCTGAGCTTTGATTTCATGCGGCGCAGGACACGCTTACGTTCGTCGGTGATGCTGATCTCGTACTCGCGGCCATTGGGAACACTGTAAGCGCCGTCCTGCACATCCCGAATGATACCGCGGAAGTGGACGACGTCCCCCGCACGGTAGGCGGATTTGTCGGTGTAGATAAAGCCGCGTCGTGAAAGCTCCACGGAAGTGCGGTCAGTATTTCCACCGGTGATCTCCTGCGTCATGCCGCGCAGATTGAGACGCTGGATGGCCACACCAGCGTCTGTGCGAACGTAGGCGCAGAGATCTGCCGCAGCACGGATCATTTCGCCGCGCAGGCGGAACACGCCATCTTTGCCCGTGCGGCCCTGGCCGAGGATTTCCTTGCCATTGCTGAGCAGCACCTCTGCGTCCGCCACGACAGTGCCTTTGATGCGGTCCTGCACAAACACCAGTGCTTCGGTCCACGCGGACTGCACGATGAGATCGATGTCACTGCGGATCACGATAGTGCTGGCCTGCCAGTCTTCGCCCTCAACGCGGATGAGGCACACGCCGGGCTTGGTGCCTTCAAACGGCACGTCGATGGCCTGCTCGATGGGCTTGAGCCGGGTGTAGCCTTCGATGTTCACCTCCCATGTTTTGTCCGGCTGGATCAAATCGATGTCGAGGGAGCCAATGCCTGATTCACCGTCGAGGCGATGACGACTGCGGAAGAAATCTTCGAGATTAAGGATGTAGCGCGAGACCTTGAGCTTTTCGATGTTGCGCACGTTCACACGAACCTGGGCGGTTTCATTGCTGCGGAAAGTGCGCGGTGTACGCAGCGCGAGAGAGCGCTGCGGCATCATCGCGGCGCGCTCGGCGGCGAGCTGCTTCCAGCCACCCCAGGTGAGCCTGTGGAAGGTGTTCAGCGCCTCTTCATGCCGGTCAAGGTGCTCGGCCTGGATGATGCCGGTGCGATAAAGCGCCAGGGATGCCTCCTCGCTTTGCGGATGCTTGATGATCAGGCGGGCCCACTCCGTGATGGCGTTTTCAAACAGCGCGGTGAGCTCTGGCGAGCGCGGTTTGCCAGCCTCCTTTTTGGCCAGTTCCTGTGCTGTGGTGAATTGCCACTGACCATTTAAAAACAGAAGCTGTGCGCAGCGTGAATCCAGCGGGTGTGCGGCAATGAAGGCATCGAAGCGTTTGGCCGCCTCCTCGCGGTTGTTGGTCGCCACGGCATCGAGGCAGAGCTGAAACTCAGCCTCCATGATGCGCGCCTGCGCCTGCTGCCACAGGCTGCCTTCAGGATGTTTGGCGATGTAGGCGCGCCACTGCTCGATGGCCTGAGGATATTGCCGCGCGGCAAAGCGAAGTGCGCCGATCTGGAAGAATGCCATCTGCCGCCAGGATTCCAGGCGCACGGCCGGTGTGCGTTTGTCCTTTTCATTCGCCGCAGGTGACGGCCAGTCAGCGCGGTCATAAAATGCTTTGCAGGCTTCCATGGCCTCCTCACTTTTGTTTTGTGAGGTCAGCACCTGGATCAAGGTGAACGCAGCTTCCGCTGATCGAGGGTGGGAGGGATGCACCTGCAAAAACTGCCGCAAACTGGCGATGTGCTTCGCAGGATCTGCGCATGGGATAGTGGTGACCGGTTCGTTCTGCTGCACGATCTGGGCGCCTTGCTGCATGTCATTGCTGCTGTGCGGCAGTTGTGCTGAATGAACAGGCTGAACCATCAGTGCTCCATGGCTGCGACAGATCTGCCACTCAATGTCGCCGCGGTCTGGTTTCGTTCCTGCGGCTGGAGCCTTGGTCTTCCATTGGGTCAGAATGTCCTCCGCATAGCGGCGTGCGGCAGCGCCACCACCTGCCTGCAGCATGCCTTCGATGAGCATCTGGCGCACCTCCCAGCGGTGGGCACCAGCTTCCTTGGTGGCGGATGTTGGCGGTGCGCTGCCAATGAGGCCGCGCCAGTCGGGATCAAACTCACGCAGGTAGGCATCGCAGGCTTGAGACAGTTCATCGCGCTGGTTCAAGTCGCGCACGCTGACCACGGTCTGAAAGAGGAGCTGTTCGCGCATCTTTGGGCCGGTCTCCAGTTCCTGTGCCTTTCTGTAAAGCGCCAGCGCCTTGTTCTGTGCATCGCTGCTCACGCTTTGGCCTGGAACGGCCGGTTTGGTGATCTCCTGCGCCAAAGCAATGAGCGCCTCCGCCAGCTTTTCTTTGCGCGTCGTTGCAAACAGGCGGGTGGCTTCTGTGCTGTAGATGGCTTCGGCCTCCTGATGGCGCTTGAGTTCGGCGAGGCACTGCGCTTTCAAGAACAACGCCTTTCGCTGCCAGGCATGGCCTGCGGGGATGGCGTCGCAGTCGGTGATGGCTGCTGCAGGCTGCCTGGATTCCGCACGTGACACTGCACGCAGATAATGCGCATAGCCCGGGTCTTTGGAGGCAGTGATAACGGCATCGGTCAGCGTGGTGGCTGCCTCTGAGTAGCGCTGGCGTTGCAGCAGCACCTCCGCGTCATCGACCGGTGTGGCCGTCAAAGTTTGGACGAGAACAAGGAACAGGATGATTCGGTGGTACATGGCGGCCTCCAATGAGATTTCCTTATTATGCGCATTGAGAAATGCTGATGGCAAGATGCATGAATGAGTGGCAGTCAATTTACGTTCCGTTTACAGACAAACCGCATCGTCTGCCCATCACCCATGAACCGCCGCCATTTCATTCGCTCCGCCGCCGCACTGCCCCTCATCTCCGCCATCGCTGCAGAGAAGCCCAGGCGCCTCATCCTGCGCTCCTCATGGCAGACGGTGAACATCGGTGACATCGCCCACACGCCGGGCGTGCTGGCCCTGCTGGAAAAACATCTGCCAGACGTGGAGGTGCGGCTGTGGCCGAGCAATCTGGAAAATGGCGTTGGCGAAATGCTCGCGGCGCGTTTCCCCAAGGTGAAGGTCATTCGTGGTGAGGATGTGAAGAAGTCCTTCGAGGAATGCGACTTCCTGCTCCACGGCTCCGGCCCCTCGCTGGTGGCACAAGCAGATGTGGTGAAATGGAGCCAGGCCACGGGCAAGCCCTACGGCGTGTATGGCATCACCTTCTCAGGTCAGCAGAATCCGAAGGTCATTAAAGACAAGTCCGTCAAGCCGGTCCAGACCATCGACGTGCTCAGCGGCGCGAAGTTTGTCTATTTCCGCGACTCCGTGTCCTTGGAGCTGGCGAAGAAGATGGGCTGCTCCTGCCCGCGCATGGAGTTCGGCCCCGACGGTGCCTTTGCGGTGGACCTGAAGGACGACGCGAAGGCCGAAGCATTCCTGAAGGCCAACAATCTCGATGAAGGGAAATTCCTCTGCTGCATCCCACGCCTGCGCAACACCCCCTACTGGACTTTGCCGGAAAAGAAGGCGGCGCTGGATGAGAAGAAGGACGCACGCAACAAAGCAATGATGGAACACGACGGCAAGCCACTGCTGGATGCCATTCTAAGCGTGATCAAGAATACCGATCTCAAAATCCTGCTCTGCCCGGAAGACAAGACGCAGATGAAGATCAGCAAAGAAATGCTCTACGACAAGCTGCCGGAGGACGTGAAAGCGCGCATGGTGTGGCGCGAGAACTACTGGCTCACCAATGAAGCCATCAGCACCTACCGCCGCAGTGCCGGACTCTTTGGTCATGAGATGCACAGCCCCATCATGTGCATCGGCAACGGCATTCCCGCCATCGTCTGCCGCTGGGCGGAGCAGACCAGCAAAGGTTACATGTGGCGTGACATCGGCCTGAACGACTGGCTCTTCGACCTCGACAAGGATGACGAACTTCAGCGCGTCGCCGCCACCGTGTTGGCGATGGCCCAAGACCCCGCCGGATCAAAAGCGAAGGCCGCAAAGGCGCGTGACTTCGTGATGGCCAAGTTTGCCGCGAGCATGGAAGTGGTGAAAGGCAATCTCCCGGCGTGACAAGGCCGGGGCTTTTCGGGTACAGTCGTTGATTATTTCAATCACGGCTGATCCCAACCATGAAGCCTGCTTTGCCATTTCTCATTTTTTGCGTCTGCGCATGCGCCGTGCGGGGTGAGGATGTGACGTTCTTTGAGTCCAAGATCCGCCCCGTGTTGGTAAAGCAGTGCTACGAGTGCCACTCGGTGGAGTCGGGCAAATCGAAGGGCGGGCTGACCCTGGACACGAAGCTGGGTATTCGCACCGGCGGCGATACCGGCCCTGCCGTGGTGCCAGGGGATTCGGCGAAAAGCCTGCTGCTGGCGGCGATCAAGCACAGCGATCCGGATCTCGAAATGCCGCCGAAGAAACCCAAAATGACGGATGCAGTCATCGCGGACTTTGAAACCTGGATCAAAGCGGGGGCTGCGGATCCACGTGAATCTGCGGTGAAGACTGCGGAACGTCCGCCGGTGGATGTGGCGTCTGGCAGGAAGTTCTGGAGCTATCAAAAGCCTAAACAGGTTGCGGGCACGATTGACGGATTCATTCGAGCGAAGTTGGAGGAGCAGGGGATTGAACCCGCTCATGCGGCGGAACCTGTGGTGGTGCTGCGCCGATTGTATTTCGACCTCATTGGCCTGCCGCCGACACCAGAGCAGGCAGCGGCATTTTCCATGGAGAAACTGGAAGCCACAGTGGATGAACTGCTGCGCAGCCCGCGCTTCGGCGAGCGCTGGGGCCGCCACTGGCTGGATGTGGCGCGCTTTGCGGAATCCAACGGACGTGAATCCAATCTGACTTTCCCGCATGCATGGCGCTATCGTGATTACGTGATCGACGCGGTGAATTCGGATGTCCCCTTCGACCGCTTTATCACCGAGCAGATCGCGGGAGATCTGCTTCAAGCTCAGGGAGATGCGGAGCGTGCCCGGTTGCTCACTGCGACTGGGTTTCTCGCTCTCGGTCCGAAGGGGCTCAATGAGATGAGCCCGGCGCAGTTCGCCGCAGATGTGGCTGATGAACAGCTCGATACCGTGACACGTGCGGTGCTTGCCAGCTCAGTCGCCTGCGCCCGCTGCCATGATCACAAGACCGAGCCCTTCAGCATGGAAGACTACTACGCGCTGGCGGGTATCTTTAAAAGCACGCAGACTTTTTACGGCAACTGGATCGACTCTGAGAACAACAACCACGGCCATCTCATCCACCTGCCGAAACTGCCGGAACAGGTGATCCCAAATCGTGCAGTGACGGCGGAGCGCGTGAAGCAGCTCAAGAATGACCTGGCCAAGCTGAACGCCGACGAGATTGCGCAGAATGCGTACGTCGTGAAAGCGAAGCTCGAAGGCCGCGACATCAGTGGCGAATATCACAAGATACTCACCAACTCCATCCGCATCCTTTGGACTCGCGGTGGCATTGAGGGCCAGCTTGAAACTGTGGATGACCAAGGCCATGCGCTGCCCTTGTGCATGGGGGTGCAGGATGCAAAACGCATCCAGGATTCGCAGCTTTATGATCGTGGCGAGATCGCGCATCCGGTGAAGCCTGTGCCGCGCGGCTTTCCTCAGGTCATGGGGATAAAGTCGGTGCTGCCAAAGGCGCAAAGTGGCCGACTTGAACTGGCGCAGGGGCTCGTCAGCCGTGAAAATCCACTCACTGCCCGCGTGATGGCAAACCGTGTGTGGCGGCATCTGTTTGGCGCGGGCATCCTGCGTACGGTCGATAACTTTGGCTTCAGTGGCGAGCGGCCGAGTCATCCTGAACTGCTCGATCATCTCGCGCTTCGATTCATGGACGGCGGCTGGTCGGTGAAAAAACTGATCAAGGAGATCGTGATGTCGGAGACCTACCGGCAGGCGTCCACGCATCGCATCGAGGCCTTCAACAAAGACCCGGACAACCGCCTGCTCTGGCGTGCGAACAAACGTCGTCTCGATGCTGAGGTGATTCGCGATTCCATGCTCGCGGTCGCAGGTGTGCTCGATACCTCGCGCAGGCCGGGGTCACTCGTGGCGGAGCTGGATGGGCAGTCGGTGTCGCTCATCGGCTTCAACACAAAGCTGCCATCCGATCTCGATGGCTCGAAGCGCCGCTCGATCTATCTTCCAGTGTTGCGGGATCAACTGCCTGACGTGCTGGAGCAGTTTGACGTGGCAAATCCCAATCTCGTCACGGGTGATCGCGATGTAACCAACGTGCCACTTCAGGCACTTTACCTTCTCAACGGCCCGTTTGTGCAGGATCAAGCGGCGGCGCTGGCAAAGCGGATTCAATCATCCCCCGACCGGGTGCAGGCTGCGTTTCAGCTTTGCTTCAATCGGATGCCGGACGCCAGGGAGATCGCACTGGTCGAAAAATTCCTTCGCACCCGATCCGCAGACGATTTGAAACTGCTGCCGGCATTCTGCCAGTCGCTGCTCGCGAGCGCGGAGTTTCGCTTTGTTGATTAAACACCATGAACACGATCCATACACGACGCGAGATGCTGACGACGCTGTCGTCCGGGATCGGCTGGCTGGCCTTTTCAGCATTGGCACAGGCGAAGAGCGGTCTGGCCGCGCAGCAGCCGCATTTTCCTGCGCGAGCGAAGCGTGTAATCTTTCTCACAATGCGAGGTGGGCCTTCGCATGTAGATCTGTTTGATCATAAACCAGAACTCATAAAGCGCGACGGGCAGACTGCGAGCCTAGGACGTGATTCGTCGGGAGCCAAGCTGTTTGGACCCGTGCATCCGCTGAAGCAGTTTGGCAGTTCGGGCCAATGGATGACGACACTATACCCCAAGCTGGCACGGCACGCGGATGATCTATGTATCATCAATTCCATGCACACGGACCTGCCGAATCATGCTCAGGCCTTTGGGCAGATGCATACCGGCAGCTTTCAGTTTGTGAGGCCCTCGATTGGCGCATGGACGTTGTATGGTCTCGGCACTGAGAATGAAAATCTGCCAGGCTTCATCACGCTGAATCCTCCGGCGGACAATGGCGGCGCGCAGAACTACGGCAGCGCGTTTTTACCGGCGATCTGCCAGGGCACGCGGATCGGCGGATCACAACTGCCGGAACTCTATGCAGCATTGCTAAACAAGGATGCGGCTCCGGGACCGCCAATGAAGAACATCGCGAACACCAATGTGCCGCGTGACCTTCAACGGGCGCAGATTGATCTCATCCGTGGACTGAACGAACGCAAGTTGCAGATCGATGGGGTGCATCCCGAGATCGAGGGGGCGATCGAATCATTCGAACTCGCGTTTCGCATGCAGAGTGAAATTCCCGACGTCCTTGATCTGCGCAGCGAGCCTGACCACATTCTCAAACTCTACGGCATCGGGCAGGGGAAGGATCAGTTCGCGCGTCAGTGCCTGCTGGCGCGGCGCATGGCTGAGGCCGGGGTGCGATTCATCGAAATCGCATCTCCAGGGAACTGGGATCATCACAACCGTTTGCGCGAACTGCTGACCTCGAACTGCGCCTCTACTGATCAGCCAATTGCCGCTTTGCTAACAGATTTGAAGTCGCGCGGCATGCTCAAGGACACCCTTGTGGTGTGGGCTGGAGAGTTTGGCCGCACGCCCTATGCGCAGAGCGGCGACGGTCGCGATCACAATCACAAAGGCTACTCGATCTGGATGGCCGGCGGTGGTGTGAAGGGCGGCCTAACTTATGGCGCGACGGATGAGGTGGGCCACAAGGCCGAGCGTAACCCCATGCACATCCACGACTGGCACGCGACGATCCTGCACCTGCTTGGCTTGGATCACACCAAGCTTACCTACTCTTATGGCGGTCGAAACTTCCGCCTGACAAATGTGAGCGGCGAAGTTGCTACGGGTATTCTCGCCTAAGATTTGGATTGCGCCCCCGCCAGACTGAGCGGTAATATCGAACCGATTCCGTGCAGGTTGGTCTGTATGAATCAGGTTGAATCAAACCCCGAAAATGTCATGAGAGACGGTCCCTCAGATGATCCTGCATCTTCTCCCAAGCCTCCTGCTGGATGGGGCAAACTGTTCATGGGCCTTCTACTGGGCGGTGCTCTCGGCGCCGGGGCTTTGTATGTGACAAAGGTGGATCCGTCGTTGCTGGCGAAGGCAACCTCTTCAGGGCCGCCGCCCGCCGCTGCAGTTCCGGGCGAAGAGGTGGACGTGCCGGTGAAGGATGAGGGGCTGCCACGCACGCCGTTTGAGAAAGGCTCGCTGCCGCCAGATGAGCCGGTAGAGTCGATCAAGATCACTTTGGGGATTGGCCCCGGCGGGACCGCGCTGAGCGAGCCAGTGGATGTGCATCTGGGGCTTGGCTTTCCGCTGCGCTTGTATCCGCTGGGTGGTGTGAAGCGGGAGCCCTCGTTCGCAGCGTTTCCCCACAAGTCATCGTTGGATGGCATGTCGGATGCCATTCAGCCGGGGCAGATGGCCACGTTTGAGTTTAACGCCAAGGGCGATGATGGCGGTCTTGATGCGCTGCGCACCTCGCAGCAATTATTGGCAGATGTGAAGTGCTGCGATTTGCAGCGCATCGGGTTTGCCTCTCAGGGGCGCAGTGACTGGGTGCTGGCGGGATATCGCATCGAGGTGAACGGCAAGCTCTTTGCCGCGAACGGTCTGGTGGATGCGCGGGCGCAGGAAAAGCTGTCTTCGAGCCGTGCCAGTCTCATGAAACTGCTGCCGGACTATGAGGCGAAGACGAATGCGACGAATCTTACCGAGAATGAGAAAGCTGAACTGAAGACGGAGCATGCCCTGGTCCGTGCGCTAAGTGGTCGCGTCGTGGGTGCGGTGCCGTGGTTTGAGGAGAGCTATGAGGCCTTGAATCCTGCTGCACCGGCGGGCACCAAGGTGGAGAATCTGCGCATCACGCTCACGGGCGGCAAAGGTCCGCAGCAGGGCACGCGCAATCCGGTCTATCTCGTGGCAGGTGCGCGGAAGTTCCTCCTCTCCTCGGAGATGGACCCGCTGCGCGATGCCAATGAACCGCAGCTCTTTGATCTCGCTGCATTTGAGCTGGCGATGAATCCTTTGACGAAGGAAGTCCTGAGCGCCCCGGGCGTGGGCATCATTGGCAGCGGCGCGCCGATGAACAAAATTCCAGATCGAGCGCAATTGCAGAGCGTGCAGATCGAGGCCGATGGCGAGATGGTGTATGACAGTGAGAAGAAACCAGATGACCAAAAGACGCTGCCTGCGCTCTGGCTCACACCGGCTGCTTATTTCAATGAGGCGGGCGATTTGGTGCGACCCACGGCCACAGCCGCTGAGGTGCCGGTGTGGAAATCGGGCATGACGCTTCCTGGTCCTCCTCCCGCAGTGCCGCCTGAGCCGCCGCCGCTGGTGATTGTTCCTCCGATTCCTCCGCTCCCACCACCCCCGCTGCTGCCACCTGTGCGCACGATTTTGCCGGGTGGCCTGCCACCTCCGGGGGGTGGATTGTTCCCGCTGCTCAATGCACTGGCGCAATTGCTCTTCCCCCTGCCACCGCCTGCGGCCCCACTGATCAGCGGCGTGCGCATCGCTCCGGCCACACCGATCGTTTGTGATGGTGATGCTGTGACGGTGACTTGGAACGTGGGCGGCAACACTTCCAACATCGCCTCCTGGCGTGTCGATCTGTTTGCCGTGCTGCCGCACAAAGCCGCGCCGGTGCTGATCACGCCCATGGCGACCAAGATCGGTGGTTTTCCCGGAGCCACGAGCGCCTTGATGCCGCCAATCAATCGTGCTGCCATAGCTGGTCTGCTGACAGCAGGTTCCGCCGAGGTGCTCTATCTTTATGTACAGCCTCGTGTCACCGCGCTGGGCCCCCTGGGGAATGTGATCACAGCGGCCAATGGTTCGCTGCTGCCACTGTTCCCGGCGGGTACGACGACGGCCAACGTGGGGCTGAAACGCGGAGGCATTCTGCCGCCCTTTGGCCTTGGCAATGCACCTGCTCCAAGCTTTCAGGTTACACCCACGGTGACACCGCCGTTTTTAAAATGGCAGGGAATGGCCCTGGCGGATCCGCTGGCCATTCGCAATGCCTGGAGCCTCACCGCCGAGCATGGCAGTCATTTTGGTCTACTGTTTGCCAGTCATGAAAACATCCCCGGCGCGGTCACACTGCCCGCGTGGAGCACGGCTGCACGTCCCACAGGCAATGGCAGTGAGATGATCACCGTTCGGTTTGAAGGGCTGGTGCCACTGCCAGCGGCGGCCAATGGACTGCGTGCCGTGGCCTACATCGCCTTCGTGGGTGGTTCTTCGCCTGCCACCAAGGCCCAAGTGCTCGCGCGTGCAGAGCTCAGCAGCGGCCCCATCCGACGCAATACCGCGGGCAATGTCGTGCCGCTGCCCTTTGGTGCGCAGCCGTTCTTCACGCTGCAAACCACCAGCCTGGTACCAGCGGTCCCACTGGCCAAATCCCAGCCGCTGCTGCTGGTGGACATGCCGCTGCGGTTTGACCGCATGGCGGCGAACAATTTCGTCGGCTACCCGCTCGATCCTGTGAATGGCGCCAGCTACTCATTCGCGGGTCCGCCCGCCTTCAATCCGGCCGCCTACATCGCCCAGGCGGGCACCGGCACAATGTACGTCACGCTCACCTACATGGTGACGCTCAACACCGCGGATGCGACGGACGCCGTCGGTGTGCTCGGAGTCCGCCTCGTTCCTGACAACACGCCATGAAAACGCTCCTGCCTCTTTTCATACTCCTCAGTGCGTCGCTGCTGCATGCGGCCGATGGCAGCGTGCATGGCCGTGTTTACGGTCAGAATGAAAAGGGCGAAAACCTTGGTCCGGTGGCCCATGCGAAGATCGAATTGAAAAGTGAGGCGGGCGCCGCTTCTTCGACTGTGACGACCAACGAGTACGGCTACTACCAGATCGCCACGCTGGCGGCGGGGGCTTATCGCTATAAGGTCACCGCAGCCGGATTCCGTGATGAAGATGAAATGCGCGGCTTTGCCATGCCGAAGGACACACGCGAGTATGTGCATGACTTCCTCCTCACGCGCGAGGCAAATCCCGGCAGCTCGCCGCCACAGTCAAACATCGTCCAGCCCGCCGTGCATGGCCGGGTGTATGGTCAGACGGAAAAAGGCGACAACCTCGGTCCAGTTCCCGGAGCGAAAGTGGAACTGCTCTCCGGCCCGGGTGGCAAGGTGGTAGCGACTGCCACGGCCAGTTCCCCCGGTGGTTATTATGAGATCAAAAATCTGCCGCCTGCGGACTACGCCTATCGCGTCACCGCAGCCGGCTTTGCGCCGGAAGATGCCGGGCGCGGCTTCACCGTGCCTCAAGGCACCCTCGAATACGTGCATGATTTCCTCCTGTCAAAGACGCCTCCTAAACGCGAGAAGTGTGATCTGGCGGTGCTCGTTGTGAAACGCATCAGCAGTGGCAATGACCGTTCGAATGATGCCCGTGTGCCTGTGGCGAATGCCAGGCTCGTGCTCCAGCCAGCAGGAAACCTCCCCACACCGCTCAACCAACCTTTCGTGACGGATGCGAAGGGCGAATACAGCGCAAAGGATCTCGCGGAGGGAAAGTACACCGTGGCTATCGACGCCCCCGAGTGCGAGCCGTTCACCGGGGAGCTGACGGTGAAGTGTGACAAGGATGGAGACGTCATCTTTGAACTCAAACCCTGCAATGAACTCCTGCACGGCTATGTGCGCGCCATCGTGAACGAAGGCTGGGGGCCGTCACCACAGGCGAAGGCCGCAGCTGAGCGTGCCTATCAGCGTGCGATGAAGGCGGATGCCAAAGATGGCAGCGTGAACTACGCCAATGCGCTCGCCTTGCTCAGTGCGGGGGATTACCCCGCAGCGCAGCAGAGCCTCTCGGCGGCGATTGGCAAGAAAAGCGACAGCACCACCTGGGACCGTGCCTGTGAGGCTCGGCTCTGGATGAACCTGTGCCTGCACCAGCCGGCGCAGGCTGCGCGTGAGATGCGCTCACTGGCGCAGAATCTTTATTCGACTCGTGCATCCACCCAGGCGGCGAAGGACACGGCGCATGTCTGTGGCATTGGGCTGGGTTTGATTCAGGGGCCGTGGAAAGATCAGGTGAGCGCTGGCGATGCCGTGCTGCTGGAGCGCGAACTGCTCGCTGCCTTCAAAGGCGACCTCCTGTCCGAATGCAAGAAGGCGCGTGACCACGTGGCGGCTGAATATGGAAAGCTCAAAGCTGCGGAGAATGCATCGCGCAACACGCTGATGGCAGGCATCACGGAAAAGCGCAATGCAGAGATCGCACGCTTGGCGGAGCGGCAGACTGCGATCAGCAAGGAGGTGGCCGCGCTTGATCCCGACATTCAGACACTCCAGGCCAGTGTGAACCAATTTGACCAGCAGTACCGAATTCAGGTGGTCGGGTTCACGCAGCAGCAGCAGGCCAATGCGGTGCAATTGCAGGCGCTGAACGCAAGATTGCAACAGATCAGCGTCTGCATGGCGCAGGACCAAGTGCGGCTTCAGGGGGCTGCGCAGCAGCAGATGCCGCAATCTCCCACGATGCAGCCAGGCATGCGCCCCGGAATGCAGCAGCCGGGCGCTGGCGCGCAAGCCATCATGGTCGAGATCCAGCAACATCAGGTGGAGATTCAGCAGATCCGCCAGCAGATGCAGGTCATTCAAAACCAGAATGTACAGATGGGCGCTAACGTGGCGAATTTGCAGGCGCAGTTTAATCGCAATGCAGGTGCCGCTCAAACGGATCTGAACCTGAAGCTGCAGCGCCGGGGTGTGCTGGCTCAGGAGTTTGAAACGCTCGATCGCCAGCGAACGGCACCGTTTGATCCTGCCACATTCAGCACGCCTGAGATTGATGGTCTCGTGCGGCGTGGTCGCTCCCTGAAAACCTACAGCGATCTGCCGCTGGAAGTGCGCCGCGAGGAGCTGCTGGATCAGTTTGACTGCGGCGCTGCGAAGGAGCCGAAGCGTCCCGCGAACACAGCCAAAGCGGCTGAAATCAAGGAAACGGCGTTCATCACCACCAGATCTCCTGCCATGAATGCACCTGCATTGGTGCCCTCAGTCAGGCCCGCGCAGCCAGCTCTTGAAAACTCCGGTATGCCGCCGCTCAAACCGCTGCCGCCAGAGGCCACCGCCGTCAAACCTGCGCCTAAGGCTGGTGATCCCGCCGAGGTCGTCATCACCAACAACCAAGCGGGGGCGGTGCGAATTTTTGGTCTGTCACCGGGCGCCGACAATGAGATCTTCGTGCGCTCACTCGAGGCAGGCGAAGAGGCGATGATTCCCGTCCGCATCGGTCAGACTTTGATCATGCGCCCCTCAGCCGGCGGTCGCGAACTGCAACGCCACAAGGTGGGCAAGAAGCTGGAAGTATTGAAATTGGGCAGTGCGCCGCAGTAAAGCGGTCTAGTTGCGCCGCAACTGGAACGCCGTTGCGGCGCGACGGATCAACTTATGCGTGCCGCCCTTTAAAGGTGAGCTCGGCAATGCCCGATTTATCGAGCCCGCCTAGGCCCAGCGCGACCATCTTCTCATACTGCGCCTTGGTGGCGTCATTGAGCGGCAGATGCAGGCCAACGGTCTTAGCCACTTCAGCTGCGATTCCGCTGTCCTTGGCGGCATGCTCGGCGGAAAACCAGCAGTCATGTTCGCGGGCCACCATGTCGGCGCTGTCGGTTTCCAGCACGCGTGAATTGGCACCGGTCTGACTGAAGACCTCGCGGATCATGTTCAGATCGTGACCAAGAGCCGCGGCGAGTCCCAGACCTTCGGCCAGACCGGCGGTGTTGATATTCATGACCATATTGACGAGAGCCTTGACTTCGGCCGCACTGCCCGGACCTCCGACAAAACGGCGGTTCATGCTCATCTGCTCGATCATGGTCTGCACCCGCTGATAGGTGGCTTCGTCACCGGCCAGCATGAGGTAGAGCTTCCCCTCACGCGCATGACTGATGGAGGAAGCCATGCAGGCTTCCAGACTGTGAGCGCCGGCAGCAGCAGCAGCAGCATACACTTCACGATGGATCGCCGGAGACAGCGTGGCGCAGTTGACGAAGACTTTGCCGCTCGCGCTGTTGAGCAGGCTGTCCCCGCTGCCAAGGAAGATGCCGCGCATCGCCGCATCATTGGTGACGACGGTGAAAATGACATCGGCAGCCGCGGTGACGTCTGCAAGCTGGGTGCAGGCTGTGCAGCCGAGCTCTGCGGCCAGATCGGCGGCGGCCTGTGTGTTCACATCGAGAACAGCAGTGATATTGTAACCACAATCTTTGAGGCGGCGGGCCATGTTGGCCCCCATTTTACCGACTCCGACGAAAGCAACGGTTTGGGACATGATAGTTGGTCTGGTTGGGTTTATTTGAACTCTGGATAAAACGGATTGTGGGCTTTTTCTTCGCCGACCGTGGTCATGGGTCCGTGGCCGGGGCAGATCACCGTGTTGTCTGGCAGCGTAAAGATCTCCTTCCGGTTGGTGGCAAGGGCATCAGCATACGAAACCATGCCGCCGCCCATGCTGGAGGCAAACAGGGCGTCTCCCACGATGGCGATGGGGTGCTTCAAACCGCTGACAAGATAAGTGATACCGCCCTTTGAGTGGCCCCAGGTGCTGCGCGCCTCAATGCGCAGGCCGCCCGATTCCCAGGCCTCGGTGTTGCTGAGCTGGAAGGTTTTAGCACCGGCGCAGGGTTCCTTCTCATGTACAAAGGCGGTCACAGCACCCTCGGCGGACAATTTGGCGAGGTCCATAATGTGATCCGGATGCGTGTGTGTGAGGAAAATGAGGCTGAGATTGAGCCCCTTCTTCTGGATAAAGTTGATCATGGGGGTGGCGTCCGCCCCGGTGTCGAATGCCACCGCGTTTTTCGTTTCTGCGTCCCAGACGAGATACGCGTTCACCGTCATGTCGTGGTACGTGGTGTTGAACTGTTCCAGGCCGGACACGTTGACGGGGATTGGACGCCATTCATTGTGTGCCATGGCCACCAGCGACAAGCCTTCAAGCTGCAGGTGGGGGGCGATTTTGCGCAGCACAAGGTCATCCACTTTGCCGGATTTGGCAGCAGCAATGTCTTCGACACTGGCGCAGGAGCGGGCGGCAAGTTCGGCGTCATTAATTCCAAGCCCGCGCATGGACTTGGCGATTACATCATTAAACAGGTCTTCGAGAGGGAGCAGCATGGGTGGCGAATTCAAGGCGTTCTGACGGCGAAGGCAAGGGCTATGTGCCGCCGACCCGGCACAAAGCAAAGCGTGAGCTGCCAGCGGCGAGTCCTTGCCTCCGGCAGACTCGCTAGTAACATCGGCGCGCTATGACAGATCTCGACATTCGTGAAATTCACTTTCTCCGCGGACCCAACATCTGGACGAACTATCCAGTACTGGAAGCCTGGGTGGATTTGGGTGGCCTGAAGGACACATCGTCAGACATCGTGCCTGGTTTTTCCGAACAGCTCAAGACGTGGTTCCCCGGCATGATCGAGCACCGTTGCAGCATCGGCGAGCGCGGCGGCTTTTTTCAGCGGCTCGACACCGGCACTTGGCCGGGGCACATCCTGGAGCATGTGACCTTGGAACTCCAGACTCTGGCCGGACACACCGTCGGTTTTGGCAAGGCGCGGGAAACCTGCGTGGAGGGCCTGTACAAAGTGGTCATCGAGTATTTGGATGAGGTCGTGGCGGAGGCCTGCATGCGCGAGGCCCGGGAGATCCTCCTGGCCGGATATGCCGGCAAGGACTATGACATCGCAGACGCCGTGGCGCGCATGAAGCGCGTGGTGGACCGCAACGCGCTCGGGCCAAGCACCAACGCCATCATTGCCGCGGCAGAAAAACGTGGCATCCCATGGCGACGGCTCCGTGAGGGCCGCAGTCTGGTGCAGCTGGGGCAGGGAGTGAACCAGCGCCGCATCTGGACCGCAGAAACAGATCGCACAGGGGCGATTGCGGAGCACATCGTACAGGACAAGGATCTGACGCGCACCTTGTTAAGCAAAGCAGGGGTTCCCGTCCCTGAAGGGCGGGTTGTTGCCAATCCAGACGACGCCTGGGAGGCGGCTGAGGACATCGGTACTCCCGTGGTGGTGAAACCGCAGGACGCGAACCATGGGCGCGGCGTGTTCATCAATCTCACTACACGTGAACAGGTGGAGAGCGCATTTCAAACCGCCTCGACCGAAGGCGATGGAGTCATGGTGGAGCGATTCATTCCCGGCAATGACCATCGTCTGCTGGTCGTCGGTGGGGAGTTGATCGCCGCCAGCCGTGGCGATCACGCGGTCGTCATGGGCAACGGCACCGACACGATCGGCGTGCTGGTGGACACCCAGTTGAACACCAATCCGCTGCGCGGAGTGAGTGACTTTTGCCCTTGGTCCAAGATTGACACGGAAGAGTGGGATCCTGCGATTCTCTCGGAGCTGGAGAAACAAGATTACCAGCCGGATTCGATTCCCAATGCCGGAGAGCGGGTGCTGATCTCGCGTTTTGCCAACTGGTCCACCGAGGTCACCGGCCTGGTGCATCCGCGCAATCGTGAACACGTCACCATCGCTGCGCAGGTGGCGGGTCTGGACATCTGCGGTGTGGATGTGGTTTGCACGGACATCGCCAAACCCCTAGAAGATCAGGGCGGTGCTGTGGTGGAGTTGAATGCCAGCCCGGGGCTCATCATGCACCTGCGACCGGCCACCGGTGAGGTGCGGCCCGTGGGGGAGGCGATCATCAACATGCTGTTCCCCGCTGAAAAAAACGGCCGCATTCCTGTGATTGGAATCACTGGCACCCATGGCAAGACCACCACCACCCGGCTGCTGGCTCACCTGTTGAAAGCCACTGGGAAGTTTCTCGGTGTGTGCCACAGCGGTGGATTACAACTGGGAGAGCGTCGGGCCTGCACGAATAAGGGTGACCGCACCAGCGGCACGAACGGGATCTTGCTGCATCCATGGACTGAGATCGCCATTTGCGAGACCAGTGCTGAATCAATTCTGCTTGAGGGCCTCGGCTACGATCGCTGCCAGATCGGCGTGGTGCTCAATGTGGGCACCGAACACCTCGGACTTGGCTACATCGACACCTTGGAGCAGATGACGAAGGTGAAGCGCTGCGTGGTGGACGTCGTGCTGCCAGAGGGGACTGCCGTTCTCAATGCTGATGATGCTCTCGTAGCTGGCATGGCTGAGTCAGATTACTGCCGGTGCAGTGTTCTGCTCTTCTCGCATGTGGCGGATAATCCTGGGGTCATTGCCCATCGCGCCAAAGGTGGGCGCGCAGCCTTTGTGCGGGACGATGCGGTTTATCTGGCCGAAGGAGACAATGATCGCCGTCTGTGCGCACTCAGTGAGGTGGCCATGCCGCTCACCGGTCATTTTACTTTCAATGTTCACAACGTGCTCGCCGCCGTGGGCGCCGCATGGGCCTATGGGCTGGCGGATCAGGTGATCATTAAAGGGTTGGGCACTTACGAATAAATTCGTAAATAAGGAAGGAACAGGAGCCGAAGTCACGTGTTCTACAGGCAGCCGAGGTGCTGCCTGAACACGCCTTCAATTCATGTCCTTCATTCAAATCCAGCCCAGTGGTCATTCCTGGCCGTCCATTTTCTCAGCTTACAACCCAGTGTTTGGCTGAGGATGAAATCGGGTATTGGCATTCGTTTTGCATCCTCCTCAGGCAGGTCGCTTTTATCTGCCGAATGGAGTCGACTTGGGATTGAATCCTGGGTGGTGTGCCATGAGCAAACCTCCTCTGGCGCAGCCAGCCTGCTGCTTCACCTTGCCGAACATCAAGCCTCTGCATGGATGCCCGGCTTTGACACCCTCGGTCTAGCGGACACGCTCAAGCTTGATGTGAGCCACCGGGAGGATGACCTGCTGCGCGAGATCTGGCTGACGTTGCTGCATTGCCCCGTGTTGCTGGAGTTTCCAAGCGCTGAGGAATTGATGGCTGCGGTTAGAATTCGGCGGAACATCGTCGTCAACGCCTCCCGAACCTGCCTGAACTTCCACACGTCCGCCATCGAGCGTCCAACGGACTGCTGGCGTCATTCGGAAGAAACAGGTTTCGTACTCATTCCCGGCAGTCCTTTGATCGACTCTCTGAAAAAGGCCTGTCAGCCGGAGGTTGGCGAACAGGTGTATGCTTTCTCCTGCAATCGGGCCACCGAGTACGTGATCCTGCTTGCGATTGCCGAGGAGGCCCGGACAAGTCATCCCGAACTGCTGAGCCAGCTGCAGTCACAGTGGGAGAAAAAGGCGATTTCATTCGAGCAGTTTCAGGATGTCTTCCTCAATGAATTGGGTTCGCTGGAGGAGCCTCTTCCCATGCACTACTATGTGCCCGGAGACCGCATCTGGTTTCGCAATCCCGATTCCCACTCGTCGGATGTCCGCGGCTTTGAGGGTTCATGGGTCTTCTTTCTGGGCGGCGGAATGTTTGTCAATTTCTGGAAACGTGATCAGCCTTTCAATCTGCTCTCCAAGTGCATCGAGATTCATCACTGGAGCCACGCCACTTTTCGAGATGCGCAGGATGAGTTGCAATTGGACGAAAACAAGGTGGACAAGCTTGTGGCCGAGACCCTGGCATCTCCCGAGAACACCGCACGCATCTTTGAGCGCATGCACCGCTTTCGCGACGGTCGCGGCATTTATGCCGAGGGGGGCTGCATGGATGCCACACGGGAGACGCCTAAATTTGTGCTGGCGCCACACAGTGATCTGATCCGCGCGCTTCAGGCTTTATAGCCTGATGTAGATCTTGCGGCGGAACATCCACAGCGCCACCAGCCAGAAAGCCACGAAGGTGCAAAATCCAATGGTGACCGGCCTGAGTTCCTGGCCAAAGATATCAAAGACGCGGGTGCCGAAGTGTTTCTGAAGTGTTTCAGAAAACCAGATGTCCAGCGTGTGGCGCATCACATAGAAGGCCAGCGAGTTCACGCCGACCACTAAAAAGGGAAAGGACCAGCGCCGCCATTGTCTGACATCAATGATTTGATACAGCGCCGCCAGAATCAGCAGACTGCCGCCACCGCTGAAAAAGACCCAGGCAGGCGTCCACAAACGCTTCACGATCGGGCAGATGCCGCCGAAGTGCAGCACAAAACTGAAAGCGAGGCAGGCCACACTCGCGACCATGAGCTGCCTGGCCGGCTGGTCTCCTCGCTTGATCCAGGTGCCTGCCATCAGGCCAAGGATCATGGTGGCGATGGTGGGGATAAAATTCAGCGTGGTGTAACCGCCCAGATACCCAAGATAGGGGCTCTCCCGTGGGAACTCGTTGAGCAGCCAGCGGTCAAAGCTCCAGCCCACATTGCGGTTGTGATTCCAGTGGGCAAAAAAGCCGGTGAAGTCATGCTGCCAGCCTTCGGGAGTGTTGAAGTCCACAGGATTGGCATGCGGAGGCATGATGGGATAGCAGGCATACAAGAGCCACGAAGCGGTCAGGATGATACCAAACCAGATCCAGCGTGTGCGTGTGCTGCAGTAAGCCAACGTATACACCCCCATGTAACCCAGACCGGTCTGGGTTAAAGTCTCGTCAAAGGTCCAATGCGTCATGTCACGGTCCACACTGCGCAGGAAAATCCCGAGGAATATCAGCGCCACTGACCGCCACAACGCATGCAGTGTCATGTGCCACTGCGACTGGCCTTTTCTCGAACGTGCTGAAACAGAGAACACTAGTGACGCACCGGTCAAAAAGGCAAACGACGGGTGTATCAGGTCATTCAACGAACAGCCCACCCATGGAATGTGAGAGGAGTGATGTCCGAGAAACTGCCAGATCGAGCTGTCGGGAAAGTGCACGGCCACTTCATCCAGTTCCAGCAGACGCAGACCGAGCAGAAACATCACGATGCCACGATAGACATCGAGCGAACCGATACGCGGAGCCGTGGCGGGCGGGGTGTTAACGGAGTTCAAGGTCAGTAGTAGTGCTCCAGCTTGCGTTTGCTGATGCGGTCCAGTCTGGCGACGTTGGGAATAAGATAGCGAGTGTTGCCCCGGTCCATAACGACCAGACGCCCGTGGCCGAGGGGCTGGATGCTTTCATCCGTCTCCACTTCAAAGCGGGTGTCGCCTCGATCCGTGGTGACATGCCATTCATGACCATTGGCCAGGCGCACGATGCGGTGGATCACCAGAATGATGGGGACGAAATCGCGCCGGGCTAGCGCATCGAGCAGCAGGGTGCGCGAAGGTTCGGGCAGTCTCTGCGGATCTTCGATGCACAGAATCTCACGCGCTCCTTCGGATTGGATGGAGATCCAATGGTCCTTCTCGGTCAGCGGGAAAAGTTTGGCCGGATGCACATTCGCATGCCGGATGCCGTTCGTGTCCACCAGTGCCAGCCGGCCCTGTTCATCCTTGGCAAATTCAATGTTGAGTGGTTGTGGAGTGCTCATGCGTGGTTCACCTCCAACATGGCCTGATGCAGTCGCGCATAGGTGCCGCTGCTCTCCAGCAGTTGCTCATGAGACCCAATTTCCTTGATACGGCCTTCCTCGATCACCACCAAACGGCTGGCCTTGCGCAGGGTGCCCAGTCGATGCGCGATGGCGATTGTGGTGCGGCCTTTGACGAGATGATCCAGCGCCGCCTGGATTTCACGCTCTGTTTCGGTGTCCACGGATGAGGTGGCCTCATCCAGGATCAAAATGGCCGGATCCACGAGCAGCGCACGCGCGATGCTGATGCGCTGCCGCTCACCACCCGAAAGCTGCTGGCCGCGCTCTCCCACCAGCGAATCGTAAGCGTCCGCCAGCCGCATGATGAAGTCATGCGCACGTGCCGCACGCGCCGCGGCGACGATCTCTGCACGCGTCGCATCCGGCTTCCCATAGGCGATGTTTTCCGCGATCGTTCCATAAAAGAGATACGGCTCCTGCAGCACGAGGCCGAGGTTTCTGCGGTAGTCCATCACATCGACGTCACTCAGATTGAAGCCGTCCACCAGCACGGCGCCTTCGCTCACCTCGAAGAAGCGGCATGCGAGGTTGACCAGCGTCGTTTTGCCGGCGCCGCTTGGCCCCACGAATCCCACCATCTCGCCCGGCGCGATTTTCAAATTGATGCCACGAATAATTTCACGTGATCCGTAGCGGAATTTCACATCGCGGAACTCGATCTCGCCACGCAGGCGGCCCACCTTGATTGCATTGCGCTGCAGCGGCACGTCCGGCTTCACATCCAGCACATCAAAAACGCGGTGCGCACTGGCGGCTGCCCGCTGCATGGAGGCGGTGAAGCGGCTCATCGAATCCATGCGTTCGTAGAAGCTGCTGATGTAAAGTACGAAGCCGGTCAGCACCCCCACCGTGATACTGTCATGCGCCACACTCCAGGCGCCGACCGCCCACACGATCAGCAGGCCCAGGTCCGTCAGCAGCTTGATCATCGGTGTGAAGAATGACCAGGTCTTGTTCACGCGGTCATTGGTGTCAAAGATGTGCTTGTCCGCCACACGGAAGCGCTCGATCTCACGCTGCTCCTGGGCAAACGCCTTGACCACACGCACGCCGGGGATCGTGTCCGCCAGCACGCTGGTGAGCTGGCTGCCCGCACGGCTGGCGGCGGCAAACCCGCCGCGCAGGTGCTCGCGCACGCGCTGCACCAGCCAGGCAACGATGGGCACAGGCCCCAGTGCGGCCACGGCCAGGAGGGGATTGATGCTGAACAAGATGACCGCCGTGAAAATGAACTGCAGCACGTCACAGAAAAAGTCGATGAAGTTCACCGAGATGAACAGAGAGAGATGCTCCGTGTCCGAACCAATGCGTGAAATGAGGTCGCCGGTGCGCTTGCGGTTGAAGTAGGTCAGGGAAAGCTTCTGCAGGTGCTCAAACGTCTCCCGCCGCATGCGGCTGGTCACATGCTCGGCAATGCGCGCCACCACGAAAGTTTTTCCCCAGTTCAGCGCCCAGGTCAGCAGCGCAGCAAGCGCCAGTTCGGTGATGAACACATAGACCTTCCGCACCTGCACCAGTTCAGTCTGACTTTGCAGCGGGATGAGCACGTCATCCACCAGAGACATGGTGAGCCACGGCGCGATCATTTGCGCCCCGGTGCTTGCCATCGTCAGCACCAGCCCGAGAAACAGCAGCCGATACCATGGCCGGGCAAAGCTCAGCAGGCGCAGCAGCGGCTTACCGGGCGGAATGGCCTCTTCGTCAATTTCAGAAGCAAAGATCTCCTCCTCATCGTCCTCTTTTTCATTTTCGGCATCAGTCGCCTCACCGCTCGGGGTTCGGCATTGCTCACGGAAACGGGCCAGGAAGGCCTCTGCCTGACGCAGGCAGCCGGAAGTCACCCGCCACTGGCCGAGGAGCGTGCCGTTTCCCATGAGGTGCAGCGCAATGGTCGCGCCCATTTCCTCCAATTGGAACTCCTGCAGATCTGCGAGCTTCCAGGCGACGAAGCGCGGCTGGCTGGCACCCTCATCCTCAAAATGCAGCAGGCGGGTGTTGGTCAGCACGATCAGTCCATGCCGGAAATGCAGTCCTGCATCCAAATCCGTCATCAGACGTGCGATCGTGCGCTCACCGGATGCCAGTTTGGACTCGGCATGCTGAAGCAGAAGTTCGGGAAGGTCTTGGAAAAGTGGACGCGGCAAAATGGAGGCAGATCGTGGAACCCGCCGAAAGTCCGATGTTAGCGAGGCTTGTCAAACTGGCGCGGTTATTTCCCAATACTGGCGAAAGATGGCAGCCCCGGCCTCGTTTCAGGCCGATGTTTCCCTTGACCTCTTGCAGGTCTGGGGACAATTCCGCGCTGTCCTTTCCTTGCTTGTCTAACACTGCCCCATCTAGCGAACTCCGCTCCACCATTGTTCGCAAAATCCTTGCGCTGCGCGGCCCGAATCTATGGGCGCGTGAGACGGTTCTAGAATGCAAGATTGAGTTTCCCGAACTGACTGACCATGTCACGAACTGGCGATCTTGGCTCCTTTCCTGGCTGCCTGCACTGGAAGCACAGCTCAGCGAAACCAGTTCGACACCGCAGGCGGAGGCCCTGGCCGCCCTGCTGCAGTCCATCACGCTGCATTTGCAAAGCCGCTCCGATCTTCAGGTGAGCTTTGGCAAGGTGATGCCCACCTCCCAGCCGCTGACGTATCGCATCGTCACCCAGTTTGATGATGAATCCGTCGCCCGTGCTGCCTTCGAACTCGCCCGGCGTTTAATCGACGCTGCGCTCTTTGGCCAGACCATGGACGTCAATGCGGCCATCACGGAGCTCAGCGAGCTCGCTCAGGATGTATGCCTCGGGCCTAGCACCCGGGCCATGGTGGACGCCGCGCGTTTGCGGGGCATTCCGGTGCTTCGTCTCACCGAAGGCAGCTTGGTTCAGCTTGGCTGGGGCTCAAAACAGAAGAAAATTCTCGCCGCCGCCACCAGTCAGACCAGTGCGATTTCTGAAGACATCGTTCAGGACAAGGACTTCACCCTGCGAATGCTCAATGAGATCGGTCTGCCGGTTCCGCAGGGCCGCCCTGTGAAAAATGCGGACGATGCCTGGGCTGCAGCCAATGAAATCGGCCTGCCTGTTGTCGTGAAACCTCTGGACGGGAACCAGGGTCGCGGCGTCGCTTTGAATTTGTACACCCGCGAGCAGGTGGCCACTGCCTACGCTGCCGCCCGCGAGGAAAGTCGGTCGGTCATTGTGGAGCAGTTTGCCGAGGGGGAGGACTATCGGGTTCTCGTCATCGGACGTGAACTCATCGCCGTCTCCCGCCGTTATCCTGCGCATGTCATCGGCGATGGTGAGCACACCATCCAGGAACTCGTTGCCGAAAAGAACCGCGATCCCCGCCGTGCTGCCGACCACGCCGCCGCCCTGAGCCGCATTCGTATTGATGCCGTCGCCATGGCCGTGCTTGCCGAGCAGGGTGCCACCCCTGAATCGATCCCCGAAAAAGACCGGATGATCCTTATCCGGCGCAATGCCAACCTCAGCACCGGTGGTACCGCCGTGGACTGCACCGCCGAGGTTCATCCCACGATCTGTGCTGCCGCTGTCGAAGCTGCACAAATGGTCGGCCTCGATATCTGCGGTCTCGACATGATCGCGCCCGACATCACTCAGCCCTTGAGCGCGCGCAATGGCGTCATCATCGAGCTCAATGCGCGTCCGGGACTGCGCATGCACCTGTATCCTTCGGAAGGCGAGCCGCGTCCCGTGGGCAAGGCGGTGATCGACACCATGTTTGCCCCCGGCTGCCGTGGTCGCATTCCTATCGTTGCCGTGACCGGGGTGAATGGTAAAACCACCACCACACGCTTCATTGCCCATTTGCTGACACAAAACCAATGGCGCGTGGGCATGACAAGCACGGACGGTGTCTTCGTCGGTTCGCGCATGATCGACAGCGGTGATTGCAGCGGCCCCAAGAGTGCCCGTAGCGTACTGTCCTACCCGCTGTGTGATGCCGCTGTGCTGGAAACCGCCCGTGGCGGTATTTTGCGCGAAGGCTTGGCCTTTGATCACTGTGATGTAGCTGTCGTCACGAACATCGGTGCGGGCGACCACCTTGGCATCAATGACATCGACACTCCGGAGCAGCTGGCCGAGGTGAAGCAGTGCATCGTCGCCGCCGTGCCAGCAGACGGCACCGCCGTGCTGAACGCCGCTGACCCGCTCGTTGTGAAAATGGCGGAGACCTATCCCCGCAAGACCATCTTTTTTGCTTTGGATGCCGAAAATGCCATCATCGTCCGCCATCGCATCCAGGGAGAGCGCGCCATTTATGTGCGGGATGGGAACATCGTCCGCGCCACCGGTCCGAACGAGGATGTGTTCATGCCGTTGAGCGAAATCCCGCTCACCCATGGCGGGCGCATCGGCTTTCAGGTGGAAAATACCCTCGCCGCCGTGGCGGCTGCATGGGCGCTTGGCATGGAAGATGACCTCATTCGCCAAGGGGCGCGTAGCTTCGTCCCCAGCCTGGATCAAAATGCCGGTCGCTTCAATGTGCTCGATCTGAAGGGCATCACCGTCATCGTTGATTACGGCCACAATGTGGATGCCCTTCGCGCCTTGCTCGACGGTTTGCGCCAGTTTGACAATGCACGTCGCATTGTCGTTTACAGCTCCGCCGGGGATCGCCGGGACAGCGACATCATTGAACAAGGCCGCATGCTGAGTGCAGAATTCGATGAAGCCTGGTTGTACGAAGGCGACTATGTTCGTGGTCGGGAATCGGGCGAGATCATGAAGCTCCTCGCCACCGGCCTGGAAAACGCTCCGCGCACCCGCCGCGTTGAGTCCATTCTCGGCCATCTCAAGTCGGTCGATCTGGCCCTCGAATCCGCACAGGCGGGGGATTTGGTGATGATCCAGGCGGATACGGCGGATGAAACCGTGCAGTATCTCAAAGAAAAGTACGGAGCAAAATGACATCCGGCGGTTTCGGCCTGATGAAATGCTTGCCAGAGCAGGCTGAATTCGGCTACTAGGAGCCTGATCAAGCCATGACCACAACCATCGCCACACTCCTCAGCATCGCCTGCGGCTATCTTTGCGGCTCAGTGCCCTTTGGTTACCTCGCCGGTCGCTTGAAAGGCATCGACATCCGCCAGCACGGCAGCGGCAATATCGGCGCCACCAATGCCATTCGCGTGCTGGGGAAGGGGATAGGCATTCCCGTGTTCATCCTCGACATGCTGAAAGGCTGGCTGCCCGTCTGGCTGGCGGCAGGCTGGATCGCCCAAACGGGAGCTGCTCCTGAGATGATCTCCGTCGGCAAGGTGCTGACCGGTTTCGCTGCCGTGATCGGCCACATGTTCACCATCTGGCTCGGCTTCAAAGGCGGCAAAGGCATCGCGACCACCGGTGGCGTGCTGCTTGGGATATCGCTGGCTGGAATGATTGGCGGCTGGATCGGCTTTCTCACCTTCCTCTTCGCATTTCGTTATGTCTCGCTCGGTTCACTGGCGGCGGCTGTCGGCGTGCCCACTGCGATGGCTGTGCAAATGTGGCGTGAGGGGCATTGGGATTTTGTACTGCTCGGCTTTGGCATCGTGGTGATGATCCTCGCCTTCGTCCGTCATCGCTCCAACATTCAGCGCCTGATTGCAGGCACGGAGAGCAAGGCTTTCACCAAAAAGAAGCCACAGCCATGATTCAATCCGCCACAGTCATCGGTGCCGGCAGCTGGGGCACCGCACTTGCTGCAGTGTTGTCCTGGCGCGGACTGAACGTTCAGTTCTGGGGGCGCGATGCCGAACTGATGGCGCAGATCCGCGACACCCGCCGCAATGTCCGCTATTTGCCTGATCTGGAACTCCCTTCTCAGATCACTGTCACCTCAGATCTCGGCGCTTTGCAGCCTGCGGACATGCTCGTGTTTGTGATTCCTTCCAAGGCGATGCGTGGCACGGCGGAACTCGTCGCTCAAAGCAAGGCGGCCTCCAAGGCGAAGGTGCTGGTTTCCTGCTCCAAAGGCATCGAACTCGAAACCGGCCACCGCATGAGCCAGTTGATCGGTGAATCCATCCCCGATGTTCCTCTGGCGGTGCTGACCGGCCCGAATCACGCCGAAGAAGTGGCACGTCAGCTTGCTACCGCTGCCGTCGTGGCCTGCGCAGATGATGAAATCGCCAAGGCGGTGCAGGCCTGCTTCACGCTGCCGTTTTTTCGCACCTACACCACCGACGACATCATTGGCGCCGAATGGGCCGGTGCGATGAAGAACCCCTATGCCATCGCCTCGGGCATCGCCCATGGCTTGAAACTCGGAGACAACACCCTCGCCGCGCTCGTCACCCGTGCGCTGGCTGAGATGGTGCGCCTCGGTGTTGCCGAAGGTGGCAAGGTGGAGACTTTTTATGGTCTTAGTGGCGTGGGAGATCTCGTGGGCACCTGCTACTCCACTCACAGCCGCAATCACCGCGTCGGCGTCATGCTCGGGCAAGGCCGACCACTGGATGAAATCATCGCCAGTACCCGCATGGTTGCCGAAGGCGTGCTGAACACTGCCAGCATGCACCGTGCCGCGCAGGTGCGAGGTGTCCGCATGCCGTTGCTCGACGAGATCAACGCCGTCCTTCATCAAGGCAAATCCCCCAAGGAGGGAATGAAGGCCCTGCTTTCACGCGATCCAAGGCCCGAGGCCGACTAAATTTCCCATGGCTGATTCAAACGGTTACGAACTCCTCGACAGCGGCTCATTTCAGAAGCTGGAGCGCTTTGGCAGCGTCGTGCTCTCACGGCCCTGCGCGCAGGCCGTCTGGCAGCAGACATTGGCCAAGGCCGACTGGCAGAAAGTGACCGCCACTTTCTTCCGCGACGGCGGCAATCAATGGCGCGGCCGCGACAATCTCCCCGAGACATGGGCCATTGAGGTCGATGGCACCAAGTTCCAGCTCAGCTCCACCGATTTCGGTCACCTTGGCATCTTTCCCGAGCAGCGTGACCAATGGCGGCGCATCCGCGAAGTGTGCACGGAGTACGCCAAGCGCTACAACCGCCCGGCCCGGGTGCTCAATCTCTTCGCCTATTCCGGCGGCAGCACACTGGCAGCGGCGCATGCTGGGGCGGAGGTGTGCCACGTGGACGCTTCCAAGGGCATGGTTGACTGGGCGCGCAAGAATGCCGCCATCAATGGTCTCGAAGAAAAACCGATCCGCTGGATCGTGGATGACGTGACCAAATTTCTGGAGCGCGAACTCCGGCGTGACCGGCAGTACGATCTGCTCATCCTCGATCCGCCAAGCTATGGCCGCGGTGCCAAAGGAGAGGTCTTCAAAATCGAAAACGACCTGCCGCCACTGCTTTCGCTGCTCGGAAAACTCATGTCTCCTGAGCCGCTCGGCGTGCTGCTGTCCTGCCACACGCCGGAGCTGACGCCCATCTCGCTGCATCACCTCCTCAAGCAGCAGTTTGGCCGCAATGGCGGCAAAGTGGAGCATGGTGAGATGCAGCTCCGTGGTGCGCCCGGCGTCCTGCCCCTTCCCAGCGGCAGCTTTGCATGGTGGCTGGGTGATTGAGCATTCGACATTCCGCCTTCGTCGTTCGACATTTCCGCAATGCTTCCGTTCCTTCTCCGCCGCGCCTTCAGCAGCGTGATCGTGATCTTCTGCGTGATCTCGATCACGTTCGTGCTCGCACGGATCACGAAAGGCGGGCCCTTTGACAAGGAGAAGGAACCTCCGCCGCACATCAAGGAAGCACTGCTAACGCGCTACAAGCTCAATGGCACCGTGTGGGACCAATACACCGCCTATGTCGGTTCTCTCGTGCGCTTTGACCTCGGCCTCTCCACCCGCTATCGCGACTGGCGTGTCTCGGAACTGCTGCGGCAAAAGATGCCAAATTCATTCGCGCTTGGAACGCTTTCCTTCCTGATCGCGAGTTGTGCAGGAGTGTTCCTTGGCAGCCTGGCCGCAATGAAGAAAGACACCTGGATCGACCGCTCGGCCATGTTCGGCGCACTGCTCTCCATTTCCATTCCTTCCTTCATCAGCGGACCGTTCCTGATTGCGGTCTTCGCTCTTTGGCTCGGCTGGCTCCCAGTCGGCGGCTGGGGCACGGTATCGCAGATGATCCTGCCCGCGATCTGCCTTGCCGCGCCCTACATCGCCTACGTTGCTCGTTTGATGCGCAACAGCCTGCTGGATGTGCTGAAAAGCGACTTCCTGCGCACCGCCCGGGCCAAAGGCCTCACCGAAACGCAGGCCGTGGCCCGGCATGCCATCAAAGTGGCTATCCTGCCCGTTATCACCTTCCTCGGCCCGCTCGCGGCGCATCTGCTCACCGGCTCGATGATCGTCGAAAGCGTCTTCAACATCTCCGGTGCCGGCATGATTTTCGTAAACTCGATCCAGAACCGCGATGTCTTCCTGCTCGGCGGCGCCGTCATCGTTTACTGTGTGCTGCTTGTGCTCTTCAACCTGTTCGTGGACGTGATCTACACGCTGCTGGACAAACGCATCAAACTCTATGCCTGAGGCCGCCGCTCCTGCATCCATCGCGCGGCCGGACGGCTGGCAGGTATTGAAGCGCAACCGCGCGGCACTCATTGCGCTCGGTTTTCTCGTGGGCCTGTCGCTCATCGCCATCGTCGTGCCGCTGCTGCTGCCGGATGAACTGAAAGCCACCAGCAGCGCCTCGTTTGTGCCGCCCATGCAGCATGCCGCGGAAACCCATGCTACTCATGTTCTCGGCACGGATGTGAACGGACAGGACATGCTCTACCGCCTGCTCTCCGGTGCCCGCGTGTCACTCGGCGTAGGATTGGTCGGCGCACTGATCAGTCTCTGCATCGGAACGCTCTACGGGATGATCAGCGGCTATGCAGGTGGTCGGATCGATGGAGTGATGATGCGCACGGTCGAGGTCCTGCAGTCCGTGCCACGTATCCTCTTCATCATGATCCTCATCGCCGCACTCGATGACTATGTGAAGGAATGGATCGACGGCTGGCGTCTCGCCGCGCAGGCGCGCAATTGGACGGATCTGGCTGCCAACATCAGCGAGGTAAAGGCCTACTCCAAGGTGCTGGTGATGATCGTGTCGCTTGGTCTCGTCGAATGGCTCACCATGGCGCGCATCGTTCGCGGTCAGGTGCTCGTGCTGCGGGAGATGACCTTCGTCACCGCCGCGCGTGCGATGGGCCAGAGCCCCGTGGGCGTGCTGCGCCGGCATTTGCTGCCGAACCTCAGCACCATCATCCTCACCTACCTCACGCTCACCATTCCCGCCGTCATCCTCGATGAATCCTTCCTGAGCTTCCTCGGTCTCGGCATCGAAGACCCTGCTGCAAGCTGGGGCTCCTTGCTCAAGGACGGCGCGCAGGTCATCAACCCGCTCGAAAGCAAATGGTGGCTCCTCGTTTTCCCCGCCCTCCTCATGTCCGCCAGCCTCCTCGCCCTCAACTTCCTCGGCGATGGCTTGCGTGATGCCTTTGATCCGAAGAGCGGGGATTAGTTCAATGCGCCTGCAGCCAGTTTAGCCCCGTTCCCGCTTCAACTTCCACCGGGACACCTTCGAGAGGCAGCGCATTCTTCATCGCATCGAGAATAATTGTCCGCGCCTGCTCCACTTCGCTCTCGGGCATTTCAAACAGCAGTTCATCGTGAACCTGTAGCAGCATGCGGGTTTGCAAACCTGCTTTCGTCAGTGCCGCATCGACGTTGATCATCGCGAGCTTGATCATGTCGGCTGCAGTGCCCTGGATGGGAGTATTCATGGCAACACGCTCGGCCGCACCGCGCACCGTGGCGTTGCCGCTGGTGATGTCGCGGATGGTGCGGCGGCGGCCGGTGAGAGTTTCGACATATCCGCACTGCTTGGCATCCTCGACGACCTTTTCCATGAAATGCTTCACGCCG
>CALRWM010000033.1:0-69778 GCA_943371875.1 Prosthecobacter debontii | reverse complement strand
CTCAATGCCCTGCGCGGCATCGATCTCGAAGCCCTCGGCATCACCAAGGAAGAGCATCAGAAATCCGAGGCCGCCCTGGAGCCCACGTTTGAAAAACTGGCCGAGTTGGGAGCCACGGTGATGGACCCCTCGGACCTCTTTCTCACCAGCCGGGGCAGTTACCGCATCATCAAAGACGGCGAACTTCTCTACGTGGACAGCAATCACCTCTCCCTGAAAGGTGCGGCTCTGCTGGTCCCGTTGTTCAGGCCGCTGTTCCAGGCCCTTTAGCACGCCTGCCGTATGCCGCTGACGAGGCGGCCTCCTTTCAGCGTGAACGGAAGGGAAAGTCGCAGGCTTTTCTGAAACAAGGTGCGGAGGATTGTGCCAAAGTGTAGGCACGCACAGCCTGCCTGTTTCAAGATGCCTTCCATCGCGGCAGGCACTCCTGAACTGCCATGAGCCTGCCCTACACAGCCGACGACGGCAAACCGCGCTGCCACTGGTGCGCATCCGCACCGGAATTCCCCGCCTACCACGACACCGAGTGGGGCTTCCCCGTGGCGGATGACCACCGGCTGTTTGAAAAGCTCTGCCTGGAAGGATTCCAGTCCGGACTGAGCTGGCGCACCATCCTCGCGAAACGCGAAAATTTCCGCCGTGCCTTCCATGACTTTGATTTCGACCGCGTGGCACGCTTCACGGAGAAAGATGTGGAGCTCCTGCTTGAAGACGCCGGCATCATCCGCCATCGCGGCAAGATCGAGGCTGTCATCAACAACGCACAGCGTGCGCAGGAGCTGGTGAAACAGGAAGGCTCCATCGCAGCCTTTGTCTGGCGGCATGAGCCGGATCCCAGGACGCTCGCGGAACCCCAGACCGCGTCCACTTCGGCGGCATCCATCGCGCTTTCCAAGGAACTGAAAAAGCGCGGCTGGAAATTCGTCGGTCCGACGACGGTGTACTCCTTCATGCAGGCGATGGGCCTCATCAATGACCACGCGGACGGTTGCTTCATCCGCCCCAAAGTGGAAAAGGCTCGCAAAGTCTTCAGACGACCCCAAAGCTGACCTGCCATGCCCTACGCCCCTGTAGCGAAATGACCCCACTGACCACCCGCCCATCGCGCCCCCTGCCCGACCTCTCTGCCGAGGAGCTGGGCACGTGGCTGGCCGCGCAGGGCTTCAAAGCCTCCCACGCGCCACGCGTGCTGCGCAATCTCCTCGAAGTACACGGAGATCAAAGCAAGGAGCACCCCGGCATGCTTTTGCCCGCAGATCTTTGCCTGCGTCTGCAGTCCGAATTTCCCACCGCCGCAGCGAGCCTCGCCATGCGTCAAGTTTCCGAGGACGGCACAGCGAAGCTGCTGCTGCGCCTCAATGACGGCCGCACGGTGGAGTCCGTGCTGATGCCGGACTTCCACCCGGAGCGTGCAGCAGGCTGCATTTCCAGCCAGGTGGGCTGCGCCATGGGCTGTGACTTTTGCGCAACCACGCAGACCGGCTTTGAGCGAAATCTCACCTCCGGAGAGATCGTGGAGCAGTTCATCCATCTGCGCCGCGAGGCACGCGCCGCCGGCCGCACGCTGCGCACCATCGTCTTCATGGGCATGGGCGAGCCGATGCTGAATCTCAAAAACGTGCTCGCCGCCGTGCAGCGCATCGCCGTGCCCAAGCTCGGTGCCTTTGGCTGGCGGCAGATCACCATCTCCACCGTGGGCATCGTGCCCGGTATTGATGAACTGCGTGAGGCGGACCTCGGCGTGCATCTCGCGCTGTCTCTGCACGCGCCCGATGATGCCACCCGCGCTGATCTCCTCCCCATGGGCAAACGCTTTGATGTGCAGGACGTGCTTGCCGCCGTGGATCGTTATCAGGCCAGCAGCGGCCGCATCACCACCATCCAGTACTGCCTGCTCGATGGCGTGAACGATTCCCTCGCGCAGGCCCGCGATTTGTCGCGTCTGCTGGAAGGACGGCGCATGCACGTGAATCTGCTGCGCTACAATGCCACCGGCCTCAGCCTGCGTGGCCGCACCTATGCACCGAGCAGCCTGGAGCAAACGGAAGCCTTCCTCGCCGAACTCCGCGCGCATGGCACCGTGGCCCATCTGCGCCGCGCACGTGGACCGGACATCGATGCAGCCTGCGGCCAGTTGCGAAAGCGCGAGGCTGCGCATCCTTCTGCAAACCCATGAACCCCGTGCAAGGCTTCCATCTCATCACGCCAGATGATCTCACCTGGCGTCTGTCGAATCTCATGCGCATCCCGAACGCAGATTTTCTGGAGCGCACCGGCAGCGAAAACATGGGCGCACGCCTCTGGCGCATGCCGCCCATGAGCGCGAACACGCTTCATAAACACATCCGCGCCGAGGAGTTTTATTTCGTGCTCGAAGGCACGGGCCGCATGCGTGTGGGCGAAGAAACGCTCACCGTGCCAAAACATGGCGGCGTTCACGTGGGCCCGGATCAACTGCGTCAGGTGTTTAACGACACCGCAGAAGAAGTACTCTGGCTCATCATCGGCGCACCCGAGGAACTCGAATTTCTCCCCGGTGCCACGACGAAGCCCGACCTGTCGCTCATTTATCCCACCGATCCCAAGCAACTGCCCAAGGAGCTCGCAGGCGCGCAGTGGCCGCCGAAGGAGTGAGGTGCGGTGTGATATAAAATACCGGGCATGAATGCCCCCATCTCCATGGAGATGAGACCAGAGAGCCTTGACTTTTCTCACATAATTTCACATAATCTCACATAGGAGCATGTGACCATGGATTGGAAGGCCTTTAGATTGACGAAGCGGCTGAACCTCAAGGCGGAGATCGTCGAAGAGGCTTACAGCATCATCGCGGAGATCGATGCTGTCAAAAACGGCTGGCAGATCACCGGCAGGCTGCAACCGCAGACTTTGGAGCGGCTCACGCATTCGGTGATTGTCACCTCAACCGGCTCGTCGAACCGCATCGAGGGGAACCGCCTGAGCGACCGCGATGTCGAGGCGCTGTACCGGAAGCTGCGCATCAAGAAGTTCGCAACCCGCGACGAGCAGGAGGTGGCCGGTTATCTCGAAATGCTGGAACGCGTGTTCGAAAGCTACTTGGACATTCCCGTGAAGGAATCCACCATTCTGCAACTGCATGGCGACATGCTCAAATACAGTGACAAGGACGCGCGGCACAAAGGGCAGTACAAATTCGGGTCGAATCGTGTCGAGGCGAAGGACCATAGCGGGAATGTCCTGGGGGTGATTTTTGACCCGACACCACCGCATCTGGTGAAAAAAGAAATGCAGGAGCTGGTGGAATGGTACCAATGGGCGGTGGCGGCAAAGCAGAAGCACCCGCTGCTCTTGGTTGCCAATTTCATCTTCGAATTTCTGGCCATCCACCCTTTCCAGGACGGGAATGGCCGGGCTAGCCGACTGCTCGGCAATTTGATGCTGCTGCAGCACGGCTACCATTTTACCGCCGTGGTCTCGCATGAAAAGCTCATTGAGGAAACCAAGGCAGGCTACTATCTGGCGCTCAACAAGACGCAGAAAACCTGGAAGGGGAAAAAGGAGAACGTCTCCGAATGGCTGCTGTTCTTCCTGCGGATTGTACAAGCTCAGGCCCGCCAGGCGCTGCGGATTCTTGAAGGGGAAAACATTGAACACCTGCTTTCGGAAAAGCAATTGCAACTATGGCAATGGGCGGCGGCAGTGCCTGGCGGAGAATTCTCACGCAAGGGAGCCATTGACGCGCTGAACTTCCCGGCACGGACTGTGGAAGCCATCATCAAAAAGCTCCACGACATGAAGAAGCTGGAGCGGCTTGGCGCAGGGCGGGCTACCCGCTATCGCATTCTGCCATGATGGGGGTCTGAAACCGAAAAACTGAGCCATGCCTGCTGACACCGCCTGCCGACTCTGATTGCCTCGCCGCCCTTCCTGCGGCAGGAGTGAGGCAGTGAACCTCCCCCCCGACCTACGTCCTGCCTCCCCATCCGTGACATGGATGACTCCCGCCCAGTGCAAAACGATCGAAGCCGCAGGCACCAACGCGCATCGCCTCGCCTCAGGCCCCGGCGGCTGGGTGGAGCGTCTGGGAGATGACGTGATCCTTTCCTACAAGAGCGACGACGCCCGTGATTTACTGGCCGCCGGGCTGGCCACGTGGTGCGCGAATTCCGGCTGGCAGCCCGTGCGCGTGTTTTACCGCTTCCTGCCGATGAAGAACGCCGACCGCATCTCGCCGGTGCTGCACAGTGGCGATGCCTCACTGCCACTCACCACCGTGGTCACGGAAGCTGGAATCCGCTACGGCCTCGACATCGGCGCCAGCTACAGCCACGGCCTGTTTTTGGACCAGCGCCTCAACCGCGCCAAGCTGCACGCGCTGAAGCCCAAGCGCGTGCTCAACACCTTTGCCTACACCTGCAGCTTCTCGCTGGTGGCCGCGCTCGCGGGCGCGGAAACGCTGAGCGTGGATCTTTCCCGCAAGTCACTCGATCGCGGCAGGCACAATCTCACGCTCAATGGCGTCGCGGAAACGAAGCACCGCTTTGTGGTGGACGACGCCTCTGAACTGCTGCCGCAGCTCTGTGTGCGCGGCGAGCGCTTTGACGCCATCATCCTCGATCCGCCCACCTTTTCCCGCAGCAAGAACGGCCGCCGCTGGCAGGTGGAGGATCACTTTGAAGACCTGCTCAATGACGCGCTGGAAGTGGCCTCACAAAAATGCGCCATCCTGCTTTCCACGAACTGCACCAAGCTCGATCTCGCCACCCTGGAGCGCAGCGCCCGCTGGTGCGCCAAAGGCAAGCGCCGCTCCGCCGACTATCTCAAGCTCGGCACCCCCGTGGACTTCCCACCCGGCCACGGCTCCAGCACGCTGTGGATGATGATGAAGTGATGGGAAAATGTGCCATCTGCTAACGGCGCGAGAGCGTCTTGGAGTGCGGTGGCATAGAGGCAAGGGCAATACCCTTGCCTCGACGACACCGCTTTCGCGGGGTTCAGAAGGTTCTTCGGCCTAAGTCTGTCGTCCGGCCCTCGAAAGCGGCGTCGCGCCCAGGCTTGCCGCACGCACTCCAAGACGCTGTCGCGCTCTCGCGAAGCGAGAGGACTACTTTGCCCCACCGCTACCAGCGCAGTTCCTTCAACTTCTCCCCCATCACCTTCGCGATGGCGTCATTCCCGGCGCCATCGGGATGCACGCCATCTTTGAGCAGGGATGAATCCGGCACGACACCGAACAGGCTGACGTACTCACACTTCGTTTCAGCCGCAAGCTTCTCAAACGCAGCGCCGAGTTCACGCAGCTTGGCCTCGCGTTCGTTGCCGATGGGCTTCGTCGGCCCCAGCGCAGCTTTGTTGATGTTCGAGGGCCCCACGAGCAGCACCGGCAGTTTCTCGCCATAAGCCGCACGCGCTTTCACAATCATCGCCCGCACATTCGCCACCGCCTTGGGAATGCACGGCGGCGTGATGTCGCGTGAATCATTCATGCCAAGAGCAATGACGAGCGCGTCCGCCTTCGCATGGCGTGTGATCATCGCCTCAAACTCTTTGAGCGAGTTCGTCGGACGCCCGCCTTTGCCTTCATTGATCAGCGTGAGCGCCCCCGCCGACTGCTGCTGCACCTGCGTCACCCAGAGATGCCCACGCTGCTCTTTGGACAGTGCACCGCCTGCGGTGATGGAATCCCCAAACACGATCACCGTGCGTGGCGTGGGACTCTGAGCGAAGACCCCGAGGCTCAGGAAAAAGAAGAGGATGAGGAGACGCGGCATGGAGCTTTCACTTTAAACCTTCCGCACGAAATACTGCCCGAAATAACAAAAAGCTCCCACCGCCAGATGAGCGCCGCAGGTGATGTAAAACGTGCCCGGTGCATCCGCACGCCGCACCATGCCACCACGCCCGAGCGTTGTCCCGCTGAACAGTCCCAGCGCGCCGGCGGCGAGCATGAAGAGACCGAAGTTTGCTGCCATCTGGACGTTCTCAGGATTTGCCATGAAGTACGATCACCGCAGCCACCATGAACTGGCAACCAAAAAGGTCGTGAATACAAAAGCTCACACCGCCTGTAACGGCGTCGCGAGCCTCACGTAGTCCGGCCGGTCCGAAGCATCGCGGTAGGTGTGGCCTTTGATCACCTGCCCATGATGCAGCAGAAACGCACCGGGAAGCTGGAGCGGATCACCTTTAATCTTGCCAGGCAGATGGCCTGCCAAGGTGGATTTGACCAAGGACCACAGCACGCGCGGACCTATGAGCTGCAACATGCGACCACGCTGCAGCCCCAATCCTTTATAAAGAGTGCATCGCTGATCCGCCACAGCGGCGATGTCCGCCAAACCGTAGCGCCCGGCAAACGCCGCGAAATCCTCCGCCGTAACCATGTGCCCCAGCACGATCCGTGTGCCGGCTGCTTCGATCTGACGCCGCAGTCGCGCGATGTCAGACATGGCATTGCGGCAGAAGGTGCAGCCTTCATGCCTCAGCAGCACCAGCAGCACGGGCGACTTCTCTGACAGCGCCGCCAGCGATTCACCGCTGCTGGTCAGCGTGTGGCCCAGCAGGTCGGCGGTATCGGAGGAGGCGCTCATGGTCCTTGAATGTCGCGCCTCTCACTTCCCCCGCGATTTACTTTCCATCGGCAGCCTTTTCCGCAGCAGCGTCGGCTTTGACAGCAGGCACTGCGGGCTTGGGAGCGGTGAAAATCACCTTGGGGACGCGGACGCCCGTCCACCGATCATTCTTGGTCTTGAAGGGTCTTGGGGCTCTGTTGCTGACTTTTTGGCTGCGCATGCCTTCCGATACTTTTAAAAAGCCCAAATTGCAATGGGTGCTTCAGGCCATTGCACTCAGTCAGGCGCTTCTTGAAGGCGCGTGCAGGCCGTGCTTTGCTCCCTCATCATGGCACTCCCCTATCCCACCCTCATTCCCGGACTCCGCAGCCCTTTTGATCAAGTCAACGGCCTCGTCTATTTCGGCCGCATGCTGGACAAGATTCGCCTCACCGCCGCAGGCAAGCTGCCCGAAGGCTGGCAGCCCATGCGTGGCAACGCGAAAGGCAGCTTTGACTGGCGCTGCTGCGAGTTCCTCAAAATCGACTACACCGCACTCGAGGCCGAAACCCTCAAAGGCGGCAGCGATGAAAGCCTGCTGGCCTGGGCCTATGCGAACGGCCGCCAGCCCACCGAGCAGGAGATCGAAATCTGGAACGCCTTCATGACCAAGCGCGGCTGGCGCGATGCCGGCACCCAGCGCCTGAACGAACGCCTCGAAGAAATCGGCCTGCCACCCGGAACAGTTCAGACCATGTTTGAATACATCGAGATCGATGAAGGCCGGCTGGTCCCTGGCGCGAAGTGATTCTCCTCACGCCACCGCGATCACCGCGCTCTGCGCCGTGGGTGGCAGCGGATGAAACTCAGCATCGCGGAAGCCGGCCGCCGTGAGCATTTGCTGATACTCGGCGAAGGTGTACGCATCGCCCTCCGGCGTGGTGCCGAGCATGACGAGGCTGAAACTCGCAGCAGGCGGCGGACTGACGCGGTCTGCATTCGGCACGAATTCCACGATCACCACCTTCCCGCCCGGACGCAGCGCGGCATGAGCTCGCTTCAGGAAGCGCGTGCAGTCCTCGATGTTGAAGTGATGCAGGAAATTCGGCACCAGCACAGCGTCGTAGTCAGTCCCGAGATCCACAGTGAATGCATCGCCTACGATCTTGCTGAAGCGGTCCGCGATGCCCGCTGCCTGCGCGTTCTCTTCGGTAACAGCGAGTACGGCTTCCCAGTCGAGCGCCACGAGATGCGCGCGCGGATTCTTCAGCGCAAAGGCGATGCCATAGGCTCCATGGCTCGCGGAGATGTCCAGCACGCGGGTGTCGCGGACAGGGTCCAGCGGCACGAGCTCCGCAGCCCCCTGCGAAGTGGGTGCCATCATCGGTCCCATGGCGCGGGCAAATTCCACCCAAGCCGGATGATCGGCCGCCGTGGTGCCCTCCTCCGTCGTATGCAGTCGCCCGCGACGAATGGTGGAGGCAAGATCATCAAAGGCTTCCGTCAAACCGGGAGCGAACATGAAATTCACCGCAGCACCCATGTAGGCCGGAGAGCTTTGCACCAGAAACACCGCAGACGATGGCGTGAGCGCATAGCACCCGTCCTCCTTCGTGAGGAAGCCCAGGATCGTGAGATTGTCCGCCAGGATGCGGATGCCGCGCTCCGGGCACTGGCAGAGCGTCGCGATCTCCGCAGCAGTCGCTGGAGTGCTGCCGATGGCGGTGAACAAACCCAGATCAATCGCGGCCTTCAATGCCGCCGATTTCTGAAAAGCATTGATCGTTTCAAAGAAGAGCTGGGGAGAGGGGGCAGATGATATTTCAGACATAATAAAGGACAATAAACGAGAGAGTACGTGGCTGCCACCCCAACGCCATCTTCACCCGAAAACGCGAGGCTAAATAAAGATTTAGTGGCCGTGGGAGACACACGCTCACATGATTCCATCTGAACGGAATCGAGTTTTATTCAGGCTCAGTCGCATCCTTATATATCCCGCCATTATGGAATCCCCCGCCCCTGAAAGCCAGAGCAAGCCGCCGGTAAGCCGCCACGTCCTGTTCTGCCTCTTGCCACATTCTCTTTTTGTCATGCTGGCCTTGGGCGTTTGGGGCGGCGGCTGGTGGCTGCTGCTGCCCATTGTCTTTTTGCAGGTCGCACTGCCGCTGCTGGATTGGGTCACTGGCTGGCAGGATGACGCTCATTTTGACAAGTCCGAGTTCTCCGCAGGACATCTGGCCCTGCTGCACTGGAACACCCGCCTCTACGCCTTGTTTTACATGGCCTCGGTCGTCTGGCTGGCCATGTCCCTGGATCGTTTCAATGCCATGGAAATTGGCATCCTGATCGCCTCTGCAAGCCTTCTGGGCGGCATCGGTTTTGGCGCGGCGCATGAGCTGCTGCATGGGAAGGACGCGCTCGATCAAATCACGCAGCGACTGCTCACCACCTTCTTGTTCTACCCGCACTACAAGCTCATTCACATCCGCAGTCATCACGTCCACGCCGGAACGGATCAGGATGAGAACACCGCCTGGATGAACGAAAGCATCTACTCCTACATCTTCCGCACGATTCCCGGCAGCATGATCCGCTGCTGGAAAATGGAGGCACGCCGCTGCAATGGTGAGGGCCTGCTGAAGAACAAAATGTTCATCTACGCCCTGGGCCAGGTGGCGCTCCTGATCGGTCTGTATCTGGTTTCGGGCCCGAACGGAACGCTGTTTTATCTGGCTCACATTCTTGGCGCTCACATCGTCCTGGAGTCGGTCAATTACATCCAGCACTACGGCCTCATGCGACAAAAAACGGACGGTGAATATGAGAAGACCGGACCGGAGCACTCCTGGGACACCTACCACTTTTTCTCCAGCTACATCACCTACCGCGTTGGTCACCACTCCTACCACCACATTGCGGTGAAACCCTACTACCTCCTGGACCCCGAGCCCGAGGCCCCCAAGCTTCCCGTCGGTTACTTCTGGGCCATCGCCATGGTGCTGCTGCCCCCATGGTGGCGCCATGTGATCAATCCCAAGCTGAATGTGGCCGCAGCGCCAGGCGCTTAACTGACCACCTTCTTCACAAAGCAGGCCTTCAGGCCGATCGCGATCCCGTCCATCTTGCAGGAGATCTCGTGGTCGCCGTCCACCAACCGAATCGGCTTGGATTTGGTGCCGACTTTGAGCACGTCATTGGAGCCCTTGAGCTTCAGGTCCTTGATCATCGCCACGATGTCGCCGTCTGCGAGCACCGCACCATAGGCATCCTTCACCACGCGCTCCGCATCCGGCTCGTCTGCCAGCTCCTGCTTCGGCCACTCGTGACCGCAGGTCATGCATTCATAGCGGTCGGCGTGGTCCAGGACATCATTCATCTCGCACATCGGGCAGGCAGGTTGGCTCATAGGCAATGACCAGACACTTCACGGGCATGAAACTCAAGTGCGGACTTAAGTTCGGCAATTTCAGCGCATGAACTCGCCAAATATACTCGTTACCATGCGCCCATGAACATCCGTCCCCTCCTTGCCCCTTTCCTCCTCATCAGTGCTGCAACTTTTGCAGCTGACCTTCCCAAGATCCCTTCCAAGCCCATCGCCGAAAAGAAGGAACTGCTCTTCTCTGATGAGATGAACGGCAGCGACCACGACAAGCGCTGGCACCGCGTGGTGGACACCTTCGTCTTTGAAAACAACGCTCTCAAAGGCACGCAGACCCGCGTGAAGGACGAGCCCTCCAAGGATGGCAAGTCCGTCATCACCGCGCATGCCGCCGTCTACGGCCTGGAAGTCCCCACCAAGGACACCGTGATCGAAGTGAAGATGCGCTTCGACGGCTGCACGATGATGGATGTGGAATTCGACGACCGCAAATACACCGCCGCCCACTACGGCCACCTCTGCCGCGCCCAGATCCGCCTGGACAAGGTGACCATCATGGATGAGCGCGAAGGCAGCCAGAACCTGATCATCAAGGAGCTCCGCAAGGATCCCGCCAAGAAGGACGAAGTGAACAAGCTCATGGCCGGCAAGAGCGCCACCTTCCCCGTGAAGCTGGAGCAGAACAAGGAATACACCGTTGTGGTGGAAACCGTGGGCGATGAAATGCGCGTGAGCATCGATGGCAAAGCCGTCGCCTTCCTCAAGTCCGCCGGCATTGGCCACGAAACGAAGTCCAAGATCGAACTCGGCGTCGCCGGTCAGAGCGGCTGGTTTGACGACATCAAGGTCTGGAACGCCGCCCCTGCCAAGAAATAAGCGGGCTTCAAAATCTCACGAAGCGCGGGGTGCAGCACCTCGCGCTTTTTTTATGCTCGCCACCACACGCCAGCCCAGCAGCACAGCCAGCACCACCGCGAAGAAGAACGGATACGTCACATCCGACTTCACGATGATCCAGTAATGCAGCACACCACCGATGGTGATGTAATAGGTAAGGCGATGAAGCTGCGCCCAGCGCGGGCCACCGAGCTTCTTGATCATGGCATTGGTGGAGGTGACCGCCAGCGGCACCATCAGCAAAAAGCTGAACATGCCGATGGCGATGAATGGCCGCTTGTACACATCACCAATCACGGTTCCCAGCTGCCAGTCACGATCATAGGCCAGGTAAGTCATCAGGTGCGCGATGCCATAGAAGAACGCATACAGTCCCAGCAGGCGGCGCTGCTTGAGCAGCCAGTTCCAGCCATAGATTTTCCGCAGCGGTGTCACCAGCAGCGTGAGCATGAGGAAGACCAGCGTCAGCACGCCCGTGGCACGCGTGACGAACTCCACCGGATTCGCCCCCAGCTTGCCGCGCCAGCCGTCGATTAGAATGAGCACGGCGGGCAGCAGGCCATTGAAGACAAAAAGCTGCCGGTGAAATCGTGTGTCTGCGCTGAAGGTCATACAGGTTAAAAATCCACGCTGAGGTCCATGCCCTTGTAGAGGTGCGCCACCTGCTCCGCATAGCCGTTGAACATGAGCGTGGGCCGCGAGCCCATCTCGCCAATGCGCCGCTCATGCGCCTGCGACCAGCGCGGGTGATCCACCTTGGGATTCACGTTCGAGTAGAAGCCGTATTCCCCCGGATTCGCGAGACTCCAGGTGGTCGGCGGTTCGCGGTCCATCAGCGTGATCTTCACCACCGACTTGATGCTCTTGAAGCCATACTTCCACGGCACCACCAGCCGCACCGGCGCGCCGTTTTGATTCGGCAGCGTCTTGCCATACAGTCCCGTGGCCAGCAGCGTCAGCGGGTGCATTGCCTCATCCAGCCGCAGGCCCTCCACATAGGGCAGATCAATGCCCGCATAGCGTGAGTCAGGCATCTGCTTGATGTCATAATAAGTCTCAAACGCCACATGCGTCGCAGAGCTCAGCGGTTCCACTTGATTCAGCAGCTTGGACAGCGGAAACCCCACCCAAGGGATGACCATCGACCATCCCTCCACACAGCGGAAGCGGTAGGTGCGCTCCACGGATTCAAACTTGAGCAGTTCCGCCAGATCAAACGTGCGCGGCTTCTGCACCAGTCCGCCGACCTGCACGCTCCACGGATCAGTCACAAAATTCTTCGCCTTCGCAGCCACCGCGGATTTGTCAGTCGAAAACTCGTAGTAGTTGTTGTAGCCCGCGATATCGGTGAACGAGTTCACCTTCTCATCCGCCGCCAGAGCCGTCTGCAACGCAGGCTCCGCCACCGTGGCGATGGCGGTTCCCGTATTCGCCACTTCGGGCCGAGGACTGAAGGTGCGGTACAGACCCGCCGTAGCCAGCGTGGAGCCGGCCCAGATGGCGGACTTCATGAAGAAGCGCCGGTTGAGAAAGGTCTCCTCAGGTGTGACCTCGCTGGAGGGAATGTGAGAGCTGTCTTTCATGTCGGGCAATGCATGCGGTTCCAAGTGTGAGTCACCAGCGGTAGAGATATTCCCGCACAATGAATGCCAACTGGCAAGTTGCATCCGCCAGCATCATCTCGCAGGCTTTACCCTGCCATGTCCCTCCTCGAACGCCTCTTTTCCATCGGCCCCGTCCGCAAAGCCATCTGGCAGCTGTGGTATCCCTATCTCACACGGCGGCTGCGGAGCGAAGAAGTGCTGTTTTTGAACTACGCCTTTGAGACCGACCCGCCCGTGGGCCTGACGCTCGAACCTGCCGACGAACCCAACCGCGCCTGCATCCAGCTCTACCATCACGTGGCCACCCAGGTGGATCTGCGTGGCAAGGATGTGCTGGAAGTGAGCTGCGGCCACGGCGGCGGCGCCTCCTGGCTCACGCGCACGCTGCATCCCGCGAGCTACACCGGTCTCGATCTCAATCCCGCCGGCATCGCCTTTTGCAAAAAACGCCATCAGGTCAGCGGACTCCGCTTTGTGCAGGGAGATGCGCAGTCGCTCCCCTACCCTCCGCAAACATTCCATGCGGTGGTCAATGTCGAGGCATCGCACTGCTACCCCGATTTCCCCGCCTTCCTGGCCAAGGTCGCACGCGTGCTGAAAACGGGCGGTCATTTCCTCTATGCTGATTTTCGCTTCCACGATCAATGGGCCGAATGGGAGCAGGCCATCGCCCAAGCACCGCTCGATATCGTGCAGACCCGCGACATCCGCCATGAAGTGCTGCGCGGCATGGAAACCAATGCCGCACGCAGCGAGGCTCTCATCTGCCAGCGTCTGCCCAAGTTTCTGCACTCCCTGGGCCGCGACTTCGCCGGACTGCCGGGCGCACGCGTGTATGAGGCGCTGAAGTCAGGCGAGCTCTCCTACCGCTCCTGGTGCTTTCGCAAACCGTGATCAGGCCCCGATGGCCAGCCAGTTGAACTCCACGGAAAAAACCCGCGACGCATCCCACGTGGAGATGACCGCCTTGAAGCCGAATTCCGTGACGCTCTCCGCCTTCACCGTGATACGAGAGCTTTCCCGCCGGTCCATGTCGAATCCCGTGAGACCGAGATGCACGACGGGGACGAACGCAAAGGGTGAATCAAACATGACATCCACGACAAAATTCCTCGGTTCCGCGATATCCGGATAAACCACGTCTAGCGTCCAGCCTGCCGTGAGGACACCGACACCAACGTTGGACGACAGGACTTGCCAGGGGACAGCGGATGAATACATGCGGAATCCATACAGCAGCATCCGGGCCGTACACCACCCTCTTTCTTGTCACACTGAAAATGAGGCCGTCCGCAGGCGGCGTCACGCCAGCACTTCGAGCAGCGCTTTCTGAATGTTGTTCTTCCCAGACTTCGGAAACGGGCGCGGCATCGGCTGCGCAATGCCGTTTTCATCGATCGTCCTGCAGCGCAGCTCGTACTTTCCAGGCGCGAGCTTGACCGGCTTCGCCGTCCAGCGGCAGAGCGTGTGCCGCAGCGGCCACTGGCGCGGCTTGCGCGTCACGGGATCAAACTGCACCGAGTGCAGCGGCGCACCTTTGAATCCCGCAATGCCGCTGCCATCAAACGGTACGATCTGCGCCTCCTGCCACGGTGCCTGGGTGAAGTGCGGATCGTTCGCAGGCAACGGCGTGCTCACATTGCGCAGCCAGTATTGCACCTGCTTGAGACCTGAGATGCCCACCTGCGCATTGCCATGCAGTGTCAGTTCATCCTTCGCGCTGAGTTTGTCCGGCAGGTCGCCAAAGCGCGCAAAGGTCTTGAGCCACGAGTTGATGTCATTGTTGCCGTTCGCGTAGGTGTCGTCGGACTGATGCGCATTCGTGAAGCCGATGCGCTGCAGCCACTTCACCGATTTGAAACCGTAGGCTTCCGGCACAATCATGCGCACCGGGCCGCCGCGCTCCCCGGTGAGAAATTCGCCATTGAGCTTGTAGCAAAGCATCACCGGCAGCTCTCCCGGCGGATCTTCAAAGACGCGGTTCATCGGCAGATAGCATTTGAAGATCTGCTTCGGGTCCTCGTTGTGATGGCCATGGTACCAGACATGGCGCAGATTTTCCACCGGCCCGCACTGCCACAGCACATCGCGCAGCGGCACCCCTTCCCACAGGCCATGCCCCAACGGATCGGAGAGGTTGTTGCAGGTGATGACTTTCAAATAACTGACCGCCTTCGTCTTCGCGATCTCCATCAGCTTTTCAAACGTCAGCGCCGTGCCGTCACTGCGCAGCATGGGCCGCTCGATCTTCGCGTTGCTCGCGGCATCGGCGATGACTTCAAGCTGCCACGTCTCGCGCACCATGCCGATCTCACGCTGCTTCTCGATGGGCAGCTTGTACGGCAGCGGATTGCCGCGCTCCACATTGTAAAAATCTCCCGAAGGCGTGATGCAGCAGCCGCCCTCCTCGCACACGGGACCCGTCTTTTTCCCAGCCGCTTGCAGCTCCGCGTGGGTCGTCAGCACCGCAGCGCCTGCGGTGCCGAGCTTGAATAAATCACGACGGGAAAGTGCTCTGGCCTTCATGCCGATGATTTAAACCCGGACTGCCGGCAAAAGACAAGCCCTCAGTCTGGCAGCTTGTTGGCCGCGGGGGCAGGAGGTGCTGCGCCCTGCACCTTCACGCCATTCCCCGCGTTTTCCAGGGTGGGATCAAAGGCAAACTCAAAGATGGCCCCATCCAGCTTGTTGAGGAGATACTCCTGCAGCAGATCTGCATCGTCAGAAAACATCGCCTCCAGCCAGGCCCGGCTTTCCGGCTCATCGAGTTTTTTGTCGGTGCCGATGGTCAGCATGCCATGCTTCTGCCCTCTGGCGGCTTCGATCGCCTCGATGCGCTTTCCCATCTCGTTCAGAAACTCGGGCGTGTTCATCACCTGCTCAAAGCGCTTCATCAACGGGGCCAGCTCTACGCTCTTGTTCAGCTCCTCGGGAGAGACGTCTTTGTATCGGCGGATGAAGTCATCCACCTTGCGGCGCACAGCTTCAGACACCTGCCTGGGCCGGTAGTGCTTGGGCTGCGGCTCTTCCTCTTTGGGAACCGTTTCCGCACTCGCCGCAGGAGGAGCAGCAGGCTTTACAGCGACCGGCTTTTCAGCCACCACGGGAGGCTTGTGCCCGGCTGGCTGCCAGTTCAGCCACACCAGCGCAAAGAACACCCCCGAGGCCAGCAGCAGGACAAGGTTGTTGTTCATAGGATTTGAAACGGACTATTTCGTCTGAAAGTACCCGCGCTGCTTCGCGCTGATGGGCAGGCCCAGCTTTTCCATGACCTTCAGCATGTCCTCCCACACGGCGCGCTTGGCAAGAATGCCGTCGCCCGTCTGCTCTTCCCGCAGGAGGTAGGACGGATGGTAGGTGACCATGGTCGGAATGCCGCCGGTGCTGTGAAACTTTCCGCGCAAACCGCCGACCGTACCAGGAATGCCGAGCCCTTCCGCTGCCGTGGCCCCCAGGGCCACGATGACCAGAGGCTTGATGAGATCAATCTCCGTGAGGACGAAGGGCACGCAGGCGCGCATCTCTTCGGCGGTGGGCTTGCGGTTGCCGCTGCCCTGGTTGTCCATGGCAGGACGAAATTTGCAAATGTTGCTGATGTACACCTTCCGGCGTTCGAGCCCCATCGCCTTGATGATGGCAGTAAGTTTCTGCCCCGCCGGACCCACGAACGGCTCGCGCAGCTTTTCCTCCTCAGCGCCCGGGGCCTCGCCCACAAACATCAGCGAGGCCAGCGGACTCCCCACGGCAAAGACCATCGTCTTGCGCAGGCTGCTCATGGAGAGTGCAGGCTCCCACGTCTCCGCCATCACGCGCAATGCCGCGAGCTTTTCTTCGAGCGTCTCACCAGCCACTTCCAGCAACTCCGTCTTCCTCGTTTCCGGCGGCGGAGTTTCGATCAAGATGCGCGCCGCAGGCGCAGGTGCCGCAGCAAAAGATCGGGACGGCTCAGGCGCGGGAGCAGCACGCACGGCAGGCTCACGCACGACACCCGTCAGCCTGTCCATCGTCCCCGGACGCAGCGCGACGTGAGTCTTCCCCAGCATCTGACGCTGCTGAAGGTGCTGTTTGAGAAGTTGCGAGGCGGCGGACATGTTTAAGCATCACGAATGCAGAGATTCAGTCATTCGTCATTCTGATTTCGTCATTGCTTCCGGGAGAGGCGCATGTCCATCCACACCGCGAGAATCAGCACCACACCACGCGCGATGAACTTCCGCTCCGGCGGTACAGACATCAGCGTCATGCCGTTCAGCAGACAGGCGATGATGAGAGCGCCCAGCAGAACACCCAGCACATTGCCACGGCCGCCACGCAGGCTGACACCGCCGATCACGCAGGCCGCGACGGCGTCGAGCTCCATCAGATCTCCCACGGTCGTTGTCGATGAACCCGCATAGGCCGTCTGCATGAAGCCCGTGAGGGCCACGATGGCCCCCATGCCGCTGTAGGCGGCGATCACGCTGCGTTTCATCGGCACCCCGGAAATCAGAGCCGCCTCCGCGCTGCCGCCGATGGCGTACAGGTGCCGCGCCAACGCCGTGTGCTGCGTCACCGCATACACGATCAGGGTCACCCCACCGAGAATGAGCGAGGGCAGCGGAATGCCACGAAACTGCCCCGTAACGAGCACAAACAGCGCGATGGCCTGCGCGGTGATAAACAAACGCATGAACGCCATCTCCTTGTCCTCCACCGCAAAGCCATGCTCCAGACGGCGTTTGCGCGCACTGAGCGTGGTGAACACCAGCGCGAGCACAAGCCCCGCCGCGAGCAACCAGCCCAACTGCACCGGCAGGTAGTAGGTGGTGAGCAGCGAGTAGAGATTGCTCTGCCCACCGGGTGCCACCGGCACGGTGGCGTTGTCGATCACCAGCCAGAAAAGACCTTTGAAAATCAGCAACGCTCCGAGCGTGACAATGAAGGCAGGCATGCGCTCGCACACGATGAAGGCCCCCATGGCCATCCAGATCAAAACCCCGCAGATAAAACCCACCCCCAGTGCCGCAGGCGCCGGCAGGTGATAATGAAACACCAGCACACTCGCAACGCCGCCGAGCAATCCGACCCCGCTGCCTGCGGACAGATCAATGTGCCCCGGCAGCAGAATGAGCAGCATGCCCATCGCCAGCGTGGCGGTGATCGAAAGCTCAGTCACAAGCATCGACAAATTGCGCGCTCCCAGAAACGCCGGCTCCTTGATGGCAAAGAACGCACATATCGCGAGCAGCGCGATGGCGATGGGCAGTTCTCGAAAGCGGAAGTTCACGCAGCGTCAGTTCTGCGAAGACATGAAGATGCCAAGGATGATCAAGGCGATGATGACCGCGATGGTGATCTTCACCCAGCTCAGCGGGTATTCGCCACCGATCTTGCCCGTGGCTCCATTCACGGTGACCTGATAAGTCTTCGTGCCATAGGTGTAAGTCAGCAGCCAGACCGGCAGCAGGACATGCTTGAAGGTTTGCGCGCTGTAGTCCGGAGAGATTTGCAGATTGCGGCTGGTATCTCCGGGAATCTGCTCGGTGCATTGGCTGCGCAGGATGTTATCCATGCGGCCGCGTGAATCCTGCGCCGCCTGAATAAGATCGATCTGATACTGCTCCACCACCCAGCCGGAGAGATAACCCGGATCATAGGGCAGCAGATCCGTGGTGGTGGGAAAGGGCTGCAGCTTCTCGAGCAGCGCCGTGTGCACGCCTTTCGAGGCTGGAACCAGCACATCGTCAAAGTCGCTACTGACATGACCTGAGGCGTACTCCCAGCGCGTGTGCTGGGTGCGGTTCCCTTTGCTGTCGGTCGTGTAGTAATAGTAGCCGGCCTCCGCCTCCCAGGGGCATTCAGCATGGGCATCAAAGGTCCAAAACGGCAGGTACATGCCATGCAGCGTGTCCGTCATGGCCTTCTGCCCGAGGGCATTGGGCGCCCAGAAGTGGCTGGAATACCAGCGGCGGATGTCCTCCCGCACCTGGCTCTGGGCGATCTTGAATGGCAGCTGGCTGCCGGGCCGGATCGGCGAGCCGACATCGTCCATCGCAATCATGGCCGGTGAGCCGCAGAAGTCACAGTTCTGCGCCACCCGCTTTTCATCAAAGACGGAAATGGCCTGGCAGCTCTGGCACTTCACCGTCTTGCGCACCGCCGCCCAGCCGCGCTGGTCATCGGGAATGGCCCGCAGCATGGCCACAAGATCATTTTCCTCCACCAGTGAGCCGTCGCTCTTCAGCTCAGCCGGAGACACCGTACCGCAGTAAGGGCAGACCAGTGCATGCTTCGCAGGCGTCCAGACTGCCTCGGCACCGCAGGCCGGACAGGCAAACTTGGAAATGGCGGTGACTTCAGACATAAAAGGCTCGTGGGTGGAGGGTGGCACGATTTACCGGAGAAAACCGAAGCCTGTCCATTCCAAAAACCGGCTGAAAAAAAATCCCGGCTTGCCTTGGCCCCCGCAGACTCCGCAGAATGCGGACATGAAGCAACTCCTGCTGTTCGCCTTCCTGCTCCTGATTCAATCAGCACCTGCCGCCACGGTGAAAGACCGCGAAGGCGCGGTGCGCGGTGACAAGGCCCGGCTGGAAAACGATCCACGCTGGAACTGGAATGACGTGGACGCCGGCTTCCGTCTGGCCAAGACCACCGGCAAACCGCTGCTCGTGGTGCTGCGCTGCCTGCCCTGCATGTCCTGCGCCGGCATTGACGCCAGTGTACTGGAAGAGCAGGAACTCATGCCCTTGCTCGATCAATTTGTCTGCGTGCGTATCATCAATGCCAACGCACTCGACCTCTCCCGCTTCCAGTTTGACTACGATCTCTCCTTCTCTGCAATTCTCTTCAATGGCGACGGCACCATCTACGGCCGCTATGGCTCCTGGCTGCATCAAAAGGACCCGCTGAACAAAACCACCGCCGGTTTCAAAAAAGCGCTCGAAGCAGGCCTGGCCATTCACCAAGGCTATCCGGCCAACAAAGCCGCGCTCAGTGGCAAGCAGGGCGGTCCCACACCTTACCAGACGCCCGTCGAGTTTCCGGCACTCGCGGGCAAGTACCAGAGCAAGCTCGACTGGAACGGCAAAGTCGTGGCCAGCTGCGTCCACTGCCACATGGTCGGCGATGCCTTTCGGGCCTACTACCGAGGCCAGAACAAGCCCGTACCGGTGGAGTGGATTTACCCGCAGCCGTCGATCGAGAGCCTCGGCATCACCCTCGCCACCGACGAGGTCGCCAAAGTGGAGGCCGTGGCAGACGGTTCCGCCGCCAATGCCGCCGGAATCCAGGCGGGTGACATTTTCACCCGCCTCAACGGCCAGCCTCTCGTTTCCATCGCCGACGTGAGCTGGGTGCTGCATCGCTCGCCCGACTCAGGCTCCCTGCCCGCCACGGTCCTGCGCGGCGGAAAGGAAACCACCGTCACCCTCGATCTCCCAGCTGGCTGGCGCTTGAAGTCAGACATCGGCAAGCGCGTCGGCACCTGGCCCATGCGGGCGATGGCCTTTGGCGGCATGAAAATGGACGACCTCCCCGATGAGGAGCGCGCCAGCCTGGGCCTGGACAAAACCCAGATGGCCCTGCGCATCTTCCACGTGGGCGAGTTCGGCAAGCACGCCGCCGCCAAAAAGGCGGGGTTTAAAAAGGACGACATCATCATTCAGATCAGCGACCAAAAACAGCGCCACACCGAAAGCGCCCTCATCGGCGACCTGCTGCTGCACCACCTTCCAGGAGAGAAAATCTCCGCCACGGTGCTGCGGGGCAAGGAGCGGGTGGAACTGAATCTGCCGCAGCAGTAGCCGGAAGCAGCCCTTCCACCGGGCGTTTCCGGCCTCTTCCCCCCTGAAAATTCCCGGTTGCATTCTAAAGACCGGCTTCCATACTCCCCGCCCCCTGCGAGTCGTCATCCATTCGCCGTTGGTCTCCGCGCCTGCCTCTCTTCGAGATGTGCAGGGATCTCGCCCGGAGGTAACCCGGCCGTTAGTGTTAACCACATATCCTATGTCAGTACGTCTTGCCCGATTCGAGATGCCTTCCCGCCTTGTGAAAAACGAGGCCACGGCAACCGAAACCTACGCCCAATTTACCGCCGAACCTTTTGACAAAGGTTACGGTCACACGATTGGCAACTCCCTCCGCCGCGTCCTCCTCTCCTCCCTTGAAGGCGCGTCCATCACCTCTGTGAAAATCCGCGGTGCGGAACACGAATTCACCACCCTTCCGGGCGTGCTCGAAGACGTCGTTCAGATCATCCTGAACCTCAAGAAGGTCCGCTTCAAGCATCACAGCGATGCCAAGGAGCCCCGCCTGCTTTCCATCCTTGCTGACAAGGAAGGCCCCGTCACCGCCGGCGACATCAAGGACGACAACCACTACGAAGTCATCAACAAGGACCTCGTGATCTGCACGCTCGACCGCAAAACGAAGTTCGAATGCGAATTCGAAGTGCGCGTCGGCCGTGGTTTCTCCACCTGGGAAGAAAACAAGCGCATTGACACCCCCATCGGCGTCATCCCGATCGACTCCATCTACAGCCCCGTCACTCGCGTGAAGTACGGCGTGGAAAGCACCCGCGTCGGTCAGAACACCGACTATGACAAGCTGGTGCTCGACATCTGGACAGACGGCCGCATCACCCCCCAGGATTCCCTCCTGCAGTCTGCCGCCATCCTGCGCCACCACCTCGACGTCTTCGTCAACTATGACGACAAGGCCATCGAGTTCGAAGCCGCACCGGAAGCTCAGAGCGAAGAAAACAGCGAGCTGCGCAAGCTCCTGAACATGAGCGTCAACGAGATCGAACTCTCCGTCCGCGCCGCCAACTGCCTCAACAACGCCAACATCACCAGCGTCGGCCAGCTGGCCATGAAGACCGAAGGCGAAATGCTTCGTTACCGCAACTTCGGCAAGAAGTCCCTCACCGAGATCAAGGAAAAGCTCGCAGAGCTTGGTCTGTCTCTCGGCATGAAGTTCGATCCAGCGCTGCTTGAGGCCACCCCTGGCGGTGTCTCCCTCCTCGCCCGCAGCAGCATGATCGGCGACGACGATGAAGAAGCCGACTCCCTCGACTTCACCAAGCTTGTGGACAGCCATCTGCCTGACGCAGACGACGAAGACGAGTAATCAATCACAGACAGAATTTAGACTTATTTTAGGACATGAAACACGGAAGAAAAATCGTCAAACTTCAGCGCAAACAGGATCACCGCGACGCGCTGCTCATGAATCTCACCTGCTCCCTCATCGAGCACCGCCGGATTCGCACCACACTGGCCAAGGCCAAAGCCCTCCGCCCTTACGCAGAGAAGCTCGTCACCCTTGGCAAGCGCGGCACCCTGCATGCTCGCCGCACCGCCCTCTCCTCACTGCGTCACAAAGACATGGTGAAGACACTTTTCGAAGAGATCGCCGTGGCTTCCAAGGACCGCGTCGGTGGCTACACCCGCATCACCAAGCTCGGCCAGCGCCGCAGCGACTCCGCTCCGATGGCCTACATCGAGTGGGTGGACGCCTACGTGCCAAAAGCCGCCGCAGCCCCTGAACCTGAAGTCGCAGCTGAGCCTGTGGCCGAAGAAGCAGCACCAGCCAAAAAGGCTCCTGCCAAGAAGAAGGCCGCTCCGAAGAAGAAAGCCGCCGCTGCTGAATAAGCCGGCGTCTCTCATCGAGAAACCATCCAACGCGGGAGTCGCAAGACTCCCGCGTTTTTTTATGCATTCCTCTCTCGACCGTGCAGGCCCGCCTTGCCCTTTCCTTCAGCGCAGGCTCACCAAAACATGAGAACCCGGCATTCATGTATCAGCTTGCCCGGTTGCATGCCGTCTGACTTCGCGTTCCATGAGCCACCATGGAATCCACCATCAAGATCGCCCTCGTTGGCGCCGGCATGTTCGGCGGAGATGTTCACGCGCGTGCTTACGCGGACTTGCAGCGCTTCGGCATCGCCGGACAGCTCGCCCGCGTCGGTCTCGACAAATACTCACGCGAACTCGCCGGGGTAAAATTTGACCTCGTCGCCGTCGCCACGCGCAGCGAAAAGTCCGCGCTCAAAACCGCAGCAGCCTTCAAAGACCTCACCGGCCACGAACCGCGTGCCTTTCACGGCGATGCCCCCTGGGACGACATCCTGGCCGCCTTTCCTGATCTCGATGTGATGGCCGTCGCCACTCCGGATCATCTGCACACGCAGCCCATTCTCGCCGCGTTGGCCAAAGGGGTGCACGTCCTGACCGAGAAACCCATGTGCCTGTCGATCCAGGAATCGGATGAGATCATCGCGGCGGCCAAGGCGAAGAACCTCATCGTCGCTGTGGACATGCACAAGCGCTATGACCCGGACCACCTGCGCATTCGCGATGACATTCAGAACCGCATTGGCCCGCCACTCTATGGCACCGCCTATCTCGAAGAACCGCTCGAAGTCAGCACGAGCACCTTCAAGTGGGTGGAAAGCAGCGACCCCTTCAGCTACGTCGGCCCCCATTGGACAGATCTGATCTGGAGCTACTACCACAGTAAGCCAGTGTCCCTGACCGCCGTGGGCCAGAAGAAGCGCCTAATCCGCGATGGCATCAATGCCTTCGACGCCGTGCAGGTGCGCGTGGATTTCGACAACGGCATGTCGATCAGCTTTAACAACAACTGGGTGACCCCCGCCGATTTCGAAGGTCCGGTGAACCAGGGTCATGAAATCGTCGGTGCTGACGGCAAAGTAGAAAGCGACCAGCAGTATCGCGGTTTCCGCTGGTGGAATCAGGGTGGCGGCACGCGCACAAGCAACAACCACTTTACCCGCGAAGTAACCCGTCCTGATGGCACCAAAGGCTACATAGGGTATGGCGTGGATAGCCTGACCGTGGGATTGGTGGCCGTCTGCCGCGTCAAGTTTGCCAAAGAATCTCGCGACGACGTGGCCGGACTTTATCCGACCGCCGAAGACGCCCGCATTACCTGCGCCATTGTAGATGCCGCTGCGCGCGTTCGGGATCTTAACTGGAAATACATGCAGGAAGGCAAAGGAGCGACAGTTACAGCACGTTTTGACCAAAACGGCATAACTATCATAGACCCAAATGCCACTGAAGTATTCCAGAGCATCTACGATAAGCCTCTTTAACTGCAAAAATGGGGAATAGACTTAGAGTTCCAGGCTTGACTTTGGTCTAACTTTTTCATAAACAATGAATTGTTCCCATACAAATAAAACAAATGACCCTATCTTCCTCCCAACTTCGCCGCGCCGCTGCACTTCAAGAAAAAATCGAAGGCTTCCAGCAGGAACTCGCTCAACTTCTTGGCGGCTCCTCCAAGTCGTCCGCTGCATCTACAACCGCAGGTGAAAAGCCAGTCAAAAAGAAGCGCGTCATGTCCGCTTCTGCCCGCAAGAAGATCGCTGATGCTCAGCGTAAGCGGTGGGCCAAGCAGAAAGGCGAAACGCCTGCTGCTGAAAAGAAGGCCAAGTAAGTTGTTCCTAGTTCACGGTTAACTCCGCATTAATAATAAGACCCCAGTTCGCAAAAACTGGGGCCTTTGTTTTTGTAGCCGCCGCTTAAATAAATTTTTACTTTACAAACATTGAGTCTTCCGGATTACCCTTGCTAAGAAGATAGGCCATGAGGTCGAGGATGTCGTCCTCCTTGAGCATGAAGAGCAGGCCGGGAGGCATCATGCTGATCTTACTCTCTTCCGTTTTTACAACTTTGCGGGCATCGACATTGGTGAAGTTATTAGGGTCCATCATGTTAGTGCAAACCATCATGTTATTCTCCTTCATGTTGGCGATGCGTCCAATGACCGTGCTGCCGTCCTGCAGCGTGAAGACGGTACTGCCATACTGGTCACTGATCTCCTTGCTTGGCTCCAGGATATGCTCCAGCAGATCACGCGGGCTGTACTTGCCGGCCACACTTGTAAGGTCCGGACCCACGGCCCCACCTTCGTTGTTGAAGCGGTGGCAGGCGAAGCAGGTGGCGGCACCGAACATGTTGCGACCATTGGCAAAGTTACGGTTGCCCTCCAGTCCAACACCAAGCGACTTGCTAAGTTCATCGAGTGTCCAGGCTTTGACGAACTGCATCGGCTTCATCGTGAAACTCGGTGCCTTGGCTTCCGGCTTCGCATCCAGCACATCCTTGATCGCCAGCTTTTCTTCCTCCGTCATGGTGGAGAGCGCGTTCTGTTTGATCTCTCCGAGGAACAGGTCAAACGACGCCCCCCCTTTGTAGTTCGCAGCGCGCAGGAACCAGCGGAAGTAATCAGCGCGAAGTTCCTTGGTCCAGCCAGTCTTCGCGAAGCGCAGGATGCGGGCGTAGTCGATCTGCTCCTCCTGAGTCGGAGAGCCATTGACCAGCGGCTCAGCCTTGGCCACGATGCCTGCGTCTCCCAGATAGACCAGCACCTCGCAAAGGTCACGGTTCAAGGCCGGATCATTCGTGGGGAACAGCGGTGCAAGATGCTTGATCAGTGAATCCTTTGTCGCCCCATCCGGCTCTCCCATGCGTGTGAAAGCGAGCATGTAATCACGGATCAGCGTGACACGGTCGAGACCTTTGAGAGCCTTGAAGTCGATCTTGTTCAGCGCCGCCAGCACCGGCTGCTGCAATGCTTTGTCACCACCACTGCTGCGCGCCAGCGCCATGAGTGCTGTGAGCGCGGCACGTGGATTGGATTCGCTCAGCGCCTTGTCTTTCCATGAGGCGATCGGCTGGTGCTCCAGCGCGATACGGGCGGCAAAGCGGATATTGCGGTCGGGGGAGGCGAGGTGCAGCCAAGCCCCTTCAACAGCAAGAGGATCTTGTTTACCGTGAAAGGCTTCGAGCACGTTACGAGTTGCCCATTGATCGCTCAGAGAATTGTGAAATTTTTCAAGATCCTTGATCTTCTCCTCAACACTCGAAGGCGCTTCGGGAACATCTCCACCGATATAAGTCACCCGATACAATCCCGACTGCACCTTGCGCCCGCCGACGCTCACATACATCGCACCATCCTTCTTGGAGACTTCAATGTCAGTCAGCGGCAGCGGCGAGGCGCTCATGAACTCCTCGGTCACGCCAGTATAACCACCGCCGTTTGGCGAGAGATGCACGGCATACATTTTGCCGTAGCTCCAGTCGCAAATATAGAGCGCGTCCTGATACTTCGCCGGGAACTTCGCGCCATAGCCAAAGGCCACACCGGTGGGCGAGCCGGGGCCAATGTCCACCACAGCTGGCAGGCTGTCCTCCCAGCGCGCGGGAAATTTCTTGCTGCAGGTGCGCCAGCCGAACTCGCCGCCGCTCTGCATGAAGCACACGCGGGTGGGGCGGTACCACGGCATGCCGGTGTCCCACTCCATGTCGGCGTCAAAGCCGAAGATGTCGCCACTGCGGTTCATGGCGATGTCGTAGGTGTTGCGCGTGCCGGTGTTTACCAGTTCCCACTTCTTGCCATCCAGATCGGTGTGCGCCAGCCAGCCGCCGGGCGCCAGCACATCACGCATGAAGCCGCGGCCCAGCAGCATGGGATAAAGCTGGTCTTCCGACCAATGCCGCGGCACCACGCTGGTCTCGCAGCTCGGTTCGGGCGTCTGGTTGCCACACATCACATACAGGCTCTTGCCATCCTGGGAAGCGATCACGCCGTGCGGTCCGTGCTCACCGGCCTTGCCCGGAAAGGAGCGCAGCAGCTCCACGGTATCGAATTGATCATCACCATTCGTGTCCTTGCAGCGGTAAAGTCCACGCCCCTGGTAAGCATCATCATTCACCACCCCATAGAGCGCACCCGCATGATACAGCAGCCCCTGACAGTGACCGAAGTCGATGCTGAGCTTTTCCACCTTCGTCTCCCCCGGGCTGCCATTCAGCACCGGCGGGGTGATGCGATACAGCGCGCCATACTGGTCGCTGCAAATCATGCGGCCTTTGTCGTCCTGCGTCATGGATACCCAGGAGCCTTCCTGCGTCTTCGGCACGGAATAAAGCAGCTCCACTTTGAAGCCTTTGGCGATCTTGACCTTGTCAGCCGGCGTTGCTTGATCGGCCAGCTGCGCGAACGATGCCGTCGCGCCGAACAGAAGAGGAATGAGAATGGTTTTCATACTTGGATAATGATGAAACTGACTGGCTCGCTCCGAACTACTTCATGAGCTCCTTGACCTTCCCTTCGATGGCGTCGGTCCACATCTGATACCCTTGGGCGCTGAGGTGCAGCAGGTCGGGCATGATTTCCTTTGGCAGCGTGCCATCGGGCTGCAGGAAGGTGTTGCCGATGTCCATGTAGAAGACGCGTTTGTTGTCTGCGAAGCCGGAGATGAGGTTGTTGGTGGCGACGTTCTGTTTGCGCATCGCATCCTCCTTGGTGGCACCTCGTGGAAAGATGCCCAGCAGCAGCACCTTGGCCTCCGGGAGTTTTTTGCCCAGGATGTCGAGGATCATCTTCACGCCCTCGGCGGTCTGCTCAGCGCTGCTGGCGTACGCCACACCTCCATGCTCGGCAGCGGGGCGGCCCTGATGGCCGGTGTTGTTGGTGCCGATCATGAGCACCACGAGCTTCGGCTTGATGCCGTCAAAGTTGCCGTTTTGCAGGCGCCAGATCACGTGTTCAGTGCGGTCGCCGCCGATGCCGAAGTTCGCCGCCTTGAGCGGTTCCCACGTTTTGGCCCAGACTTCCTTGCCATTTTTTTCCCAGCCTTGGGTGATCGAGTCGCCCAGAAACACCAGCTGCGCCTCGCCCTTCTTGGATATGGCGTTGAAGCTCTCGTGCCGTTTCATCCAGCCGGCGTCACGTGGCTTGGGATCGATGGCGAGATTCTTGGCCGTTTCAGCAAAGCTGGTGGCGGCGAAACAAAGGGAGGCGAGCAGGAGGGTGCGGAGTTTCATGGTGCGAGGCGGCGATGATGCCGGGAAGCCATGAAACTCGCAAGCCGCGAATGTTATTTCACGCCTTCAGCGCCCAGTCGAGCAGCGCCTGTGCGTCACGCCAGACACCTTCGTGGCTGTCGTTGAGGATGACCACAATGCGGCGGCGGCCATTGCGCTCGCCGGTGGCCACGAGGCAGTAGCCCGCAGCCTCGGTGTAGCCGGTTTTCATGCCATCGCAGTAGCTGGCCGTGCGCAGCACACGGTTGGTATTGGCCAGATCAATGGATTTTCCGTCAGGCTTGACGAACTTGAAACTCTGCAGCCTCACGATCGCACGAATGTCCGGGTGCTTGTCTGCCTCCTTGGCGATCATGGCCAGATCACGCGCCGTGGAGTAGGGGTTTTCATCCGTGAGTGACGGCAGGCCGTGAGGGTTGACAAAGTGCGTGTTCTTCAGGCCGAGCGCCTGCGCACGTGCGTCCATCTTTTCTGCAAAAGCGGCCACGCTGCCGGCATTGTCACGCGCGAGCGCCTGCGCGATGTCATTGGAGCTCTTCACCATCATGGCGGTCAGCAGCATGCGGCGGGTGTATTGCTCCCCCACCTTGAGACCAATGCGTACCGGAGCGCACTGTGTGTCCGCCAGTTCAATGGTGACCACTTTGTCGAGGTCTCCCGCTTCCACCACGAGCAGGCCGGTCATGATTTTCGTCGTGCTGGCAATGGCACCACGCAGGTCGGGGCTCTTTTCGAAGAGCACATCATCGTTCTCAGGATCGATGATAATACACCGCGCGGCAGTGATCTGTGGAATGGAGCCCCGCAGATTTTTGATCTCAATCTCACGGCGCACCTTCTTCGTTTTCTCAATCTCGTCAGCGAGCTGCGTCTCCAGCTTCTTTTTCAGCTGTGCCACCGCCGCCTCACGCGCGGCGATGTCCGCCTTTGCCTGCGCGATCATCTGCTTCTCTCCAGCAAAATCCTGCTCGCGCTTGGCGATGGCTGCGGCCTTCGCTTCGATCTCCTCTTCCCTCCATTGCAGCTGCTGCTCACGCTTGGGGTCACCACAGCCGGAGATGGAGACGCAAAGAAGACTGGCCAGCAGGGCGCGGCGGAAGGGGGGATACTGACGGGGGGAGATCATTTCAGAGTTCAGCGAGGAGTTCTTTCAGGCGGGCGACGGGCCACTGGCCAGGAGCATTCGAAGCACCAATAAAGCCGTAATTCAGCAGGCTGCCACATTTAGCCAGCACCAGACGTGAAACACGTCCCCACGGCCCCATGCCCATGACGGAAAGCCGCAGCCGATGCGTCTCCCCCGCCAGCTTCATGAGGCTCGCCAGATCCCCCTGCGTGTTCAGGTAGGTGGCGATCTTCACCGCATCCAATCCCGCCTGTTGGGCAAAATTCACCGCCCCGCGCAGCACCTCCTCCGCCGGTGTGGCCTGAAAGTCATGAAAAGAACCCACCACCGGCACGCCTGCAGCACGCGCTTTCTGGATCGTGCCCTGCATCTGCGCCGCGCTGCGCAGTTCAATGTCGATCAGCGTGGCGAGATCCAGCAAGGGCTCGATCATCGCCGCACGGGCCGCCGGGTCCTCAGGCCCCTGCCCGCCTTCCGCCGGATGCCGGGCCGTCAGCAGCAGCGGCAGGGTGTTGCCAGCCAGCTTGGCACGCAGATCCGCCGCAGGTATCTGCAGCTGGTCCAGCCGCAGCTCAGCCACGTCACATAAGTTCGCACGGGAAGCCGCATCGAGAGAGATAAAGTGCTCAAGGGCAGCAGAATCCGCCACCACCCCCACCGCAAGGGGGCGGGAGGAGAAAAGCAGGTTTTTAGAGGAAACAAGTTGAGCCATTGGCTAGGCGGAGTATAATTTTAATAATTCTAAATAAGATTCAGTATCTTACTCGTCACTATGCTGGGCCGGAAGCAAGAAATCAATTTGCAGCTCACCGAACTGCTCGACAGCGCGCTCCTGGCGTTCTGTCTGTGGTTTGGGCACTTCCTGCGTGCAGATCTGGTGCCGGTCTTCTTTCCAGATGCGGTTGAGATTCCGCCCATGGAGAAGTTTTACTGGGTGATTGCGGTCGTGGCCCCGTTCACGCCCATCGTGCTGGAGGCACGCGGGTTTTACTCCAACATCTACAACAAGACACCAGGGCGCTCGACCCGTCAGCTGGCGGAGGCGCTGACCATCATCGGCATGTGCATCGCCTTTTGCATCGTGTTCTTCAAATGGTCGGTCGAAAGCCGTGCCGTGGTCGTTTTCTCAGTGGCTCTCGGTGCGCTCTCCTTGCTTCTACGCGAGGCATGGCAGCGTGAAATCCTGCGCAAGCAGATGGCCTCAGGCAAAGGCCGTGAACGCGTCATCATCGCCGGTGCCCAGAACGATCTGGCAGCCTTCCTCGCTAACATGACTTCCGAGCAGCGCGCGGAGATCGAGGTCGTGGGCCAGATCGACATCATGCAGCGCCCGATTTCAGATCTCGTCGCAGCGCTGCATGAGCACTCAATCAGCCGCGTGCTCTTTGCCGCGCAGCATGTGCATTTCAGCAAGATCGAAGAGGCGGTGCAGGCCTGCGAAACCGAAGGCGTGGAAGCCTGGATCGCCGCAGATTTCTTCCAGACCGCCATCGCTCGTCCGACCTTCGACGTGCTCGGCGGGCGCCTGATGCTGGTGTTCCATTCCACACCGCAGGCCTCCTGGGAGCTGCTGTTCAAGGCCATCGTCGATCGCGTCGGCGCATTGATACTGCTCCTGCTCTCACTGCCCATTTGGCTCGTGGCCGTCATTGGCATTCGTTTTGGCTCGCGTGGCCCGGTCTTCTTCAAGCAGGAACGCGCCGGGCTCTACGGCAAGCCCTTCATCATGTGGAAGTTCCGCACCATGCACCAGGGTGCAGAATCGCAGCGCCAGGAGCTGGAAGCTCACAACGAGATGGAAGGCCCTGTCTTCAAGATCACCAACGATCCGCGCATCTTCGCCTTTGGCCGCTGGCTGCGCCGCACCAGCATTGATGAACTGCCCCAGCTCCTGAACGTGCTGCGCGGAGAGATGAGCCTCGTCGGCCCGCGTCCCCTGCCCGTCTATGAAATTCAGCGCATTGAAAAGCACGCGCAGCGCCGCCGGCTCAGCGTCAAACCCGGTCTGACGTGCCTGTGGCAGGTCACGGGCCGCAATGGCATCAAGAACTTCGAGGAGTGGGTCGCGCTGGATCTCAAGTACATCGACAACTGGTCCTTCTGGCTCGATCTGAAAATCCTGGCGCAGACTCTGCCAGCCGTCATTCGTGGCATCGGCGCGAGCTAAGTATCAGGATACGTGCCTTTCGCACCGCATGTGATTGAAACGTGCCGTCCATGCCCCCCGTAATGGACTGATGCGCCACGTTCTTTTATTCTTCGCCGCCTGTGCCTCCCTGCACGCCGCCACTCCAGCCAAGCTCGATTTCGGCTCCGTCCGTGAAGAGCACCTCATGATCCCGATGCGCGACGGTAAGCGCCTCTCGGCCTATGTGTTCTTCCCGCCGGGCGAGGGCAAATTTCCCGCCATCTTTGAGCAGCGCTACGCGGACATCAGCAGCGCCGGATCGCGCAAAGCAGCCGCCAAGTTCGCTGAAGGCGGCTTTGTTATCGCGCTGGTAAACTACCGTGGCACACATGAGAGCGAGGGCGTTTACCGTGGCTACCGTGGGCTGCAATGGGGGCCGCTGCGCGATGGCTATGACGTGTGCGAATGGCTGGCCGCGCAGCCTTGGTGCACCGGCAAGATCGGCACCTATGGTGGCTCCCAGGCGGGTTACGCGCAGAACTATCTCGCCGTGACTCAGCCGCCGCATCTCGTGGCGCAGTACATGACCGACACGGGCCTGAGCTTGTACCAGGAAGGCTACCGCATCGGCGGCGCCACCAAGCCGCAGCGCTTCATCAAAGGCGGCTCTGTGGCACGCGACATCAAGGACAACGAAGCCATGCTGCGTGAATGGGACCAGCACCCCGACTATGACGATTTCTGGAAGGACGAAGACGCCTCCCTGCACTTCGACAAGATGAACTATCCCTGTTTCACCATTGGCAGCTGGTTTGATTTCATGTGCCAGGGCAGCGTGGCCAGCTTCATCGGCCGCAATCAGCACGGCGGTCCCAATTCACGTGGCCAGCAGCAGCTCATCATCGGCCCCTGGCTGCACGGCGGCTATCCAAAATCGAACAAGATTGGCGATCTCCTCTTCCCCGAGAACGCCATGTTCGACGTCTACCCGCACATGACGAAGTGGTTCAATCATTACCTCAAAGGCGAAAACAACGGCGTCGAAAAAGACACCACCGTGAAATACTACGTGATGGGCGCAGTCGGTGAAGAAGGTGCTCCCGGCAATGTGTGGCGCGAGGAAAAAGACTTCCCGCCTGCCAGCAAGGCCGACGACTGGTTCCTGCAACCCGATGGCAAACTCGCCGCCGCGAAACCCTCTGCCGATAAAGCGAGCACCGCATATCTCAGCGATCCTGCGCACCCCATGAGCCTGCCCCATGTGGGCTTTCCCGGTGCCAAAGATGCGCGTGGCTTTGAAGAGCAGGCCGAAGTGCGTACTTGGACCAGCGAGGTGCTGACCAAGCCGCTCGAAGTCACGGGCCGCATCAAAGCCGAAGTCTTCGTGTCATCGACCGCGAAAGACACGGACTTCTTCCTGCGCGTGACCGATGTGTATCCCGATGGCCGCTCCATCCTGATCGTGGACTACCCCTTGCGCGCACGCTATCACGAAGGATTTGATCATCAAAAACTGCTCGTGCCGGGTGAGGTCGCCAAGCTCTCCTGGGACATCGGCTGGACCAGCATCATCTTCAACAAAGGCCACCGCATCCGCATTACCATCGCCAGCACCGGCGCGCCTTATTATGAGCCGAACCCGCAGACGGGTGCCCCCATCAGCCACTTCATCACCGAACCCGGTGTGCCTGCCATCAACACCATCTGGCACGATGCCGCACATGCCTCGCGTGTGATTCTGCCAGTCATCAAATAATTCCCTTCTCTCATGCAATCCCACATCCAATCCATTTCACGTCGTTCCTTTCTGAGCACCGCACTCGCGGCCGGTGCGGCGCTCTCTGTTCAGGCCAAAGATCAAGCACCGCTGATCGCCTACGTCGGCACATTCACTTCGCCGCTGCAAAACATGAAGGCAACCCAGGTGGATCTGCCACCTGGAAATGGCCAGGGCATCCATCTGTTCGAAGTGAACCGCAGCACCGGCGCCATGACTCCCTGCGGTCTGTACAAAACTGGCGTGAGCCCCAACTGCCTCACCTTCAATGCCGCCAGGACAGTCATGTATTCCACGAATGAAACCGACCATCAGGGCGACCACGAGGCAGGATCTGTCAGCGCCTTTGCCATCAATCCCAAGGACGGTCAGCTGACGCTCATGAACACGGTCAGCTCCGGCGGCAAAGGACCTACTTATGTAAGCCTGCATCCCTCAGGACGCTTTCTGCTCGTGGCGAATTACTTTGGCGGCTCGATGTCAGTGCTGCCAATCAAGCCTGATGGCAGCCTCGGCGAAGCCACAGACTTCAAGCAGGATTCCGGCACCATTGGGCCCAAGAAAGCCACCAACGCACCTCCCGGCAGCTTCGCCTTCAGCGGCCATGATGGAACGCATTCGCACATGATCGCGGCCGATGCTTCGGGGCGCTTTGTGCTGTCTGTGGATCTCGGCCTGGATCAAATCCTCGTGTGGAAATTTGACGACCAAAAAGGCACGCTGACGCCGAACGATCCTCCCCATGTCACCTTTCCCCCGGGAGATGGCCCACGCCACTTTGCCTTTCACCCCAACAACCACTGGCTCTACTCCTTGCAGGAAGAAGGCTCCAACATCGTGCTGCTTGATTACGACACTGAGAAAGGCCGCCTCACCTCGCGCCAGACGATCTCCAGCCTGCCGCCCGGATTTGCCGGCAGCAATTTCTGCTCCGAGATCCTCGTCTCAGCGGATGGTCGCTTCGTCTATGCAGGCAATCGTTTGCACGACAGCATTGGCATCTTCGCCGTTGGCAAAGACGGCACCCTCACCTTCGTCACCGAAGAGTGGACCCACGGCGACTACCCGCGCAGCTTCAACTTCGATCCCACCGGCGAGTTCTTCTACAGCCTCAACCAGCGCGGCGACAACGTCGCGGTATTCCGTGTCGATCGCAAAACCGGCGTCCTCAACTTCACCGGCCATTACGCAGCCGTCGGCAATCCTTCCAGCATCGTGTTTCTGGATCTGGCGCAAGTAAAGTAAGCCAAATAAAGCCCGCAGCAAAGCGCTGCGGGCTTGGAAACCCACAATCCTTACGCCAGTGATGGCACGCCAATGCTGACGTCCACCTCGGCATTGTAGTCCACGCCTTCGAGACCAAAGCCGAAGAGGCGCAGGAAGCTGGTTTGGTAACCTTCGAAATCACCCAGCTCAGCGAAGTTTTCAGTGTTCACCTCGGCCCAGCGTTTGCCCACAAGCTCCTGCAATGCAGGCTTCATTTCCCAGTCGTCCACACGGATGCGTCCGGCTTCATCGGGCTGCGGATTGCCATTGTAGAGGCGCTCGCGGAAGAGGCGGTCCATCTGCTCGATGCAATCCTCATGCGTGCCTTCAGCCTTCATCGCTTTGTAGAGCAGCGAGATGTAAAGCGGCACCACGGGAATCGCGGAGCTGGCCTGCGTGACCAGGGCCTTGTTCACCGAAACCCAGGCCTTGCCCTTCAGCGGGGCCAGCTTGCCGTCCAGCACGCGCTGCACGCGCTCAAGGTCTTCCTTGGCACGGCCGATGGTGCCGTTCTTGTAGATCGGCCAGGTCACTTCAGGCCCGATGTAGCTGTAGGCCACGGTCTGCACGCCTTCGGCAAGAACCCCGGCGCTTTGCAGCGCATCGATCCACATTTCCCAGTCTTCACCGCCCATGACGGCCACGGTCTGCGCGATCTCGTCTTCGTTCGCCGGGTCGATGGTCACTTCATTGACCACGCCGTTGCCGGTGTTGAGGTCTTTGTTGGTGTAGGAGGCTGAGCCGATCGGCTTGAGCACGGATTTGAAAACTTCGCCTGTTTTCGGATGCGTGCGGCGTGGGGAGGCAAGGCTGTAAATGACGCAGTCCACCTGCCCCAAATCCGCCTTGATGGCTTCGATCACCGTGGTCTTCATCGCATCAGAGAAGGCGTCACCGTTAAAGGAGCGGGCATACAGACCGGCAGCCTTGGCTTCGTTTTCAAACGCGGCGGAGTTGTACCAACCTGCGGTGCCACAACGCTCAGCCTCACCGGGTTTTTCAAAAAACACGCCCATGGTGGCCGCACCGGAGCCAAAGGCCGCCGCGATGCGGGAGGACAGGCCATAACCGGTTGAGGAACCCACAACCAGCACCTTCTTCGGGCCATTGGCGATGGGGCCGCGCGACTTAACGACGGCGATCTGGTCAGCGATGTGTTTGGCACAACCGGTCGGATGTGCGGTGGTGCAGATGAATCCGCGAATTTTAGGGGCGACGATCATAGTTGGATAAGTTCAGCGTTAGCAGTCGCGAGGGTGCTGGCAACTGGTTTTCCCCGCTCGAAATCTTCCCTTGCACCCCAAGGCACCAGTAAATGAATGCGTGTATTGACGACCCCCAAGTGGTAAATTCACCCACTTAAATCGGTCCAACCCCATCGCCACGATGAAAACCACGATCCTACTGTCTCTCCTGCTCGGCCTAGGTGCCCCGGCTCCGCTCAGTGCTGACACGGCCGCACGACCGTTCGCGCCCGGGCTCGTCGTCACGGAATATCCGCGCCATGCTTTGCAGGCGAATGAAAAGGACAACTTCTATGTGCCGCTGGAACAACTTGGCCAGCCGATCGGAGACAAATACATCGCGGAGTCCCTCTCACCGTGGAAATGGGAAACTGAACGCAATGCCGTGGCCAGCGGCTTTCTGGAAATCGAAGCCGATGGTGACTACAGTTTTTCCACGCACAGCTTCTACGATCGCAACCTCCTCATGATCCAGGGCGAAGTCGTTTGCGCTTTCCGGGATGGTGACGACACGGTGGCGACGATCCCGCTCAAGAAAGGGGGACGAGTGAGCATTCTCTCGGCCGGCTTTGTCGGCGGGCGTGGGAGGGATGGGATCTTCGTCCGGTGGAAGCCGCCGGGACAGGCTGAACTCAGTCCGATTCCGGCGCGATTGCTTTCGCATGTGGATGACGGCAGTGTGAAGCCGAAGATTGTGGAGAAAGAGGTGAAGCGCAGCAATGGACTGCTGGCCACGCATCTTGTGACCGTGACGGATGACTTCGTTGTGGAAGCTTATAAAAACGGTGTGCGAATCCAGGAAAGTCAGCGCACGCTGCTGAATGAAATCTTTGGTGCCACGGTGGAGCGCATGGCGGTGGATGTGCGTCCAGGTGACTGGCTGGTGTTTCATGTGGTGAACAATCACCTGCGCTGGGGTGGGTCGAAGTATTTCGCGGTGGCCGGCATGATGGGGACAAATGACTTCGGGTTTGTGTCGGATCCCGCAAGTGAGGCGTGGTCGGTGTGTGATGATCCGGATCATGTGCGTGATTTCATCCGCCGCCGGGATGAGGGCACCGACATCCGTGCCAGCCCCATCGCCAAACCTTGGGAGGAAGGTGACGAGCACATGCGCCAAAATGCTGGAGCTGGATTTCCCGGCAAATCGCTCTGGGGTGGCGGGGCTTCGACTTGGATCAAATTCGTCGCGCCGAAAAACCACCCCAAGCCAGTGGCGGTTGAAGCAGCCAAGCCTGCGTCAACGGGCATGCTCAGCCGCAAACGCTGGCCGGTGCAGATCTTGTATGGCATGTATGGCAGCGGCGACAAGAACGCGGATGTCACGCTGCGCTTGAAGGAATACGTGGAGACAAAAAAGGAGTGGTTTGCCGTGACGCCGGCCGCACTTGGTATTGATCCCATTCCCTACTGGAACAAAAGCCTGTGGATCGCCTATGTGAAGGATGGCGTGCGGCGTGAGGTGAGGCGCTATGAAAACGAGCATGTGCTGCCGGAAAGCTTTTACGGCCCGCAGGACGCGCCGGAACTCACGAAGTGGCTTCCCGAAACGCGGTGGCGTGCAGAGAAGGGCGAGCTGCAATTTCATGCGGATCACACCGCCACGGGGTATGGCTTTGAAGGTCTGCCGCAGTGGGAGGCTCTGGCCAACAACAAGATGCGCATCACGTGGGCTGACGGCCGCAAAGTGGAATACTTTTTCGACTTCACCTGGAGCAGCTTCCGCGAAGAAGGGAACGAAAAGGCGACGTTCCACGTCATGAAGTGAGCACCATGCCCGCACCTGAACAGCGTTTCTCCGACCGTGTGGAGAATTACGTGCGCTACCGTCCGAGCTACCCGCTGGAAATCATCCCGCTGCTGCAACGTGCAGCAGGGCTCATTCCTCAACACGTGATCGCTGATGTGGGTTCGGGCACCGGTATTTCTGCGGAGCTCTTTTTGCGCGCAGGCAATGCCGTTTATGCCGTGGAGCCGAATCGAGAAATGCGTGAGGCGGCTGAGCGGCTGCTCGCTCATTTTCCCAATTTCCACAGTGTGAGCGCCAGTGCGCAGGCCACCACGCTGCCGGATCATAGTGTGGACTTCATCGTCGCAGCACAGGCCTTCCACTGGTTCAACACACCCGAGACTCGTGCGGAGTTCACCCGCATCCTCAAACTGGACGGCTACGTTGTGCTCATCTGGAATGAGCGCAGACTCGACTCCACGCCTTTCCTGCAGGCGTTCGAACAACTGCTCCTCACGTTCGGCTCGGACTACACGAAGGTCCGTCACGAAAACGTCAACGCGGCTGCGCTCGCTGCGTTCTTCCGCGGTGCCTATGCCACGCACACTTTTTCCTATGAGCAGCGCTTTGATTTCGAAGGACTCAAGGGGCGACTGCTTTCCAGTTCTTATGCACCGGCTGAGGGCCAGCCACGCCATGAGGAGATGATCGTCGAACTGCGCCGCATCTTTGAGGTCTATCAGACGTCAGGCCAGGTCTGCTTTGAGTATGACACGCGGTTGCACTTAGGGCGGTGATCACTTCACGCCACGCACTTCGAAGCCTTCGGCTTCCAGTACTGATCTGACCTTCGCGGCTTGATCGCCTTGTATCTCGATGCGTTTGTCACGCACCGTGCCGCCACAGCCGCAGGCAGCACGAACGCGTTTGGCGATCGTTTCGATGACGGAAAGCGGCAGATGCGTCGCGAAGTCCTTGATCACAATGACCGTCTTGCCACCACGGTGCGCGGTTTCACGCTGAAGCACGACGCGCCCCATTTTCCAGAGGCGTTGCGGTGAGCTGGGGTCGGACTTGGGATCCATAAACGAAGCGGCCTAGCCCGCGCTGACGTCCTTGTTGTAAAACACCTTCACGTACTTCATGCCCTTGTCGTCGTCGAAACCACGCTCGAGCTGAGGATCGTTTTCGCTGCTGCCGGGCTTGAAGTGGATTTCGACGCCGGTGTCGAGCTTGAGGACGGCGGCGATGCGTTTCTTGGCTTTGGTGAGGTCCTTCTTGGAAATCTCGAAGTTGGTTTCCAGGGGCTGGCCCTGCTCTTCTTCGATGCGGGCGCGGTGCTCGTCGAACTTGGCGATGACGTCGGGGTTTTTGAGGACGGTTTGGCCGAATTCTTGGAGGTCGAAGTTCTCGCGGTCTTCGAAGTAATCGAGGGCGTCCTTGGCGGCGGTGGCGGTTTCCCAGGGGGGAGTGTCGTCGTTGGCAGGCTGCTGCTCTTCAAGGAAGGAAACGGCCATCTTGGCGTAGGCGTTGGTGAGGAAGGCGGCGTCAGGCACGGCTTCCACGCCGAGGAATTCGCGCACCCAGAAGCGGGTATCGCCACCGCTGCGGTCAAAGGTGAGTACGTAGTAGCCTTTTTCCTCCCAGAAATTGAGGATGAGGCAGCCTTTGTCGATCTTGTCGGGATTGATGCCGTGCTCGGTGTGGAGCTGGAGATCGCCGTTGCGCGGGGTGATGGTGAGGAAGGGCACGACGCTGTCGCTCTTGAGGATGCAGATGCCGTTGACGAGCTCGCCCTCGATGTGAATTTCCTTGAGGAGGGAGATGCAAAGGTCGCCGGCCTTGATGTTGGGATGGTTGGACTTGGCGTAGAGGCGCTGGGCGATTTCGATGCCTTTGGCGAGCAGTTGATCCTCATCGGCAAAGATGGCCTTGGCGCAGTTGTTCACCTCATGCTGCTTGAGCGAGGCATGATGGGTGAAGCGGTGGGCGATGCAGGCTTTGAAAGGCTTCAGGAACAACGCGGTAAGAGCTTCCTGATCTCCCTCAGCGATCTGAAACACCTCCTTGGAGGTTTGCAGCGGCTCCTCGCGCAGAGGATTGCCGATCTTGGCGAGAACGACTTTGGTGGCGGTGGCGGTATTGAGGCGGAGTTTGACGGACATGCGGGGCGCGGAGAGTAGAAAGGGAATGCGATTCGCAAAGGATTAAAGAAACCTGCAGATTAAAGAAACCTGCAGTTGAAATTTGAGGCCGCTGCAAGGCTGAAAAAACGACCCCGCTGGGCCATGACAGATCCCTGAGGGTTTCCCTGATGCCACGAGCAGGGCAGAGCCGATTGCGGGAAATATAGAAACGTACAGAATGGACGGAGCCACCCGCCAGTTTGCATTTCATCCACGTTTACCCCTCAAAGCCATGAATGCCCCTGTGTACACCACCCCGAGCGAGACCTCCTGTTCTGGCGCTCATCCCTCTGACAAGGAAATCGCCCTGCTTGCTTTCAAGCACTGGAAAAAAGAAGGCTGCTCGCATCTGCGGCCAGAGCACTGGCTGAATGCAGAGAAAGAACTGCTGTCGATTTATGCCGCACAAGGGCAGGCTTTTGTTCCCGCTGAATCTGAGCGGCTGGAGGATTTCTGGGAACAGGAGATGGAAGCGATCTCCTGCTATGTCATGGACAGCGATCTATCACTCGCAACGAAAGGCTGGTCATGAACGCCTCCTTCACATTCACGGAAATGGCGGTGGAACCTGCCCGTCCAGATCTGGCCGCAGGCACGCCTACCGGCAATACGCCAGCCACGCAGCGGCCGCAGGAAGGCGGCAGGATTTCGAGTGAAGAGCTTGCCCAGAAAGTTTTGAAGCTGACCGGCAACGTGCGCCTGGCCTCCCGGTCCGCGCATCACTGGCATCACTGCGGCATCAACGAATAAGGCTTGGCATAGGATGGCAGGAGGCCCGCATGAACAAACCCCTACCAGCAACCCGACTTCTGGCCGGAGTCACGTTTTCCAGCGCAGCACGGTCTGGCCTGCTGAAGAAGGATGCCAGCCCTCCCCGTGTGCAGCCCAAGCGCATCCTGACACGCCCAGCCGCCAGGCTGCGCAGCGAGGAGGCCAGCCTCTGGATTAAGGAACCCATGATCTTCCACCGGGCGCGATATGAACGCCTGACGCGCATCCTGCACGGGAAGTTCAACCAGGCCTCCGCACTGCTGACGTGCGTGGTTTTGATTGTGCTGGCATGGCGGGCCGCAGACGGCGAGTCCATTTCCCCCGAGCGCTGGCTGTGCGGTCTGCTGTCTGGCTGGTTTATTGTCTCGATGGCCCGGCTGGCGTTGTTCACCTGCCTGGCCGCGCCGCGTGGCATCAGCTATAAGCAGGGCAGGTTGCGCGTTTCCGGCCTTGGCACACTGAGAGCGGAGCAAATTCTGCACTGGTCGTTTCAGCACGGGATCAGGATCAATGCCCATGCCAAACTGGGGGCGCGATTGCAAATCTGCTGCCGCTGGTGCGGGTGCGAACGACACTGGACGATGTTGATGGAGGAAGGCCCGGAAACTGAGCGATTGGAGCGCCTGCTGGAAATGCACCTGCCCCGCAGCAGCCATGCTTCCAACATAGCGCCCCAGCACCGTACGATTCAGATTGAAGACGGAATCCTGAGTCAGTAGGCTCCCCCCATGCCTCGTTCCTCCTCAAGGCAGTCCAAGCCGGATGGCCTCTCCCAGGCAAAACGCCGGCGCAGGGCTGTGCCCCGCACACGCGAGACTCAAGCAGGAACACCGGCAACGCCACCAGCCAGCACGCGGAACCATGGCAAGCCCAGCAAGCAGCGAGCACAAACGACGCAGAAGGTAAAACAAACCCGCACGCAGCTCGAGGCGTGCAATGAGGTGCTGACTGCGAGCGAAAAGAGTTTCCGCCTGATCGAAGATGAACTGCGCCGCGAACGGCTCCTGCTGCGCCAGGTGATTGACGCGACCCCGAGCATGATCTTTGTGAAGGACAAGCACGGGAAATTTTTGCTGGGCAATGCCGCGCTGGCGCACAGCTGCGGCACCACTGCGGAGAAGCTTGCCGGAAAGACAGACGCTGATTTCAACCGCACACCCGAGCAAATCGCGCACTTCCAACAAATCGACCACGACGTCATTTCGAGCGGCATAGCAGTGCAGATTCCCGAGGAGGAAATCACCCAGGCAGACGGGCAGGTGCGCTGGTTCAGCACGGGGAAGGTGCCTTTGTTTAATGAGGCCGGAGTTTGCGACAAGGTGCTGGGTGTGGCCACGGACATCACCGAACAGAGGCAGACGCAGAAGGAGCTGGAGCAGCGCGTGGCGGAACGCACGGCGGAGCTGGTCTCCGCCAATGAGAAACTGATGGCGCAGATCGAGGAACGGAACAGGCTGGAAAACGCTCTGATCGACATCTCCGAACAGGAGCAACGCAGGATGGGCCAGGATCTGCATGACGGGCTGTGCCAGTCACTCTCGGGGCTGGCCTTCATGGCGCGGTCACTGACGAAAACCCTGGAGGCGCAGGAACTCGCGGGGCCGGCGGCTGAGGCAGCACGGCTGGCGGCTTTGATCCATCAATCCGTGGAGGCGTCACGCGACATCGCCAAAGGACTTCACCCCGTGGTCATGGATGCCGAGGGGCTGGTCTCCGCGCTGCATGAACTGGCGGCGCGCAGCAGCGGCAGCATCTCCTGCCGGCTGCGCTGCGAGCGCATGGTGCCCATCACGGACAACAGCGTGGCGCTGCATTTATACCGCATCGCCCAGGAGGCGGTTACGAATGCACTGAAGCATTCGGGAGCACGCTCGATCACCCTGAGTCTGAGGCTGCGGCAGAATCTTCTTTCCTTGAGCGTCGCAGATGACGGGTGCGGAATGCCGGAGGTCATTCATGTGGGAGATGGCATGGGAGTGCGCCTGATGAAGTACCGTGCGGATGTGATCGGGGCGGATTTCAGCATCGGCAGACGCAAGAATCACGGGACGCGCGTATCCTGCGTGCTGCCAATGTCTGCTGTTGAACAGCAATCACCGCCGACTTCCACCAACTCTCCTTCTATGAACCAAGGATGAAAGCCTCTTCATCCAAGCACCCCGTTACTTTGGAGGATTGCCGGCACCGCATTCTCATCGTGGATGATCATCCCATTTTCCGTAAAGGCATCGCGATGCTTCTCGAGCATGAGCATGACATCATCATCTGTGGCGAGGCCGAGACAGCCGCAGAAGCACTGGGACTGGTGGAGCGCCATGAGTTCGAACTTGTGATCGCTGACATCTCCCTGAAAGACATCAATGGCATCGAGCTGGTGAAATCGCTCAAGGTGCTCAAACCCCACCTGCCGGTGCTGGTGCTGTCCATGCACGATGAATCGCTTTACGCCGAGCGGGCGCTCCGTGCCGGAGCACGGGGCTATCTGATGAAACAGGCCCCGCCGGACCAGGTGGTGGCGGCCATCCGGCATGTGCTCAGTGGAGAATTGTATCTCAGTGCTGCGGCAAACCTGCTGATGCTGAACAGCTTTGTGACGGGCCGGGACAGCAACAGCAAAAGCTCCGTGGAGAAGCTCAGCGACCGGGAGCTGGAGATTTTCGAACTCCTTGGCCAGGGCCGCGGCACGAGCATGATCGCCCACGATTTGAGGCTCAGCGTCAAGACCGTCGAAGCCCACCGTTCTCATATCAAAACCAAGCTGGGCATCCACACGGCGCCCGAACTGGTACGTGCAGCGGTGGAATGGGTGACACGCCGCACCGGGCGCGGCGATTGAGAAGATAGCCAGAAGCCTTGCCCGCAACTCCTCTGCTTGCAGACAGGGCAATGCAGCGCGAGTGCAGGAGCACATGACCGACAGCGAAACGACCGCCACTCCTCCAGCTCCCCGCCCCTGGCTGGTGCGCATCCCCGAAATTTTCGAGGGGATCGCCGACAGTGTCCTGAAGCAAATGGGCGCTGTGTCGAGCACACGGCTGGGGCAGGATTATTATCTGATCAAGACCGCGACACCGGCAGCGGTCCGCCAGTCTGAAGCCGCGAAGTTTGCACGCTGGAATCTGCCGATGGACCACACCTGGCCGTGCAATGCGCAAAAGATGGACGGCTTCATCGAGAAGGCGGCGCAGACGCTGCTGAAGAAGTTTGGCGAACGCCAACCCCAGGGGATTTTCATCGGCACGCTGCAGCCCACGTCTCCGGACAAGTATTACAAGGGGCTGGCCTCGAATCTACGCGGCAGGGTGCTGCAATTGTTTCCCAAGCTGACGGCTGCGACGGTGGAGGAACAGGACCCGACGGCAGAGACCCTGTTTTGTCTCGTGGGAAAAGAGGGCCTGTTTTGCGGCATGCAGAGTCCGCGTGCCTCGAACGGTCTCTACGCAGGCGGCAGCAAGTACATTGATCAGGATGCACCGGACACGATCAGCCGTGCGGGCGCCAAGATCGCCGAAGCGCTGCATTATTTGCTGCTGTACCGGCCGACGATGAAGGAGGGAGCGCACTGGATCGAGCTGGGTGCCTGCCCCGGTGGCATGACGTCGGAACTGCTGGCCCGCAATCAGCGGGTGACGGCGATTGACCGTGCGCCGCTGGACAAACGGCTCGATGGCCGGCCCGGGCTGAAATTTTTTCTCGAAGATGTGGCCGCCTTTCAGCCGAAGGCGGGGACGGCCTATGACGCGCTGCTGTGCGACATGAACGGACCGCCGGAGGAATCCATTGAGCAGGTGATCCGGCTCTCACGCTTTCTCAAGCCGGGGGGCCTGGTTGTTTTCACGCTCAAAGTGCCGCGGGTGGATTCGCTGGATGAGCCCAACGAGCTATTCCGCCTCATCGTTGCGATGTCCAAGGCTGCGGGGCTGCGTCTGTTTGCGCAGACGCACCTGACGTACAACCGGCACGAGTTTACGCTGTTCTTTGAGACGGTGTGAAGGTTATGGGATGAATGTCAGGAGCCACTCGGCACCCTCTTGATTTTTAAAATTTGGCCCGGCCAGCAGTTCGCTCAGCTTCCGACGGCATTTTTCCGGCTCGCCCTCGGCCAGCATGATGAGGCTGCTCTGCAGGCCATCGTTGTCATGGCCTTCGGCAAAACCTGCTGCAAGAGCTTGGAGCAGATCTGCCAGACAGTCTGAACCGCCCGTTTTCGCCACCAGTTCGCCGATGAGTTCCCGGGACCAGAAATTATTGTCAGGTGACTTCAGCGCATCCAGCAGCAGTGGGAGATCGGTGGTGCTGACAGCGTCCTTGAGGCGGGCGTGAGCTTCCAGCACCGAATCGCTATCACCGTCATTGGCTCCATCGAGGATGCAGCGAAGGTCCGCTGCAATGCTCTGGCTGATGGCCTTTTCAAGCTCGGCGGAGAATTCTTCCTCGTCCTCGTCCTCGTCCTCGACCTCGGCTGGTGCCTCTGCGGAAGGCAGACCGTCCGGATTGAGCAGCACGGCTCCTTTGATCAGGCGGCAGAATTCTTTCTTGGTGGTTTTGTGCAGCGTTCCCAGCTTGGAGATGGGGTCTTTCATCACCTTATACTCGATGGACAGACGCGCCCATTCCACAATGCGGATGTAATTCTCTCCCTGCTTCCAAATCTGGCCTTGTTCCAACTTCATCGGCTCCATTAGCCGCGACATCGGCCAGCGCCATGAGATTCTGCACTTTAGGGTAGAACAGGCGTGTACCACTGAAAAGGGCGACCGGGTCAGGCGACCCAACAAACCTATGCAGGGAGCGCTAAAAACGGGTGGGGGCTGCCAGCGGCACCCCTTCCCAAAGCCGGGAATGACTACCAGCAGCCCCGAACAGTCAAGATTTCCAAATAAATCCGAATTCAGACTTGTTTGCTGGCATTGTTGTTATTATAATTATAATATATGTGATATGTAAGGACCTAAATCTCAATTACATCCCTGTCAGGGAGCCTCCTGACCCACTCGTTCCTCCGATTTTTGCCCGCCGCCAACAGCCCAAACCACCCCCGATGAAAAAGACCTCCTTTCTACCCAGACTCCTCTGCCTCGCTGTGGCGCTGACGTGGACCCACGGTGCCCAAGCCAGCACGGTCTACTGGAACAGCAGCTTCGGCGACAATTTGTTCGACAGTTCCGGCAACGCTCTGGATGCCACTTATTCGTTTGAGGTTGGGACTTTTACCGGCGGTTTCACCCCTACGTATCAGAACGTTGATCAATGGCAGGCCAACTGGCACGTGCTTGATCGTGCGTATGATCCGGATGCGAACGGTTGGAATCCAGAGCCGATTCCGGTCGGGCAGTATTTTTTAGGGGGCTTCGACTTCAACCTGGATGGCTCCTCGAATTCACCTGATGCCAGTCCTGCCGATATCTTCACCATGGGGGATACGGTTTATCTCTGGGCCTACAATTCCAAATCCATTGTGCCAGGCAGCGAGTGGGCGCTGGTGACCGACGGCTCCCCTGTGGGAGATCAGACCGATGACTGGGTCATACCCAATACAGCTGACGGCAATTCTTACTACTGGCAGCTGACCGATGCGAACAGCACCATCATTGGCGGTGCCAATGACGTGCAGGGCCCAGGAACGTATTCCACGACCCCTGGGGCGTTCAGCCTGCAAACAGCCGTGGTGCCAGAGCCCGGCTCGGCCTTCCTGCTGCTCGCTGCGGCTGCCGCCCATCTGACACGCCGCGCCCGCCGCATGACACGCCCCTCCCTGCTCTAACGCCACCCCATGAGGGAAAACGCATCACGATTCTTTGGTCTGACGTGTCGCCTGAAAGCGACACGTCTCCTCGTTTCAATGTGCAGCGTTTGGCTTGCCGCAGCGACGGCAGCCACTGCGGCGACGGACTTCAGTGACTACTCCGGTTTCGCCAGCGCCAGCAGCACCACGAACAGCAACCTCAAAATCGGCGCCACGACGGACAGCGAAACGGCCATCACCGCGAACGCGACTGCCACGGGTGACGACACCACGGGCAGCGATGACGAGGACGGCGTGACCGTGCCCGCAAGCATTGTGACGGGAACCACCGGCAGCCTCACTGTCAACGTCACCAACACCAGCGGTTCCACGGTGTATCTCAACGCCTGGATCGACTACAATCGCAACGGAGTGCTCACAGATTCTGGTGAACAGATTGCCACCAACACCCTGATCGTCACGGGCACCTCGAATTCGAACAGAACGGTGAGTTTCACCGTGCCCGCCACGGCCTCCATGGGCACCGCAGGGGTGCGAGTGCGACTGACCTCCACAAGCGCGCCAGGCCCCACCGGTCTCAAAGGCAACGGTGAGGTGGAAGACTACGTCACGACGATCTCCTGTCCCAGCATCACGCTCAGCACTTCATCCCTGCCAGATGGAGCGGTGAGCTGGCCTTACTCACAGACACTGGGGGCCAGCGGCGGAAACGGAAGCTACACCTGGGCGCTGACTTCAGGGACGTTGCCTGCGGGCCTGAGTTTCAATTCATCCACCGGAGTGATTTCGGGCACGCCAACGGTGAGCACTGAGAGCGGAGCAAGCCTCACCTTCACCGCCACGGATGCGAACGGCTGCCAAGGATCCGCCACTCTGCTGCTGCAGGTTTTCAATTTCATCACCATCAGTCCCACAACACTTTCCCAGCCGACTGTTAGCACCGCTTACTCCCAGACGATGACCGGCCTGGAGTCTGGATTTGACGTTCAGCAGGCATTCTCATCGACATCGGTCGGCACTCTCGCCGCAGCAGATGCCGTGCTGGCCGGAACGAACCGCATCAGCAACTGGACCGGCACCGCTTCAACCATCGCCTATAATGGCAGCAGTGCCGGTGGAGGGCACGTCACAGACACCGGCTTCCCAGGAGGGTCCGGTGATAATTTTGCCCTGAAAGCCACGGGCATCATCACCATTCCGACCGCCGGTGAATGGACCTTCCTCACGAACTCGGACGACGGTGCACGCGTCAAGATCGACGGATCGGCGGTGATCAACGACGATACGCTGCACGCGACATCAGACAGATTAGGCACGGTCACACTCACGGCGGGAATCCACGTGATCGAACTCGTGTTCTTCGAACTGGGCGGAGGGGAGGCCATTGAACTCTTCGCAGCCCCCGGGACACAGACCTCATTCAACTCCTCCTTCAAACTGATTGGAGCCGATGACGGCCTCAGTGTCGCACGTACATCGCCAACCTTCACGTGGAGCGTTGCCAGTGGTTCCCTGCCGACCGGGCTCACGTTGAATGCCAGCACGGGAGTGATCAGCGGTACGCCCACCAGCTCATCGACCTTCAATTTCACGCTCCGCGCCACTGACAACCTTGGCTACTATGGCACCCAGGCTTACACTGTGAAGCTGTGTTCAGCCATCACTCTGAGCCCGCCCAGTCTGGCCGCCAGCATGGTGAACTCCGCCTACAGCCAGACCTTCAGCGCGACGGGTGGCACGCAGCCCTATGGATTTGCGGTGATCAGCGGCACATTGCCGGCGGGTCTGACATTGGACCCGGACACAGGGACGCTTACCGGCAGGCCCACCGCGACCACGGCGGCCTCGTTTACCATTGCGGTGACGGATGCCAACGGCTGCTCGGCCACGCGTGCCTATGCCATGACACCGGCATCCGCCACGGACTACGGTGACTATTCGAGTTTTGGCAACGCGAGCAGCACGGTGCTTTCGACGTTGAGGATCGGCGCGCTGACGGATGCCGAAACTGCGGCCACCACGGACCTCAACGCCAGGGGCGACGACACCACCGATCTCGCGGATGAAGACGGTGTCACCCTCCCTGCATATCTGGTTCAGGGGGTTGCAAGCTCTCTAACGGTGAACACCACCAACACCACGGGTGCGACGACTTATCTGAACGCCTGGATCGACTACAACAACAACGGCGTGCTCACCGATTCCGGTGAGCAGATTGCGGCCAACACCTTGATCGCGACGGGCACATCGAACAGCAACAGGACTCTCAATTTCACGGTGCCGGGCGGCGCCAGCTCGGGGAGCGTGGGTGTGCGAGTACGACTGACATCCACCAGCAACCCGGGCTCCACCGGAGCCAGCGGCAACGGAGAAGTGGAAGACTATGTGGTCAACATCCTGCCACCCACGGACTTTGGCGACGATTCTTCCTTTGGGATTGCTGGCAGCACGACTTCGACTGCGGTGAGGATGGGCGCGCTGGTGGACGGTGAAAGCTCCGGACTCGCCAATGCGGCTGCGACGGGTGATGACACCAACGGCAGCGATGACGAAGACGGTGTGACGCTGCCTGCCACCGTCATTCAAGGACAGTCCGGCGTGAGCGTGACAGTCAACGTCACGAACACCAGCGGGGCTGATTCATTCCTGAACGGCTGGATCGACTTCAACAACAACGGTCTGCTCACGGACGTGGGCGAACAGATCATCGTCAATGATGTGGTCACCACCGGCACCAGTGGCAGCAGCCGCAGCTTCACCTTCACGGTGCCCAGCGCGGCAGCCACCGCAGCCATCGGAGCGCGTTTCAGATTGAGTTCCATCGCCACGCCGGGTGACACCGGAATTGCGGGAACAGGTGAGGTGGAGGATTACATCATCACCGTCCAGCCAGCGTCCGATCATGGCGACTTCTCGCGCTTTGCAAATGCCAGCAGCTACAACTCAAGCGCTCTGAGCATCGGCGATCTGGAGGACACGGAAATCACCGCAGTCACCAATCTCGCCGCCACGGGTGACGACATCACCAACATCAATGACGAAGACGGCGTGACCTTGCAGGCCATTCTCGTGCAGGGGCAGGCAGGTGTGGCGGTGACCGTCAAACTCAACAACAGCACTGGCGCGCCGGCCTACCTGAATGGATGGGTGGACTTCAACAACAATGGCGTGATCACCGATGCGGGTGAGCAGGTGATCTCTGATGTCGTGGTATCAGATGGCACCGCTGGGGACTACCAGACCTTCTACTTTGATGTGCCGAGCACCGCCACCGTGGGCACGGTGGGCGCGCGTTTCCGCCTGACCTCAGTCGCGACGCCGGGGCCCACCGGAGCCAGTGGATTTGGCGAAGTGGAAGACTACACCACGTCCATCGTGGCGCCTTCGTCGAACTTTCGGGACTACTTCTACACGATCCGCTCTGTCGGCACTCGCTTCTATCTGGATGAGATCTCCATTTACAACCCCAACTCCACCACGCCGACGGTGTCCGTCACCCCGGGCATTCTGGACCTCAACGCGGCTTCCCCAGGCTTCAACACCGGTGCCACGGATGCGGTCATGAATGGTCTGGCCCTCGACTGGCTCAACCGGCGGTTCTACTGGGCAGCCACGTCCACCGGCTCCAATGGTTACAACTTCAATTTGTACACGGCGGCCTACGACAACGTCAGCAAGACATGGAGCTCCCAGCTGGTCACTGGCTCGGCGCGGACCAACGTCGCCTTCAACACGGGCAGCCCCGTCTCGGGCTCAGCCAGTTCCGGGGCCTTTCCGCGTGCCGCCTTTTACAATGGTGAATACTATGCGGGCGGCCAGCTCAGCAACAACGTGGCGGTGTGGCATCTGAACTCGGCGGGCCTGGGCCTGACCTCGCCCGCTTTCAATGATTACACCAACTTCTTCCACCGTTCCCAGACCTTCAACGGCGGCGACTTCGTCATCCGCCCGCAGGACGGCCTGCTGGTGACCTCCACGGTGATCAGCAACGCCAACACGCTGTTCAACCAGTTCATCGACGACGGCATGAATGCCTCAGGGCCGGCAGCCACCACGGCGAGCGTTGACTCGCAGATCCCCTACTCCAGCAACAGCTCCGTGCAGATCGCCGGTGTGGGTGGTGTCTCCCGCTTGTATGCCCTCGGAGCGACGGGGACCAACATCTACCGCATCGACCGATATGACACCTCTTCTCCCAATGCGGTGAAGGTGGGGCCGCTGCCCACCGCCTCCTACACGGACTTGTCTGAAGGCATCTCCTCTTCAGTGACTTCCCTGGGTGTCAAAGGCATCGTGTATTATGATCCCAACGGCCTTGCCGACGGCATCATCAGCGGCACGGGCACCAATGCCAGCGGCCAGCTTTTCGCCATGCTGGTGGATGCCTCGGGCAACCTCGTGGACTCCTTCCCGGTCAAGAGCGACGGCACGTTCATCCTCGGCGGTGCCACAGCCAACACCACTTACAAAGTCGTCCTTAGTACCTCCTACGGCAGCCTGGGCTCCACCGCCCCGGCGGCAGACCTTCCCACCGGCTGGCTCAATGCAGGTGAGTTCTTCGGTTCCGGAAGCGGCAGTGACGGCACGGTCGATGGCAAACTCACTGTCACCGTCGGCACCACCGGCATTGTCAATGCCACCTTGGGCATCTCCAAGACTTTGAGCATTGGCGACCAGGTGTGGAACGACGTCAACAACAACGGACTGCAAGACATTGGCGAAAGCGGCATCGGTGGAGTGACTGTGCAGCTTTGGACCCCCGGTTCTGACAACGCGATCGGAGGATCAAGCACCGCAGCCGACACGCTGGCAGCCACCACCGCCACGGATGGCACGGGCGCCTACAGCTTTGTCGGCCTGACCGCGGGAAAATACTTTGTCACGGTAACACCGCCGACGCTGTACTCAGTGGTCAGCAGCACCGCCGCCGGTGATAACGGAGTCAATGGAGACAACAATGGCTCGCAGCCGGGAGGACGGGCAACCGTCGTTTACAGCCCGATCGTGACCCTGACGCAGGGTGCGGAGCCGGGCAATCTCGCCACGGGTGGTGACAGTGCGGAAGACACCATCGACTTCGGATTGCTGACTGCGGTGGATTACGGCGACAACTCCTCCTTTGGCTCCGCTGGCAGCAATCTGGCGACCACCTTGTTCATCGGCTCCGTGACAGACTCGGAGTACACCGCCAACACCAATGCGAGCGCCACGGGTGACGACCTCGCAGGCCTGGATGACGAGGATGGTGTCTTGGTGCCTGCGGCCATTTATCAGGGAACTTCAACCACCCTGACCGTCACTCTCACCAACACCAGCGGTGCCTCGGCCTTCCTCAATGCGTGGGTGGATTTCAACGACAACGGCATCCTGACCGACGCCGGGGAGCAAGTCGCCAACAACACCCTCATTGTCAACGGCACCAATGGCACCAGCCGTAACATCACCATCAACACCCCTGCGACCACCGTCCTCGGCAATGTCGGCATCCGTGTTCGTCTTACATCCGTCAGCACCCCCGGCTCCACTGGAAATGCAGGCAATGGCGAAGTGGAAGATTACGTCGTCAACGTCTGTCCGGCGGTGACCGTTTCACCGGCAACGCTGCCTGTGCCGACTGTTGGCACCGCCTACACGCAAACCTTCACGGCCAGTGGTGGCGTGTCTCCTTACACCTACACTGTGTCGGGCGGAACGCTGCCTGCCTGGGCGGCGCTGAGTTCCGCAGGTGTGCTCAGCGGCACCCCCGGCAGCACTGCCGCTGCCACCTTCACGGTGAAGGCGACGGATGCCACCGGCTGCGCGGGAACACTCAGCTACACTCTCTCCCCGGTGTGCCCGACGATCGCCATCACGCAGTCCTCCCTGGCTCAGGGCACCGTGGGTACGAGCTATTCACAGACGCTCAGCGCAAGCGGTGGCGTTTCTCCTTACGGCACATGGACAATCACCAGCGGCACACTGCCGGCTGGATTGACGCTCAACGCCGGCACGGGTGTCATCAGCGGTACACCGACAGCCTCCGCCTCACCCGCGACAACGCTCACGCTGCGGGTGAATGACGCCAATGGCTGCCAGGGCTCGAAGAACCTCACGCTGCAGATCTGCCCTGTCGTCACCGTGAGCACGGCCACGCTGCCAGCCGCGATTCAGGGTGCGCCTTACAGTCAGACACTCGCCTCCACGGGCGGAGCCTCTGCCTATGCCTACACCATCGCCAGCGGTTCATTGCCTGCCGGGCTCACACTCTCCAGTGCTGGAGTCATCAGCGGCACGCCCACCGCCACCGGGACGGCGAGCTTCACGGTTCGCTCCACGGACGCCAACAGCTGCGCCGGCACCCGTGCTCTGTCGATCACCACGAATCTGCCTGTGACGGATTTTGGTGACTATCCCGCCTTTGCAGCGGCATCCCAAATCGCGAGCACTGAAATCAAGATCGGCACCGCCGCCACTGATGCGGAACCCGTCAATCCGACCACTGGCACGGCGAATGCGGATGACACCACCGGGACCGATGACGAAGATTTGGTGATCCCTTCCGTGGTTTCAGGTGGTGATTTGAACGTGAACATTCCGGCGACCCTCAGCGGCAGTGTCACGCTGGGGCGCATCGGAGTCTGGGCGGATTGGAATGATGACGGCGATACGCTGGACGCGAATGAAACCGTCACCCTCACCAGTTCGGGACTCATTGGTGGCAACAACACCGTCACCGCCACGTTCAGCCCGCCCGCCGGCACCACCGTCGGCACGAAGTACCTCCGCATCGTCGTGATCGAAGGCACCGCCGCGCCCGCCTTCAGCGGCACCTCTGCTCTGAAGGGTGAGGTCGAAGACTACGCGATCAATGTCACCACTCCGACGCTGGATTATGGTGATCTGCCCGACACCATCATCGGCACCTCTGCGGGCAACTACCAGACTCTCTCCAACGACAATGGACCGGCATCAATCGCCAACAGCAATCTCCGCCTCGGCGCAACTGTGGATGCGGAGGGCAACGGCCAGCCCAACAGCACCGCCACCGGAGATGGTGCGGACGATGACGGTGTGCCGACACTGCCCACGCTGACGCAGAATGTCCCCGCCACGCTCACCATCAACGCCACCAACTCCTTTGGGTCCGCAGGATTCCTCAAGGCCTGGATCGACTGGAACAATGACGGCAACCTGACCGCCAATGAAGAACTCGGCAGTGAGATCAGCGTGCCAAACGGCACCAGCAACGGGGCTTTCAGTTTCAACTTCACCGTACCCAGCACAGCGGTGATTGGGGCCAACCTCGGACTGCGTGTCCGCCTGGCCAGCACCACAATTCCGGCCTCCAATGGCGTCGTCGGCACGGGTGAAGTGGAAGACTACCTCGTCCCTGTCAACGCCTCCACTGTGGACTTCGGTGACTACCCGAGCTTTGCCTCCGCATCCCGCGTTGCCAGCACATTGATCAAGATCGGCACCAATGCCACCGACGTGGAGACCAGCAATCCCGCCTCCGGCAGCGCCACGACGGATGACACCACCGGCACCGATGACGAAGACCTCGCGATGCCGACGCTGCTGACTGGAAGCAGCGGCACGCTGTCCATCCCGGTCACGCTCACCAGCCCGATCACGGCAGGCAAGATCGCCGTGTTTGCGGACTGGAACGGCGACAACGACGTGCTCGACACCAATGAAAGTGTGACGCTCAGCACGTCCAGCCTCGTCACCGGCACCAACACCATCACCGCCACGCTCAGCCCGCCAGCAGGCACCACCGGCGGCGTCAAATACCTGCGCATCATCGCCACGGAAGGCGCCACCGTTCCCAGCTTCAGCGGCAGTTCCTCCCTGCGCGGTGAAGTGGAAGATTATGCCATCACTGTGAACGCCTTCTCGCTCGACTTCGGCGATCTGCCTGACACCGTCACAGGCACCGGCACGGGCAATTATCAGACACTCAGCAGCGACAGCGGCCCCTCTCATACCACCACCGCCAGCACCCTTCGCCTCGGTGCCACGGTGGATGCGGAAAGTGACGGCCAGCCAAACGCCACGGCCACGGGTGACGGTGCAGATGAAGACGGCATCACCAGCATGCCGGTGTTCAAACGCGGCCAGGCCTACACCATTCCGGTCTCGGTCTTAAACAACAGCGGCAGCACCGCGCGCGTCTTCGGCTTCATCGACTGGAACAACGACGGCGATTTTGCCGACGCGGGTGAAACGCTCACCGCCCTGGCGGTCAGCACATCCGCAACTCAGCAGACCGTCAACCTCACCGGCACCACGCCCGGCACGGCGGTGCTCGGCACCTTTGGCGCGCGCTTCCGTCTCGCCACGGCCACCACTCTGACGTCCATCGGAACCACCGCCAATGGTGAAGTGGAAGATTACATCGTCACGGGCGCCTGCCCTACGCTCACCATCACGCCAGCGTCCTTGCCAGCGACGGCGCAGTATGCCAGCTACAACCAAACTCTGAGCTCCACCAACGGCGCTGCACCCTACACCTGGACGGTCACCACTGGCGCACTTCCGGGCGGCCTTACCCTGAGCAGCACAGGTGTCATCAGCGGCACCGTGACCAGCGCCAGCGGCGCCTACGTCTTCACCGCCAAAGCCACGGATGCGAACGGCTGCTTCGCCACGCAGAGCTACACCATCAGCGTCGGTTCGGGCGGCATGAGCGTAGGCAATCTTGTCTTCCTCGATGAGAACAACAACGGGCTCAAAGATTCCAATGAACGCGGCATTCCCAATGTGCCGGTGGAAATCTGGAGCGCCGGTGCGGACGGACGCGTGAACTCGGCCGATGACCTGGCCGTGACCAACGGCAGTGCATCCGTGCTCAGCTCAGGCGGCATGCTGACGGCGGGCAGCTTCGGCACCATCGCCCCTGGTTTCTCCACCCTGACTGCAGTCACGGACTGGACCGGTGCTTATCAGTTCACCTCGCTGCCCACAGGTGTCTACTACCTCAAGATCACACCGCCGAACAAAGCCGTGTTCTCCAGCAAGTACGGCACCGGCACGACCACCTACAGCCTCAATCTTGACTTCCCGCTGGCCAGCTCCACTTCGGTGCTCCTCGACAACGGCATCGACAACGACAGCAACGGCGTGCAAACCGCCGGCTCGTTCGTCAGCAGCGCAGATGCCGTCGTCGCGGGTGTGGGTGCAGGGGTCTACAGCATGCCGTTCACACTTGCCACGGCCACCGAGCCCGGCACTTCCAACCTCGGCAGCGATGAATACACCCTCGACTTTGGTCTGCGCCCCTGCCCCGCCATCGGAATCTCACCGCTCACCGTTCCTGCGGTCAGTTCGGGCGTGGCCTACAGCACCAGTTTGAGCGCCTCCGGTGGTTTGGCTCCTTACTCGTATGCGATCACCCAGGGCACGCTGCCTTCAGGCCTGAGCCTCAGCACCGCCGGTGTCATCTCCGGCACCACCTCAACCACGGGCACCAGCGCCATCACCGTGCGTGCCACAGACGCCCGCGGCTGCCAGGGCTTCACCACGATCCAGCTCAGCGTGACCACGGCCATGAGCATCACGACCGCGTCACTGCCCAACGGCACGGAAGGCACGGCCTACACCTCCACCACGCTGGCGGCCACAGGCGGCAACAGTCCTTATCAAAACTGGCGTGTCAGCACGGGTGCGCTGCCAACGGGTCTTACGATCAACAGCAGCACGGGTGTTCTCTCCGGCACACCGACCTCCCCAGGCACCTACGTCGTCACGTTCGCGGTGGATGACGCCCTCGTCACCCCGGCCAGTGTCACCGTGACGAATGGTTCCTTGGAAACGGATGCGTGGAGCGCCATCACCTTCACGCCACGCACCAGCGTGACCGGTTGGACGCTTGGCAACAGCGCCCTCTCCGGCACCACCTCGGCGGCGCAGCTCTACGGCATCAACGACAGCAACGCCAACAACTCGCTGCTGGGTCAAACCCCAGCAGGCTTGCAGTACCTCGCCTCCCCGTTCGTGGACAGCTGGTCCTCGCAAACCGTCAGCGGCTTCACCGTGGGCCGGCCCTACACACTGCGGGTGAGGTATGCGATGCGCGGCGCGTTTGCCAATCCGACCACGACTGAAGCACAGCCGCCGTTTTACAGCAATTCGCTGTGGATCGCCGGCTACAACGCCTCCGCCGCCAGCCTGTTCGGTCCGGCGAATGTGAACTTTCCCGCAGCGAACGCCGCGAACTTTGACAACTGGGCCACGTTCGACATGCCCTTCGTGCCGCAGACCTCCAGCATGGTGTTTTCGTTCGGCCTGGACGGCATGGCCATCGATGACGTGCAGTTCATTCCCACTGTGGCTGCCACCACCACCGCCACCAAGCAGTTCACCTTCGTCATCGCCGGGAACCGGGACTGGGGTGATCTTCCCGACACCGGCATCGGCACCGGAACGGCCAACTACCAGACGGCCAACAACGACAGCGGTCCATCCCATTATCGCAACTCCAACCTGCGTCTCGGTGCCACACTCGACATCGAATCAGACGGTCAGCCTAATGCCACCTCCACGGGTGATGACCTCAGTGGCACCGATGATGAGGACGCCATCGCGTCACTGCCTGTATTCTCCCGCGGTCAAAGCTTCACCATCCCCGTCTCCGTGTTCAACAACACCGGGAGCAGCGCCAGTGTCTATGCCTTCATCGACTGGAACAACGACGGCGACTTCCTGGATCCGTCTGAAACACTCAGCTCCGCGTCGGTCAGTTCCAGTGCTTCGCAGCAGAGCGTCAATGTGACGGGCACCGTGCCAGGCACGGCGGTGCTGGCGCAGATCGGCCTGCGCGTGCGTTTGACCACGGCGGCGTTTCCGGGAGCCTTTGGCACCGCACCGAATGGTGAAGTCGAAGACTATCTAATCACGCCTACCTGTCCGGCAGTTGCCTTGAGTCCGGCATCGCTGGCCAACGGCACCCTCAGCGTCGCGTATTCACAAACCCTCACGGCCTCAGGCGGTACAGCACCTTACGCCTATGCGCTCAATTCAGGCACGCTGCCTTCGGGTGTCACACTGAATGCCGCCAGCGGTGTCCTCAGCGGCACGCCGAACTTCGCCGGCACCTTCAACTTCACCCTCAAGGCCACGGATGCGAACGGCTGTGTGGGAACCAAGACGTATGCGGTGGTGATGACCTGCCCGACACTCGCCATCACGCCGACCACTCTGACCACAGGCACGGTCGGCACCGCCTTCTCCCAGACACTTTCCGCCAGCGGTGGCGCATCTCCTTATGGCTCATGGACGGTGACCAGCGGCACACTACCAGCCGGACTCACGCTCAGCGCCGCAGGCGTGATCAGCGGCACCCCCACGGCCAGCAACGCTTCCGGCACCTCCTTCACCGTGCGTGCCACGGATGCCAACGGTTGCCAGGGCTCACAGGCAGTCACGCTGAAAATCTGCCCGGTGATCGCGCTGAGTCCTGCGACGCTGACGGCACCCACCGTGGGAAGCGCCTATACTCAAACCATCACGGCAACGGGAGGAGCTTCGGCTTACACCTTCACGTTGAGCAGCGGGACTCTCCCGGCAGGATTGAGCCTGAGCAGCGCCGGCGTGATCAGCGGCACGCCCACAAGCACCGCCTCAGCCACCTTCACCGTCCGAGTGGTCGATGCAAACGGCTGCGCGGCGACAAGCACTTACACTCTGGCACCAGGCTGTGCGGTCATTGCCATCTCGCCAGTTTCACTCAATGCCGGAGCCCAAGGGGTTGCTTACACGGCCGCGTTGAGCGCCACGCCATCGGCCAGCTACACATGGTCGGTGGCCAGTGGCACATTGCCGACGGGATTGTCCCTGAATGCCAGCACCGGCGCGCTCGCAGGCACGCCTTCGGCGGCAGGATCCTACTCGTTCACGGTGAAGGCAGGCACCGGGCCCGCCACGGTTCCCCAGCTCACCTTCTCCACCTACAATCTCGATCTCAACCCCGGCGACACCTTCAACATCCGTGACTATGTGCTGCCGAAAGATGGATCGAGCACCCCCATCGACTGGAGCCAGGTCAGCTTCACCTACACGGCTGCCGGGGCGAATGATCCCACCGTCCCAGCAGACTGGAATCTCACCAGCTTCAATGCAGGCCTGCCTGTCACCGCCACCAATGCCGATGCCACAGCGGCAGGCAATTCAGGGACGGGCCGGTTCCGCATTTACATCGTCCGCAACGGACAGACTGTGTATGACGACCACATGGAAATGCGGGTGGATGCCAGCCGCACCAGCCTGGTGAACTCGGCCAAGGTATCGCCCGCCATCCAGCTCGCATGCAGCGGCACACGTGCCTACACGATGCGCATCTGCCCGGTGATCGCGCTTACGCCGTCCACACTGACGAATGGCACGATCAGCACCGCCTACTCACAAACCATCACAGCATCCGGCGGCGCTTCGGCTTACACCTATGCGGTGAGCGGCGGCACTCTGCCCGCTGGCCTGACGCTCAGCACTGCAGGTGTTTTGTCTGGAACACCCACGAGCACCACGGCCGCCACCTTCACGGTCACCGCCACGGATGCGAACGGTTGCAGCGGCGCGCGCGCCTACACCGTCACTCCTGCGCCGGACTCTGATTACAGCGACTACAGTTTGTTCAGCCACGCCAGCAGCCGAATGAACTCCACGCTGCGCATTGGCACCCTCACCGATGTGGAAGCCGCCGCCACCACCAACAGCACGGCGACCGGCGATGACACCACCGGCAGTGATGATGAAGACGGTGTGACGCTGCCCGCCAGCATCACGCAGGGCGGGGCCGGTTCGATCACGGTCAACGTGACCAACACCAGCGGAGCCACGGCTTACCTCAATGCGTGGATCGACTTCAATCAAAATGGATCTCTATCCGATCCGGGTGAGCAGATCGCCAGCAACACCCTCCGCGCCACCGGCGTCTCACACTCCAACCGCACCGTTTCTTTCACCGCCCCGGCCAGTGCCGTGCTGGGCAGTGCAGGCGTGCGTGTGCGCCTCACTTCCACCGCGACGCCCGGCCCGACGGGCGCCAGCGGCAACGGCGAAGTGGAGGACAACGTCGCCACGATCGTTGCGCCGACAACGGACTACGGCGACTTCTCGCTCTTCGCAGATGCCTACAGCACGGGCAGCACCAGCCTGAAGCTGGGCGCACTGCAGGATCTTGAAGGCAGCGCCACCAAAGACGCCAGTGCGCAGGGTGATGACACCACCGGCAGCGATGACGAGGATGGTGTTTCTTTCCCTTCCATGACCGCAGGTCAGCCCATGACGCTGCCGGTCACGGTGACGAACCTGACGGGCTCCACGGCTTACCTGAACGCCTGGATCGACTACAACAACAACGGCGTTGTCACGGATGCGGGCGAGCAGATCGCCACCAATGTCAACATCATCACGGGAACCAGCGGCGGCACGGTCAATCTCAATTTCACCGTGCCGGCCAATGCCGTCACCGCAGCCTCGCTGATCGGCACACGCTTCCGTCTCACCAATGTCCAAACCCCGGGCTCCACCGGCGGCGTCGGCATCGGTGAAGTCGAAGACCACGCCGTCGTCATCCTCGCCCCACTCACAGACTTCGGCGATTTCAGCGGTGCCCCAAGCGTGTCCAACACCGCGAGCACCAATCTGCGCCTCGGGGCGCTTGTGGACACTGAATACGCGGCCACCACGGACGCCACCGCCACGGGTGATGACCTGAATGGTGTGGATGATGAAGACGGAGTCACACTGCCATCGCTGACCGCCGGCGCACCGGCCACGATCCCTGTCGTGGCCAGCAACAACACTGGAGCCGCCGCTTATCTAAACGCCTGGATCGACTACAACAACAACGGTGTCTTCACCGACTCCGGTGAACAGATCGCCACGAATACAGCCGTGGCGACGGGGCTGACAAACAGCACCTTCAACATCAGCATCACCGTGCCCGCCGACGCTGTCACTGGAACCAACCTGGGCATGCGCGCACGTATTTCCAACGACAACTTTCCGGGCTCCACCGGGGCAGGCGGCGTGGGTGAAGTGGAAGACTACGTGGTCAACATTGCCGTGCCGACGACTGACTTCGGGGATTACTCGCCGTTCAGCGTCGTCAGCAGCACGACCAACAGCAGGCTGCGCCTGGGCGCACTGGTGGACACAGAATACGTCGCCACCACCAATGCCACCGCCAGCGGCGATGACATCACCGGCAGCGACGATGAAGACGGTGTCACTTTCCCCGATATGATCGCCGGTGCTCCGGCCACCGTTTCGGCGGTGGTGACGAACACGACGGGCGCCACGGCCTATCTGAATGCCTGGATTGATTTCAATGGCAACGGCGTGCTGAGCGACCCGGGTGAACAGATCTCCGTCAATGAGGCCATCGCCACGGGCACCAGCAACAGCCCGATCGGCGTCAGCATCACCATCCCGGCCACCACACTCACCGGCGTGCCTCTCGGCGCACGTGTGATGCTCACATCGGCTTCATCTCCCGGGACCTCCGGCAGCGTTGGCACCGGTGAAATCGAGGACTATGTGGTCACGATCACCGCACCGACGACGGACTTTGGCGACTTCAGCAGCTTCGCCGAGGCATCCCAAGGTGTGAGCCCAAGCCTGCGCATGGGCGCCAGTGTGGACGCCGAATACGTCTCCAGCCGCAACTCAACCGCCACGGGTGACGACATCACGGGCAGTGACGATGAGGACGGTGTGACGCTGCCTCCTTTGATCGCAGGTCAGGCGCGCTCGATCCCGGTGGTGGCGAGCAACTCCAGCGGCGCCATGGGTTATCTCAACGTGTGGATCGACTTCAACAACGACGGCACCCTCGCCGCCGGGGAGCAGATCGCCACGAATGTCAATGTGCCCGACGGCAGCGACGACAGCACAATCAACATCAACTTCACCGTCCCCAGCAGTGCGGTGACTGGAACGAACCTGGGTGCACGCTTCCGCCTTTCCGCCCCCACATCCCCCGGACCCACCGGAGCCAATGCCGCCATCGGTGAAGTGGAGGATTACGTCGTCAATATCACAGCACCGACGCTGGACTTCAGTGACTTCAGCCGCTTCGACCATGCGGCCAGCACCGCCAACAGCAAACTGCGCCTGGGAACGCTGGTGGATGCAGAGCCCGACGCCACGACCAACGCCGCCGCCACGGGTGACGACACCACCGGCAGCGATGACGAAGATGGCGTGACCATTCCCACCCTCACCGCCGGGCTGGCTGGCAGCATCACCGCCAAGGTGACCAACAGCAGCGGCTCATCGGCCTACCTCAACGCATGGATCGACTACAACAACAATGGTGAGCTGACCGATTCAGGTGAGCAGATCGCCACGAACACCCTCATCGTCACCGGCACATCCAACGCCAACAGGAAAGTCAACTTCACGGTGCCCGTCAATGTGGTGGCAGGCACGCCTGTGGGGGTGCGTGTCCGGCTTACCTCGGTCTCCACCCCCGGCCCGACCGGCACGGCAGGCACCGGCGAGGTGGAGGATTACGTCGTCAATATCGTCGGACCCACTTCGGATTACGGTGACTGGAACGGCATTGCGGATGCCTCCAACACGGTGGTCGCCTCCATGCGTCTCGGTGCGCTGATCGATACGGAATTCAGCTCCACGAAAAACGCCACCGCCACCGGGGATGACATCACCAACCTTGCCGATGAAGATGGTGTGGCGCTGCCTGCCATGACCGCCGGCGGCACGTACTCGATTCCTGTCACCGTCACCAACACCAGCGGCTCGACGACATTCCTGAACGCCTGGGCTGACTTCAACAACAACGGTTCCTTCGACGATGCAGGCGAACAGTTCGCCAGTAATGTCAGCGTCGCGACCGGACTGAACAACTCGATCATCAGTCAAAGCATCTCCGTTCCTGCGGCCGCTGTGACTGGCACCAATCTGGGCGTGCGCTTCCGCCTCACCTCCGCCAGCAGTCCGGGCTCCACGGGCACGGGTGGCGGCAATGGCGAAGTGGAAGACTATGTGACCAACATCGCCGCACCGACGACGGACTTTGGCGACTTCACCACCTTCACCAGTGCCTCGAGCACGATGAACTCCAATCTGCGCCTGGGGGCTCTGACAGATACCGAATTCGCACCGACCAACAACCTCACGGCCACGGGTGACGACACCACCGGCGTGGATGACGAAGACGGCGTGACGATGCCGTCCCTGACCGCAGGCGCTCCGGCCACCATTCCGGTGATCGTGACGAACAACACGGGCTCCGCCACCTTCCTCAATGCCTGGATCGACTTCAACAACAACGGTGTTCTGACCGATGCGGGTGAGCAGATCGCCACGAATGTCAGCATCGCCACCGGCACCACCAGCGGCACGCAAAACCTCAGCATCAGCGTCCCGGCCAATGCGGTGACCGGCACCAATCTGGGTGCGCGCTTCCGCCTGACCTCCGTTTCCGCCCCCGGCTCCAGCGGCGCTGCCGGAAATGGTGAAGTGGAAGATTACGTCGTTTCCATCATCAGCCCGCCGCTTGACTACGGGGACTGGAGCGGCATCGGCGATGCAGCCTCCACGGCCAACAGTTCCCTGCGCCTCGGTGCGCTGATCGACACCGAATACGTCTCCACACGCAATGTCTCCGCCACGGGTGACGACAGCACTGGCAGCGATGACGAAGACGGCGTGACGCTGCCTACCTTGACCGCTGGTGCTCCATCCACCATTCCGGTGATCGTGACGAACAGCACCGGCTCCGCCGCCTTCCTCAACGTGTGGATCGATTACAACAACAATGGTGAGCTGACCGATGCGGGTGAGCAGATCGCCACCAATGTGAGCGTCGCCAACGGCGCCAGCAACAGCACGCAGAACCTCAGCATCACCGTCCCGGCAGGCGCGGTGACGGGTTCGAACGTGGGAGTGCGCGTGCGCCTGACCAATGTCTCATCCCCTGGCGTCACCGGCACGGCTGGAACCGGCGAAGTCGAAGATTATGTGACCACCATCGCCGTGCCGACGACGGATTTCGGCGACTGGAACGGCGTGGCGGATGCTTCAAGCCTTGCCAGTTCCAATCTGCGCATGGGTGCGCTGGCTGACACGGAATATGTCTCTACGCTCAATGCCACCGCCACGGGCGATGACACCACCGGCAGCGATGACGAAGACGGCGTGACCGTGCCGAGCCAGACTCCCGGCACCGCCGGCAGCGCCACTGTGGTGGTGACGAACAACAGCGGTGCGGCGGGTTATCTCAATGCGTGGATCGACTTCAACAACAACGGTTCCTTCACCGATTCCGGAGAGCAGATCGCCACCAATACGAGCATCGCCACCGGCACCAACGGTTTCACGCAAACGGTGAACTTCATCGTGCCCGTCGGTGCGGTTCCCGGCCAGCGTGGCGCGCGCTTCCGTCTCACCAGCACGCAGAACCCGACCTCCATCGGTGCCAGCGGCATGGGTGAGGTGGAAGATTACCTCGTCACCATCACCTGTCTGCCGATCGCGGTTTCGCCCTCCACACTCACCACACCGACGGTGGGCACGGCATTCACGCAGACGGTCACTGCCTCGGGTGGTCTGGCCCCTTACACTTATGCCATCGGCAGCGGCACTCTGCCTGCAGGTCTCACCTTGAGCAGCGAGGGTGTGATCTCCGGCACTCCGACCAGCAGCAGCGCGGCCACCTTCAGCATCGTCGCCACGGATTCTTACTCCTGCACCGGCTCCCGCAACTACACCGTCACGCCGGTGTGCCCAGCGATCACGGTCAATCCGAGCACGCTGCCCAGCGGCAGCGTCGGCACGTCGTATTCACAGACGCTCAGCGCCAGCGGTGGCACGGCAGGCTACACCTTTGCGGTGAGCAGCGGCACATTGCCTTCCGGGCTTTCGCTCAATGCCGGCACCGGTGTGATCTCCGGCACGCCATCGACCAGCAATGCCGGTGGCGTCAGCCTCACCTTCCGCGCCACGGATGCGAATGGCTGCACGGGCACACGCAGCATCAATCTGATCATCTGCCCCGTGATCACTCTCACACCGGCGACGCTCCCAGCACCAGTCGTCGGAACCGCCTACTCACAGACTCTCGCTGGTTCTGGTGGCGCTGCGGCTTACACCTTCTCACTGGCCAGTGGATCGCTGCCGGCATGGGCCACACTGAGCCCTTCAGGTATCCTGAGCGGCACCCCAACGACCACCACCGCAGCCACCTTCACCGTGCGTGCCACCGACGCAAACGGCTGCACCGGCACGCTGAGCTACACAGTCACTCCGGTTTGCCCGACCGTGACCATCACGCCTGCGGCGCTGGCGCAGGGAACCGTGGGCACGGCCTACTCACAGACGCTGACCGCCACCGGCGGCACCGCGCCTTACAGCGCATGGACGATCACCGCAGGCACGCTGCCTAGCGGACTCACTCTCAATGCCAGCACCGGTGTCGTCAGCGGTACGCCAACGGCCTCCGCCAGCCCTGCCACCACCATCAGCGTGCGTGTGAGTGATGCCAATGGCTGCCAGGGCACGCGCTCCATCCCGCTGCAGGTCTGCCCGGTCATTACGCTTTCACCCGCGACACTGACCAACCCGGTCATTGGCGTCTCTTACTCGCAGTCTATCAGTGCCTCGGGCGGCACAGCCTCTTATACCTACACGATTGCCAGCGGATCCCTGCCAGCCTGGGCCTCCATGAGCACCGCCGGGGTGATCACCGGCACCCCCACCACCGGCACCTCCGCCACCTTCAGTGTGCGCGCCACGGATGCGAACGGCTGCGCCGGCACGGCAAGCTACACGCTCGCACCGAACTGCCCGACGATCAGCATCACGCCGACCACAGCCGCACAAGCCACGGTGGGCAGCGTTTACTCACAGACCCTCACCGCTTCCGGCGGCACCGCACCTTACAGCACGTGGACGGTCACCAGCGGCACGCTGCCTGCGGGACTCACGCTCAATGCCAGCACCGGTGTCATCAGCGGAACGCCCACCACCTCCAATGCAGCGGGCGTGAGTGTTTCCATCCGCACCACGGATGCCAATGGCTGCCAGGGCACGCAGGCGATCACGCTGCAGGTCTGCCCCGTCATCACGCTGTCTCCCACCACGGCTGCGACGCCGACGGTGAGCACCGCCTACTCACAGACCTTCACCGCCACGGGCGGTGCCGGCTCCTACACCTTCACGGTCGCCAGCGGCACGCTTCCTACTTGGGCCACGCTGAGCTCCGCCGGAATCCTGAGCGGCATGCCGGACAGCCCGAACCCCGCCACCTTCACGGTCAAAGCCACGGACGCCAACGGCTGCACCGGCACGCAGAGCTACACCATCACGCCAGTCTGCCCCGCGATGGCCATCGCGCCGCTGACAGCGGTCACCGGCACGGTGGGCTCCAACTATTCTCAAACACTCACCGGCAGCGGTGGCACGGCGCCGTATGCGGCATGGACGGTCACAAGCGGCACGCTGCCTGCGGGTCTCACGCTCAATGTGAACACCGGTGTCATCTCCGGCACACCGACGGCCTCCACCGGCGCAGCCACCAGCGTGACCGTGCGCAGCACCGATGCACGCGGCTGCCAGGTCAGCGCGACGATCTCTATTAAAGTCTGCCCAGTCATCTCCATCAGCCCCACCACCCTCGCCGCCAGCACCGCGGGCAGCAGCTACTCGCAGACCATCACTGCTTCCGGTGGCGTGACTCCGTATGTGTACACGGTTTCCAGCGGCGCTCTGCCGGTGGGTCTGACACTCAGCTCCGCAGGCACGCTGTCCGGCACTCCTACAAGCACCGCTGCAACCAACTTCACCTTCACCGCCACGGATGCCAATGGTTGCACCGGCACGCGCACCTACGCTCTGACCCCTGCCTGCCCGACCATCACGGTCAGCCCCTCCACGCTGCCAAACGGCATGGTCAACAGCGCCTACTCGCAGACCATCACCTCCACGGGCGGCGTTGGCACCGTGACCTTCTCAATCAGCAGCGGCACCCTGCCTACGGGCCTCAGCTTGAACACCACCTCAGGCGTCATCTCCGGCACCCCCACCAGCACCACGGCGGCCAGCTTCACCGTGCGCGCCACGGATTCAAACAACTGCACCGGCAGCACGGCCTATACCATCACTCCGGCATGTCCTACCATCACCGTGGGGCCAGCCACGCTCACCACCGGCACGGTCGGAGTCGCCTACACACAGACACTCACTCCTGCGGGCGGCATCGCACCTTATGCCTCATGGACGGTCACCAGCGGCACACTGCCAGCGGGCCTCACGCTCAATGCCAGCAGCGGAATCATCAGCGGCACGCCCACCACCTCCAACGGCACCGGCGTCAATGTCACCATCCGAACCACGGATGCGAATGGCTGCCAGGGCAGCTCGGTGGTCGCGCTCAAGATCTGCCCGGTCATCACGCAGTCACCGGCCACGCTGGCAACACCTGTGATCGGCGTTGCCTACTCACAGACGATCACCCCAGCGGGCGGCCTGTCTCCCTACACCTTCACCCTGGCCAGCGGCACACTGCCTTCTGGCATGACGCTGAGCAGCAGCGGCACGATCAGCGGCACCACCACCAGCGTTTCCTCCACCACCTTCACCATCAAGGCGACGGCTTCAGACGGCTGCTCCGGCACGGCCGCCTACACGCTCGCTCCTGTCTGCCCGACCCTGAATCTCTCCCCCACCACCGCCACGCTGCCGGTCGCCTATCTCGGTGCCTCCTACTCGCAGACGCTCACCGCATCCGGCGGCACCGGACCATACACCTATGCGCTGCAGAGCGGGGATCTGCCCGGCGGCGTCCTCATCGGATCTTCGGGCATTCTCAGCGGCACAGCCACGGCCAAGGGCTCCTTCCCGGTCACCATTCGTGTGACAGATGCCAATGCCTGTGCGCAGTCCTTCAACATCACGCTGCAGGTGCGCACGCTCTCCATCGGCAATCTGGTCTTTGAAGACTCCAACAACAACGGCCTCAAGGACAGCGGCGAGCCCGGCGTGGCCGGAGCCACCGTCCAGCTCTTCTCCACCGGAGATGACAATGCCATCGGTGGCAGCGGCACTGCAGCGGACGAGCAGGTCGGCAGTGACTTCACCACCACCTCCAGCGGTGCGTATCTCTTCAGTTCCCTGCCCGCCGGCAATTTCTACGTCAAGGTCACGCCTCCTGTGGATTACCTCTTCACCGGCGGCACGGCCTCCATCGCGGACAACAACACCGACAACAACAATGACGGCGCGCAGCCCGGCGGCTCCGGCACGCCTCTCTTCAGCCCCATCATCAGCCTCTCCGGTGGTGCGGAATCCATCACCGATGGCGACACGGATGCTGACACCAATTTGACCGTGGACTTCGGACTCTGGTCCAGCGTTGCCGTCGGCAATTTCATCTTCCTCGACATCAATGGCGACGGCTTCCGCAACGAGGGTGAAAGCCTCGGCAACATCTACGTCGAGCTCTACGCCCAGGGCGCGACCCCCGGCGTGGATGATCCGGTGAGCGTTGGAAGCTCGGGCTGCAGCTGTAAAGGCCGCTACTACATCGAAGGCCTGAATCCTGGCAGCTACTTCCTGCACATTCCTGCGTCACAGTTCACCACGGGCTCTCCTCTTGAAGGACTCCTGCCGATGTCCTCCGTGATCGAGGGCGATGACGACGTGGGTCAGGATCTTATCTTCAACAACAACCCCTCCGTGAATGGTGCCAGCACCGGCCTCTTCACTCTGCGCCCCGGCTTCTGCCCTGCAGGCACCGCCGAGTCCGGCGCTGAAGGCAGCACAGATGACGACATCGACGCCAGCGTCGATCTCACCCGCGATCTCGGCATCGTCGCGCCTGCCGGCACCGGCTTTGCCGCCAGCACGGCCATCCGCCGCCACATCATCACCGGCGGCTTCACCGCCAGCGTCCTCCCCGGAGCCAGCACCTTCGCCACATGGAGCCAGAACAGCGACATCGGCGGCGCCAGCGCAGACCCTGATGAAGACGGCATTTCCAATCTGCTTGAATACGCTCTGGGCACCGATCCCGCCAACCCGCTGCAGCCGAACCGCTTTGTCCTCACGCATGACGCCACCACCGGCACGCTCATCGCCCTGCTGACGCAGCCCACTGCCACGCATGACGACCTCATCATCAGCCTCGAAACCCTGACGGATCTCAGCAAGGCCGGAACTGCCTCCGCATGGAAGAAGCTCAGCATGGCGGCCACCACCACCATCAACGCTGATGGCACGCTCACACGCTCGTATTCGAACCTCGAAAAACTCCTCGTCTTCAAGGGCCTCGACGCCGGCTACATCCGCCTCCATGTCGATCTCGATGCCAACCGCGACGGCGTCGCCGAAGCCACCGTCACCTCCGGCATCCAGGGCTGGAGCCGCCAGTCCTTCGCCCCCGGCTCACGCACCTTCAGCATGCCGCTGCTCAATGCTGCTTTCTTCACCGGCCGCGTCGCAGCCGTCAGCACCAATGAAGTCATGCTGCAGGCCATCATCACCCTGCCAGCCGGTTCGTTCTACCTCGAAGTCCTAGACGGCCCGCTGGCCGGACAGCGCTTCGACATCGACGCCACCAGCAGCTCCGGCAACACCGTCGTGCTGCAAAATACCAGCCAGTCTTATGACGGTCTCGCCAATGCGCGCATCAGCATCCGCCAGCATCACACCCTGGGTGAACTGCTCCCATCCACCGCCTTCAGCAGCGAAGACCGCGTGCTCTTCTTCGACCCTGCCGCCAGCAACTACACCACCCTCACCAACAGCAACGGCTACTGGCTCAGCGACGTGCTCAGCATGAACGCCCGCCCATTCGCCGCGCACGAGGCCGCCATGGTGCAGGTGCGCGGTGCAGGCAATGCCCTCATGTTCACCGGCGAAGTGCGCCTGACGAACTACGTCACACCGCTCGTCGCCGGCACCCAGCTCGTCGCCCCCGGCTGGCCCGTGGTCACCCCTGCCCCGGTCAACGGACTCACCTCCGGCCTCACTCCGGACGCCGCCGACCGCTTCCGCCTCTGGGATGGCGACACCACGCCGGACGCCAGCAGCTACACCGGCTACTACCTCGACGGCACCACCACCCCGCCCGCCTGGATGCCGCAGACCACGCCTGCACCTGCCGCCATTGTGCAGCCCTTCCAAGGCTTCTTCCTCATCCGCAGCGCGCCGTTGCAGCTGAATCAGACTGCGCCTTGGTGAGGTGGTAGTCCGCGCGTCTACCAACGTGTGACTCGGTACCGCCAAGAGTCGGGTGGTTTGGCGAAGTGAGCGATGAAGCACAGGTAGGCACAGCGCGCCAAACACACCCAACCTGCTATGAAGAGCTGCGCCAATCGTGGGCAGCCCGCACGTCTGTGAGCATGTGGAAACGCCCACCTCCTCCTGACTGCCAAGCCGGTTGCCACGCCTTTTATTTCGGTTGCCCATGGCAACCGTGAAAACTTCACCGCATTGCCACCGCCTGCCTGCAGTTTACATTCTCCTGCGCTCTCCTGCACAGGCTTCCGAGCCTCGGTTTCCAGTTTCCCACCCTAGGTTCTGCGGGTTGGGAACTGGCAACCAGCTCCTAAGCCTTGCTGCCTTTCACCGCCGGGGGACGGCGCACCTTTTTGAATGCCTGCGCCGCCATAGAGCCGGAATCACGGACCCGCGCAGCGGTTCCCTACCACCCTCGTGGGCACCGCTCTCACCTGCAAAGGCCAGACCTACCCGGAGACGCTCAGTCCCACGGAGTAAGGTCAAAAAGAGGAACGCATCAGACTGCGTCTCAGCGCAGCCTCATGCATGAATCAGCCGTCCATCGGCCCTTCGGGGTGCCGATTGGTACGGCTTTTTCATGCCCGGAGACGATCCTTCAGGTGACAGCCAAGGGGAGGCATTCACCCCATGGCACAGACACACCCCACTGCGTAGCTTGGGACCATCACACCCCAAACCAACCCACACAACATCATGAACAACCCACCTCCCTTCGACCAACTGCCCCAAGCCGCCAAAGATCTGGCCGACCACGCCACGCAGGCCGCCAAGGACGCTGCTCAACGCGGCATCGCCGCCACTCAGGCTGCCGCCAAGGACGCGACCCAGGCCGCCAAAGACCTCTACAAAACCGCATCAGTCCGCGCCGAAGACCTCTACCACACCGCCGCCGTCCGTGCGGAAGACACCTTGGTGCAGTCCAAGCAGTACGTGCGTGAAAATCCCATCCCCGTCGTCCTCGGAGCCTTCACCCTCGGCCTCACGCTCGGCTGCCTGCTGGGTCTGTCCCATCATCAGCCTGAGCCCACCTTGCGCGATCGTTTCCGCTGGTAGGAAACACGGCTGGTTGCCAGTTTCCACCCCCAGAACCTAGGGTGGGCAACTGGCAACCGAGGGACTGAGGGCTGTGCAGGAGAGCGCAGGCGAATGTAAACTGCAGGCAGGCGGTGGCAATGCAGCGCAGTTTTCGCGGGTGCCATGGGCAACCGGAAAAAGGAGCATGGCAACCGGCACCTGAGCCTCAGTTGCCAAGATTCCTAGTGGCGATGCAGCACCACACAGTGTTCCTGTTCCTGA